>CAXBKQ010000023.1:0-52175 GCA_963976435.1 uncultured Cryomorphaceae bacterium | reverse complement strand
TTAATTATAGATGAATTTCATCAATTCAATTTGAAATTCCTTAATTTTGCCCGCTGAAAGAATGATCATTTGTTTTGCATATTGCCAAACAGGCTTGAAATTCTTTCTTAATAAAGTAAAAAATTAATTATAAAAATTCATTTGAAATGAAAAAATTAAAGTTGTTTGCTCTAGGTTTAATTGGCGCAACATTCCTATTTACTACATCTTGTGAGGAAGATGAAGATGCACCAAATCCAGTTTTATCTGTTTCTGAAGCTATTAGTGGTTCTACAGGAACAGTAACTGTAGCTCCTAATACTGATATTGAATTATCTTGGAATGCAAGAAAAGAAGGTTCTGGAGCAGAGCTTAAAACTTTTGCTATTTCTGTACAAGGAGTGAATGTTGTAAATCCAATTCCACAGAGTGTTGCAGGAAATGATTTCCCATATTCTATTTCCAATAGTGATGATGATCAGTATATCGATAAAATTGCTCTTCAGTCTGGTGCTAATATTGGTATCACAACTTGGACATTTACGGTTACTGATAAGGATGGAAAATCCGCTTCAGCAAGTATTACTGTTGATGTACAGAGTGCTACTACTCCATTAGCAACAGAAGTAATGGGAGCATTTTTCCATATCGAAGGTTCTGAGCATGGTGCCTATGATTTAGTAAGTGGAGCTTCAGTTGCTGCTTCTGGATCTGATGCCGATAAGGATATGATCAATACTGATGCTGCTGGTGATCCATTTACTGGTAGCTGGATGTCTGGAACTGGTAACAACACTACTTTCGTAAAAGTTACTGGTTTTGATTATGACAATGCTACTGTAGAATCTGCAATGGCTGCTTACAATGGTGGAACATCTTCTTCTTCTGTTGTTGATCCTGTTCCTGGTGATATCTACGTTGCTCTTTTAAGAGGTGGTTCAGACTATGCAGTAATCAAGGTTACTAAAGTAGATCCAGCTGACAATACTTGTAACTGTGGTAACACTGGAATTATTGAATTCGACTACAAGAAAAACTAATAAGTCTTTTCTATAAGTAATTAAGAACCCCGATATTTATCGGGGTTTTTTTATGACTTTTGTTGAAAATTTATAGGTGATGAAGTTAGATATATTGGCTTTCGGTGCTCATCCAGATGATGTTGAAATTAGTGCAGGTGGTACCTTGGCTTATCAAAGTTCCTTAGGGCATTCATGTGGTATCGTTGACCTTACAAAAGGTGATTTAGGTACTAGAGGAACAGTTGAAATAAGACTTCAGGAAGCAGCGAATGCAGCGGAAATATTAGGAGTAAAAGCAAGAGAGAACCTTGGTTTTAAAGATGGCTTTTTTACAAATGATTCAGATCATCAACTGGAGGTGGTAAAGATGATTCGCAAATACAAACCTGAAATATTAATTACTAATGCACCTACAGACCGTCACCCTGATCATGGAAAGGGGGCTGAATTGGTAAAAATCGCTTCCTTCCTTTCTGGATTAAGAAGAATCGAAACCAAATTAAACGGTGAATATCAAGAAGCCTATCGTCCGAGATTAATTCTTCAATACATTCAATTTCAAAATTTATCAGCACAAATAATTCTGAATATTGGTGATAAAATGGAAACTAAAATGAAATCCATCCTGGCTTATAAGTCTCAATTTTATGATCCCAACTCCAATGAGCCCAAAACTGTTATTTCCTCAGAAAATTTTATGGAAAGTTTAAGGTATAGATCCAGAGATATGGGGCGACTAATAGGAGTAGATTATGCTGAAGGCTTTTTATCTCCTCAGGATATTGGTACTGATGATATTATGAATCTATATTCAGTACGTTGAAATAGACAGCACTTATTTCTTTTGCAATGCTGTCATTCGAATATTTATTTCTTGCTATTTGTGCAATAGATTTTAAATCAAAATCTGAATAATTCTGAACCATAGCTTTCAAACTTTGAACAAATTGAGGCATATCACCTGAAGGGACCAAAATTCCATTTTCTTCATTAATCTCTTCCGAAATACCTCCAACATTGGAGCTTATCACTGGAATACCAGAACATAAAGCTTCCAGAATGGTGCAGGGTTGATTTTCAAAATGGCTAAACATTACTAGGCAATGTGCCTTCCTCATCATTTCTGAAATTTGCTCAGCTGAAGATTCACCAAAAATTTCCAGACAATCTTCCTTTAAACCAACATCTGTAATTTTTTTCTTCAATTCATCGAGATCTCCATCACCACCAATTTGTAAAATAAAATCAAAGCCGAGGTCATATAATTCCTTAAACCCTTTTAAAATACCACTTATGTTTTTAGATCTTTCTTCCAATGAGGAAACATGTAAAAATCGAAATATCTCGCTTTTCTTTTCCCGTGGATAAAAGCTGTCGATATCCACAACATTGGAAATCTTAATAAATTTATTTCGCACAGCAAATTCCTGAATGGCTTTAGCAAGGTGATTGGATACAGGCAGAATGGCTTTTGCCTTGTTCAAATATTTGATGCTCAGCTTCTTTTTTATGGCGCCCCATTGAAATCCTGAAATTTTATGATATCCCGAAAAGTGCTCTGTAATAATATAGGGCATTTTTAAAATGGGAACCGCTAATATTGCTGGATAAGCAACATGAATATGAGCGATGTCGAAGTTTTGTTCCTTTTGTAGTTTTTTAATATGAGATCTTATGGACTTTTGGTAGGATAAGGCCGGAATGGTTTTTTTAAAATAAATCAGGTGCTCAATAAGTCCTCCATTTTCTACCACCTCAATATTATTTTCATGTGATTCCGTTGCGTAAACAACAGTAATGTCGTGATATTTTGCCACCGCCAAAGCGTGCCTCTGGATAAAATTCCCAATGGTCCTATGCTCGCGACTGGGATACCAACTGCAAATAAATAATACCTTAAGTCTTTTGTTTAATTCCAATACTTTCTATTTGTAGGAAATATTATGTTTTGTTTTTTAAGATTTTCAAAAATTTCACTTCACCATCTGAATTTGTAATTTTTAAAACAAAAAAACCAGGCTGGAAATTCGCGAAATTCAATTCTACCTTTGATAAATTAGGGTAGCTAAACTCACTTAATAAACTTCCATTTAGATTATAAATTTGAATTTTTGAAATGTTTTTTGAGCCTTCAATATGAAGTTTGGATTGAAAGGGTAGAGGATAAACATTGAATTTTAAGGATGGAATTTCTATGGGATTTGAACTGAGGTTATAACTTTCTAAACATTCGTTAATAGAGTCCAGATCAAAATAAGACAAAACTCCGGATTTAAAATGGCAGGATAATTTTCCCGCTTGGTTTACATCAGGAAAACCTCCGGGTGCATTTATTAGTGATTGTGAGCCACTTCCTTCCACCCAAACAGCTCTGGTTACACCTGCTTTTATACTGTCATTTGCAGACCAATAAAAGAATCTGGAAATGCTTCCATCATTCAGGTTTTTTGATTTTATAGAATCGAGGCTAAAATATCCAGCATCACTAGGAAATGGACTTATGGGATTATAAAATGCCATGGAATCACCAACGGAAAGAGAAAAATCGTAAAGTAAAATTTCAGGATCTGGTTTGCCATTTCTTACAAAAAGAAAATAGACCTTTCTATTGGCCGTGTCTTCGCGGAGTAAAAAACTTCTCGAAATATAGTGATAGCCATCAAGTATGCTATATGATTTTCCTTGTATTAATGTGTCATCAGTGGCAATATATACATCAGTATTGCAACCAGAATTGCAATTGGTGAGATGCCATTCATTGGCTTCTTTTAGGAGAGGAAGGTAAGGCTGTGCCGCTAATCCTAAAGAGGAGCCAAGAAAAAGGCTGAGAATAAATACGCTTAGCTTGTCATTCATTTTTTATAGTAAGAAGCTAAAATAAATGAAAAAAGCCTTTTGGAAATTTCCAAAAGGCTTTTTTTTGGGGTGGAAGATCGGTCTCGAACCGACGACCTCCTGAACCACAATCAGGCGCTCTAACCAACTGAGCTACAACCACCATTTTTCATCTGAGAAATTCCTCAAACGGGGGGCAAATATAAATATTTTGTACAAATAGGAAATGAATTATTTTTTATTTTCTAAGGTTTTCTTTCTTGTCTTTTTTCCCCCCTTTTTCTCATTCTTTTAAAAAGTTTTTTGTGGAAATCAATTTCAGCTTGAAAAAGCAGGGCAACTTTCTTATGGCTCATAATTTTACTAAACTCATTAAAGTACTTTTCTTTGTGATCGAGCATTTTTCTTTTTTTAGCCAAATCATTTTCTACAAGAGCTTTGGCTTCCTTGTCGGTCATTTTTTGAATATCCTCCTGACTAGGTCGTTTATGTTCAAAATGTTGGGAGCCCTTTCCATTCATTAAAATGAGGTACTCTTTGCGGTATTTCGCATATAAAGGCTCAAATTTTGATTTTTGATCTTCGCTGAGGTTCAGCCTTTTGAGAACAAAACTCAACCTCATTTCTTCCAGCTTTTCTAGAGTTGGTCTTTGCTTTTTATCTGCATCACCAGAATTTTGTCCTAGGGAAGAATAAGCAGAAAGGAGAAAAAGGCTTAATAAAATACTGCCAATTGTTTTCATATTAATTTAAATCTTCAAATTCAACTTCACTTAAGAGAAGACCTTCATCCGTACCATAAATATATTCGTTAATCAGGTAGTCTTCAATATGTTCTTTATCAATTTCATTTAAGGAAGCTTCAATTCCATCCCAGGACCCTGATGGCTTTTCCTTGGGGTTTAATAGGAATATAGAAACACTAATTATCGCAGCAGCACTAAAACTCCAAGCCAAAACCTTGGGCCATAGAGGAATTAATTTTCCTGATTTTGTGTCTGAACTCTCCATTTCGGGAATGGCCAATAGAGATATTTTCTTTTTAGAAAAATAATCATCTGGCACTTTTAATCCCCTTTCAAGATCCTCCTTATATTTTTTTAAATCTTCATTCATTTCACCTTTGGATTAAGATTCACACTAATAGTTTAATTGCTTCTGCAAAACATCCTTCACTTTATTTACCGCATGGTGGTAACTCGCTTTCAAACCACCAACGGAAGTGCCTAAAAGCTCGGACATATCTTCATATTTCATTTCTTCAAAATACTTGAGCTTAAAGACAGTCTTTTGTTTTTCTGGTAATTGCTCAATGGCTGTCCATAAGAAAAGCTCTGCTTCATCACCATCAAAATATGGATCTCCCTGTATTTGTGAGGAAACAGCAGAGTCTGAATTTGGATCACTAGTAAAAGTCCTTTTGGATTTTTGAATATGGCTTAAAGATTCGTTAGTAGCGATTCTATAAATCCAGGTATAGATTTTAGAATCTCCTCTAAAGTTTTCTAAAGCCTTCCAAACCTTAATAAAGGTGTTCTGCAAAACATCATCAGCATCATCATGGCTTAAAACCATTTTTCGGATATGCCAATATAATCTCTCCTGATAGTTTTCTACCAAGAGATTGAAACCCTCCATTCGAGAAGAAGGGTTTTGTATCAGGCCAATTATTTTTTGATCTTCCAAGAATTTCTTTTAAGATAGGCTTAAGACTTGAAAGCTAGCAAAAGGTTTAATTATAAGCCCTTTCTATTTATCACTTTTTCGGCAGCAGCAATGATACTGGCTTCGTTTAGTCCGTATTTTTCTAATAATTGTTCTGGTGTTCCACTTTCACCAAAGGAATCGTTTACAGCAACAAATTCTTGTGGAGCTGGAAATTCCCTGGCTAAAAGTCCGGATACAGATTCCCCTAATCCGCCAAATACTTGATGTTCTTCGGCGCTAACCACACAGGAAGTTTTCCTTACAGACTTTAAAATGGTTTCATCATCCAGTGGTTTGATAGTGTGTACATTTATCACTTCGGCAGAAATCCCTCTTTCTTCTAGAGTTTTTGCCGCTTGTAGAGCCTTCCAAACTAGATGCCCGGTAGCAATTATACTAACATCGTTTCCTTCATTGAGAACCACAGCTTTTCCAACTTCAAATTTTTGATCTACCGCTGTAAAATTTGGCACTTTGGGCCTTCCAAATCGCAAATAAACAGGTCCTTGATAATCGGCAATAGCCAATGTTGCTGCTTTCGTTTGATTATAATCGCAGGTATTAATTACGGTCATTCCTGGAAGCATTTTCATCAAACCTATATCTTCCAAAATTTGATGTGTAGCACCATCCTCGCCAAGGGTAAGGCCAGAATGTGAAGCGCAAATTTTCACATTTTTTCCAGAATAAGCCACAGATTGTCTGATTTGATCATATACCCTACCAGTAGAGAAATTCGCAAAGGTTCCAGTAAATGGAATTTTATCGCCAATAGTTAGACCCGCAGCTATTCCAATCATATTAGCTTCTGCAATTCCAACTTGAAAAAATCGTTCGGGAAATTCCTTCTGAAAATCACCCATTTTTAAGGATCCAATAAGGTCTGCACAAAGTCCAACAACTTTGGGGTTTTTTCTTCCTAATTCTACTAAACCGGCTCCAAATCCGGAACGTGTATCCTTTGCTCCTTGATCTAAATATTCTTTCATTCTAATTGAGTTTGACTGTAGTTGTTGTACCTGAGTTAATGCTAAATTTTTTTGTAATCGAGTATTCTGTGTTTTTGGATGTTTTGGATCTAAATACAACCCTATAATTTCCTGGTTGAATAATTATTGATTGTCTATTAGTCTCTGAGCTTAGATCATAAATCCACTTCCATTCATTTCCTTCTTGCATCATAATACTTCCATAACCAGAAGAGCTTGAACTAAGGCTTAAAATTCCCGGTGGTGGAATGGACACGGTGGTGGTTTTAAAAGGATCTATAATAACTTCTTGGATATACCTGGGGAGACTTAGTATTTCAATATCATAGGTGCCTGCCAAATATTTTTCTGAAGTATTAAAGTCTTGAACATGCAAAATTTGTTTGTCATTTTTTTTCCGAATAACCATTTGTAGCTTGTCGTATTTTGCTCTACCACTGGCGCTAATTCGCAAATCCAAACTACCTCTATGCACATCGATACCTATGGTGTTATGAGCACTTGCCGCAATTCTAACACTGTCTTTTTTCACTTCAGGTATGGAGTGAACCGTAATATCATAGCTTACAAGGGGGTCCATAAATATGGTATCCGGATTGCCATAATTATTAAGGGTATGGATAAACTGTTTATTCACCAATCCACTTGTTCTATTGTAAAGGGTAATAGGAATATCAGTTTCTATAGGATTTTGATTTGCGTCCAATAAACTTATTTGAGCAGTGGTATTGTTTAAGGCTTGAGAGATAACAACTCCTAATACCTTTTGGAAGGTTTTTTCATCTGCGGCATCGAAATAATTACCTACACATTCAAAAGTATTTTTAAAATTTACATCCAAGCCTATCCCAATTACAAAGGGTTTTAAGGTAATCCCCTTTTTTTGTAAAAATCTTGAAGCAGCACAGGGGTCTTCATCACATGATTCTACACCATCAGTAATAAGAATAATGATATTTCTACAGTTTTCGCATTCTGGAAAATCATGGGCAGATCTCAATAATGATCTAGCGATGGGGGTTGTGCCCTTTGGTCTTAATCCTCGGATTACTCTTTTTACTCTGGCAAAATTATTATCCCCAAAAGGAACCTCCAATCTCGTGTCGTTACAATCCTGAGGAGGAACAGGTTTTTGATGTCCGTAAACCCTCAAGGCAATTTGAAAGTTTCTGCTGTCCAAACTTTGAAGGCTATCCAACATTTTGGTCATCAACCTTTGAGCAACCTTAATTTTCTCACCAGTTTGCCATCTAGCGAACATACTTTTGGAAGCATCAAAAACAAAAAGAATCCGAGTAATTTCTTGATTATTCTGGCTAGTCTGACTTCTTCCTAAATTGCAGTTCAATAGGAAAATGACGAGGATTATGTATTTAATTCTATGCAATAGTTTGATTTAATAATCGCCAAGAGTTTCTTCTAATTGCCCTAAAGCATTCTCTAATTGTTCATCATTGGGTGCTATTCCATGCCATTTATGAGTTCCGGACATAAAATCTACACCAGCTCCCATATCAGTATTCATAATTATCATAATGGGTTTTCCATTTCCGCTAAGGGAAATGGCTTTTTTAAGACCAGAAACCACTTGAGCCATATCATTTCCATTTCCAATTTCCATTACTTCCCAGCCAAAACTTTTAAATTTCCCACCGATATCTCCGAGGGCCATCACATCATCAGTTTGTCCGTCTATTTGCTGACCATTAGCATCTATGGTACAAATGAGATTATCAACTTTATGATGAGGAGCGAACATTGCTGCTTCCCAGATTTGTCCTTCTTGGATTTCTCCATCACCGTGAAGGGAGAATACCAAACGGTTGTCCTTATTAAGTTTTTTGCTCAATGCCGCACCGATGGCAGCAGACATTCCTTGTCCAAGGGATCCACTTGCAATACGCACGCCTGGCAGATTTTCGTGGGTGGTAGGATGTCCTTGTAAACGAGAATCCAATTTTCTAAAGGTGTTTAATTCCTCAACAGGAAAATATCCACTTCTACTTAAAACGCTGTAAAAAACAGGACTAATATGACCATTAGAGAGAAAAAACAAATCTTCTTCCTGACCATCCATATTGAAATTTTCAGAATTGTGATTAAGGATTTCAAAATATAGAGCCACAAAATATTCTGTGCAACCAAGGGAACCACCTGGATGACCAGATTGAACACGATGAACCATTCTTACAATATCCCTTCTTACTTGGGAAGCAATACTTTCTAGTTTGGAAATATCAGCCATTTAAAATGCTTGTTTTAATTTGCTGCAAAAATAGATTTTACCACAGGCATAGTCTAATAATTGTTAATAAATACTCCTCAGAACTAATAAACAGTGAAATTTTCTGGAAATGTGATTTAATATTGTGTGAACCAATTGATATTCTTACTTTTGCGCTCCCTTTTTTAAGGGAAATATAAATTAGTATAAATTAAATCATTAAGGAATGACTCAGTACGAAGCCGTTTTCATTATGAATCCCGTCTTATCTGATGAACAGGTAGGGGAAACGGTAAGCAAATTCAAAGGCCTTCTTGAAAGTAAAGAAGGAAAGGTACTCAATGAGGAAAGCTGGGGTTTGAAAAAACTCGCTTATCCTATTCAACACAAAAGAAGTGGTTTTTACCATCTTTTAGAATTTCAAGCTCCTGGAGATTCAATTCAGGGTTTAGAGGTAGAGCTAAAGCGTGATGAGCGTATTATGCGTTTTCTAACTATGAAAATGGATAAGCATCATATTGCTTTCGCTGAAGCAAGACGTAAAAAAATGCAAAAAGCTTAAAAATTTTAAATTATGAGTTCATTAGAAACTGGTTCTAACCAATCCGAAATTAGATATCTACAACCCTTAAGTATCGATACTGGAAACAGACAAAAGTATGATCGTTTCTTAAGGTATGGTCTTAAATATGTAGATTATAAAGACACTAAATTCTTAGCTCAATTCGTAAATGAGCAAGGAAAAATTTTACCAAGAAGACTTACTGGTACTTCTTTGAAATATCAACGTAAAGTGGCTACTGCCATCAAACGCGCACGTCATTTGGCTTTAATGCCTTATGTTACTGATAACCTTAAATAATTAAAGTTAGCATGGAAGTTATATTAAAAAAAGACGTTGAAAACGTTGGATATAAAGACGATATTTTAACTGTAAAAAACGGTTATGCTCGTAATTATTTGATCCCTTTTGGACATGCTGAATTAGCTACTCCAGGAGCAAAAAAGATGCTTGCTGAAAATATTAAGCAGCGCATGCACAAAGAGGAGCAAGTGATTAAAGATGCTAAAGCTACTGCTGAAGCAATGAAGGATCTTGCTATTAAAATTACTGCCAAAGTTGGTAAGGACAATAAGCTTTTTGGATCTATCAATAATGCTAATCTAGCAGATGAACTAGCAAAAGCTGGACATCATATTGATCGTAAATTCATCCAAATTGTTGGTGGTACTGTTAAAGCTACAGGACCTTATTCCGCAAGTATTAGATTGCACAGAGAAGTAATCATTGATTTAGATTTTGAAGTAGCTGCTGAAGCTTAATCAAATTCTATTCTATAATATTAACCCCTTTCAATTTTTTTTGGAAGGGGTTTTTTATTTTAAAGACGCGTGGCTATTTTTTGGGAACTATTCATAGCGAAGCGCATCTATAGGATCTAATTTTGAGGCCTTGTATGCGGGGTATAAACCAGACAATAATCCTACAAAAATGCAGATGACAATAGATAATAACATCCAATCCCATGGAACAATAAAGGTTCCTCCAATGACTAGGGAACTTAGGTTGCCAATGGCAATCCCAAAAATAATTCCTCCTATTCCTCCAAGTATACAAATGAAAGTGGCCTCCGTTAAAAATTGAAGCCGAATAGTTTTGGCCTTGGCTCCTACCGCCTTTCTAATACCTATTTCCTTGGTTCTTTCTGTAACAGATACCAACATAATATTCATTAAAGCAATGGCCGCACTAAACAATGTTATTCCTGCAATTAATAGAGCAGCAAGTTGAACAAAGCCTAAACTTTCTATTAATGTTTGTGATAAACTATCGCTTTTGGTAATATTAAAATCATTTTCTTCAATAGGGTTTAAATGCCTGATTTTTCGCATTTCTGCAGTTGCTTCCGATACCATGGGCTCCAACATATCCGGCCCTAAGGCCATTACATTTAAAGAAAAAGATTGATTGCTTCTACTGAATTGTGACCTTGCTCTAGAAATGGGAATGAAAATGGATTTATCACCACCAAAGCTCATCGCATTTCCCTTTTTCGCTAAAACTCCTATCACTCGGAATCTCTTTCCCCCAATTTCAAATATCTCTCCCAAGGGATCAATATTAGGAAATAAACTGGCCTTTATCTCCTGCCCAATTAAGGCTACAGGACTACCATTTACCACATCCGTCTCCGAAAGATCCCTACCGCTTTCCAATTCATAGCCTCCCGTTTCTAAATAATTTTCATCTGCTGCCCAAACGGCAATATTGGGATTTGTTTTTGCACTTTTATAACTAGCTTGAGCGGTACCTGTAGCTATAAAAGAAACGCTCACCAAACCAGATTTACCTTTAAACTTGTCCTTAAACTCCATAGCCTGATAATAGGAAATTACAGGATAGGGCTTTTGCCTTTTTCCTCTTTTCCCAATTGTAATATTCGGACCTCGGTTTTGAATGCTAAAGGTATTTGCTCCGAGCAAGGCAAATTGTCCATTTAATGAACCCTTCATCGCATCCACAGAAGTGAGCATTCCAACAAGGCAACTTATACCTATGGCAATGATCATTGCTGTGATAATGGTCTTTAGTAATTGGCTTTTTACAGACTTAAAAGCAATTTTTATATTCTCGGAGTAGATGTCTTTCTGCATTCTTTTAAAATCCCGTCTAAATTATCAATAAAATAAAGACAAAAGAGAGCTTACCTTTGTAGATTCATGGAAGAAAAAGAAAAATATGAAATCCCGAAGCTAGGCTCCTTAGGATTATTGGCATTAGGGGCCAGAGGTTTAATAGAATGGCGGAAGGTTAGAGATGCAGAAAATCCTGAAAACAAGACAGATGAAAAATAAAAAGCTGCTTGTAATAGGTTGGGATGCTGCCGATTGGCAAATGATTGACTCTTTGCTGGAAGAAGGGGAAATGCCCAGTTTAAAAGCATTAATTGACAAGGGGACAGTAGGGAATATATCTACTCTTCAACCGCCTTTAAGTCCGATGTTATGGACTTCAATTGCCACCGGTAAAAGAGCCTATGACCATGGGATTTTAGGTTTTGCCGAATATAATGAGGCTAGGGATGCTGTTGAGCCCATTAGAGCGACTAAAAGAAAGGCTAAAACATTTTGGAATATTTTAAATGAGGCCAATTATAAAACCAATATTATCAATTGGTGGCCATCTCACCCAGCAGAGAAATTGGATGGTATTTGCATTAGTAATTTTTATCATCAAGGGGCTAAAGAATATGGCAAGGATTGGCCTTTGGAAAAATCCAGTATTTACCCTGAGAAACTTAGGGATATTTTTGAAGAATTGAGATTACATCCTGGAGAATTAAGCCTAGCTCATATTTTACCTTTTATTCCTGATGCTCAAAAATTGGATCCCGAAAATGATAAGGTTTTAAAACCTTTGATTCGCGTTTTAGCACATTGTTGCTCTGTGCATAATGCAGCCACTTATGCCATGGAAAATTCAGACTGGGATCTTACTGCTGTATATTATGAGGCTATCGATCATTTTAGCCATTTAGCCATGAAATATCACCCCCCTCAGCTAGATGGAGTTGATGATGAGGAATTTAGGCTTTACCAAGGAATCATGAAAGCTGCCTATAAGTTTCACGATATGATGTTGGATAGATTACTGCAACTTGCCGGAAGTGATTGCCATATTATTCTTCTCTCTGATCATGGTTTTCAATCGGGCAAACAAAGAGTGGTTCAGCTTCCAGATGTTTCTGCGGCACCAGCTTTGGAACATCGTAAATATGGAATATTCCTAGCTCATGGTCCTGAATTTAAAAATCAGGAAAGGGTGTATGGCAGAACTTTATTAGACCTTTGTCCGAGTATTCTCCATTTTTTTGGATTGCCCATTGGAGAGGATATGGAAGGTAAGTTGATAGGTGAAATGTGGAAGGATAAAGAGGAGGCCAGTTTTATTCCCAGTTGGGAATTAACGGCTAGCAAGCCAAATTTCCTGGAAGATGATGATGACTCCTCAAACGAAGAATTATTAAACCAACTTTCTGAATTAGGTTATCTAAAACTTCAAGAATCCGATAAAAAGGAATATTTGAACTACGAGCTTAATTTTAATCTATGCCAAGCCTATTTGGATGGAAACAAACTTTCAAAAGCAATAGAACTAAGCGCCGAGCTATTTGCCAAACATAAGGATATTCGAACAGCCTTGTTATATGCACATTCTTTACTTAGAGATGGGGATAATCAGAGATTGGCTAGTTTTTTAAATAAACTCAAGGAAGAAGGAATTTACGATTCCTCACTTTTATTTACCGAAAGCCAAATGCTCATGTTTTCTGGAAAACCCAAGGCGGCAATGGAATTATTTCAAGATCTGGAACAAAAAGGTGCTGTTTCGGTTCAGCTTTATAATGAAATGGCCAGGGCCTTATTAATTATTGGAGTTTTTGCCGAAGCTGAAAATTGCTTTCGAAAGAGCTTAGAATTGGATTCCGAAAATGCTGTGGCACTTACTGGTTTGGCCCAGTGTAAGGTGGAAAATGGTTATTTTGAGGAAGCTGTAGATTTGTTAAATAATAGTTTGGAAATTCTATTTTTCCAACCCAATGCACATTATTTAATGGGCCTTTGTCTTAAGGAGTTAAATTATCAAAAAGAGGCAATTACAGCTTTGAAACTTTCTATCAGTCAGGCTCCAAAACATGCTAAGGCATCCGCATTATTAAAAAGAATATTGGGTGTCAATGATAGCCAAACTCAAAAGGAAATTATTATTGTTACCGGACTTCCGAGAAGTGGTACCAGTATGTTAATGAATATTTTAGAAAAGAGTGGTTGTGAGGTTTTTTATGATGAAAAAAGAACTGTTGATATTCACAATCCCAAGGGTTATTTTGAATTGGAAAAGGTAAAATCCTTAGGGGTTGACTCTTCGTGGATGGCTAATGCAAGAGGAAAGGCACTGAAAGTTGTTTCACCATTACTTCGATATTTACCCAGTGATGAGAAATATAAAATTCTTTGGATAAAAAGACCCCTAACTGAGGTAATAGTTTCTCAAGAATTGATGAAAGGAAAGAAAAGAGATGAGGTAATGAAAAGTTTTCCCTTTCAGATGGCAGTAGATATGCAATTGGAGGAGGAGAGAATAGAAAGATGGATTTCACAACAAGGGAATATACAAAGTATTGAAATTCAGTATTATGATTGTATTAATTCCCCTGCTGAGGTGATGGAAAAATTGGAAGAGTTTGTAGGTATTAATCTCAAAAAAGAAGGAATTAATGCAATTGACCCTTCTCTTCACAGGAATAAGTTGGGATACTAGTAAGTTTTTAGCATTTTTGGCGTTTGGAATCAGCAACAGAATCCTGCCATTGAAAATTAAAGATTGAATTAAGAAACAGATGAAAAAAGAGAAGCTGGAAAAAACCATTTTGAGATACTCTGGAGTTGCAACGGCACTTTTAGGTGCACAAGCAGCAAATGGTCAAGTGATATGGACTGATATTGCTGATACTACCATTCAAAAAAATGGTGGCTATTACGATTTAAATATTGATCAAGATACGGCAGGAATTGTTGATTTTCGAATAGTACAGGTGATTGACAGCCTATCTTCGGCATTTTCTGTAACTGGGGTTTTGGTTCAGGCACAAGGAAATGCTGGAAACCAAGTTTTAGGAGCTAATTATGGAAATTATAATTATGCTTTTAGATTAAATGTTGGTGATAGCATTGGAAACGGAAGGCCTTTTAATGGTATAAACTCCGCCCGAAATGTTGGTTATATGGCATTTGAAGGAGATGGTAGTGGGTATCCTAATAGTCAATGGGTAGATACCAATAATGGCATTGTAGATGGCTTTTTAGGATTGAGATTTAAAGCTGATGTAAATGATACCATCAGAACCTTTTATGGATGGGCCAGGATTGATGTTTCGGATAGCCTTGAGTCTTTTACCATTAAGGATTTCGCTTATGAATCTACACCTTTAAAAACGATTACAGCCGGACAAGGATCGCCAATAGGTGTGGAGGAGTTCCATGTGGAAGTTCCTAGTTTAAATCAAAGAGCCTTGGTTTTAGACTTAAATCTTCCAGAATCGTTCCAGCCAGAATCTGAAATAATATTTTCGGACCTCAGCGGAAAACTGATTCAAAAAATAGAGAGAAAGGGGCATAAAAATTCTATATCCCTTGAAAATTTACCTAAAGGCGTTTTAGTAGCTACAGTTAGGACGAATGGTATGGATATTAGTAAAAAAGTGGTTATTTACTAAGAATTATTTTTCCTCGTTTATCATAGAGCAAATTCTATCTGCTATACTCAATGAGGAGGTAGCTGCAGGAGAAGGTGCATTTAAAACGTGAATATTTTTACCTACAATTTCAATTTTAAAATCATCAACCATAGTTCCATCACTTTGAAGTGCTTGGGCACGAACTCCTGATCTTGCAGGTTGGATATCCTCCATGCTTAGGCTGGGAATAAGTTTTTGCAAGGCTTTCAGAAAAAGGCGCTTGGAAAATGCCCTTTTATATTCTTCTAAGCCCTGCTTATAATGTTTGCCAAAAAGTTTCCAAGTACCCTTAAAACTAAGGGCTTGTAGACTATCTTTAAGATTAAATGAGGTTCTGGAATATCCTTCTCTTTTAAAGGAGAATACGGCATTAGGGCCACATTCAACGCTACCGTCTATCATTCGGGTAAAATGTACTCCTAGAAATGGGAAATCAGGATCTGGAACGGGATAAATTAGATGTTTAACTTTAGATTTTCCCTGCTCACTTAATTCATAATAATCTCCTCTAAAACCTACAATTTGCATATCGAGCTTAGCACCATCTTTTGTTGCCAATCGATCAGATTGTAATCCTCCACAATAAACAGCACGTTCAATTTCAAAATTTCCTTTATTACTGGATAGTATGGTTAATCCATCTTTTTCAGTGGACCCGAGGATTTTGGTTCCCATATGAACTTGGCTTTCGGGGTTTATTTTGCCGATCTGCTCTGCTAATTTTTCACTAAACTGAACATAGTTAATTATTCCAGCACCAGGAACATGAATGGCTTTAATCCCTTCACAGTTGGGCTCAATTTCCTTTATTTCATCTGGGCCAATAATAGATATTCCCTCTATTTCATTGGCTATACCTCTTTCATAAATCCTTTGCAAGGCAGGAAGTTCAGATTCATGGGTTGCAACGATTACCTTACCGCAAATGTCATGATCAATATTATGTTTTTGGGCAAAGTCTATTAATTGCGCTCTTCCTTGAATACAGTTTTTAGCTTTATAGGATCCTGGTTTATAATAAATTCCAGAATGTATAACCCCAGAATTTCTACCAGTTTGATGTTTTCCAATAGCCCCTTCTTTTTCAAATACGGCGATTTTTTTTTCAGGAAATTGAACTTGATATTTATAGGCTGTTGCCAGTCCTACTATACCACCACCAATTATTCCTAAGTCATATTTACCTTGCATTTTCTCATCAATTTTCGCTCGGCAATTTAGGTCTTTTTATGGTAAATACTCTAGAAATATTGAATCCAAAATGGATGTCTCCATCCAACCAACTGTTTTGGGTATCGCTAATCACAAGGGGTTCGCTTATTGCCTGTGAATTTGTTAAAAATAGTTGAAAAACATGGCCACCAGTTTCAATATCAAAGCCAATGGATAGAGAGTTTCTCATATCCTGAATATTGCCATCTGCATCTTCAAATGTATAGGGATTTAACTGATGAATATATTCAATATTCAAAGCGTGCATAGGGGTGAATTTATACCTCGCTCCTAATCCGATGGCAAAAACACTATTGTCGAAACTTTCTAGATCAACAATATTATTGTGAACATGGGTAGGGGTGATGGCAGCCGAAAAATTGGAGTTAAACTTCCTCGCCAAAACTAATTGATTAACATAGCGGTACCTTTCCGTTTCATTATGCGGAAGCCCATCTGTAAACCTTAAACTTTGATAATAAATACCAGAAAATCCGGTGATGGTTATTGGGAAATTTTTGGCTCCTTTACTTTGTCTTGCTAGACGGTATTTTACAAATCCATCATACATTTTCCTGAAAGAAGCATGGCTAACTCCTACATTTAACCAATCAAGGACGGAATAGTCAAAACTCATTCTTATTTGGGCATTATCAAGCCCGGCGAAATTGTATAAGAAATCATCATTGAAAGAACCAAAGCGATGAGAAATAACATATTGTAATACTCCCTTATGCGGCAATTCCGGAGATTGTAGGTTTACCACCTTTGTTCCCTTAAAAGTGGCAAAGGCATAAATGATTTCGGGCTCTTCTTCTGATTCTAAAGACTCTAACAAATCATCCTGGGCATACAATGTAGGGGTAATAAATAGAATGGCAAAAAGAAAGGATAGCTTATTTTTTAGCATAAGTGATCTTTACAGTGATTTTTAAATTTTCTGAAATATTGTCCTTTTTGGCAGCGGGAATTTCTACTCCATAATCTGCAGCTTTAATTGTAAATTCTGAATCAAGTGTAACTACTCCATCTTTGATGGTTACGGTAACAGGTTCAGAGATTTCCTTATCCGTACCCTTAATTTGCATAGTTCCTTTGAAAATTGCTTCAAAGCTGCCATCTTTGGTAAAATCCAGGCTTTCAAAATCCTCAATACTACCTTTAAAAGTAGCCTTTGGGAATTCATCACTCATCATATAATTTTCATTAAAATGCTCCTGCATTAAGGCCTTTTCAAATTGAAAGGATTTTATTTTTACCAAAAAGGCAAATTTCCCAGTGCTTAGATCTAAAACACTTGATACCAAATTATTTTCGGCTTCAATATTTTCAAGAGCTGCCTCAGAAAAGAATTTTACATAACCACTTCTGGTGGCTAATTTTTGTGCGAAGGAACTACTGGCTAGGGCTAGCATTAAAATGCCCAAAGAAATTCTAAGTTTCATAATTTAATTGTTTAGTTATTAATATTAATTCCCCAAAAGGATTATTCCTTTTAAATTCATAAACTACTAATTCGGAATTGTCTGGAAGACAAATCTTCATACAGCAGAATTATATTTTACTAATTGTGGATTTACAACCCATAAGTTCAAATATTTTCAGGTGGAAATTAGAAAAAAAAAATCCCAATCACTCAATTTGTTTTAAGGAAGCTTCCCATTTCTCTTAAAACCATTGAAAATATTTAAAACATTTTATTTCTAAAATGTGATGTTTACCTGAGTTGCGGTAGAAATTTTGGTAAACATTCTTCGGCTTCAAATATAAAGTTAAAATCCATTTTTCCAATTTCTTTTTCAAATCTTTGGTTAAAATGAAAGCTTGCCAAGTAATTATTTGATTATGTTTATCATCAATTATTAATTTAAAAATAGATTTATGAATTTAAAAAAGATCTTAAAAATTGGAGGGGTGCTTGCGGTATTGGCTGGTATTTATGTCCTCTATCTCCTCAATAAGCCACATCGAGATATGGTGTCGGAGGATGCTTCACTTGAAATAAGCGCAGACCAATTGGTAACTGAATATTCCCAGGATGAGGATAAAGCAAATGCTAGCTATATAGATAAGGTAATTGCAGTAAAAGGCATGGTTTCAGAATCTGATGCTGAGCATATTAAATTAAAATCTGGTGTTAGTATTAGTGGAGATTTTTCTTCTACCAAACTTGAAGTTGGACAGGAAGTTAGGGTTAAAGGAAGAATAACCGGTTATGATGAATTATTCGAAGAAGTAAGTTTGGATAATGGAATTGTTTCTTCAAACTAACGAACGTATTTCGTCCGTTTAATTCTAAGAATTAATAAATAACCGATAACGAAAAATACGACAAGGGATAAGGCACTTGCCTTCATATTATTGTCATAAATTTCCAAGAGTAAGCCGAAAGTTAAAGTACCGATTACCACCGCAATTTTTTCAGACACATCATAAAAACTAAAATAACTAGCATGGTTTTGTGTGTCCTCTTTTAATAATTTTGAAAAAGTACTTCTGCTCATAGATTGTACACCACCCATTACCAGTCCAACTATACCTCCTACCGCATAAAACTTTAAATTAATATTGGGGTCCTCCTTACTAAGAGTATAGGCTAAACCACAAACTAATGCCCATATAATCAAACTGACTTTAATAGATTGAAGATTTCCAAATTTTGAAGATATAAAGGCAAACATATGTGCTCCAGCAATAGCTACAAATTGAATTATAAGAATGGTAATAATCAGATTGGTGGTTTCTATTCCGAGGAAATTTCCATATAAAGCGGCCAGCATAATAACCGTTTGCACACCCATGCTATAAAAGAAAAAGCTATATAAAAATCTTCTCAAGGATTTTTGCTCTTTAAGTTCATACCAGACTTTTTTCACCTCCTGAAAACCTTTCCATATATATCTTTCATCAGATTTTCTCTGGTAGGGATTATTCGGTAGTTTTCTCAAGGTATATTGAGCAAAACCCATCCACCAGAGCCCTACTAATATAAATCCAATTCGAGTAGGACCGCCCTTATCTGGAAAACCAAAAGTTCCATGCATTTCGGTCATTATTAGAATTAAAATTAAGAGTAGAGAAGCTCCTATATATCCCAAAGAAAAGCCTTTGGCACTTAAGTTATCATGTTCTTCTGGTGGTGCAACTTCTGGTAAAAAGGCATTGTAAAAGACTAGGCTACCCCAAAATCCAATGCTGGCAATAATGCTCATGCTTAAACCAAATAGTAGGTTTTCACCATCAAAAAAATAAAGACCCATACAAGCTAAAGATCCCATATAGCAGAAAAATTCCAAAAATTTTCGCTTGCTACCAGTATAATCTGCTATACCCGATAGAAAAGGTGAAATAATGGCTACAATAATAAATGCGGCAGAAATGGAATAGGAGTAAAGAGCTCCGCTAGACATATGATGGCCAAAAAAATCGACGTATTCCGCTGTTACAGATGAAAAGTAGATGGGGAATATGGCTGTGCTAATTACTAATGAATAAACCGAATTTGCCCAGTCGTAAAAAGCCCAAGCATTCTTAACCTTCTTTTCCATTTTTCGAATATAAGATAAATTAAAAAGGCTTTATGTAATGGGAATAATATTGCAATCTTATCTTTGTTCGCTATGATATTAAATTCCTCTTTGATTGCGTCCTTCCAATCAATTTTTGCCTCGGCCAATAAGATTGTGCTAACCAACCATATGAACCCCGATGGTGATGCGATGGGCAGTGCTTTAGCCCTAGCCGCTGTTTTAATTAAAAGAGGATTTAATGTGGAAGTAATCGTTCCTAATCCATATCCCAGTTTTTTATTTTGGATGAAGCCAGACTTAAAGGTAAATGTTTATGATTCTAATGTAGAGGAATGTGATCGATTAATTGATGAAGCAGACCTTATTATCCATTTGGATTATAATGCTCTTCATAGGAGTGGGATCATGCAAGAAAAACTGCAGGAATCTCCAGCTAAGAAGATGATGATAGATCATCATCAACAGCCGGATGCTTTTCCAGATGTCACCTATTCTGATACTAGTATGAGCAGTACATGTGAAATGGTTTTTCACCTTATCAAGGCGCTTGGTTGGGAGGATGATATTTCCAAATCTGAAGCAGAATGTATTTATACCGGTATGATAACAGATACTGGAAATTTTAGATTTAGTAGTACTAGTCCACAAACGCATTTAGTGGCTTCTCATTTATTGGCTAAGGGTGTGGAACCTCATGAAATTGCCTCGAAAATTTATGATACAAACTCCCCAGATAGACTAAAACTCCTTAGTAGAGCATTGGAAAATATGGATTTACAATTGGAGCTCAATACGGCTATTATCCATCTTAGTCAAAAAGATTTACAGGAATTTAATTTTAAAAAGGGGGACACTGAAGGCTTTGTAAATTATGGTCTTTCGGTAAAAGGCATTAAGCTAAGTGTATTTTTAGCTGAGAAAGATGGACTAATTAAAATGTCATTCCGTTCTAAGGGTAATTTTGATGTAAACCAGCTTGCGCGTAAACATTTTGGTGGTGGTGGTCATATAAATGCAGCGGGAGGAGCAAGTTCAGAAAGTTTGGAGGAGACCCTTAAAAAGCTGAAATCAATATTACCAGAATACCAATCGGAGTTATTAAAAAGTATTTAAAATGAGGTCAATTGCACTTTTTGGTTTAGTATTTAGCATTTTGATGAGTTGTCAATGCAGTAATAGTCAGAGCCCTACCGATGCACCACTAAGTAGAAATGATATTGAACAAAGAAGGATTGAAGCCCAAAAAGAATTTTTGAAAAAAGAAAGAGCTTCCATTTCGGCCTATATGAAAGATAGAGGCTTGGATTTGAATCGAACGGGTACAGGATTATATTATGAGCTTAGCAAGGATAGTATAGGTGAAAACATAGAAACAGGCGATGATGTTACCTTTGAATATGATATGTTTTTGATGAATGGTAGGCTTCTTTATTCTTCATCAACAGAGGGAAATAGGAAATTATTGGTGGATAGGGAGGATGCTGAAATAGGTATTCATGAAATATTGAAATTAATGAGTGTTGGAGATGAGGGGCTATTTATTTTACCTTCGCACCTCGCTTTTGGGGTGGCTGGGGATCAGGTAAAAATTCCTCCTAAAACTGCCCTAGTGTACGAATTGAAAATTTTAAATGTAAATAAATCAAAATCTAATTAGAATGAGAAAAGTTCTATTGCTTACAGCGGCCTTATTTGCGGGGCTTATTTCTAGCTGTAATTCCCAAAACTCTGTTTTAGTAAATGGAGAAACCATGAACCTGAAAGACGGGGTCTATGCCAATATTCACACTTCAAAGGGTGATATTTTATTAAGGCTCCATTACGAAAAAACACCAATGACGGTTGCGAACTTTGTTGGTCTTGCAGAGGGAAAAATTAAAAATGATGAAAAGGCAATCGGTGAACCTTATTTTGATGGATTAAAATTTCATAGGGTAATTCCAAATTTTATGATTCAAGGTGGTGATCCTCAAGGAACGGGTGCTGGAGATCCTGGATATAAATTTCCAGATGAATTTGACCCTAGCCTAAAACACGATTCTGCAGGTGTATTATCTATGGCTAATGCTGGCCCTGGAACCAATGGAAGCCAATTTTTTATAACTCATGTTCCTACTCCTCATTTGGATGGAAAACATACTGTTTTTGGGAAAGTTGTTACTGGCCAAGCGGTAGTAAATAAAATTGCTAAGGATGACCTTATGGAAACTGTGGAAATTATCCGCATTGGAAAAGCAGCAAATTCTTTCGACCCTGTAGCAGAGTTTGAAAGTGGAAAGAAAGTAGCTGAAGAAAAAGCTGAAACTGCTAAAAGAGAAGCAGCAGCCAAAGCAGCCAAAGCAGCTGAAGAATCTAGAAAAGCCGTTTCTGGCTTAATTGAAGGTGCAGAATCTACTCCTTCTGGTTTATACTATAAAGTGGTAAAAGAAGGCAATGGTCCAAAACCTAAGGATGGACAAACTGTAAAAGTTCACTATGCTGGCTATTTGGCAAATGGTACTTTATTCGATAGCAGTGTTAAGGAAATTGCACAGAAACACAATAAATATGATTCAAGAAGAGAGCCTTATAATCCATTTGAAGTTGTTTACGGACCTCAGGGTCGTGTAATTAATGGTTGGAAAGAAGGTCTTTCCTTAATGAATGTTGGTGATAAGTATCAATTAATTATCCCTCCAAATTTAGGATATGGAGCAAGAGATGTTGGAAATGGCTTGATACCTGCCAACTCTTGGTTAGTATTTGATGTAGAAATGATAGCAATAAAATAGATAAATGGACAAAGGTTTATATGCCAAAATTCAAACCTCAAAAGGTACAATTCTTGGCAAATTAGAATTTGAAAAAACACCAATGACGGTGGCCAACTTTGTTGGTTTAGCAGAAGGGAAAATTGATAATTCCGCAAAAGAAAAAGGTACAGCTTATTATGATGGGCTTAAATTTCATCGCGTTATTGACAATTTCATGATTCAAGGTGGTGATCCAAATGGCACCGGTGCTGGTGGCCCAGGATATCAATTTCCAGATGAGTTTCATCCTGAATTGAATCATAAAGATGCCGGTGTGTTTTCCATGGCCAATGCAGGCCCTGGAACTAATGGAAGCCAATTCTTTATTACTCATGTTCCTACCACCTGGCTGGATAATAAGCATTCTGTTTTTGGGAAGGTTGTTGAAGGACAAGAGGTTGTAAATGCTATTGAGCAAGACGACTTAATGGAGAAAGTGGAAATTATCAGAGTAGGAGCAGATGCCGAAGCTTTTGATGCAGAATCTGTATTTTCCAAAGCCTTAAATGGAATTGAGGACAAAGCCAGGGAAGAAGCAGCAAAAGAAGAAGCTAAAATGGCAGAAATGCTAGAAGGTTTCGAAGCTACCGAAAGCGGATTGAGATATAAAATCAGCAAAAATGGTGAGGGTGCTAGTCCTAGTAAAGGAAATAACGTTTCTGTTCATTATAAAGGCTCCCTTCTTAATGGTCAGGTTTTCGACGATTCCTTTAGCCGAAATCAACCTATAAGTTTTAAACTTGGGGTTGGACAGGTAATCCCTGGATGGGATGAAGGAATTTCCTTGTTGAAGGAAGGCGATGAAGCCAGATTAATCATTCCACCGCAGTTGGGCTATGGCTCTGCTGGAGCAGGAGGGGTAATCCCACCAAATGCATGGTTAATTTTTGATGTAAGCTTGGTTAAGGCTGGATAAATAATAAGCCTGTTAAATAAAAAAGCTTGCTACTAAATTTAGTAGCAAGCTTTTTTTATGCCTTTTATTAAAATAGGGATTAAAGCAAGGATACCTTTTTCATAAGTTCGGCCTTATATCCCTTTCCAATTGGAATCATTATTCCCTTAATGTTTGCATAGTTAGAAGTGATAATATCCACATATTTAAAGTTTACAGAATAGCTTCTGTGAGTTCTAATAAATCGGTTATTATCTAATTTTTCCTCAACACTTTTTAAGGTTTGTGGGACCAGAAATTTACTTTTTTCTGTGTAAATCATCGTATAGTTGTCTACCGCCTGTGCATAAAGAATATCATTGAAGGACAATTTATGAAGGGCTTTTTGACTTTTCAAAAAGAAAGAATCATTTTCCTCTTGCTCTTCCACCTGCACAAGATTTTGACTGTCTTGTTTAAATCTATGAATTGCGATTTCAACATTTGAGGTCAGCTCCCTTTCATCAAAGGGTTTTACAATAAAACCATAGGGGTTGAGGTCTTTTACCTTATCTACTGTTTCAGGATCTGTATAAGAGGTAAGAAAAATAAAAGGGAGGTTAAAATCATCTTTAATAATCCTACCCAACATTAAACCATCAATAGGTCCATCAATTTTAATATCCAACATTACCAAACTTGGTGTAGAAGATTTTAAAATTTTAATGGCATCATTGGCATTATGGGCAATTCCAGAAACGCCATAACCAGCATCTTGAAGAGTTTCTGAAATATCTTCGGCAATTAGAGGTTCATCCTCAACTATTAATATTTCATCAAGTTTTTCAATCATAAAAGAAAAAGTCCTGGCCAGACTTGGTGTAATTTTATTCGTCTAAGAAGTTGTGAAGTTAATTAATTTCTTTATACCTAAATTCTTTCTTAGCCCTTCATTTTTATTTGGATAAGAGCACCATTTTGGTTTTCAATTTCCAGTTCAGCTTTTAGCTTTGTTGCTAAGGATTTTACAATTTTAAATCCTAAGCTTTTACCAGAAAGCGGATCAAAATTCTCTGGAAATCCTATTCCATTATCTTTTACTATCAACACTAAATTTTCACCTGTCGATTCAAGGCTAACCTCAATTTTTCCCATTTTTTCTGGGAAGGCATATTTGATGGAATTGGTGATGAGTTCATTTATTATTAATCCAATAGAAATGGTGTCGTCGGTTTCAATTTCTAGGCTCTGAATATTGGTTTCTAATTCAATTTTAGATTCACCAGTTGTAAGACTATGCTTAATATTCCCAGTAAGTTGCTCAATAAAATCTTTCACCTTGATTTTTCTAAAGCTTTGTGATCCTTGAAGCCTTTGATGAAGCAAGGCAATGGTTTTCACCCTGTTAAAGGCTTCCATCAGTGCAGATTTAGCCTCGTCTGAAAGAACATTTTTACTTTGCATTTTCAATAGACTGCTCACCACCTGTAAATTGTTTTTTATTCGATGATGACTTTCTCGGATAAGGTTTTCAATTTCTGTATACGATTCTTGGATAATAATATTTTGCTTGGCCAGCCTTTTTGATTTTTTACGATTGATAGAGTAAAAAATACTTACCGTAATGATGATTAAGCCAAAAGCAATAGACAGTCCACTCAGTAATAAATTTCTGGATTCTGAAAGTTTGGCGTCTGTCTCCAGTTTTAAAATTTTCTTTTCTTTCTCTGCCGTTTGGTATTTAGTTTCCACTTCTGCCACCATTTGCTTTACCTGCACACTTTCCAAAGAATCTTTAAATAGCATAGCCTTCCTAGTATAGAAAAATGCGCTATCATATTGTTCAGCAATCCTATAGTGGTTGCTGTGTGCTTCAAGAGTGATCAATATATCATTTGCTAATCCTAAATTTTTAGCTAGTATTAGTCTTTGATCCAGAAACTTCAATGAATTTTTAAAATCTTTTATGGCCAAATAATATTGGTGTTTCATTAAGGCTAGATTCATCTCAGAATAGTTCTGCCCGGGGCCAAGTTTTTGGAGATAGTGGTCGTAATTATCCAAGTATTTTTTTGCGGAATCTAGACTGTTAATAGACAGATAATCAAAACAAAGATTGGCATTAAGGGCCAAGATTAAATTATCTACTTCTGCTTGTGATGTATTTTCAAATTCAAGGGTATCCACCATTTTCATCCCCATCTTAAAGTAAATAATGGAGCTATCGGCGCCATTTGGCTCCATAATATTGCTGCCTAAAAGTTGGTATACAAAAGGGAGATGCTCATAATTCTTATATTCAATAGCGCGGTCTGCACTTTTTTTCAAAGCCTTTTGTGCCTCATTAAAGAATTCCATCTTTTGGTAATAACCTGCCAAATTGAAATAGGCGTTAATGGTTTTATGCCTCAATGAATCAAAAGTTTCATAAATCTCTATACCCTTAAAGAAATGATAAATGGCAGAATCATAAACTCCTTCACTTTCGAAATAAAGAGCCAACTGACTATGGGCCGTTGCTTGGCAATTAGACAAATTATATTTCTTAGAAAGTCTTAGCGCCAAATGATCGAGATAATACATAGAATCCCGTTTGTACATATAGTAGTCCCAGGCATCGTCCAAAATTTGGCTTACTTCACCATTCTTTTCTTTTGTTATATCCTGGGTATTGCTTTGGGCATAGATGCTGTTGGAAGCAAGCGCAAAAAATAGAATCAATATAAATTGATAAAAAGAGCGTTTGTATTTAGCTGTAAATCTGATGATAAGCTGTCTGTTCACTAAAAAAAAGGTGCGTTTTACTAAAAATCTAATCAAATGTATAACAATGCTTTGGTTTTTTTTTTCAAATTGCTGATCTAAATACAACCAAATGAGCAATTACAACTTTAGTATTGATTCTTTAGATTTCAATTACGACTCCTCAAAATTTAATTTAAGTATCAAAATTGTTGGTGATCAGTTTCCAAAACCAGACAACAGCACAGGGATGCTTAATAATGGAACCATAAACTTTAGCATGGCATCCAGAACTGGTGAAACCTGCAATGAAGCTACTTTTACTTTTCAAACTTCAACAATTTTATCGTCTTACGGTTTTACCTTTTTAGATATTCCTGATGAGGCAAGTCCAATTAATGGGACTATTGGCGATGTTACACAAACAGATTCTGATTATTTCACCATTCAATCCGGAAGCTTAAGTTCTTGTGGTCAAAGGGCACAAGGGCAACTTATTAAAGGGGATAAGGATGTGGCTATTATTGTAAAGAAAAAGCCGGGTGTGATGGACAATTATAATTGTATTGACTGTTCCATTAACACAAACAAAACCGCTATTATTCTAACCTTTGAAATAAGTGATGAAGATCATTTAACCGGTACGGTAAACAATGTACCTGGGTCTTTATTTTCTTCAGGTCTTGGAATTGATACAGAAGTGAGAATGGGAAATCCAGAACCTTCTACCATTAGTGGTATTTCACTAAATGATTAATTCTTAAAAATGTGGAATTGTGGCTTTGGTTTCTAATTAGGAGCCGAAGTCATCATCTTCCATACCTTCACCTCTTTTCTCTCTTTGTTTTTTCTGATTTAACCTATAGATAAGAGTTGCGGTGAACTGCCTTGCACGCCATTGAAATTCTGATTCGGTGGTGAAATTATCACCTGTACTAAAGCTTCTTCTTCTCCGGCTATTAAAAACATCTCTAATGCTAAGGGTGAGAGTAGCATTTCCTTTGATTAGATCTTTACTCCATCCGAGGTCTGCAGTATAAATACCTTCGCTTCTTCCTTGTGCGGTTGTTTGTGGAGCGCGAAAATTAAAACTTGCTTGGAGATCGCTATCCCAAAATGTGAAACGAGACATAAACCTTCCTCTGGCGCTAAAGTTTTCACTGCCATAGTCTATCCCTTCATATTCACCTTTATTATTCGCTTGGTAAATATTGGCATTAGCATTTATTTTCCACCAATCAAAAATTGATTGGGAATAGGTGAGCTCCACTCCATAGGCATCTTGGACGGCTAGGTTAATCGGGAATATTTCAGTGAAGCCGCTGTCATTTACGGTTCTAATCCTTTCGGTTACCCCCGTTCTATGGCGGTAATACACACCGGCATAAATGGTGGCATTTCCTATATATCTTACATGTCCGATTTCATAAGAATCGGTGAATTCAGGATTTAGATTTGGGTTTCCAGAAAAGAAATTTCTATTGTCACTAAAGCTAAAAAAGGGGAGAAGAGAGCGGAAATTTGGTCGGCTAATTCGCCTGGAATAACTCCATTGTAGATCACCTCTTTCGCTCATTTTCCAGGTGAAAAACACGCTAGGAAATAAATTGAAATATTCCCTCGGATTGCTAATATTCTCTTTTACCAATTCGGTTTCTAAGCCTGTGTACTCTCCTCTTAAGCCCAATTGGTAGGTTATTTTATCACCAATACCATCGTTGTAAATGGCATAGGCCGCAGCAATATTTTCTACGTAATTAAAATTGTTGGTATATAAATCAAGGTTTTCATAAACTCCAGATTCGTTTAATTGGCTAACCTGATAATTATTGATGATATTTCTAAAATTGTAGCGTGCTCCAAGTTCAATTCCTCTTATCTTACTAAAGGGTTTTATATAATCCGTTTGAAAAAGAAAGCTTTGCTCATCCTCCTGGTTATTTACCCTTTGATATTCATTGGCGCTACCGAAGGAATTTATCTGCTGAATTTCGGAATCTTCCCTATCATCAGAGTCTTGAACTCTAAGATCCATAGTCCATTTATGATCTTTTCCTTCAAGGGTTTTTTCATAATGGATATCCCCTTCTAAGGTTCGTTTTTTCTCATTCTCATCGTCAATCCTTGACTGTCTTTCGGTTAGGACGTCATTTTCATTGAAATCATCATAGTCAATTTCCACCCGGTTATTGCCATCAGAAGGGCGATATAAGAAGGTTCCTGTAAGGCTTTGGTTTTGGGTTAATTGATAGTCTGCCCCAAATCGCAAGGTGGATGTAGATCTACCTCGAGTTTGATTTCTTGTACTATTAAAAGCATAGCTTGTATCCGAAAGATTGAAGGTTTGTTTTGTAAACCCTCCTCCTGGGCTATTCCTATAATTAAATCCTAAATTGGCAAAAAAGTTCAATTTTCCAGTTCTGTAATTCAATCCTGCAGCGGCACCATAAAGGTCTGGGCTACCTGCTGAAATTTCAAAATTTCCATTAAAGCCATTTTCCCTATTTTTTTTCAATACGATATTGATAATTCCAGCCTCGCCTTGGGCTTCATAGCGCGCCGAAGGGTTAGTAATCACCTCCACACGTTCAATCATATTAGATTGTAAAGAACGTAGAGCAGTAGCAGGATCAGTACCAATTAAACCAGAGGGTTTGCCATCTATTAATATTCTTACATTTTGGCTTCCTCTAAGACTAATATTTCCATCGATATCCACATCAACAGAAGGTATATTATCTAAAACTTCACTGGCATTCGCCCCGGCTGAGCTAAGATCTTTGGCAATATTATAGACGCGTTTATCCTGTTTAAATTCTACCAGATTAGCCTCGCCCTCAATCGTTACTTCATTTAAAGATGTATTGGATGGTTTTAGTTGAATAATCCCTAAATCCAAAGGTGATTTTTCTACCTTAATTTTTTTTATTTCAGTTTGATAACTGATAAAGGAGATTTCTAAATCATATATACCTTCATCTAGTGTGATGGAAAACTTACCATTAAAATCACTTAGTTCGCCTTTAATGATTTTGCCATTTTGTTTAGCAACAATAGAGGCACCAGGAAGTGCTTCCATTTCTTGGTCAATTATACTACCGGTTATTTGGGAATGACAAAGGTTTAACCAAAAGGTTAATACAATGAGGATGGAGATTTTCATAGGGGTTTGCAAATGTAGGATAAGACCATTAGAATTCCGAAAGGTTTAATAAGAAACGAAAAATCCCTCATCAGAATTTCCAATGAGGGATTAAAATGATCCTAGTGCAAGTAGTAATATTAGTTAACAATAATCCTCTCAGTAAAATGATCCTTTCCTTGCTCAAGGTCCAGAATATAAATTCCGCTTTTTAAATGTTTTAAATTCAATAATACTCTAAAGCCTTCATCGCGACTTTTTACAATAGTATAAGACTTTCCATCCAATCCATAAATAGATAGTTTTCCTATTTCTTCATTGGAATTTAATAATTCAATTTGAATATAGTCATGGCTAGGGTTGGGGTATACATGGGCAATCTTTGCAATATTATTTAGACTTTTTTCTGCGATGGAAAAATTGGGATTTAGATATTGTGCGTATAATCCTGTACCAGTTCCTACCAATAATTCATCATAAAACAAGAAGTTTATTTGAGTTCCTACGGGGTAACTATATCCCAGCGACCAAGAACCACCAACACTTAGATCATAGGTGTAAATATCACTGTTTACTGCACAAAAAACTACATTGGCACCTATGGTTACTGCCGAGGCAACATCATTTGATCCTGAAGGAAATCCAGAGGTGCTAATCACTTCCCATTTATCAGTTCCTGCTAAATCTTTATAATAACAAATAGGGTGGTTTATTCCAGCATCTGTTCCCGCCGCAAAAAGGGTGTCACCGCTCGGACTAATTTCCAAGTCGTAGATGGAGGCAACAATTTGATAGCCAACCACAGTATTGCTAGCATCCATGTTTTGACTAACATTATTTAAGGATCCGATATCAGAAACCTTATAAATACTTTTCCCTTGGGGGCTGGCTAAATCATAAAACACTCCGATATATGCTGTTGTAGAATCAGTGAAAATAATGTCGTGAACATCAACATCGGATCCAGGGCTGGCACTTTCTACTAATAATTGCGACCAATTATTGCCTCCATCGGTAGTTAAAAACAAACCACCATAGCTGCTAAGATCACTTGCAAAACCTGCTAAAACAACATCCGGATTCCAGGGATTAATTTCTAAACTTCTACATTCTGTGCCATGTGGGGGATAAATATTTCCTCCTGAAGGAGCTGTTGGATCAAATACAAGATTCCAGTTTGCACCACCATCTGTAGTTTTTTTAATACGAACATTTCCGGCATAAACTGTATCTGTATGATCTCCAGCCATCGCAATAGAAAAATAGGGGCTTCCATCACCATTCGGGAATTGGGTGGCCGACCAGCTCGCTGCACTCTTATAATTGCTTACCTTACGAATACCACTTTTGGAGGCCACCCAACCAGTTTCATAATCCGAAGTCATTTCCATATCGTAAACCTGAACCGCGGTTAGGCCACTGTTAAATCCATTGCCGCTAGATCCATAATCTGCGCTAAATCCAAAGGCTACATTTGTGGTAAAATATACAAGGGAATCATTTACAGGATCCACCTGCACAGCACCACTATTCGCTCGATTATTATTGTTTAATCCACCAGGAACACCAAAATAATTCCAGGCTGTGGAATCTCCATTATTGCTATTCCAACTGTCACCATTACTCATATAATATTTATTAGCCGTACCAGCAAAACCAATATTTGGTCCTGCTACTTGAGCAAATGGTCCTGAAAATGGTTTGTCGTAATGATACCAAGTACCAGCGCTATCTTCGGAAACAACAACATAAAATATATCGCTCACATTAGAACCACTTGGGTAGTGGTTACCCATTATGTAGAGGAATCCATCAGGTGCTGAGCCAAAAGCACGATACTCTACATTAGCTTTAATCATAGATGATAAAGAAATGGAACTGAAGCTTGTGGAAGATCCAAATGCGGTATAAGGCTCCGAACTTTTATACAATTCAGGGTTGCTGCCTTCTACAAAAATCCACATTTCTTGGCTTACCTTGTCAATTTCTATGATTGGAGGGCTGCTTAGTCCAGAACTTGAAATGGTAATGGGAGATGAGGGGTTTAGGCTTATTACACCGCTACTAGAAATGCTTCCAAAATGTAAATCACCACCCTCAACTGCATAAAAATTATCATCTACAATTTTTATTTGGGAAATATTGGAAATCAATGTTAATCCTACTGAAGATCCTGATTTTGGCGCTACCCTATATACATGTCCTGCATCTAGGAAAAAGATATACTGGGAATTTTCATGAACGGCAATTTTATTGATATTATCACCAAATCCATCATCCATATCAGCGCCAGGTACCGGTAAAAAATCTGCCAAATAGCTTTTGCTTCCTACTTGGGTAGATTTTACATCAGCATAAAAAAGGCTATTGGCACTTTCTGTAGATATCACAATACGTGTACTATCTGCTCCAAGGGCATAGGCATCAATGGCATGTACTCTCCCTCCATAAACACCTTCCGCAACGGGGGCGGTTAAAGACTGGGAAATAGCAAAAAAAGGAGCGAGGATAAAACTAAAAAGGGGTATTAAATTTCTCATAAGGCAATTATTTGAATTAAATCTAAGTCAAAAAGCCTTGCCTAAAAAGGGAAAAGAAGGGAGTAAACGAAAATTTTTAGTGAACAGTAGATTTTCTAAAGTAAGGAAACTCTTTGCATTAACTCTGGTTTTGCTTGTCTACTTATTGGAATTCTTTGAGCTTCAATTTCAACATAATCCTCACCAATTACTTGAACACAAGCTAGGTTGATCAAATAACTTCTATGAGCCCTTAAAAAATTATGAGCCAATAATTTTTCCTCAACAGATTTAAGGGTGTGGGGAATAAGGTATTTCTGGTTTTTTGTAATCAGGTAACAATAATTATCAAATGCTTGGGCAAATAAAATCTCATCCGATTTAACCTTTATCAATTCGCTTTCTCGTTTCACAAAAAAATAATCATCTCCAGTTTTGGGTAAATCTGTTTTTTCGGATTCTTCATTTTTATATCTCTCAATAGCCAGTTCCACATTTACGGTTAATTCTCGAGCATCAAAAGGCTTAATAATATAGCCTGCAGCTTTTAATTCCTTTACTTTTTCTAGTGTGTCCTCATCAGTAAAGGAGGTTAAAAAGATAAATGGCAACTTGTATTGATCCTTGATAATTGAAGCCAACATTAGCCCATTGATATTGCCATTTATTTGAATATCTAAAAGAGCTAGTGCAGGGGGAGTATTATTTAAAATCTCAATAGCCTTTTCCGCATTATGGGCTATTCCTGCAACACTATATCCGGCATTTTTTAAGGTAAGAGCAATGTCTTGGGCAATTATCGCCTCATCTTCAACAATTAATATTTGAGTTTCTTCAGTACTCATTCGGGATTTTTATTTCAGCCTTAAAACCATTTGTGCTAGATATCTCGAGCGATGCATTTAGCTGACCTGCAATGCTTTGGATAATGGTGAAACCCAATGATTTACTTTCGGTAATATCCATTCCCTCCGGTAATCCCGGGCCATTATCTGCATATTCTAAAAACAGTTGCTCTTGATTCTTTAAATTTAGTTTAATGTTTAATATTTCTCCCTTTTTGCTAGCATATTTTATACTATTGGTGATGAGCTCGTTCACTAGTAGTCCAATAGCAATGGCTCGGTCTGTTTCCACCTTTATTTTTTCAAGACCAAAGTTTTTTTCAACCTTCACATCTTTTCCAAGCATACCTAAAATAACGCTTTCTGAAAGTTTAATTAGAAATTCATCTAATTGAATGGTTTCAAAATCTTGGGAGCCCTGTAATCTTTGATGGAGTAGAGCAATTGTTTTTACCCGATGTTGAGCCTCGCGAATAGCCATTTGGGCATCTTTATTTTCAACCGTATTAGATTGCATATTTAATAGGCTGCTTACCACTTGAAGATTGTTTTTTATCCTATGATGGCTTTCGCGAATCAAATTTTCTATTATGGCATTTTTAGATTTTAATCGAGTGGAATTTTTTCGGCTGTTTATAAAGAAAAAGCTGAGGATAAGAAGTGTGATTATTGCTAAAATGGCAATGATGAGAAATAGTATTCTCTGTCCTTCAGTTTTGGCCATTTCCAATTCTCCGATTTCGCTGTTTACCTTAAGCTGGTAGATTTCATTTTCTTGTTTTTCCTTTTGATATCGAGCCTCTACAATTTCAATTTTTTCCCGGAGCTCCAACCTGATGATGCTATCTTTTAGATTTTCCTTTTCCTGGTAATAGGAAAGGGCCTGTTTATAGTCACCAATCAGGGCATAATAGTTTGAATAATAGGCCAATAATTTCACCTTCAATTTTGGACTTTGAAGCTGGTCAATGATCAATGCGGCACTATCTGCTGCGATTTTTGCTTTTTCGGCTTCTTTAGTTTCAATATATAAGCGGGTTTGTCCTACCAGGCCATGTGCCAGACGATTTAATTTTCTGGAGCTTGGTGCATTTCGGGAATAGCGAATGTATTCATCCAAATAAAATCGAGCAGAGTCGTAATTCTTCCTATCTAATTCGATATCCGCCATATTCACATAGTCAATGATATAGTCAAGCTCCCCATGTTTTTTGCCTACAGAAATGGCCTTGCGATGAAAATATAGACTGCTATCCATATCATTGGCATTGCCATACATGGTTCCAATATTCATATAGGCATACACCTGTCCTTGATATTTATTGTGATCAATATCGTATTGAAGGGCCTTTTTGGCATAGTAAATTGCTTTTGGCCAATCTTCAATATTCATAAAAATAAGGGATAGATTGTGGTAATTGGCATTTAGTCCAAGCTCATATTGAGGGTAATTCTCTAAAATTTTGATGGCTTCCAGATAAGACTCTATACTCGCGTCATAGTCTCCAGTAACATCATAATACAAACCAAAAGATCCATGTGCCGTAGCAATAGAATAAGGATCCTTAGCAAGCTTGGCATAGTCTAATGAATATTGAGAAAATAATTTTGTGCTATCTGGATTTAAATACAAATATTCCCAAGCTATATCGCTGGCAATTCTGGCTTTTAAGCCCGCTGAATCCTCATTTACTTTTTCAAAATGAACCAAAAGACTATCCAGTAAAGCACTCTTCCCTGCAGAGGAGAAGCTCAGGCAAATGCCTAAAAAAAAGGTGAGAGATAAATGAAAAATAGATTGAGATTTCAAGCAGCTTGGATTGTATTATAGTCACAAGATAGTAAAATGACTATTCAAAATTGCTGAAGGTTTATCCATATTCCTTTTTCATTCTTTCTTCAAGGGCTGCCAATTCATCCCTTAATCTAGCCGCTTCAATAAAATCTAGAGCCTTGGCAGCATTTTCCATTTTCTTGCGTGTGGCTGTCATCGCTTTGCTTAAATGCTCTTTGGTTTGATATCTCAACTCCGGTTCTGCAGCTTTTTGGTATTCGTTGGTTTGCAGGTAGGAGGTAGATGCTGTGGCCCTAGAAGCTGCTAGAATAGACTCTTTTGATTTACTAAGGGCTTTGGGTTTAATCCCATGTTTTTGATTGTATTCATCCTGAGTTTTCCTTCTCCTATTCGTTTCATCAATAGTTTTTTGCATACTAGCAGTAATTTTTGCCGCATACATTATTGCCTTACCTTTTACATTCCTTGCTGCCCTACCAACGGTTTGCACCAAAGACCTTTCCGATCTTAAAAAGCCCTCTTTATCTGCATCGAGAATTGCCACTAAAGAAACTTCCGGTAAATCCAATCCTTCCCTGAGAAGGTTTACACCTATTAAAACATCAAAAATCCCCAATCTTAAATCACGCATGATTTCCACTCTTTCCAATGTGTCTACATCTGAATGAATATATCTACACCTCACTCCATATCGGGTTAAATATTTGGTTAATTCCTCGGCCATCCTTTTGGTAAGCGTTGTTACCAATACCCTTTCATCAATTTCCACTCTTTTTTGAATTTCCTCCATCAAGTCATCCACTTGATTATCTACGGGGCGAACTTCAATAATGGGATCAAGCAATCCTGTAGGGCGAATTAACTGCTCAACTACCACACCTTCAGATTTTGCTAATTCATAATCTGCAGGGGTAGCACTAACGTAAACCACTTGGTTTTGAAGCATTTCAAATTCCTCAAATTTTAGGGGCCTATTATCCATAGCAGCAGGAAGCCTAAATCCATATTCCACTAAATTTTCCTTACGCGATCTATCTCCACCATACATAGCAGAAACCTGTGAAATGGTAACATGACTTTCATCAATCACCATTAAAAAATCATCTGGGAAATAATCTAAAAGGCAAAAAGGGCGGGTTCCAGGTTTACGGCCATCGAGGTAGCGCGAATAATTTTCTATGCCTGAGCAATAACCAAGTTCGCGAATCATTTCCAGATCAAACTCTGTTCTTTCTTGTAACCTCTTGGCTTCTAAAGGTCTTTCATTTTTTCTAAAAAACTCAACCTGATCTACCATATCATCTTGGATTTTGTGAATGGCTTCATTGAGTTTACCTTTTCCTGTAACAAAAATATTTGCTGGAAAAATTCTCACCTCCTCATATTTCTCAATTATTTCCCTTGTAGAAGGGTTAAAACTTTCAATATCCTCTATTTCATCACCCCACATATGAATCCTAAAAGCATAATCAGCATAAGCGGGAAAAACATCGATAGTGTCGCCCTTTACCCTAAAACTACCCCTGGTAAATTCAGAAGTAGTTCGGCTATATAGGGCATTTACAAAAAGTAGAAGCAGCGCATTTCTAGCAATCACCTGGCCCTTATGGATTTCTATTACCTGGTTGGCAAATTCTTGTGGATTTCCAATACCATATAAACAGGAAACGGATGCTACTACCAGCACATCTCTTCTTCCAGATAATAGGGAAGATGTGGTGCTTAATCTAAGCTTTTCAATTTCCTCATTTATAGAAAGGTCCTTTTCTATATAAGTTCCAGAGGAAGGTAAATAGGCTTCGGGCTGGTAATAATCGTAGTAGGAAACAAAATATTCCACCGCATTATTTGGGAAATACTGTTTAAACTCACCATAAAGTTGGGCGGCTAGTGTTTTGTTATGACTTAATACTAAAGTAGGCTTCTGTACCCTTTCAATTAGGTTGGCGGCAGTAAAGGTTTTTCCAGAGCCAGTAACACCCAAAAGGGTTTGGAATTTATCTCCTCTGTTAATGCCAGCTACAAGCTCTTCAATAGCTTGAGGTTGATCACCAGTAGGAGAATAATCGGAAACAATTTTGAATTTTTGGGCCATAGTAAATGGTAAATCAGAATTAAATCTAGCCAGCAAGGAAATACGCTGAAACCTTCAAAGAAAAAGAAATATTAAGGAATTTAACCTACATTAATATAAATTCTAATTATTGAAAATTTGAAAATCCTTTTTAGGACAATGAGTTTAATTTCTTCAAACAGCTTTCAACTCTTTCTCTACTAAAACTATTAATTTTTGAATGACTTGGCATCCATCCTAATAGAAATCTATCAAAATCTGCCCAGGCAAAATCGAATAAATAGGACCATTCCTTTTCAAGATTTTTAATGTCTTGCTCTTGGAGTTTTCCCTTCAATGCCCTTTTTAATTCCCTAAAATAATAGTCCAAGAGGTCCTTACAGTGCTCAAAAAGTTCATTGGCATTTAAGCAGCTTCCCAGGAAATAGGCTACATCTTTCATCCCGCAGCCTCCTCCAACATATTGGAAATCAACAGCGGCAACTTTATCAGCATCCTTTGAAAAACAAAAATTAGCCAGTTTGGCATCTCCGTGAACTAAGGTTTTAAATTGTGATTGATTTAAAATTTTATCTATTTCAGCAGCCCTTTTTTTTAAGGGGCTATCTTCCATTGCCACCCATTCTTCTTGGCGGGTATCCAAATGCCAATAGGTTCCTATTTCCCAAAGGCCATTGGTTTTTTCATTTAAATAGTTTGCATGGAATTTGGCAAGGAATTTTAAAACCAGATTTATTTCGTCAATGCTGATATTTGTTTTTCGGCTAGGAAATCCAGCATTATCCAAATCTTCGAGGAGAATGATTTGTTCCTCCTTTAAGCTGATATTTAAATAACATCTAGGGATTCGAAATGACTTGTTTACAGGGAGGTTTAAATGTCTTTGATACCAATTTTGTTCTATTTGGTAGGATTTTATTTTCCTTTCATGTCCTAGTTTAGTATTCCAAGCCCTTGGGTGATTTTGTTTCTCAGGAAACTTGATATGTTTTACAATTACACTGGGAATATTGGGATTTCCCTGAAGAAATAATTTCTCGAGACTTCCATAGGAACTCCATAGCTCCTGAATAAATTTTGAGCCCGTGATTTTTGTAGAATTTGTGGCTTGTAAAATTTGTTTTTGAAAAGGCTGCAATTCTTAAAATTTAAACTAGAGATTAAAAATCAAATCCATTAAAATAGGAAGGCTATTTATTTCTCAGATAAATATGGCGAATATTTCCATCCTTGGTTTCTCGTTCCTGAATTTCAAATTCATTTAAACTTTTAATAAGCGGGTATAATTTATGGAAACCATAGTTTCTAGGATCAAAATCTGGTTTTCGTTTGATGAGGTAATTTCCCAAAAGCCCTAAAAATGCCCAGCCACTGTCATCTGAAATTTCATTGACACTAGCTTTTATTATTTTGATGAGATTTTTATCCACCACACCAACATGTGAGGCTTTGTCTTTAGTTTTGTTTTTCGAAGTGGATTTATCTTCTTCTGAACTTCCTTCCGTTTTCAATATTTCTATATACACGAATTTGTCGCAAGCGGTAATAAATGGCTGTGGGGTTTTGCGCTCTCCTATCCCCATTACAAACATTCCAGCTTCCCTTAACCTTGTGGCCAGCCTAGTGAAATCACTATCGCTAGAGACGATACAAAATCCATTTACCTTTTCAGAGTACAGTAAGTCCATGGCATCTATAATTAGGGCGCTATCACTGGAGTTTTTGCCCTTAGTATAACTATATTGCTGGATGGGGGTGATAGCATTTTCTAACAATACATTTTTCCATCCAGAAACAGTAGGCATAGTCCAATCTGCATAGATTCGTTTTATAGTAGGACTGCCATATTTTGCTACTTCGTCCAACATCTCTTTTACATTGGCATAAGGAACATTATCGGCATCTATAAGTACCGCCAATTTATCATCTTTCATAGATTCTTTTCTTGTTTATATGGGAGAATAGGCTTTGGCTTCAAAGCTATTATTTTAATAAGTTTTCCTCTAACATTATCATATTAATATTGAGGGATTAATTGATTTTGAAGATAGGGGAGATTTTTTTGACGTATCTGGCGCGCACATTCATGCGTGTCTTACCCTGGCGCGAATATTCATGCGTGTCCATCTTATTTGCTAAACTATTAATTTGGGCTGTGTTTTTTAAAATTACTAGAAGAACACGCACGAATGTGCGCGCTAGAGTTTTTTTTTTGATTAAAAATTAATTTTTTAACGTATCTGGCGCGCATATTCATGCGTGTCTATCTTTTTTGCATGACTATTTACTTACTAGAGGAACACGCACGAATGTGCGCGCTAGAGGTGGTAAATCATTATTTAAAGCTAGAGGTCATTTAATTTCTAAAACTAATACAATCGAACAATCTGAACATTAGATTTACATTTCTCATTTTCATATTGTAAACAGCTACTATTTACCCAATCCCGAGGTTCTCTTATCAATTGAGAGACAAAAGGATTATTATGGATATATTTTATTCTCTGTTCTACTTTTAAAGAATTGTCCAAAATAATTGGATGAAAACCATCCTTCCAAACCTTGTAATTTTTTCCTCTTTTTATTCTGTTTGCAGCTAAACTAAATTTATTTAACAACCATTCCCTTCTACTTTCTGGAGATTCTTTTATGGCTTTTAGAAATTCCTTTGTTGTATAAATTTTAAAGGACTTTATGATATTTGGGATGGAATCCTTTTTGGAGCTAACAATTAAGTGAATGTGGCTAGACATATATACATAAGCATTTATTTCCAGGCCCTTATTTTCTATGCAATAGTTTAGAGCATTGTCAAGTATTTTAAAATATACTGGGCGAATGAATAAGTCTACCCAATCTATGATAGTGAGGGTGATAAAGTTTGGTGTCGAGTTATCTAATACTTTGTAGCGTTCTGACATTTTAGGAAGATAGAATCCTATTTTCGTTTTTTAATGGGAAATTTTGTACCCAAACTATTCTCCACAAATTAATGGGTAAACTGCTTTTAGTGCATCTGGCTAAATCTGGCTACATCTGGCACATCTGGCGCGCATATACATGCGTGTCAATTTTATTTGCATGACTATTTACAAGAAGAACACGCACGAATGTGCGCGCTAGGATTTACTCTCTGGCGGGGCGCTAGGGCTAATTTTTATTGGGTTCCATATTTACCATTTTAACCCGCATTTTCACCTTTCCTTCCTCGAAGCAAATATGGAGATTTGCTCTAAAGTTTAAAACCATGAGCACTGTAGTTATTTGTCCAAGCTGTGGAGGAAAATCAAGACTAAAAGAAAAAGCTGGGAAAGCTGAATACACAGCTATTCAGGATCAAGAGGCCTTTCAGAAAATCGGACAATTAAAAAAGGTCCTGGAAAAATTTAAAACCAAGGCAGAAATGTGTGCTAGACACGCACGAATGTGCGCGCTAGAGGGGCTCCGGTGGATGAATTTATTTATTATCAACTAAAGACAAAAAAGAATAAAAAATGAAAATAGCCGTAACATCAGCAAGTGGCCAATTAGGAGCCTCGATTACCAAATCACTCATCGCAGAGGTGGGAAAAGAAAATGTAGTCGCCATTGCCCGCACAACTTCCAAAGCTCAGCACTTGGGTGTGGAAGTGAGGAAAGGGGATTATAATAGTCTTGAAGATTTTAAGGAAGCCCTAAAAGGAATTGACAAACTGTTGTTGGTTTCAGGGATGGATGATCCGAAAAAACGAATAGGTCAACACCGCAATGTAATAGAAGCTGCAAAGCTGAATAGGCTAAAAAAAATCGTTTACACCAGCATAGTAGGAGATGAAGTAAATACGGCCTTTAGTCCTGTTGTACAAAGCAATCGCCAGACGGAAGAAGATATTCGAAATTCAGGATTGGAATATGTTATTGGCCGCAATGGTATTTATATTGAACCAGATCTTGAATATATAGATACCTATATAAAGGAGGGTGGTATTATAAATTCTGCTGCAAATGGACTGTGTGGATATACCAGTAGGGAAGAATTGGCCTATGCTTATACACAAATGTTGCTGAAGGACAGTTTAAACGGCGAGACTCTAAACTTGCTAGGCGAAGGTATTAGCCAAAGTCAATTAGCCGATTATATCAATCAGGTTTATGGTACTGAACTGGGTTTTACATCCATATCTGTAGAGGAGTACAAAAAAGAAAGGCAAGCAGCATTAGGTGATTTTTTAGGAACTATTATCGCCGGAATTTATGAAGGCATCCGAAGTGGAGCAAACCATATAAAATCCGATTTTGCAAAAGCAGCTGGTCGCCCACATTTAGGTCCATTGGAGATGATTCAGAAATATCATGACCATAAATAAGGATTCAATTTTTTAATTAAATCTGCTTTTTTGACTATGACTTTCATACTAATTATTATAGTATATTTGGGCAAAGAAAGTATTGAAAAGTTGGATTCTATACCTTTTCCCTTTATGTCGTAAATTAGAAATGAAACGAATAGCCCTAATAATTTTGATAATTTTCTCTAAGTCTACATTAGGGCATGTTGATTTTTGTAAATCATTTACCGATAAAAATGTGACCAGCCGTATAATGACGGGTTATCAGTTTGAGATTATCAAGCAGGCTGAGTTAATTTCTAAATTGGCTAGTAAACTTTCATCCGACTTAGGCTACAAAAAGCCTGTTTTTATTGACTTCGCTCATGATTATATTTATGAAAATTCAGCTTGTAGATATGCGATTGGGTTTAATAAGGTTTTTCAATGTGGCGATGACCTTGAAAACAAAATGATTCATGGCGAGCAGCTTTATTCAGATCAAGTTGCTACCATTAGTATTGTAGGGGTAAAATATGAAATGCAAGAAATTCTAATGCTCCTTCAGGCTTTAATCCAAAACCAACCTTCAACTACCAAAGCTATTGATTGCGATAGTCAATCAATAGTTCACCATTGGCAGGGACATCAATCCATTGACCAAAATTCTATTGAAAAAATTATCCGTCAGAAGGCTTCAGATGAAGTTAGAGCGGTTATGAGCGACTCCATTTTCTTAGCATCCTTTAAGAAAGGTAGATTAGCCTATTATTGGCAAAACAAGCATTTCATTTTAGTGGAAAAGAAATGGTCATATAGCAAAGATTCTATGGTGATTAGATCCATAGATACATTATCGAACATCCTACAATTTGAAGAAATTGGAAACGCCTACTTTATTTTCGAAGATGATAGTACTTTCAAATTTATCTGTCCAAATGGAGACTACATTTCCGGGACTTTAAAACTTGAAAAACATTCAGAGAGATACTTTCGTCCCTATAAAATTCATGAGATATCAAGCCATAGTTATAGCATAAATACAGGAGATCGCGTTTCTTTATTTATCTTCAACATGCATGAAAAAAGCTCCAGGCTAATATTAGATCTTTATGAAAAGATAAAAGATTAACTAAGCTAAGAAAGGGGATATGACACGAGGCTTTAATAAGACCGATGCTTATGCACTCCTTCGTTTTTAAATAATAATATTATCATGAAAAAAACTCTTTCAATTCTATTTTCTGCCATGGTTCTGAATTTATATCCAAATGCCTGCGAAGATTTAAAGAAAGAAATAGTTTTTCAGCTCAAAACATCCACCACCAGTGAAAAGACAAACGAACTGATAGAGGGGCTGTCTTATTTGCAGGAAAACTATTAATATGAACTATGTTTTTTAAAATTACTAGAGGAAACACGCACGAATGTGCGCGCTAGAGGAAAATTGAAATACCAGATAGGCTAAAGCTTTATAGATCATTGGAAATGACAAGTGGAATTTTTTTGCAATGGTCAAAATAGGTTCTGTGGAAGGTTTATAAAATGAGGACAGTTGTCAATGCTAGACTCTCCATAAGAATAATGAAAATTACAAGCCTTAAATTCCCAATTCAAACCTCCACAGTGGGGCTCCTTAAAAATTTTCAAAACTTTTTGTTTCTTTACAATTCAAGGGCAGAAGCGAAAAGAGTTTTTTCACAATTCCAGCGCGAATACATTTAAAATCCATAGACTTATGCAAGTTACAGCTGAAAAAAATGAAAAGGTTGCCAATATGATTTTTGCATCCATTTATCCTCTTTATCTGAATAGGTTGGAGAAAAATGGAAGGACAAAAGCAGAATTGGATCAAGTTATTCAATGGTTTACTGGCTATGATGATGCTAGCTTACAAAGACAAATAGATGAAAAAGTAAGCTTTGGAACATTTTTTAAAAATGCTAAAATTCATCCCAATGCCTTTATGATTAAGGGGGTAGTTTGTGGATATCGGATAGAAGAAATAGAAGAGGAATTTGAATTGTATAAGCAATGCCGACAAATGGAAAAGCTTATTGATGAATTAGCTAAAGGCCGTAAAATGGAGAAAATTTTACGAACTGAAAAGAAGTAAATCCCCTTTTTAAAATTCTATCATTTGGATCTTGTTCAGTATTGAAGCCCTGAAATCCCATTTCCAAAAAAGGCAGTTTTCTGAATCTTTAAATTGTTCGACTGTTTAGGCTGTTTAATTTGCTGATCCAAAATTTTAAATACCCTAGATTTGCGCTAGGAACTAGGCTTGAAATTTGGGAATTATAGATTTATGGAAAAACCAACAATTGATGTTTTTAAGGAAATATTCGAGACCAATAAGGAATATAAAAACACCATAATTGAAAACCATCTTAATAAACTAAGGGAGCTTGACGAATACTTTCCCCCCAATGAATCATTTTCTATTGTTACTAATACCACTCTGCAGAGTTATCCATTTGTAAGTAAAAATTTTGAATACGCCTTAGGATTAGACAGGGAAAAAATGAAATCCCAAGGAGTCCCTTATTGGTTTTCTCATATTCACCCTGATGATTTGGCCATATGGATGAAAATCTTGGAGGATTTGATGATCTTCACCATGACGGAAGTAAAGGCAGAGGATAGGGATAAAATAACCTATACATGGAATTACAGAGTAAAAAATAATAAAGGAGAATATCTGAATTTTTTAGAACATCAAACACCTACCTATTTTGATGATTTTGGCAAGCCTATAATAGCCATTGCCCATGGTACTATCGTTGGGAAAGGAGAAAATAAACCCATAATTGCTGTGGCCAAATTGTTGAACAGGAACAATGAATATGAAACTATATATTATAAAAATTACAGCCAAAAGCTCCTGCTTGCAGAATCTATAAGTAAAAGGGAACAGGATGTTATTCGATTATTAGCACTCAACTATACAAGTAAACAAATAGCTGAAAAATTGTTCATTAGCTCCCATACTGTAGATGGACATAGAAGAAAATTGCTGGAGAAATTAAATTTCAGCTCTACCAAAGAGCTGGTTCAGTACTGTTTAGTAAATCAACTTTTTTAATAAAAAACACTCAATATTGAGTGTTGTCTAGCAAGCGACACCGAAGTTTCTTTGCCGTCAATATTAATTAGTGAATCAAATTATTGACAAATGAAAAAATGCGCTGTCCTTTTTCTACTTATTTATGCCATAAACCTTCAGTCTCAAAATCAATTAGAGGCTTTATCATTTTTAAACCGTACAGATTTTAAAGTGGGCTACTACGGAAATTTTGTATGGAATAATGGGATTAATTTAGGGCTGGAATATGGCTTGTATGAAAAGAAAATCAAGAAGGAAAGAAGGTCTGGAACCAAAATAATAAGTCACCACCTTTTATTGAATGGTAGTTTAGGGTTTTCCACAAATTTCAGATCAAATACTGAGAATAGTTTACATACTTATTACGGCTTTATTTGGAGAAGAACCAGCTCAAGAAGATGGCAACTAAATTTTGAGCTTAACCCCCTAGGATATTATCGATCTTTTTTACCGGAAACCTTTGAAGTAAAGGGAGATGAAGTTACTGAAATTAAATTTCCAGGGAGAAGCTATTATACACCTTCCACCTCTATTGGATTTGGAAAAATGCGCAAAGAAAGTGGCTTAAGTGCATGGTATCTCAATCTCAATTTTTCGTTAAAGACAAATTATAATGCAGGTGTTTTACCGATGGTCTCCTTACAATATGGTTATCGATTTAATTTTAAAAAGAAGAAATAATGCAAACAATAAACTTTTATATAGAACGAATAATAGCAATCGCTCTTTTGCTTTTAAGTATGATCTCCTGCTCCAAAGAGGAGTCTAGTATTAATGACCTAAATGAAACCATTTATATAAGGCATGAAAACGCTGATATGCCCGCTCATATACATGGCAATGGGTCAGAAAAAGTGTTCTTAATAATACTTCATGGAGGCCCTGGTGCAAATGGTTTGGCTTATAGAGTAAATAGCATTAGAAAGGAAATTGAAGAAAACAATGCCGTTGTATATTTTGATCAAAGAGGTTCTGGAGTTTCACAAGGGAATTATTGTGAAGACGATATCAGCATAGACCTAATGGTAGACGATGTTTTGGCTCTGGCTAAGGTGATTAGATCCAAATATGGCAAGGATTCAAAATTGTTTTTAATGGGCCATAGTTGGGGTGGAACCTTGGGTACAGCTGTATTATTAAAAAATCAATCGGAATTTTCTGGTTGGATTGATGTTGATGGAGCTCATAATCACAAAGGACTGTATGATGAATACAAGAGAATTCTTCAAATAACGGCTGATGAGCAAATTAGCCTTGGGAATAGCATTGAATTTTGGGAGGATATGCTTGATGATGTGAAGGCTGTAGGCTCCGATTGGAGTATCGAAAATCATTTGAGATTAAACAGTTTAGCTATTATCGCCGAAGGAACTTTGCAGGATGATCAGATATTCTATGAATCTGAATTTGACAGAGGAGACAATGTTCAAAGACCCAATGGACTACAAATGAATTGGAATATGGGTTTAATAGGACATATTCTAGATTATAAAAATGATCTTAACCAAATATCATATACCAATAGGCTGTCAGAAATTACCATTCCTTCCTTAGTATTATGGGGTAAATATGACCTCTCCGTTCCCTTGATTTTTGCTCATGAAGCTCATGATAGTTTAGGTTCCAATGATAAAGAAATTTTCATTTTTGAAAAATCAGGACATAGTCCATTCCTTACGGAACCAGACCTTTTTGGAGATGAGCTAATTGAATTTATTAATACCTATAAATAATTTAGGATGGTCATTTTTTTGTAATCATGGACCTTGTTATTGATCCTTTTTTATTTTGAGAGGTTCATAAACTTCTTGCATGGGTTGATCCATTTTTGGCTCAACCCATTTTTGCTTTTTAGGAGCAATAATGAACAAAGCAAAGAAGAACTGAATAAAGACATTTTCTGGCTATCCATAAATTTTATTGAACTCAAATATGGAAGAATTTGGTTCCAAACCTTTTGGGTTATCTCACACCCGTCCTAAATAAAATATTTTGGGGCAAAAAAAAGGAGAGGAATGGCCAAAGCCTAATTTTGGATTTACGACAAACTAAAATCTCCTCTCTATGAGCCAAATTACACTCCTACGACAAATTATTCAATTACTTCCACGAGGTTCTTTTAAAAAGTTAGTGTACGTCCAGCAAAGTAATAAGAATAGCAAAGGATTAAGCAGTTGAGATCACCTAGATTCTGTGATTTTTAGTCATTTAGCTTCGGTTAATTTGGTCTTGCTGGTCCGCTTTTACCCCTACTGAATAATTATATTCTAAGCTATCAGCCATTTTTTTTATAGAGGGGACAGCAGGAATGAAATATAGTGCAGCAAGTATAAGGGCAGTATTGCGAAGAAGTTGTAAGGCAGCCAGGATCGCTAAACCCGTTATTACCCACACCTTAAGACATAGTTACGCTACACATTTACTGGAAAACGGAACAGATTTGCGACACATTCAAGAGCTACTAGGGCGTTCTAAACCAAAAACAACGATGATTTACACCCATGTAACTAGCAAGGCATTAATGAACATAAAAAGTCCATTAGACACTATTTTAGAGCAAGGAATAGTTCGGGATAAGAATAATCAAAATATACTCTTATCCCGTAAAAGCGAGGGGTAAATCAGTACATTTGTTACTCATATAACGAGTTGTGTTTCATTCAAAAAGCCAACTGCACATTTTACACATTTGGTTTTCCCACTTCTTTATCCGAACAAAAAACCAAAAGAGTAAAATTTCTCCAACGCTGAAAAAACAATAGTAAAATATCGAGATAATTACCGAAAAATGGTATCTTGCTCAAAATTTTACTATAATTGACAATTACCGAATACATACATGAACTTCAATCATTTGAGGAATATGCCTTTTCTTGGAAAGAACTGTTAAACAGTTGTAATAAAACAGAAACCTCATTAAAAAGAGAACTCTCAAGGTTGGTTCATAAAAAGGAGATTATAAACCTAAGAAAAGAGTTTTATCTCATTATTCCACCAAGATATTCGAAGCAAGGTCAATTGCCCATTCAACTATATATTGAGAAGCTCTTCAAGACCTTAAATAGAAACTATTATTTAGGGTTTTACTCAGCCGCCAAATTTCATGGAGCAAGCCATCAGCAAGCACAACAGGAATATGTGATGACCGAGAACCCCAAATTAGGAGATATAAAGAAAAGTGAAATACAACTCCGATTCTTTACAAATTCTAAATGGACAAGTAAAAATATTCAAGAGAAAAAGTCAGATGCAGGGATATTCAAAATCTCAAGCCCTGCTCTTACATCTGTAGATTTAATACATCACCAAACCAAATTGGGTGGGCTCAATAGAATGTTAGCCATCTTGGAAGAACTCATAGAAGAAATTACCCCAAAAGATGTTTCCGAATTATTGACTTGGTATTCACATAAAAGCACTTTACAGCGGTTTGGTTTTCTACTCGAAGAGTTACAAGCAGATAACGAATTAATAAAACTCATATCTGAACATCTCAAATCATCTAAATACTACCCTGTTTTGTTGACTCCAAAATCTGGACAAAAACCAGGAAGAATTGATAATAATTGGAAGGTTGATGTAAACATAAAACTAGAAAGCGACTTATGATTGCAAAGCCTTATATAGCAAAATGGCAAGACCATGCACCTTGGAAACAATTTTATCAAGTTGAACAAGACTTGATAATTAGTCGAGCTTTAATAAAAATTTTTTCTGATGATTTTTTACGAGAAAATCTAGCTTTTAGAGGTGGAACAGCTTTACATAAACTATACCTCAATCCTGCCCCCAGATATTCGGAGGATATTGATTTAGTTCAAATCAAGGCAGGGCCAATAAAACCTATAATGAAAAGGTTGCAAGAAGTAATTACCTTCTTTGAAGAACCAAGAAAAACACAAGTAAAAGGTCATGGAGCAAAAGCCCTATACCGCTTTACATCAGAATACGAAGGAATCAGATTGCGTTTGAAACTTGAAATTAATTGCAAAGAACATTTCAATGTTTTGGATTGGGTGGACTTTCCTTTTGAAGTTGATAGCGAATGGTTTTCTGGAAAAGCTAAGATAAAGACGTATAGCATTAATGAACTCCTTGGCACTAAATTAAGAGCACTCTACCAACGGAGTAAAGGACGTGATTTATTCGATTTGGACTATTCCAGATTAAATATGGAATTGAACCTTGATCAAATAATTGAATGCTTCAAAGAATACACAACTTTTTCAACTGGAAATAGACCTCCAAGTAAAAAGGAGTTTTTATTGAACATCGAAGAAAAAGAACAAAATCCTGAATTTACTGGAGATATGGAGGCTCTGCTAAGGTCAAGTGTAGAATACAATCAAGAAGCTGCTTTTGAGTGGTTAAAAAACGAACTGATAGAAAAAATATAAAATGGCAGAAGCTAAAGTAATAATCTCCATTCCTGAAGGAAAACTCAGAGACTATATTGATGGTACAATTAGACCTGATACACCAGAGGAATATGTGAGACAAACTGTTGAGAAAAGACTAATTAATGAACACAAATATTTAAAAGAACAAATCAAAATTGAATATGGTGTTCAAATGGGTTCTGGTAAAAAAAGAGCTGATATTGTTATTTTTCAGGAAGATGCAACTGACGAAGAAAAGAAAGACCAACACAACATTAATATAATTGTTGAGTGCAAAAAAGAAGCGGTCAAACCAACAGATAAGAATAACGGAATTGAACAATTAAAATCCTACATGGCTGCTTGCAACAACTGCGAATGGGGCATGTGGACGAATGGACTTCACAAAACTGTTTATAGGAAGGTAACCAACGATAAGAACCAAACTGTTTTTGAAGAATATAATGACATTCCATCGGCAGACGGCACAACAGATGAACAAGAAAGACCAAATAGAAACACTTTGATTAAAGCCTATGAAGATAACTTGCTATTTACTTTCAAAACCTGCCATAACATTATATATGTAAACGAAGGTCTTCAAAAACAACCTGCATTTTTTGAATTTCTTAAAATTATCTTCTGCAAAATTCATGATGAAAGAAACTTACTTGAACCTGTAGAATTTTATACAAGTTCAAAAGAAAGAAACTACAAAGATGGACAAGCAAGTGTTCATAAACGTATTTCAAAAATATTTGAAGAGGTTAAAAAACGTCATGGTCAAATATTCGATAAGAATGATGAAATAAAATTATTACCAAGAACAGTTACATTTTTAACTGCAGAACTTCAAAAATATGCGCTACTTACTACAGATATAGACATAAAAGGTAAAGCATATGAAGAATTAGTTGGTTCTAATCTAAGAGGTGACAGAGGAGAGTTTTTCACACCTAGAAACGTAATGAAAATGGCAGTAGCCATGATTAATCCAAAAGACAATGAAAAAGTTTTAGACAGTAGTTGCGGTACTGGAGGGTTTGTAGTTACAGCCATGAATTCAGTAATCAATAGATTAACTGAAAAACTAGAAAATCAGTACGGAGAAAAAGAAGGTTGGAGTGCCGATGTTCGTTCAATTTTCAATCAAAAGATATCTGAAATTGCTGCCGAAAATTATTTTGGCTTTGACATCAATCCAGATTTGGTAAAAGCTACCAAAATGAACATGGTGATGAATAATGACGGTAGTGGAAATATTTTGCAATTCAATTCTTTACTGCCACCTTATGAGTGGGAAGAAAGTACAAAAATGAAATTAGCTAAAGCATTAGGTGTTGCAGCTTCTTCTATCCGTAATCATAACAGCTTAGGACACTTTGATGTAATTGTAACTAATCCACCATTTGGATCTAAAATCCCTATTAAAGACCAGCAAATATTAGAACAATTTGAAATTGGTTACATCTGGAATAAAGATGAAGAAGGAAATTGGTTTAAAACCGATCGTTTACAGTCCAGCGTTCCTCCTGAACAATTGTTCATCGAAAGAATTATTCAACTCTTAAAAGAAGGTGGTAGAACTGCCATTGTTTTACCCGATTCTATACTTGGTGCTCCTGGACTTGAATATTTAAGGTATTGGTTGGTAAAAAACACTAAAATAATTGCAAGTGTAGATTTACACGCTGATGCTTTTCAGCCAAGAAATGGGACTCAATGCTCTATTCTATTCTTACAAAAGAAAACAAAAGCTGAAATCGCAAATGAAGAAAAATCAAGAGAAATAATTGATTACGATATTTTCATGACTATGATTGACCACATTGGACATGATAAAAGAGGCGGAAAAATATTTAAGCGAGATGAGGAAGGTAATATCGTAATGCTTGAAGTTGAAGATTTAGTTAAAGAAAAAGATGCTGATGGAAATCTAATTGCTAGGAAAGAAGTAACACAAGAAAAAATTGTGAATGACCAAACCATTCATGTAGCAGATGTTTTTGCGAAATGGAAAACTAAACAAGGGATAGCATGGTAAAAGGAAATACAGCATATAAATTTCAGGAAGTAGAGGCTGAAATAGACTACACTTATTTACCAGAACCTCTCAAGTGCACCTCTGTTTCTTTAAAAGATGTATTTGCTAATAAATTAAGATTAGAAGCTAATGCTTTCAACTTGGAAGCAAAAGTCGCAAAAGAAAAAGTCGCTGCAAACAAATTTGGGGTCGTTAACCTTTGGTCAAAAAATGGACTAGTTGAAACTGCTTTTCACAGACCTAGGTTTAAAAGAATTTATGTCGATCACAAAGAAATTCCTTTTTTTCAACCTTCTTCAATCACAGAAGTTTACCCTAAACCAGCTAAACACATTTCCAAAAAAACGGATGTTGACCTTGAAAAGTTAAAGATTAAAAAAGGGATGCTTCTAATGACTGTTTCTGGCACCATTGGAAAAGTAGCCATTGCAGGTGAAAAATTGAACGATCAGATTTTTAGTCATGATTTGTTAAGATTAACTGGAAAAGGAAAATATGACACTGGCTACATCTATACTTATTTTCAGACTGAAACAGGACAGCACATTTTACAATCAAACAACTATGGTGCAGTCATAAAACATATTGAGCCCGAACACTTAGAAAACATCATTATTCCAAATGCACCTGATAGTCTAAAGAAAGAAATACATGATTTAATTATTGAATCCTATGATTTAAGAGATGAATCAAATGACTTAATAGACAAAGCGGAGAAAATTCTATATGAAGAACTTCAACTAAAACCAATTGAGAAATTAAAAACAGAATACTTTGACAATTCGGTAGAATTGAGAAACTACACTACCAAATTGAGCAATTTAAGATTGCGTCTAGATGGTTCATATCATATTCCAATTGTTCAATTAGTAGAACAAGAAATTAAACGTAATTCCAAAGAAATTTCAACAATTGGGCAACTGTCCAAAGATATTATTTTGGCAGGCGTCTTTAAACGAACCTATGTAGACAGAGAAAATGGAGTTCCTTTTCTCGGAGGAAGAGATATGACTCAACTGAATCCGAAAGTTGAAAAATTTCTATCTAAGACTGTCCATGCGGCAAGAATCAAAAAAGAACTTGAAGTGTTTGAAAACTACGTTTTGATTTCTGATAGAGGAACAATAGGCAAAGTTCAAATTGTTCCAAAACATTGGAATGGTTGGGCTGTTAGCCAAAACATTATCAAAGTCATTTCAAACTCAAATGATCTTGCAGGATATTTATTCTGTTTCCTTAATTCGGATTACGGACAAGTATTGATTAAAAGAGAAATTTATGGTTCAGTAGTTGACATGATAGACAACAAAAATGTTGATGGAATTCATGTGCCACTTTTAAAGAACGTGAAAAACCAGAAAGAAATAAATGATTTAGTTTTAAATGCGAATGAGTTACGTTATCAGGCACATATAAAAGAACAAGAAGCAATTGAAAAAATGGAGGCAATTATCAACTCTACAAATGACTTTAAACTTCCAATTGCAGCAGAACCAAATGCTAAGTATAGTAAGAAGAAATAAAAGCCAATGCTCAAAGTCATACACATTGTCAAGTCGCTCAAAAGTCAGCCGCCAGAATCAAAACTTGTCAAAGAGTATGTCTTTACCAACGCTATAAACAAGGCGGAAAATAAAAAACGAAAACACAACAATATGTATAGTGCATAGCACCCTTCGGGATGCTACGACACCATACATGGAACGTTGGCAAGCATTAAAATGAATCAGATAAAAAGAATAATATTTTGGACTGCTGT
>CAXBKQ010000022.1:0-53876 GCA_963976435.1 uncultured Cryomorphaceae bacterium | reverse complement strand
TCTTTTTTACAGGATGTTAAAAGTATCAGAACCATCATTAGGTTTCTTGCCGATTTATAGAGCATCGTTTTGTGTTTGGTTTTAAAATTAGTGAATATTACTTCAATAACAGATCTAGGAATCATTGAAAAATTGATTTTTCCAAGCAACTAGGATCCTAGGTGAAATAAAATCGATGCTGAAGGTGGTATATTAATTTTTCAGTAACCGAAAAATCTTTAATAATTAGGAATCCCTTAAAAGGGACTTTCAAACTGAAAATTAAGTCTTCCCTCAACTAGACTTGGCTAAACCTTTATTTTATTGCCAATAAAATTCTCCTCTTCTGTTAATGTTGTATTGTAATCAAAAGAGGGGTGATAAGGTCAAGTTTTCTCTTTTCAAATTGGAGTTCATATTTGCTTTTAACCTATCACTCACCCTAAAACTGCGATGGTCCCCTTTTGCTATCCTAACCAATAATTGTGAAAAATCCATTTTACCTAAATCAATTTTCCTAGGATTCCTTAATATTGTAGTCCATTAATTCAAACGAAACCGAGCGGGGAGGCAAGTGAAACCATTTTTTTTGGTTGAAAATTGTAAGATAGATATTCCCCAACAATCAAATTACAAATTAAAATATACAAAATGAAAAGAATTTTTTCTTTAGTCTTGGCGCTGAGCCTTAGTTTACCAAGCTTCGCAAATGAAGGAATGTGGTTGCCTTTACTTCTAAATCGCAATTATGCGGAAATGCAAGAATTGGGATTGCAACTAAGCCCTGAACAGCTTTATTCCATTAACAATTCTAGTTTAAAAGACGCTATCGTTTCTTTTGGCGGCTTTTGTACAGGAGAAATTATTTCTAAAGATGGTTTAATTCTTACCAACCATCATTGTGGATTTGAAGCCATTCAAACCCATTCTTCTGTAGAAAATGATTATTTAACCGACGGGTTTTGGGCAAGATCTCATGCCGAAGAAAAACCGAATGAAGGTCTATTTGTACGGTTTTTAGTAAGAATGGAAGATGTTACCAATAAAATACTTCCGGAATTAGGGGAAGATCTTTCTGAGGACGACCGCGAAGCAAAAATCCAAGAATTAGGAAAGAAACTTGCCGATGAAGCAACAAAAGGCAGTGGATATACAGCAAATGTAAAAAGCTTCTACCATGGTAATGAATTTTATATGTTCGTTTATGAAACCTATAATGATGTAAGATTAGTTGGAGCTCCTCCTAGCTCTGTTGGAAAATTTGGTGGTGATACTGATAACTGGATGTGGCCAAGACATACTGGAGATTTTTCCATGTTTAGAGTATATACTGGTCCTGATGGAAAACCAGCAGCATATTCTGAAGAAAATATTCCCATGAAACCTAAACATCACCTTCCCATTTCTTTAGATGGCGTAAAAGAAGGGGACTTTACCATGGTTTTTGGATATCCTGGAAGTACAGACCGTTATTTGAGCAGCTATGGTGTAAAACAAGCCATTGATCTGCATAACCCTACAGTGGTGAAAATTCGCGATATTAAATTAGACATCATGAAAAAATATATGTCTACGAATGATACCATCCGCATTCAATATGCTTCCAAACAATCGCGTGTTTCAAACTATTGGAAATATTATATCGGACAAACTGAGCAATTAAAAAACAATGGTGTTTATGATAAAAAATTGGCTATTGAAAATGATCTTGCAAAATGGATTAGCCAAGACCCATCTCGTCAGAAAAAATATGGCAACACTTTAAACCTATTCAAAGAGGCCTATGCGGAGTCTGACGCATATGTGGTTAGCGACGTATATGTTCTTGAAGCTGGCCTTACAGGTGCTGATATTACCCTTTTAGGATTCCGTTTTAATAGTTTAATGGAAGCCTATTTCTCCACAGTAGAAAAAATGGAAACCGATATTAAAGATGAGGATGATGATGCCAAGAAAAAAGAAATTCAAGAAACTGCCGAGAAGAGATTGGAAGCTATAAAATCCAGAATAAAAGGCATGGCTCAGGATCATTTTAAAAACTACAATAGCGATCTTGATAAAGAGCGTTTTGCCGATCTTCTTCAGTTGTACTACGACAATGTTGCCAAGGATCAACAGCCAGAATTCTTTAGATTGGTAGAGAAAAAGTTTAAAGGAAATTTCTCAAAATTCGCCGACAAAACTTTTGAAAAATCCATTCTAATCTCCATGGCGAATATTGAAGAGTATTTAGAAGATCCTAGTGAGAAAAAATTGAAAAAGGACTATGCTGTAATGGCCGGAGCTGAGTTAATTTCTATGTACAGAGCAACGGGTAAAAAGAATAAAGCCAATGAGGATAAATTAAAAGTTGCCTACCGCTTATTTACGGATGCTGTTCGTAAAATGAATGCTGATAAGAATTACTCACCAGATGCCAATAGTACCATGAGAATGACTTATGGAACTGTAGGTTCTTACTACCCTAAGGACGGTGTTTATTACAATTATTACACCACCGCAAATGGTATTTTACAAAAAGAAGATCCAAACGACTCTGAATTCAAAATACAAGAAGCTTTAATCTCAACTATCGAAGCAAGAGATTTTGGACAATATGCCAATGAAGATGGTGAACTACCCGTTTGCTTTATTAGTAATAATGACATTACTGGTGGAAACTCTGGTAGTCCAGTAATTAATGGAAAAGGTCATTTAATAGGCTGTGCGTTTGATGGCAACTGGGAGGCTATGAGTGGTGATATTTTCTTTGAAAAGAATTTCCAACGTACAATTTCAGTTGACGCTCGTTATATTCTTTTTATTATTGATAAATATGCTGGTGCAAGCAATATTATTGATGAACTTACGCTGGTAAAGACAGATACTGCAGAAGTAAATAGCGAAGTAGAACTTGAAAGCGATAGTAAAGGCGCTACTAATTAGTAGTCCTTAAAATACAATATACCTTAAACCCTGCTTTGCTGATGCTTAGCAGGGTTTTTATTTTTAAATATGCGATTCCTAATATTTTTATTCTTTGGCCTAGTACTTTTCTTGTCCTTCTCTTTTGGAGTAAAAGGAAAAGAGCCTCAAGGAACCTCCGCCTTAAACGGCAAAATCTATATGGACAAAGCTGAAGTAAGCAACGGTTCCTGGTTAGAATACATGCAGGATAGGATGAATGAACCAGACTTTGATTCTAGCCATATAAAGCAACTATATCCGAGAATGGATATTTGGAAAAAGTCTTATCCCACAGATTTTAGTGATTTAGGATTTTATGAAAATTATCCCGTGGTGGCAGTAAGTTTTCCACAAGTGCTAGATTATTGCAAATGGCGCTCCAACAAAATCAGCGCAAAACGAAAATCCAAGATCGTATATAAACTTCCCAATTTCGAGCATTTCTATTTAGCGGCAAATCAAAATAGTGATAGTCCGGCTGCAGATTTATATTCCACAAAATTTGATCATAGACGAAATTTTATTGGCATTTGCGACAATGCAGCAGAAATGACCGATATTGAAGGACTAGCAGTTAATGGTTTTTTTGGTGATGATTGTTTAGATAGCTTGAGATATAGGAACTATGACCAAAGGCTAGGTTTTCGCTGTATAGCTTATTTTAATAAATAGCCGATCTTGGAATTTGTACTTAAAGATCAACATTTCCTTCTTCTTCCAGAAAAGGCAATTCTTTGGAAAGAAAAAGAGCTTCTATTGATTGCCGACACTCATTTTGGAAAAGTAAACCACTTTCGTAAATCGGGAATCTCAATTCCTGATGGAGCGGCTTTGAAAAATTTAGAAATACTCGAAAAATTATTGCTACAAACCAAGGCCAAGGAATTAATTTTTCTGGGCGACCTTTTTCATTCTGAAATGAATAGTGAATGGCTATTTTTTAAAGAGCTTTTAAAGAAGTTTAAAGATGTCAATTTTAAGTTGGTACAGGGTAATCACGATATTTTTCATCGAATGACCTACCAGAATGGGCAATTTGAATTTTATGAAGAGGCACTAGAAATGCCTCCATTTATTTTTAGCCATGAGCCTTTAGAAAAAGGAGCTTCCCTTTACAATCTTTGTGGTCATATTCACCCGGCAGTAAAATTAAAAGGCAGTGCCAAGCAAAGCCTCAGACTCCCCTGCTTTTTCTTTGCTGAAAACCAAGGTATACTGCCTGCATTTGGGCAGTTCACAGGACTTTATGCACTTCGTCCTAAAAAGAAGGACAGCGTTTTTGTAATTGCTGAAAACAAGGTGATAAGAGTATCCTAACTCTTAGATGAAATTCTTCCAGATAGATCTCGCTTGTTGGCTATAATTTCCTCCAAACAAATTTACATGTACCAATATTGGATAAAGTTGATGGATGGGAATTCTTTCCGCAAAATTTCCTTCTAGTGGAAAATTCTGTTGGTATTCTTCAAAAACTACATTTTCAAAACCTCCAAATAGCTTCATCATTGCCAAGTCCATTTCTCTATGTCCGTAATAGATGGCAGGATCATAAATAACATGATTTCCAATTTCATCTTGAGCATAGTTTCCAGACCAAAAATCTCCATGTAATAGAGCCGGTTTTTCTTTTGGGATTAGTTCTCCGAGCTTTAAACAAAAGCTATTGAAATCATTAAAATCCTGATGGTTAAACACAGCTTGATCGTAGGAAATTTTAAATTGAAATTCCAACCTATTGGAAATATAGAACTCCACCCAATCTGCACAGGGTCTATTATTCTGTTTGAGTGTGGCTATAAAATTATCATTTTCAAAGCCCATGCTATCGGATGTATTTCGATGTAAGTCTGCCAAGCACTTACCTAATCCTTGAAAGTTTAGATTATTATTCCTAAGATTTAAAAACTCCAAAACCAAAAAAGAAAAATCAGAAGTTGATCCTTGATCCAGAACTTTTGGAATTTTGAAATTGCTTTTAGAATCCAAAAAGTGAAGAGCCTCAGCTTCCAGTTGAAACATCTTGGAATGTTTAGCTGAATTTACTTTTAGGAATATGGAAAAATCGGTTGAAGAAATTTTAAAACAAGAACTAATATCACCTCCACGGATAGCTTTTGTTTCTATTATAGGATTAAGCTGGGGTAATTTGTTAAGAAGATAATTGGATATACTTGGGTTTAGGCTGTCCATTTTCATCTTTATTATCTCTAAAATTTTGCCATTTTAGGATGCCATCTTTTAGAACATCCGCCTTTATTGGTTTGGTTAGAAAATCATTCATTCCGGCTTCAAAGCAACGTTTTTTATCAGAAATGGTAGCATTGGCAGTAACGGCAATTATGATGGGCCTTTCTTTTACATCTTGGATAATTCTTTTGGTGGATTCAATTCCATCCATTTCTGGCATTTGAATATCCATTAAAACTACGTGATAATGTTTGGCCTTAGCCATTTCCCAAGCTTCTAAACCATTTACGGCAATGTCTATATCCAAACCAAAACCCTTCATCATCATCGAAATAAGTTTTTGATTTATGGGATTATCTTCAGCATATAAAACTTTGAGCTTGGGGTTAAGGATATTTTCCTCATTGGCTTCTTGCTTTTCCTTGGGAACAGCCTTGTCATTTTCAAATTCGATGGTAAATTCAATTTTGGTTCCATTTCCAGGAATGCTACTTACTTGAATTTCACCCTTCATTAGCTCCACCACTTTTTTCACCACTGCCAAGCCAAGACCTACCCCACCAAATTTTCTATTATTTGCAGATTGTTCTTGGGAAAAAACCTTAAAAATCTCACCAACGGTTTTCTTTTGCATACCAATCCCGGTATCGCTAACCTCAAAACCAACAACAGTAGAATTGGATTTTTTCTCTTCTAACCTAGCTTTCAGCTCGACCCTGCCCTCATTTGTAAATTTAAAGGCATTGCTCAATAAATGAATTAGTATTTGTTTTAAGCGTATACTATCACCAAGGACAAATTCTGGGATTTTCGGATCCAAATAGGTGGTGAATTCAACAGCTTCTTTCTTTTCAGAATTCATAATATCATAGGCCCCTTTAAGGCATTCTTTGATACTCATTCTATCATTTTCCAAAACCATTTTACCGGTACCGGCTTCTGTAAAATTCAAAATATCTTTAATAATCGATAATAGAGATTCTCCACTGGTTTTTATGGTATCTATTTTTTCTTTTTGATCCTTATCCAATCTGGAGTTTTGAAGTAAGTCTGCCATACCCAATATAGCACTCATTGGAGTTCTCAATTCATGGCTCATCGTATTCAAGAATTGATCTTTGGATTGTGCGGCTACCTGTGCGGCAAGGGTGGACTCCCTGTAGCTTCTTCCAAAGCGAATGGTCATGGCCAAAGCTTGGCAAAAAATAAAGCCTACATAGCCAATGGTAGCAATTAGTTGATTATCTCCAACAATATTAAAGTGAGATAATATTTTTACAAAAGCCACCATTGCCAAAAACCCTCCTCCAGCCAGAGTTACAAAAGAGGTTTTATGTCTTAAATTAATTTTGGCGATATAAATTAGACCTACGGTCACCATCATAACACCCAGAAAAACTAAGTATAGATCAATGAAGGAGGTGAAAATTTCTGTGGGTAAAAAGGAACTTAATAAGGCCAATATCAAACTAATACCAGCGGCTATATGCAAGACAATTATTTTAACTTTTGGCTCAATTAAATTGCGCATGAAGTAAATGAAAAAGGCCACACTACAATAAAGGGAAATGTATTCTAGCCTAAGGGTAAAAGACCATGGCAAATTTCGGTTTACAGCATGTATTACATATTCTTCTGTACCTAGGATTCTATACATATAGGAACAGGCAAAAAGAAAGAAAAATATTCCTGTATAGTCTGAGGTTTTAAACCAAAAAAAGGTAAAACCTATGGCTCCAGCAATTAGGAGACATCCAGCTAAAAACAAGGTGCTACCGGTCCTAAAGTTTCGAGCATAGTTTATTTCATCACTTTCCCCTAAAATCATATGGTCTATCATCCCACCCTTGTGATGTCCAAAATTGCTGATATGGACTAGAATTACATTTTTTCCCGGTTTTAACACAATGGATTTTACAGAAGGTCGCCAATAGTGGACAGATTCTTCCTTATTTTTTCCCACTTGTCCATTTCCTTCAAAGCCCTCGCCATTAACATACATATCGTAGGCAGAAAAAACCTCGGGTAAATAAATGGACATGGGTGGCAAATTTTCGGGACAAAGAATTTGCAACCTCATTGTAGCAAAACCAAACTGATGTGTAGAATTTTGCAATTGAGGGAGATCCCCCCATCTGGTTAAATAATCGATAAAATCAGCCTTGGAATAAATTTCTGGCTGTTCAAGGTTTTCGGTACTATAGAGTTTCTCCCAATAAAATTCCCATTCGCCAGCAAGCTCAATAGTTGCCTGCTCATCAAAATTATGATGGCGCAAATCCAAAACTCCTTTTTTGGCTATGGGTTCAGCTGCTGCAATAAAAATACAGAACAGTGCGACAAGGGTATGGAAATATTTATTTTTCAAAATGTTAAGGCAAGCATTTCAAGATAGCAAAAATTGCACCTATAGCACAAGATCCTGTTTATCAATTTGTTATAAACATTTCTAATGCCTTAAAATTCCTTAAACTGGAAATTTCTTCCAAAATCAAAACAAGGTGAATGCCTAAATTTGAGTCCATTACAATAGCTTTTCAAAGGAGCTATTTGTAGATGGGAATTAGAATCGGTAGCCTAGAGATACACTTCCATTCCAGTGGAAGCCAAAGTTGTCGTATCCTCTAAAATCATATTCCACCTGGTTTGGTACGGGTCCAAAGCCTGGTTCTCCTTTTATTTCGGAAAATCGCAGCCCTGCGGAAATAGATTGTTGTAGATAAATATGTTTTCCAAAATTTATTCTAAACCCATAACCTAAGGTATTGGTATTAAAAAATTCTTCAGATTCGTATCCATATTCTTTATAAATCCCTTGGTCTATATCATAAACATTCCCTGTCCATCTATCTTCAAACCAGTGAGCTTTAAATTCGTAAACAAAAAAGAAATCCAAATACTTACTAGAGCTCGGGCAATTGTAAAAATAGGCTGCTGAAACCCCAGTAAATCTCATTTCTTCGGGGCTGTTTCTAGCTTCATTTGTAAAGTATTGAATAACCGGAGCAATTTTTAGAGCATGAGAACCTTTTTGCACAGAAAAAGCAGGTAAAAACTCTAGTCTAAAAAGCTGGTTTACCTCATTGTATTGCGCCGCAAAGTCCACCGCAAAATTTAATTTCTCCTGGGCTTTTAGCGATATAGATATCCCAAAAACAAAAATGCAAAGACAAGTTCTAATTCTCATTTAAATAACTCTTTCATTATTTTCCCACTGCTATTCGGCATTTCAAAACCTAATAAATAGCCTATTGTTGGAGCAATGTCTATTTGCTCTCTAGAATTGTCCAAAACTATATCTTTCCTAAAGTCTGGTCCGGATGCAAAAAAGTTAATATGTGTACATCCACTGCAATGGTCTCCATGACTAATAAAACCATCATCAATACCATCTAGGTGCCGTCCATGGTCATTGGTAACAATAAAACTTGTTTTCCCTGCATAAAAAGGATCATTATCGATAATCATTTGAAGTTGATTTACCATGCTATCTGTTTCCCTAATAGCTCGCAAGTAAGCATTCCATCTACCTTCATGGCCTCTTTTATCTGGTCCACTTAAATTAATAAACATCAGATTTGGATGATGATCGTTTATACAATCTTTAATTCTATCAAATGTCCAAATATCTTCATGGTAAAGAGCATCAATTGATGGCATATAGGAATTCCTCCACTTTATATTGAGGCTATTTCCAAGGCTGCCAATTTTGGGTTTGGCAGAAACTATCCATGCTTTATTTGGATCCGAATTAGAGCTTTTTAACCAGGTTTGTAAAAATGAAGGATTAGCTGGAAATTCCCGGCCGGCATTATCAATATCTTCATAAACACCCGTTAAAATTGCCGTATGCCCTGGAACGGTACGAGTAACACCCCAGTTGTGGAAATTTGTATTTATCACCCCTTTAGGTGCCAAATTATATTTCATATTTGGCACAAAACGAGATTGAGGATCTCCCCAAGTTTCAGACCATCGTGGACCATCCACAACCACAACAATTACATTCTCTGTGATAAAATCTGGATAGTTCAGATTTTCGGATATATCCTCTTGTTTTTTACAATCCAAAAGAATCCCAATCAGAAGAAAGGAAAGGAGCCCTAGGCTATATTTTTTAAAAAGGAAACTCTTCAAAGCGTGGTGTTTCTATAATATTGGAGGGAGAAAAGCTAGGTTTGGGAGATTGAAACAAATAGCTGTCCCTTTTTCAAATCTATTAATTTAAACTTAATTTCAAGAAAGAAGAATCAAGGATAATAAAACAGAATTTGAAAAAAATGATCCGATATCCATTTTTCGGTCATTAGTTTTTTTTGTCAAACATTCATTCAAATCCTTAAAGTGCATTGCCAAGCGCGCATCCTTTTTATAAAAATCACAAGTCTGAAAATTTAATCCTTGAACTTTTAAAAATATTTCTGCCAGAAATTTTTCTTCTTTTTCCCATTTGAAAAACTAATTTTTCTGCAATTTATTCTTTATATCAAATTATTTATCCTGAGTTGTTAAGCATCTAATTCTTAATACTTAAAAAAGGTAAAAATCCAATTTTATCGGAACTTAAAAAGAGACAAAAATAAATTAAAACAAAATCTACATCTCTCGCTCAGCCTTATGTTTAGACATATATTCTTTGTAAAATCATTGGATTATTTTCTTGGAGTTTCATCCCTTTAGCATTATATTTGACTCAATAGGTATTAGCGACAATTCCTATTTTTTTAAAGCAGATCTACGTTCTGGTAGATCACAAATGGTTAGTTTCAAGAAAGGGTCAATCTTCGGTTTGATCCTTTCCTTTTTTCCAAATCATCCCTCCATTTTCAAAGCTCATAGTTCTAAAAAATAGACTCATTCAAAATTTTGATTCAAGCCTTTATAAGCGGTTATTCTTCAATATATTTACCTAAAATTTAGAAATACAATCATGGTAAGCAATAAAGTAGAAAAGGCTCTAAATGAGCAGATAAAGATTGAGGCTGAATCTTCACAGTTTTATTTAGCGATGGCCTCCTGGGCAGAAACTAAAGGATTGAATGGAACGGCTCTTTTCCTATATCAACATGCGGATGAAGAGAGGATGCATATGCTTAAATTGGTGAAATTTGTAAATGAAAGAGGTGGACATGCTATCATTCCAGCTCTTGATCAGCCACCTGTAGAATTTGAATCTCTTCAAAATATTTTCCAAAAATTATTGGATCACGAAGTTTTTGTTACCGCCTCCATTAATAAGGTAGTGGATATTTGCCTAAGCGAAAAAGACTATCCAACCCATAATTTTATGCAATGGTATGTAGCCGAGCAAATTGAAGAAGAAGCTCTGGCAAGAACCATAATGGATAAAATTAAAATGATAGGTACAGACAAAGGAGGTTTATATCTCTTTGATAGAGATTTGGAAAACCTTTCAGCAAATAGCGCTGCAGAACCAGCCTAGTTCCAATTTTTCCGAAAAACTGAAAATGAATATCTGAGTTTCTGTGTTGTACTGGGCTTTAGAAAGAATAATAGGCCCTAAAAATTAACAAGATTTTAACCTGTAGAATAAAATTTTCATCACAATTTCGCATTAGCAACATTGTCTAGTGTTGAAGGTATTCTACCTTGATCCTTTTATTACATTAAATTATTATTGAAAAAAAAATGGAGACATTAAAAAGTGCTTCTGACATTAAGGAATTAAATGAAAGAATAGAGCAGGAAAGCGCATTTGTCAATTTGCTTTTAATGGAGATAAACAAGTCCATTATCGGGCAAAAGAAAATGCTGGAAAGGCTTCTTTTAGGTTTATTGGGAAATGGACATATCCTTTTAGAAGGTGTCCCAGGATTGGCAAAAACTTTAGCCATAAACTCTTTAGCCAAAGCCATTAGCGCCGATTTTAGTAGAATTCAATTCACTCCAGATTTACTACCTTCTGATGTAATCGGTACCCAGATTTACAATATGCAGAAGAATGAGTTCGCCATTAAAAAAGGACCCATTTTTTCCAATTTTGTGTTGGCAGATGAGATCAATAGGGCACCGGCCAAAGTTCAGAGTGCACTGCTCGAAGCTATGCAGGAAAGGCAAGTTACCATTGGAAATAACACCTTTGCCTTACCAAAACCTTTTCTGGTTTTAGCTACTCAAAATCCTGTAGAACAAGAAGGTACCTATCCACTTGCAGAAGCCCAAAGCGATCGTTTTATGCTAAAAACTGTAATTAGTTATCCAAAGCTAGAGGAGGAAAGACTAATTATGAGGCAAAACTTGAAAGGAGGATTTGCAGAAATAAATCCAGTGGTTTCTATAGACACCATCCTAAAGGCCCGCAAAGTGGTTCAGGAAGTTTATATGGATGAAAAAATCGAGAAATACATTCTCGATATTGTTTTTGCCACTAGAAACCCGGAAGACTATAGGCTGAATTCCTTAAAACCCTTAATTGGTTTTGGAGCATCTCCACGTGGAAGTATCAATTTAGCCAATGCTGCTAGAGTTTATGCTTTTATTAAAGGTAGAGGATATGTTATACCAGAAGATGTAAGGGCTATTGCCGAAGATGTTCTTCGCCATAGAATTGGGATTACTTATGAAGCTGAAGCCGAAAACATAAGCAGTGAAGATATTGTTGCACAAATTCTGGATAAGGTAGAAGTACCCTAAATAATAAAGCGGACATGAACACCCAAGAACTTTTGAAGAAGGTCCGCAGGATAGAAATAAAAACCCGCAGACTTTCAAACCACCTATTTTCAGGAGAGTACCACAGTAATTTTAAGGGCCGTGGAATGGCCTTTAGCGAGGTGAGGAAATATGAATATGGTGATGATATTCGCGCTATTGATTGGAATGTTACGGCCCGATTAAATGAACCTTATATCAAAGTATTTGAAGAGGAAAGGGAACTTACCATGATGCTTATTGTAGACATTAGCGGTTCTGGTTCTTTTGGTTCAAGAGTTCAATTAAAAAGGGAAATGATAACCGAAATATGCGCTACCCTTTCTTTCTCTGCAATTCAAAATAATGACAAAGTAGGATTGATATTATTCAGTGATCAGGTAGAATTATTTATCCCTCCCAAAAAAGGAAAAACCCATACCCTAAGAATTATTAGAGAACTTATTGAATTTGAACCTAAAAGTTCTAAAACCAATATATCCGAAGCGCTGAGGTATTTTTCAGGAATACAAAAGAAACGAGCAATAGCATTTGTTTTGTCTGATTTTATGGATGACAACTACCAGGACGCTTTGAAAATAATGTCGAGAAAACACGATGTTACAGGAATTAGAATTTATGATCCCAAAGAAGAGGATTTACCAAAATTAGGTCTACTACCGATGAAAGACTTAGAAAGCCAAAAAATTCGTTGGATCAATACTTCTTCTAAAAAATTAAGGACGGAAATTAAAATGAAATTTATAAGAAGCTTCAATTACTTCCAAAATGCCTTTCTTAAAAGTGGGGCAGGACAAATTTCTATTCGAATTGACGAATCTTATCCTACCAAATTGCTAGGATATTTTAAACAAAAAAGTGCCTAATGAAGAGTGTTTTGACCATCGTTTTGTCCTTGGGACTAGGCCTTGGCCTTGGGGCTCAACAATTGAATTTATCTGCCAAATTGGATAGCAATTCTATACTTATTGGCGAACAATTTACCCTCAGCATAGAAGGAGTAGCCAGTAAAGGAGAGAATTTTATTTGGCCCCTTTTGCCTGATACTTTAGAAGGCTTGGAGATTATTTCTGCCAGCAAAATAGACTCCATTGAAAAAAAGGATTTCTATACCCTAAGGCAGAAATTTGTTATCACTTCATTTGACTCTGGTTATTTCCTTATCCCTCCATTGGAAATTCGCCAGGGAGGAATGGCTGCACAAACCGAAGCCTTAGCAGTGGCCGTTGGATTTCCAAAATTAAGCGAGGAGGATAATTATTTTGATGTAAAAGCTATTCTTGAACCTGGATTGAATTGGTATCAAATCCTCTTGTTTTCTGGTATTAGCCTACTTGTTTTTGCTGCATTAATCTTTTTATATATCCGGGTAAACAAAAAGAAAGTCGCTGCCGTAAAAGCACCAAAATATATTCTCAAACCCTATGCTCAAGCCTACAAAGACCTGGCTGATCTGGAAAAAGAACAGCTTTGGCAAAAAGGAGAAATTAAGAAATACTATTCTAGACTCACCGATATTCTCAAATACTATTTGGAAAGACAATTAGGCATTTCCGCACTGGAAAGAACGGCAGATGAAATAATTGAATCCTTGCAGACTATACGAATGACAAAGGACTTTTATGAGGATTTAAAAGCCATGCTAAAAACTAGTTCATTTGTGAAGTTTGCAAAGGCCAAACCCGGTCCCTTTGAAAATGAACAAGCGATAAGAATAGTAAAAGAATTTATAGACATCACTAAACCTAAACCGCAAGTAAAAAAGGAGCTTAATGATGACTGATCAATTTGAAAATCCAGAATACTTTTGGCTATTGCTGATTCTACCCCTCCTCGGTTTTTGGATGTGGTATAGTCAGAATAAAAAGCTGGCAGAATTTAGTTTTCCTGGTGCAGAAGAAATTGCACGTTCTAAAAACAATGTACTTGCCTATTTACATTATTTACCGAACCTTTTGCGATTATCGGCAATAGCACTGGTAATTATTGGGATGGCAAGACCCAGAACCACAGAGGAGACTTCCAAAACTAAATCTTCAGAAGGAATAGATATTGTTTTGGCCATAGATGTTTCGCCAAGTATGCTGGCCATGGATTTAAAACCAAGCCGCCTAGAAGCCACCAAAAATGTTGCTTCAGACTTTATAAAAGATAGGCCAGGAGATAGAATTGGCTTGGTAATCTACGCTGGAGAAGGCTTTACTCAAACCCCTCTTACTAGCGATCATAAAGTACTCCAAAACACCTTAAAGGATATACGTTATGGAATGCTTTCCAACGGAACAGCAATTGGTTCAGGATTGGCAACAGCTGTAAATCGACTAAAAGACAGCAAGGCAAAAAGCAAAGTAGCCATCCTACTTACAGATGGTGAAAATAATTCGGGAAATATAGACCCCCTTACCGCTGCCGAGCTGGCCAAAAAATTTAATATCCGAACCTATACCATTGGGGTAGGGACTAAAGGAACTGCACCCACCCCCGTGAGCTATGATTTTAGAGGTGAATTTATTTACAAAAACCTACCTGTAAATATTGACGAAGACCTCTTGAAGGAAATTGCAAAGGAAACAGGAGGTCAATATTTTAGAGCAACAGACAATGAAAAGTTGAAAGACATTTATTTGGAAATTGACAAATTGGAAAAAACCAAACTTCAGGAGCTTAAATTTTATTCCTACGATGAGAAGTTTGACAAATATGTACTTATTGGATTTATACTCTTTGGATTAGAGATTTTATTGCGATACACCTTATTAAAAAGTTTCATCTGATGTACGAATTAGATAATCCATATTACCTCTACCTCTTGATTAGCATTCCTCTTGTGCTTCTGCTTTATATCGCTATGATTAGCTGGAAGAATAAAACCAGGAAGGCCTTTGGAGATCCCGATTTATTAAAAAAATTAGCACCAGAAAGAAGTAATAATAAACTAGCCATACGATTCTTCTTGGCCCTAGCCATATTAGCAAGTTTAAGTATTGCCTTGGTAAACCCCAAAATTGGAACCAGTCTGGAAAAGGTAAAACGAGAAGGTGTGGATATAGTCTTTGCCCTAGATGTAAGCAAAAGTATGCTAGCTGAGGATATTCGCCCAAACAGATTGGAGAAGGCAAAACAAATAATTTCTAGAACTTTAGATGAATTGGTAAGTGATAGGGTGGGCATTATCATCTATGCCGGCCAAGCATACCCACAATTGCCTATTACAACAGATTATGGTGCAGCACGTTTGTTTTTAAAATCCATAGACACTGATATTATACCATCACAGGGAACAGCCATAGGTGATGCCATAGATTTAGCTACTGATTATTTTGATGATGAAGAGCAAAAAAATCGCATGTTGGTGATTTTAAGTGATGGTGAAGATCATGAAAAGGGTTATGAAAAAGCCATGGAAGGTGCCAAAGAAAATGGCATTAATATTTATACTATTGGCTTAGGAACCACTCAAGGTGGACCCATACCCGATGTAGTTGGCCAACAAAGACGTGGTTATAAAAAGGATAGAAGTGGGGAAATCGTAGTAAGTAAATTAAACCCTGAATTGCTCCGTGAAATTTCGGAAGCTTCCAATGGTGAATATTTCAATGGAAAAGATATTCCCAAAACTATTGAGTTTATCCAAAACAGTTTAAATGGGATGGAAAAGAAGGAGTTTGAAACTCAAGTGTTTTCAGACTATAGGGATCAATTTCAATGGTTTTTGGGCCTGGCCCTTATTCTCCTTGTAGTTGATATATTTATCCTCGAAAGAAAAACCCAATGGTTCAAAAAATTAAACCTATTTGAAAATGAAGAAGATAATTAGTTTTTTGTTTCTCCTTGTATTTGGCTCAGCTCTTTATGCTCAAGATTATAGGAAAGAAGTTAAGGGAGGAAACAAATCCTATGAGAACGGAAAATATACAGAGGCAGAAGTTGCATATAAAAAAGCTTTAGAAAAAAAGGCCGAAGCCATTGAAGGAAATTACAATTTAGCCAATTCACTATTTAAGCAAGAACGCTATGAAGAGGCTATTGAGACTTTTAAAAAATCGGTGGAGCTAGCCCAAGACGATAAAACCAAATCTCAAGCCTATCATAATTTAGGAAGCTCATATGCCAAAATGGAAAAATATGAAGAGGCCATAAAAGCCTATAAAGAAGGGCTGAAAATAAATCCTAATGATGATGAAGCTCGAAAAAACCTAGCCAAAACCATTCGACAATTGCATCAGCAGCAAAAAGAGCAAGAGCAGCAAAAGGACAATAAGGAAAAGGATCAAGATAAGGACCAAAAAGAGGAGAAAGACGAAAATAAAGATCAGGAAAATCAGGATAAAGATCAACAACAGGATCAAAAAAAGGAGGATGAGAAAGATGAAGATGGAAAACCCAAGGATGAGGATAAAAAAAATGATCCTAAGGATGAAAAAAATAAGGAAGGAAAGAATAACAAACCTAAACCTGGTGAAATATCCAAAGAAGATGCTAAACGACTATTAGAAGCATTAGCGAGGGAAGAAGAAGCTCTTCAAAAGAAAATGAAAAAAGAAAAATTAAAAGGTGAACCTGTTAAAACAGAAAAAGATTGGTAAAAATGATCACTCGAATTTTGTTTAGCACATTTCTATTTGCTTTTGCGTGTCAGGCCACAGCTCAAGTAAACTTTAAAGCTTCTGCCGATAAATATAAGGTGGGTAGAAATGAAGAGTTTACTATTAGCTTTAAAGTAAACCAAAAGTCGCAAAACTTTACACCACCGAGTTTTGGCAGACTAAAAATCACCAGTGGACCTAATCAATCCGTTAGCAGTATTGGGGGATTTGGCACAACAAGAAGCTATTCTGAAACTTTTAGCTATACCTTAAGAGCCTCCAAAGCAGGAAAATACACCATTGGATCTGCAGGTATAACCATTAATGGTAAACGCTACAAATCCGAACCCTTTGTAATTACAGTTAGCAATTCCATTGAAAGATCAAAAAATCCAAATGATCCCCAAGCCATTGCTGCAGAATTGGTGAAGATTAGGGTAAATACTTCCAAAACCACTGTATATCAAGGGGAGCCTATAATCGCCTCCTTTGACGTTTATTTCAAAACCCAAATTAGCGCTCCTAGTCTATTGGAAGAACCGGACTATACCGGTTTTTATCAGGAAAATATAGACCCTGTTCGGATCAGTACGGATGGCAAAAGAGTTTTGGACAATAAAGAATATAACTATGCTGTAGTGGGAAGGAGAATGCTTTTACCGCAAAGTACTGGTGATTTTAAATTAGGAAGTATTGATATGGAAATTCCTACTTCCATCCCCAGCAATCAAAGAGATATTTTTGGGAGAAGGGTTAGCAGAACCATCAATTTTACTAGCTCTGCATACTTTCCAAAGATTAAGGTAAAACCTCTACCTGAAGCTAATAAACCCTCCAATTTCAACGGTGCTGTTGGCCAATATAAAATGGATGTGGAGGTGAGCAGAAATGAATTAACGGCCAATGAATCCGTAACCATAAAAGTAAGCCTCAGTGGAGCCGGAAATATTAAGCTTGTTGAGCTACCCAATCCTGAATTCCCTAGTGCTTTTGAAGTTTACGATCCCAAATACTCCGAAAAAATCACTACTGACATCGGTGGCATGAGAGGAAAAAAAACTTTTGAATACCTGCTTATTCCACGATACGGAGGAAGCTATAAAATCCCCCCTATACAATTCAGCTATTTCGACACAAAATCCAAAAGCTATAAAACCCTAAGCTCCGAAAATATTGAACTGGTAGTATCAGGTGGACCATCACAACCACAAGGTCCAAATACAAATGGGGGCTTCCCAAGTGCAGGGAAAGAGGATGTTACCTTTTTAAACAAGGATATTATTTACATCAAAACCAAAGACTCAAAATTAAATTTAAAAGGGAATGCAAATTTTCCATTTAGGGGTTTTTATTTAGTACTAGCCTTGCCTATTATAGCCTCAATAGGAATGATCCTTTTTTTCCTATTTAAAAAGAATCAAGAAGGGGATCAGGCAAAGATGAAACAGGGAAAGGCTGGAAAGCTTGCTCGCAAACAATTGCAAGAGGCCAAAAAAATGCTGGAGGCTAATGATAGAGATGGTTTTTACCAGGCTCTATCTACAGCACTTTTAGGGTATTTTTCGGATAAATTGGGTCTGGGAAAAAGCCAATTGAACAAGGATATTATTAAAGAGGAATTGGACAAACGCAAGGTGGAAAATTCATCGATAAGCAAAGCTTTAGATATGATGGAAAGAGCAGATTTGGCAAGATTTACCTCCGCATCCTCCAACCTGGAAAGTGATTATAAGGAAACGGTAATAGTTATAACAGAAATTGAAAAGCAATTGACATGAAAAAATATTTTTGTTTCATAGCACTTTTCTTGTGTTTCCAAGGCTATAGCAATAAGGCATTGGACTTATTTGATGCTGGAAATAAAGCCTATAGCGCTTCTGAGTTTGACAAAGCCATTGAGATGTACGACAGCCTTTTGTCTATGAACTATGAAAGTGCCGCCCTATATTATAATTTGGGTAATAGTTATTTTAAACAAAAGAATATTGGTAAGGCTATTTTAAATTATGAAAGAGCAGCACAGCTAGACCCCAATGATGAGGAAATTCAAAACAACCTAGCATTGGCCAAAGAAACAATACTGGATAAATTTGAAACTCTGCCCTCCCCCATTTTCAAAACACTAGCTATTTCTATAATGACCTTTCTGAGTCCTTCACATTGGTCGGTTTTTGGGCTAGTCCTTTTATTTTTGATGATGATAGGTGTTTACCTTTATTTATTCAGCAATTTTAAAAGGCCAGGTTTTGTGCTGGGTTTAGCAAGTTTGGCCTTGGCTAGCTTTTGCATTATTATGGCTTATTCCTATCAAAGCCATCTCGAAAACCATGTGCCAGCGGTAATATTAGCTGATAGCTCCTATATAAAAAGTGCCCCTAGCGAAACGGCAGAAGATGTATTTATCCTTCACGAAGGGACTAAATTGGAGGTGCAAGATGAATTAGATGGATGGAAAAAAATTCGCCTTGCCGATGGTAAAGTTGGTTGGATAGAAAGCAGGGATTTAGAAGAAATATAAATTCAGCTTTTAGTTGAAACATTTTTATTGGTTCAAATTTGCCAATCTCAATCCTGTTGAAAAGATCATAGTTAGCCCTGTATTACTAATATGATCTAAGGTTGTATTGGGATCGTGAAAATGTGGTTTCCAAGCTATTTCTGCTTGATAATAAAATACAATAGGACTACTAAGGATATGGTAATGACTTTCAAAACCCAGGCTCCAACCTGAATTATAAATTGCCAAATACTCCTGTTTATACTCTTCCTTAATTTGTACATCATGAGGTTCTTCATATAATTCTACCTCATTAAAAATGCAATAGGAATAATTGAAATAAAACCTCCTATATCCAGCGGAAAAACCCAATTTATCGCCGGTTTTGTATTTTAAATAGTGGTTTTCCTTATAGCTAATTCCAACTGATAAACTCGTATAATTTGCATTGCCAGCAAGGCGTGGCACTCTAAAATCTGGATCTGGTAAATTTCCAATGTTTACAATCTCAAAATCTGGAAGTTGAAAATAGTTGGCACCAAAGTTCAGCTCCAGGCTCCTTTGCACCTTTATAGGGCAAAAGACCATTTCCCTTTTAAATATTTCTGAATTTAAGGTTTCCCTATTGGAATTGAGTTTCTTCCACCTTGGGCTAGTCTTTGCAAAAATGCGTTTATGAGCCATCAATTGAAATTTGGACAATAAAATTGGTTCTATAGGTTCTATTTCTACTGGACTTACAGCTCTTGGATTGCTAAAAGACTGGCTTGCCTGAAAGTCGATTTTAAAATCATATATATGAAAAAACCCATTGAGAGTATAGGCAATGGGCCGTTTTATATTGGACATATAAAAATAGGATGTAGCAACTCCTATAGCCCAAGAATCGCGAATCTCAGGATCATCGATTATAGTTTTATAATATTTCACCTGAACAATACTATCTGGTGAATGAGAAAAAGCTTTTAATTGTAAAAGCATTAAAAGCAGAAAAGAAAATAGAGCGAGTTTCCTTTTAAACATAGAGCTTTTGGAATTCAACTCTCAAACATAGAGATAAATAAAAGCCTGACCTATGGACAAATTGTCCCCAGAAATCACTATTAATTATGTGCCTTCACATGTGTCCTAAATATAAATTATCGCTAATAAGAATTGATTTCGTTCTGTTCATTTTTGGCTTTTTAGCTATAGCTCATGAGTTCCTAAAGTCGGTTGACCCAAAATAAGAATCAACCGAAAGATTGAGTTCATGAACAGCCCAAAAATAAAATCGGGTGAACAAAAAAGCCAAGGCTAGCAATAAATGGCAATCTGCCTTTCATGGAACCTAAGTTCCGTTGGCTAATCCCCTCATCCTCCAGAGCTACCCAATCTCCCGAAGGCTCCATATAAAAACATACAACTTTCAACTTTTCACTTTCCTCTTTTCACTTTCAACTTTCAACTTTTCACTTTCAACTTTTCACTTTTAACTTTTAACTTTTCACTTCCAACTTTTAGTTAAACTAATCTCCAACCCACCCATCTAGTTGAAAAAAACAGAGAAAATTGCTAAATAAAAAAGCTAAAAACACAAAGCAGGGAGAGGACTAATGAGCATTTATTGCGGAAGAAGGACCTTTGCGGAGTGTTTTAGAATTATTTCTATTCTTAAATATCTCGAAAATTAAAAAGCCCAAAACCAAGCCATATTCCAGTCCAACAAAAATCAAATTCTCCTGATACTCTTCACTTCTATAAGCGCTATAGCTGAAAATGATGAGGAAGCTCCAAATTAAAGGGAATTTAAAATTAGTGAAAATGGAGAGCATCAAAATCACCGCTATATACCAGGGGTGAACAGTAGTTGATAAAAGCAAATAAAAAAAGATAATCCACATTAAACTCGTCATATAAACTTTTGGATTTTCATTTTTCCTTAACCAAGAAATTAAGAGTATGCCCAAAACAATAATTATGGGCAGGACCTTCCCAACCTGATGAATAATATTATAACCTACTGATTCGTAACCAATAGCTCTGATTATATAGTAAATGCTCGCATTAAACTCAAAGCTTTGGAAATACAGATTGATGCTACTCATAAAGTTTTCCAGAAACTCCACACTTATAAAAGGGGCAAATAATATTGCTACCACTCCCAAACAAATAACATAATAAATCAAGGCCTTTTTAAAGGCCATTTTACGCAAAAGGATAGGCAGAAAAATAAGGGGGATTAATTTTACACAAATAGACAAGGCCATAACAATGGCCGACCATTTCCAGCTTTTAACCAATAGGAGGTAGATGGCCCAGATCAAAAAGAAGAGCATCACTCCTTCAAAATGTAAATTGCCAGTAAGTTCAATAATGATAAATGGATTGAGGAGGTATAAAAAAATGGCTTTAGCATTTATATTTAATAGTTTCAGGAGCTTAGGGCCTATCCACCAAACACCCACATCAGCGAGCATAATAAACAAGCGCATTAAGATGGTAGAGCCCAATATATTTTCCGAAAAGAATAGTGCGGGAATGAAAAATCCAATTTGGTTTACGGGGGGATAGCAAGTATAGTGATGACCATTTAAACTTCCCATACCTTCATACAGGACTTGACCTTCATGAATTAAATCTGACATAGGCCCTTGAAGGAATAGTTCGGGGGTGTATAGATAGGGGTTTAGTCCTTCAATTAGCATCCTACCATCCCAAATAAATCTGTAAAAATCGTTTGATAAATTGGGAAGAGCAGCAATAAAAACTAACCTTAATAGTAGAGCAATCCAAGAGAGCATTTTAAAACTCATTAGCTCCGATTTGAGAATCAGGGCGAAAGCCAAAAAAAGTGCTGCATACAAGCTTAGGACTAGAAAAAAATCTTGGCGAACAACAAAATAGGCCAGGTAAAAATAGAGCAAAGCCGAAATGCCTGCTAATCCCCAAACCAAGGCCTTGTTTTTAATTCTTAGGTGCGGCATGTTACGGATTTATAAAACACAAATCCAAATCCAAAGAACAGCATTAGATGAAAGGGCAGCAAGCCATAATCGGTAAGTTTAAAGGCGCTGATAATTCCAAAAAGGAAGTATAAGACTAAAAGTCCTTCAACATAATTAATAAAAGATAGTTTGCCTTGGAGGTATTTATTATTCTTCCAACTATCTTTTAATTGGGTAACATTAAATTTTGGCGTTCTTATAAATGCGCTTTTTTTACCGATATGCCCTTCTAAAACGGCCATGGAATTATGGAGGGAAAATCCCATTGCTACTGAGAAAAAGAAGAAAAAATCTCGAACATAATTTCCAAAGGATCTGATTCCCTTGCCATGAATTCTCTTATAAGCCACCCAATAACAAGCAAAGAATATAAGGGTAGACAAAACAAAAAGACTAGTAAACTGAAAAAAGCTTTTGTATTCAGGTCTCATCCCCTTGATGTATAGCATTGGGATACTGAGGATGGCCACTATAAAAATACTCAAGAACATGGAACTATTTAGCAAATGGATAAGCCCGTGTATTTTGGTTTTAAAAGGCAAATTTTTATCAAAAATCAATCGGCGATTCATTTTTTGAAAATTCTCGGCACCACCTTTATTCCATCTGAATTGCTGTGAGCGTGCGGCGCTTATAACAACCGGCAACTCTGCAGGGGTTTCTACATCCTCCAAATATTTAAACTTCCAACCTTTAAGCTGACTGCGATAGCTCAAATCCAAATCTTCGGTGAGGGTATCACTATGCCAGTTTCCTGCATCGAGAATACATGCTTTTCTCCAAACTCCAGCTGTACCATTAAAATTTATAAAATGATGCTTGGTATTTCTCCCCACTTGTTCAATTGTAAAATGAGCATCCAGGGCAAAGGCCTGCATTTTGGTAAGAAGGGAATAATCTCTATTTATATGTCCCCAACGGGTTTGTACCACCCCAATTTTAGGATCCTTAAAATGAGGAATGGTCTTTAAAAGGAAGTCGGGCTGAGGCATAAAATCCGCATCGAATATGGCTAAATATTCCCCTTGAGCATCTTTCATACCCTCCTTAAGTGCGCCAGCTTTAAAACCCTTTCGATTTACTCTTCTAATTTGAGAAATATTAAATCCTTTTTGACGAAGTTCCTTTACTTTCTGTCGAGTAATTTCCAAAGATTCATCAGTAGAATCATCAAGGACTTGAATTTCCAACTTTTCTTTAGGGTAAATTATTTTCCCAATTGAATTGAGGAGACGTTCCATAACATATAATTCGTTGTATACAGGCAACTGAATAGTAACAAATGGAATTTGTTCAGGAACTGAAAAGTCGAAAACTTGTTGCTCTTCTTGATTTTTTTGAGCCTTAATATAATTTACCAGAAGGTTTAGTTGGGCCAAGCTGTAAAGAAAAATCAGCGAAAGCGCTATGGTATAAACAATGATTAGAAATATTTCCATTGCCTACAAGCTGTATTTAAATATTAATCCTAAAATTTTATACCCTGCCATAATAGTTCCTTTCACTGTTCCCGAAATTTTGGAAACTCCAATTCTATTTCTATACTTCACTGGAACTTCTGTGTATTTATATTTTTTTTTGAGAGCTTTTATTTGCATCTCTACTGTCCAACCATAGGTTTTATCCTCCATACAAAGGTCCATTAACTTTTCATATTTAATGGCTCTAAAGGGGCCTAAATCTGTGAATTTTGCACCATATAATATTTTCATTAAATAGCAAGCCAACCAATTTCCAAAAACCTGAGGGGGAGTCATAGAGCCCTTTTCCCTCCATTTTTTTACCCTGGCACCTATCACCAAATCTATATCGTCCTCTAAAATTGGTGCTATTACATCCGGAAGTTGATCTGGGAAATCAGAATAATCAGCATCCATAAATACAATTATATCCGGCTTCTCCTCCTGCATGGCTACATGCTCCATCCCCTTTAAGCAAGCATATCCATAACCTCTTTTTTCTTCAAATAAAACACTTACACCTTTATTCTTAGCCCTTCCTTCAGTTTGATCTGTGGAACTATTATTTACCACTATAATCTCGCTTACTAAATCTTTGGGAATATCTTCTATTACCTGCCCTATAGAATCTTGCTCATTGAAGGCAGGTATAATCACTTTCACTTTATTCATCTAATAATAGATCGCCATTTTCAATGATAAAACCGGTAAAACTAGTCCATTCATCTGTTTTTACATTATCTTCAAATTTCTCCACCATCTTGGGTTTTTCCTTTACATATAAAACCCTGTAACCATTTTTTACACCTTTATCATATTGACATTTTTCAATAATTTTTCCATCCTTATCGTAATGGGTCCACCAGTCTACCATCAAATCATTTGCGAAGCTTCCTTCTTTTAATTTTTCGCCATTGGCTTGATAGAAAAACCAGTATTTACACTTCTTATCAGCAGCAAAATGCCCTTCTGATTTTATACGCCCATTAGGTCTATAAAATTTCCAATACTTTACTTTTTCCCCATTTTCCATCCAGCCTTCGGCCTTTAGAACTTGATTGTCAAAATACTCCTTATGGTACTTTATATCAGCATCAACTGTCCACAAAATGCTAAGAACAAAAAGAGATATTAAAGTTTTCACCTAATATTATTTTTTCAATTGATTTACTAAACCATCGGCACTACCCAGTAAACTTGGATTTTCTTGAACCCTTTCTCCTGGTCCGTCATTTTCCAGCTTTAATACACCTCTAGGACAAACTGCAGAACATACTCCGCAGCCTACACATGAAGCTCTAACAATATTTTGCCCTTTTTGTGCATAAGCACGTACATCAATTCCCATTTCGCAATAGGTAGAACAATTACCACATGAAATACACTGACCTCCATTTGTAGTAATTCTAAATTTGGAAAACAACTTCTGCTGCAATCCCAAAATGGCGGCCATAGGGCAACCGAATCTACACCAAACGCGGTTACCTAATAAAGGATAAAACCCAACACCAATAACTCCAGAAAAAGCAGCACCAATAAGGAATCCATATTGTTCTCTCCAGATATGACTATCGATAAATAAAACCTGATTGCTAGTAGAAAAAGCATTTAAAACAATAGCTCCAATGCTTACTATTGCCATAGAAAGAACTATATATTGAGTACCCCTATTGAGTTTTCCTCTTTTAAAAACAAAAACTAAAGCAATTAAAAGCGAAAGGAAAATCGCCAGCCCCCAGGTAAATTGGCTTCTTGTGAAAATACTGGAATCGGGATTATTCGTCAAATAAGTATTGATAACTCCGAGAGTCATTAGAACTGAAATAATCATCACCAGGTGAATGGACCACCTTTCCAATTTCCATGCGGATACTTTTTTACTGGAAAGGTGTCGGTATGAATCTCCAGCTGTTTCTGCAAGACCTCCACATCCACATACCCAGGAGCAATACCATCTTTTACCGTAGAAATAGGTCAATACTGGTGAAATGATAAAAATCATGGCAATACCAAATAATAGCATAAACAGCCCAAGGTTACCTCCATTTAAAAAGCTTTTTATCCTGTAGCCATCAAAATTATAATAGTTTAAAGGCCACATATTTTTGAAGTCATTATAGGGAAGGTCGGAATTTAGTCTGGCAATAAATTCTGGAATTAAAAAGGCAAATCCCAACTGAAAAAACATCACAGAAATTGTACGAACCACCTGATAGCGATTGTGTCTGTATTTTAAAATATACTTATAACCTAATGCAAGAATGGCCACGGTATAAAGGGTGCCATAAACAAACCATTGACTGGCCGGCTGGCCTTTTAAGAGCATACTTAGAGGATCAAACAAGGCTACTAATCCAGTGTTTGCAGCACCATTTACTCCTTGGCCTAAATATTCAGCATACCAGTATAAAACAATATAAAAACCTGTTAGCAAAATACCTGTTGCCCAGCCCAAAACTCCCCTGGAGCTCATGGATTTAAACCACACACCATTGTTCTTAATACCCTCTGGTAATGAAAGATAGGCTCTTCTTGAATAAATTACCGTTCCTATAGAAATCAAAGCTAAAGAAGAATATAGAGCAATGGCATTATTCGGAAAGGCTATGCCTGCCCAGGCCAAAAAAAGAATCAGCAATCCCAAAAGGCCCAAAATCAATCCAAACTTTTGAATAGCGTCGGTGCGCAATGGATTCGGATTTGCAAGTGATAAACTAATATTTGGCTTATCTGAATTTATTTTGTCCATAGGTATTACACTTTTTGCCTTCTAGTTTTTTCAAATTCCCTCCGTATTTCCTTCTCGTATTTGCGAAATAATTCAGGATCAAAATTCGCCAGCTCTAATTCGTCCATCACTCGGTGAATACTTGCTTCTTCCCTTAACCAAGCATCACAAATCTCATGTCTTAGCCTCATTCCAAATACATTTATTCCAATTAATTTTCCATTGTCTTTATGGTAAACAAAATGGATGCATTTTTTACCATCTGAATGTTCCCAGTAAAAATCAGCTTCCTCCTCTTTTCGCTGTGCCCATACCCAACCATAAGTTTGGTATTCTATATCTAAAAATTTAGCGCTATTAAACCAATGCCCAGGATTATAGGCTTTAGGATTCCCACAAATTGTTTGGGCTACCGCTTCGCCCATCATCCTTCCTGTATACCAAACCTGTTCTAAAGCTTTACGCTGACCAATAGCTTGTCTTTGTTCTGCACAGTCGCCAATGGCATAAACATTAGGAAGGGAAGTTTTTAATTCTCTATCGACCAAAATACCTCTATTGGTTTCTATAGGACTATCCTTAATCAAATCGATATTGGGGTGAACACCTACTGTAAGTCCAACAAACTGACATTCAATAGTTTCATTCTCTTTGGTGATCAGTTTTTTAACCCTGCCATTTTCATCGGGAATGATTTCCTGGAGTTCAGAATTTAATCTTAGATCAATATGATGCTCTCGAATATGACGGTTTATCAAATTTGCCTCTTGGTCGGGTAATACTCCATTCCAAAAATTCTTTTCTCGTACTAGCATACTTACCTCAATTCCTCTGCTCAGGAACATTTCGGCCATTTCAATTCCAATTAATCCACCACCAACAATCACTGCTCTTTTTGTGGTAGAAGACCAGTGCTCCATAGACTCCAAATCTTGTTTAGAATATAAGCCTTGGACGGCGTCGGAATCTTGTCCAGGCCATCCAAATTTATTGGGGCTTGAGCCGGTAGCCAGGATTAAATCATCATATTTAAAGTCAAAGCCCAGGTCTGTTTTTACCAATTTCTTATGGGTATCAATTTGGTTTACCCGAGTTTTTACAAGGTCAATGGCATTTTTCTTCCAGAAATTATTTTCATAGGGTTGGGTATGATCAAACTTCATATGCCCCATATACACATACATCAGCGCGGTTCGGGAAAAAAAATACTCGCTTTCGGATGAAATAACGGTAATTTTATTTCTACTCAATTTACGGATATGCCTAGCGGCAGTTATCCCTGAGATTCCGTTGCCAATGATAACTATGTGTTTCATAATTTTAGGACAAGATTTGGACATCCTAATTGATCCCAAACATATTGCATTAAAACTACTGAAAATGTAAGACACCTAACATTTAGCTTATCCCACAAATAGTTTTTTTGCCTTTATTGACACTAAATATTTTCCAATGGTTTTTAAAAGTCTAATTCACAACTTATTAGTCCTTTGCATTTTTTTAGCTCCCGCTGTACTTAAGGCTACAATGCTAGAAACCTTCCTCCTTAAAACCGAGGAATTAATGGCTAGCCATGTATATAAGGGTAAGGTAAACTACCAAGCCTTAAGCGATAATTCAAAACTATTGGATGAAGTTTATGCTTTGGCAGGGCAGATTAAGATTGATAAATCTGAGGCTGATAACTATAAAGCCTTTTGGATAAACGCTTATAATATAACTGTAATAAAAACCATCACAGACCATTATCCCATAAAGAGCCCTATGGACATTCCGGGCTTTTTCGACAGCAAAAAACACCTTTTAGGAGGAAGGGAAATAAGTTTAAACTATTTGGAAAATGAGCTACTGAGAAGCCACTTTGATGAGCCGAGGTTTCATTTTGTACTGGTTTGTGGCGCCATTAGCTGTCCTGTTATTGTGAATTTTGCCTATAAGCCCGAAAAGCTAAATGAACAAATGGAAGCTCAAAGCTTAAAGGCCATTAACGACGACTATTTTATTAGGCTAGATTCAACAAGAAAAAGGGTGGAAGTTTCGCAAATATTCAAATGGTATTTGGAAGATTTTGCAGAGGATGAAAAGGGCCTGATTGAATACCTCAACAGATATCGAAAAAACAAAATAGCGGCCGATTCAAAAATCGCTTATTACGAGTATGATTGGAGTCTTAATGACACAAAAAGTATAGCTCCAAAAAAACAAGTGGTTTTGCAAAAGACCGAAACAAATCAGAAAAAAAGGTCTATACGGAAAACTGTAGAACCCATTGATACCCGGCAAATACCGAGAAGCAATTTGCAAACCTTTACCCCTGGAACTCTTCTGCGAAAAGGCCAATCTGATTTTAGCATTTTCAATACCCTATACACCGAAACCAAGGGAAATTGGCAAGGGAATGATTTGAATGGTTTTAGGGAAACCTTTATGACCTCCCAGCTACAATGGACTTATGGTGTAAGCGAAAATAAAAGACTCAATATAGGACTAGATGTATATTTAAGAGGAGCGGGAAGGGATGACAGGAGCGATGCCGTTTCTTCTATAAATAGAGCTTTTATGTTTGATAAATCTGATTCTTCACGTTATGGAATTTCACTAATCGGAGCAAGAATAAAAGTTTCTCCAATTAAAGGAGTAAATAATTTTGCCATACAAAGTACCTTCCTGGTTAGTCCGGCAAACAATGCAGAAGGCCAGGCTCCAAACCCGGATGTAGATCAATGGCTAGAATGGGATAGGTTTATTTGGTGGAATCAGTTTTTCTATGATAAAACTTTTGGAGCTAGAAATCAGTTTCAAATATTTGCTGAAGCAGATTTATTATTCAGATTTAAAAGGCGAGATTATCAAACCAGTCATTTAGACCTGCCCAGCAATTTATTTTTTAGCTATTTCCCTACTTCCAAAACCACCGTTTATATTATGTCGCAATACGTTCCGCGGTTTGTGTTCGACACCCAACAAAAGGTAATTGTATCCGGTGCAGAAGTTCCCCTTACGAACGACTGGGTAATTGGAGCAGATTATGCGGCTTCCGGACTAGGTTTTAAATATCAATTTTCTTCCCAATTAAATGTGGAAGTTCTTTATACCAATTTCTGGAAAGCCAGAAATGGCGGCCTAGGGCAAACCTTCAATTTGGGAATTAAATACCTCAGCAAATAATGGAGACAGCAACCGAAATTGGTTCTAGTCTTAGCTTAAAATGTAATTATATTTGACCATCTATTCGAAAAAACAAATTTTGAAGCCCAAAATCCACCAACTAAATTCCATTTTTCTTCCTCTAATTAGTCTGGTGGTATTCACCTCCTGCAGCACAGATGGAGAATCAAACGGTGGTGCAAAATATTCCACTTTATCACAATATGCCGCACTTTCCGCCCATTTAGATTCGGGGAATGTAATCGCTTGTTCTGCCAGCTCCAAAAGTGATAGTAGTATTGTTTATACCTTCTTTTATCCCGAAAGTGACAACTATGATTTTTTATATTTTGAAACGGATTCCTTGGTAAATGATGAAAGAGATTTGAGCTTATATCAGCCAAAAGATTTGGTTTTGGAAGATGTATTTAATGGATATTTAAAAAGATTTGTAAGCATAGACCCTTTGCCAAGATGGAGTGTGGTTAGTTATTTATCCTTAGACCGGTTTTCTCTTTCAAATCCAATACAATTTAAACATCGAGGAAAGGCAACAGAATGGACGGATTCCCTAAGTATTGATTGGACCGATAAATGGCATCCGAAATTTAGTTGGGAGGATGGACGTATTAAAGAAAATGCCATTTACTTTCAAGTAATAAGCAGTGCAGAAGGTGATTTACTTTCCGGAACCTATACAATTGATAAACACTTTAGCTATCAAGATAGTAGCAATGTGGTTTTCGATATTAACAGATCCTCAGTACCTGATTTACAAATGGGTGAAACTTATCATTTTACTTTAATGGCAGTTAGTTTAGATAATTGGGTAAATCTTGTTATTCAAAAAAGTTTTAGCCTTCCCCATTAATGACCATTCTAAAAAATTTACTCCTTTCTATAATAATCCTTTTACCTCTTTTTAGTGCAGGACAAGAACAAAAGTCAAGGGAAATTTTAAGCCTAGAAATTAAGGGTCTTAAAAAAACAAAGCTCTCCTTTATTGAAGATATCATTTTGGGGGATACCCTAAAAAAACTGGACAGCAGCGCTCTAAATGCAGATATCCAACGGATTATTAATTTACCCTCTATTGCCCATGCCTATTTTCAGGTTTTCCATTCCTATGAGAATAAATATCGGGTTTACTATTATTTAGAAGAGGCTTTCACCCTTATTCCAGGAGTTAATCTTTGGTCAAGATCCAATCAAATTTGGGTTTGGGGCCAACTAAGTGAATACAATTTATTGGGCAGAAATATGCTCCTTGATGTTTTCTATCAAAATAATGGAAAGCACTCCTATGGACTAAATTTTAGCGCCCCTTATTTATTTGGATCCAAATGGGGAACCTCTTTAAGCTTTAAAGATTTAAGCTCCGATGAACCGGTATATTTTAAGGAGGGCAGTGCCGTTTATGAATATAAGAATAGATCCCTGGAAGGAATTGTTTTTTATGAGCTGGATTTTAAAAATATTATCCGCACTGGTGGTTCTTTTTTTAGAGAGGAATACAACTATGTAAGTGGTGGAGAAAATATTCTGTACAAACCCCAATTTTTGCTAATCAACAAATGGCTTTTAAAGCTAAATTATGAGCATTATGATATTCTCTACTATTATCATTATCTCTCAGGTATTCGAAACAATTTCAACTTCCAAACGGTATTAACCGCGGATGGCAGCAATCCGGCCTTTTATATTTTTTGGGATGATATTCGATATTATAAAAGAATTTCAAATAAGGGGAATTTTGCTGCCCGTTTTCAAATAGGTCTATCCACAAATAATGATAGTCCCTTTTCTCCTTTTGTTATCGACAACCACAGCAATGTTCGTGGAGTTGGGGATAGGATAGAAAGAGGTACCGGGGTGATCTTCGCCAATGCTGAATACCGACACAGCTTTTATGAAAATTCTTGGGCAGCCATTCAAGGAGTTGGATTTGTTGATGCCAGCTCATGGAGAAGTCCAGGAGGAGAACTTAGTGATTTTACAAAATCAGAATTGATATATGTACATTCTGGAATTGGAGCAAGATTTATCCTCAAAAAAGTGTTTAATGCAGTTCTAAGAATTGATTACGGACGTGGTTTAAACAATTCTCGGCATGGATTGGTATTAGGACTTGGGCAATACTTTTAAGCTTGGTTTAAAGACCAATTGTATTTTTTGAAATTGATTTTCGCCGTCTTTGATATTTTGGTTTTTGAATATTTGTTTAAATAGTTAATAAGGCTAGTTTTTTCGGTGAAATCCGATTTAAACCAATTAAATAATTCCGAAATTTCAATGCTTTCCTTAGCCATCGTATTTCGCAATGGATCATTGATGAAGCTCTTCATTAATTTTTCTAATTGCAATTCCACATTCTTTTCCGTGAAAGCTTTATTGGCTAAAGGTGGACAGGAATAAGAGGCACAATTGATGCCCACGTGGATTCTGGGGTCCTTAAATTTTGGTCTCAAAATATCATGCTCTATGGCATTTAAAGTATATACCTTTCCCCCCACTTTGGCAAAGGGAATTTCCCAAGCATTTTTATCCTTAACTTTAATATCCATTATACTTTTTAAGGGGTAATGATTTAAAATCAGCTTTACCGTATAGGCATTATAAGCATTCATCCAAAAAGCTTTTCTGCGATTCTCAGTCCATCCTTTTATATCAGTTGCATTGAGGTATTCTAAATATCTATCCAATTTTTCTTCATCCTTTTGAAAGCCTTTATAGTTCACCCAACCTTTTGAATCTACATGATCTACTAATAATTCATTCCACAACTTGCCTTCAGCCTTCAGGCCTAGAGCCATTAAAAATAAAAGCAGCGATATTCCTATTCTTTCCATTATTCTCATTTTAATTTAATGATATTAATCACTACACAAAGAAAATCAAGCCCACTCAGCCTCAATGTTCTTTAGTTGACAATTTAATAATTCTAGACTGGCTTTATTTGAATATCAAAATTCCGCTCAAATGAAAATAAATTGGAAACTAGCATTTGCCTCATTATTGGCTGGCTCCCTTCTTAATTCTTGTATTGGTGATGATATTATTGAAGATGAAATAAAGCCCAGTATTCGAATTTTAAATCCTGTAGATAGCATTGAAATTAACCAATTCTATGATTTTCAGGCTAGTGTTTTTGATAATACTGGACTAATGCTGCAAAACCCGGAGCTTAATTGGACCAGCAGTGATACTGCTATTTTGGAAATAAAAGCCAATGGACAAGCCTTCGCAAAAAAAATGGGAAATAGTCTGGTTAAAGTAAGTTGGCTAGGTGGCGAAGAAGAGCTTGTGGATGAAAATATTGTGGCTGTTGGTCTTAATACAGTTCAGCAATTGTTATCACGAAAGGGGAGTTTGCAAACTACCAGTTCTTATCAATTGCAAGGCGATTTTAATTTAAGCATTGAAAATGGCACTACCGTTTTAAATTTAGAATCCAATTACAAGGCCTCTTCCAATTTACCTGGTCTTTTTGTTTATCTAACTAATAATCCTAGCACTAGCGCTGGCGCATTTGAAATTGGTCCGGCTTCTACCTTTAGTGGAGCACATTCCTATATACTTCCAGCTTCTGTAGGACTGAATGACTACCAATACCTCTTGTATTTCTGTAAACCCTTTAATGTAAAAGTAGGCGATGGCAAATTCGATAATTAAAAAAATGAAGAAGAGTTTAGGTATTGTTTTAATCCTTTTTATTGGCTCTACAAATAGTTTTGCTGGCGGGGGTTGGACGGCCAAAAAAGGCGAAGGATATTTTAAATTATCTCAATGGTGGATAATTTCAGATCAACATTTTACAGATGCAGGACTAATTGATCCTAATGTTACTAGTGGAATTTTTAATACTAGCATTTATGCAGAATTTGGAATAAACGATAGGTTTACAGCCATTGGCTATATCCCATTTTTCAGCAGGGCAACCATGAATAATCAAATATCAGCAACTAGCAATAAAATAATTTCCGAAGGAGATGCTATAAATTCTTTTGGTGATACAGATATTGGTATTAAATATGGAATTCTAAAAAACAAAAAGATAGCTTTAGCAGCAAGTTTAAGCTTCGGTTTGCCATTAGGAAATTCTTCTGGTGGAAAAAATGGAAATCTCCAAACGGGAGATGGAGAGTTTAATCAAATCCTAAAAATTGATGCTGGTATACCCTTTGGCATAGCAAAGATTCCTGCTTATGCCAATATATATTCAGGATTCAACAATAGAAGTAATGGTTTTTCGGATGAATATAGATATGGTGCAGAATTCGGGATGGGATTAAAAAACAAAAAACTATGGCTAATAGGAAGAATTACTGGTGTAGAATCATTGAGAAATGGCAGTCTTGGCACCGATATTAATAGCACCAGTGTTTTCGCCAATAACAGTGAGTTTACTAGTTATTCTTTGGAAGCTGCCTATTATATAAATCAGAAAATTGGTGTTTCCGCCTCCTTTGCTTCGGCCTTTAGGGGAGAAATTATTTTTGCCTCACCCTCCTATTCTATTGGGGTATTTATGGATTTGAAAAAAGGCTAGAAAATAGTTTTTAAAAAAATTAGGGCTGCTTTTATGACTAAGCAGCCCTATTAAATTATCGTAATACTACTTCGGATTCATAACCATAAATACTAATCCGGGCAGCGTCTTGTGCATCTTTAGCCGCCTTTCTGGTCATTTGAATTTCCTTGGTTTCTCCTTTTTTAATTTCTTGGATAATATTAAAATCCGCGGAATTATATTTCACATCCCCGTAGGTGATTTTAGATTGAAAGCCATAAGCCACATTTGGAGTTTGGAGGTCTATATCCATATATTTTCCATTGATATTTATCCTTCTAAAGTCCTCGCTTATAGATTTAATATTTACATCAGTCTCAAATCCCATTACTTCACAGGAAAGCGCTAATTTATCAATGCTAAGCCCTCCATATTTTCCATTTAGATTTATTCGTCTAACAGAATTTATGCTCAGTCTATCCTCAAAACTTTGGGCAAAAAGAAGGTCTTCAACTTTATTGATATTATAGCTACTGTATTTTGAATTGGCAGATTTTAACTGCTCCACCTTTCCCAAATCCACTTCTAATTCATAGGCTATTGATAAATCTATAAAACGAGATTCTTTGATTTCTAAATTTCCATACTTCATATTCGCTTCAAGTTCATCAAGCCTTTCAATTTTTATTTTATCCTCAAATGAGGTCAAAGTGATTTTATTGGCTTGATTAATTTTGAGTTTGGAATATTTGGAATTGATCTCCAATTCTCTTCCTTTTTCAAATGACATATCACCTTCAAACAGTGCCAGTTTAGCATCCTTTAGACTAATAAACTTAGCAGTTCCATATTTCAATGAAATTTTTGTTCTTCCCAGATTTTCAGCTGTGAAAGAAGTAGAATGAAAATCAAAAGATGTTTCTCCCATTAGATCACCTATAATTTTCACCTGTCCATAGGAACTTCTTAAATTCAACCGAGTTTTTACCGGGAGAAAAATCTCATATTTTACCCTTAAGTTTTTCAGCTTTATTTTTTCTCCGTTAGACAGCTCCACCTTTTTAGTATTTCCCGTGTTGATTCTTAGGAAAGAGCCTATTTCATAATCTGCTTTTTGGTTAATGAACAATGAATTACTAAGGTCAATTTGGTTTTCACTTGCCTTGGGCTTGAGGGTAATATCCTTAAAAAGAGCTTCAATATCAGATTCATTTTCAGCCTCTGCTCTAACGGTGGCAATAATTTTCACCTCATTTTTATTCCAGGAGTTTAGTATTACTTGGTCGGAATGAGCCTTTAAATTAAACTGCCCATCTTCACTAAATTTTTGGCTGTAGGTATAGGATTTGGATTTTTCAATATCCTTAGCTGCTAGTAAAGCGGTACCTATAAAAAAGGCCAATAAAAGCAGGCTTAAAGTCTTAAATTTCAATAATTCGGTTTTCATGTCTTTGTTGTTTTGTTCGTTCTAATTCTTTTAAAATTCTCTCCAGCAAACGGCTTTTTTTCTCATAGAAATCAATAATGGTATTAATGAATCTATCGTCCATTTCTGCTGGTAAATTATTTTGATATTCCTTGTGTAAAACATCGAGGCTTTGCAACTCATTAAAAAGAAATTGAAGGTTTTCAGCATGGGATGTATCCTCTTCAATTTGGGTCCACTTTTGCTCAATTTCATTTTCATAGGACTCTTCTATAGCCTCCCATTCCGGCCCTAAATCGGCGAGGCTAAAAAGTTTAGTATCAAGAGGCTTTTCGCTTTTCGAAGATTCCAGCATCAAATAGGTTCCCAAAGCCAAGAGAGGTATTAAAATCGCTGCCCAGTTTAGTGCCAATCGCCCGTAGTTTAGAGATTTTTTTCGCTTGTTTTGAATACCCTCCCAAACCAAATCCTCATCTGCTTGTTCTACATCCAAATCCATCCTTCTGGATTTTATAAACTCTTCCAATTTATCCTCTTTCATAATGCTTCATTAATTTGGATTTTAATAATTGTTTAGCTCGGCTATATTGAGATTTTGAGGTAGATTCAGAAATTCCCAATTGCATGGCAATCTCTTTATGGCTATAATCTTCTAAAAGAAATAGACTAAAAACTATTCTACATCCTTGAGGAAGATCGCTTATTTCTTTATGAATATCTTCCATACTTATTTCATCATAGACCAATTCCTCATCAAAATCTTCCAACTCTTCTAAATCGGAATATTCGATTTTTTTTTGTCGCAAATGTGCTAATGCCTTATTCAAAGCAATTCTCCTTAACCAAGAAGCTAAGGCAAGAGAAGAGCCCAATTGATGAATTTTATCAAAAGCACTCACAAAGGTTTCTTGAAGGATATCCTGAGCATCCATTTTATTTCCCAACATGCGCAAAATCAGGTTATACAATGTTTTGGAATACATCTTATAAAGGCGAAACTGGGCACTTTCATCGCCTTTTTTACACTTCTTTAGAAGCTCCTCATGTAATTCCTTTGGCCTATTCAATGCTTTTTTTTGATGTCCTACATTTATAGAGATGCAGACTTTTTACTAAAGTTGGAATCCAGAATGATTTTTTTTTTAAATCTATAGAGATGAATTAAAACTGAAGACTGTTTTTAAAATTATATTTTCGTCCACTCAGAAGAAAAAATGGCATCTAGGTATTATCAAATTTTAGGAGTTGACGAAAAAGCAAGCTTAGGTGCTATAAAAAAAGCTTATCGTTCAAAAGCAAAAATCCTTCATCCAGATGTAAACAAGGCTGCCGATGCTCATGATCAATTTGTGTTGTTGAATGAGGCCTATGAATATTTGGAAAATGTAAAAACGGGAAAAATTTTCCATTCTTCCTCCACAAGAAGGAGGAGAAAACCCCAAAAGAAAGCCACTCGCTCTCAAACTTTTGCTAACGAGGAGGATTGGAAAAATGCACAGAGAGAAAAGGCTAGAAGAAGAGCAAAGGCATATGCCAAAATGAAATTTGAGGAATTTCAAAAAACGGAAGCCTATCAAACAACAAATGCCCTAGGCCTTTTGATGGGTTTAGTGATAGATGTATTTATAGTGGCAATGGCCATTTGCATTATTAGCATTTGCCTGTATTTCTTCAGTGGAATTGTCGGAATGCTTTTGGGGCTTGGTATTTTAGCCTCTTCAGGTATTCATAAAAACTCTACCTATACTAGCGTTAATAATAATTTTAAAAATGCCAAGGCTGCATTGGAGTTGCTTTCAGATACCAAAATCCCTTTGATTTTATTCCTGGCATTTTTAAATATTATTCTCATGTGGACCATTACCCTGCAAAGCCTATGGATCTTTTCACACCTGTTTTTCTTCTATATATTATTAGCTAACATGGTAGTTTTTCTCTTTTGGCCAACCGAAAAACCCGAAAAACAAAATGAAGCGCTATGGATGATAGGATATATTCCTGGTGCGATAAACCTATTTTTCTTTTTAAACTTTGTTTTTAGCTCCAATCCAAGCCTTGAATCCCATAAATATAAACATGGAGGTTGGCTAATTGAATTGGATGATGATGCCTATTATGAATACAGATGGCTACGTCTATATCCAACTTTTACCGAGGCAGATGACAATAATAGAGTGCAGTTTGAATTTGAGGAAGGATTATTTGGATATAGGGTTTTAAAAGATGCTCAATTTCACCCATATTAATGACTTCGGTGAGAATAACGCGTATTGCGAAATTCAATTACTAGACTTAAGATCAGGTTTTTACCAAGTGGCGCTCTTCATTTTCATCACAGCTTTCATTACATCCCTTTGACTAATCTGCCCCAATAATTGTCCATCTTTAATAACTGGAAACCGTCTTATTTTCTTTTCCAAAAACAGATCTGCCACTTCAAAAACATTTGTTTCAGGCAAAATACTGATAACATTTGTGGTCATAAATTCCGCCACCTTATCCGAAAGTGTAGGCATATTGTCATAAATACCTTTTCGCACTTCCTTCATACAATCTCCTTCAGAAATAATCCCTACTACCTCCTTATTTTCATTTACCACCGGACCACCAGAAATATTGTGTTCTAAAAGAATTTCAATCACTTCGTGAATTAACTGATCTGGTCTGAATGTCACCAGTTGTTTGGTCATACAATCCTCTACTTTCACAGATTTTACCGACAGTTCTTTTTCCTTTTTTTTACGTTCACCTTGATAGCTTTTTATCATCTTTTCCCTTTTTTAATTTATCCATATAAAGTAGTAATTTTCGAGCAGACAAAAACACTTCTCTTAAAACATTCTAAAATTTTGATGGATAACCTAGAGTTTAAACTAGCTACTAAGCAAGATGTGCCGCTAATTGTAGGCCTTTTAGCCGATGATGAATTAGGAAGGAAAAGGGAAAAATTTGAAGATCCATTACCTCAAAGTTATTGGGATGCATTTGAGAAAATCTGTTCTGATGCAAATCAAGAGTTAACATTGGTTTATCGTGGAAAAGAAATTTTGGCCTGTTTTCAATTAAGTTTTATACAATATTTAAGTTACCAAGGAGGATTAAGAGCACAGATTGAAACGGTAAGGGTAAATTCTAAATACAGGGGACAAGGAATTGGAAGGCTTGTTTTTGAATATGCCATCGATAGAGCTCAAAAAAAAGGAGCCCATGTTTTACAACTTACAACAGATAAAAAAAGACCGAATGCATTTCGGTTTTATGAAAGCCTAGGTTTTGCAGCTAGCCATGAAGGAATGAAAATTCATTTTTGATCAAATTTTCGAATTCTAAAAAAAATAGCATTTTTGACATTCCAAACGAAACTATAATGAATAAAAAACTCTTCTCCCTATTTGTTCTGGTATTTTCCATGATGACCATGGCTTGCGAAAAAGATGAGGATGACGTTTTAGCCTCATTTGATTGCCACAATGTTGAACCCAGCTACAATCTTGAAATAAAAGCCATCCTCAATAGGAATTGTGCCATTTCTGGCTGTCATAATTCTAGCAGTCAGGCTGGTGGAATAAATTTAGGAAGTTATATGGCTGCTGAGGCAGAGAGTTCTAAAGCTCGATTTTTAGGGGCCATAAATCAATTATCAGATTATGAGCCTATGCCAAGATCCGCGACTAAACTTAGCGAAGAAGACATTAAACTTCTCACCTGTTGGGTAGATCATGGAAGCCCGGAAAATTAATTTTATTTTCCAATACAAATTGTAAATTAGTCGGCAAAGCAACAAAATGGCTGCAAAACCGAAAATCCGATCCTTGGGTTCTTCTCTAAGAGATTTATTGATTCTAGTGATAGGGATAGTGCTATCTTTTACACTTACAGAATGGAGACAAAACAAGGCCGATTTAAATGAAGAAAAGAGAATTATTGGCCTTATCTATTCTGATTTAAAGGAAGACACCACCAATATCAATAGCAATTTAGAGCTTTTAGAAAGCTTAAAATCGGGCTTTGACAGTATTTTATCCTACCGAAATCGTCCTTCAGAAGCGGATCCTGTTCAGGTTTTGAGATGGGCCTATTCGGTGGTTAACTTCGTTCCTTTTGATCCCAATAGGACAGGTTATATCCAACTAAGCAATCATAAAAACTCAGGCGCATTAAAAAACAAAAAAATCCTGACCTCCATCATTGGACTTTTTAATGATGAATACGAAACTCTAAACACCCTAAATGAGAGCCACAAAGATTTATTATTAAATCAGATGACCCCTAAATACTTTTCTTGGATTCCTTTTTTAGAAAAGCCAACAGACCTGAACGAAAAAAATATTGCCCAGTTAAGAGCCTTGTTGAATGACAATGAATTTTTAAATATGCTTCAATTTGAGCTGATTTTAAAAATAAACTTGGAAAAACAATATGCTAATTCTTTGGAAAGCATTGAATCTATTCTCCAATTGATTGAAACTGACTATGGAGAAGATTTTGTCTCGGAAAACATTGCTGATTAAATCTCTAGTACCATCTTAAACCACACAATTGAAAGGAAAAGCAAAAAGCCCATTTGCAAAAGCTTTTGTTTTTTTAAACTTCCATTATAATTGTATATTCAAACCTATTAATGGGGGAACTGGATAGTATAAAATTAAACTTTGATGCCAATGGCCTCATGGCATTAAACATAAGCTTGGCTGTGGTGATGTTTGGTGTTGCTCTGGGTATAAAAGCAGAAGATTTTAAAACACTATTTACCCAACCCAAACTCTTATTGGTTGGATTATTCTCCCAATTTCTTGTTTTACCCTTGCTCAGTTTTTTACTCATCCTCATACTAAAACCCAGCGCAAGTATTGCTTTAGGGATGATACTGGTTGCCTCCTGTCCGGGGGGTAATATTTCTAATTTTATGAGCCATTTAGCCAAGGCAAATACAGCATTATCCATCAGTTTAACCGCATTTTCTACTGTCCTTTGTATTTTCCTAACACCACTCAATTTAGAAATCTGGGGAAATTTATACCCTCCTAGTCAGGAAATACTTAGGGAAATCCATTTAAACTTTTGGGACCTTTTAAAAACCATCATTTTAATTTTAGGGCTCCCTTTAGCACTAGGTTTATGGATAAGGCATAAACAAAACAAACTTGCCCTTAGCCTATCTAAGATTTTAAAACCACTTTCTATACTCATTTTTGTAGCTATTGTAGTAATTGCATTTTCCAAGAACACGGATATTTTCAAAACACATATTCACCATGTACTTCTATTAGTATTGGTGCATAATGGAATAGCTTTAGGAAGCGGATATTTATTAGCCAGTCTTTTTAAATTAGATTATAAAAGCAAAAAGACCATTGCCTTGGAAACAGGAATTCAAAATTCGGGTCTTGGGCTATTGTTAATTTTTGCATTTTTTGATGGACTTGGTGGGATGGCAATATTGGCGGCCTGGTGGGGAATATGGCATATCATTTCTGGATTGAGTATTTCCTTTTTTTGGGCAGCAAAGAATAAATCAAAGGCCATAGAATGAAGTATATTTGGTACCATTTCATTGTTCACCCTTTGATGAGATTAGTCTTACTCTTCTTTTTTCAAAGGATAAGGGTCTTTGGCAGGGAGAATATTCCTAAAAATAAGGCCCTGATATTTTTACCCAATCACCAAAATGCATTTATGGATGCACTAGTGGTGAGTACACGTCATCACCGAACTACCCACACTTTAGTAAGAGCTAGTATTTTCGGAAAAAAAATTAGCGATTTTCTTTTGGCCAGCATCAATTTGATGCCGATTTATAGGATTCGAGATGGTGCATCCAAGCTAAATAAAAACCAAAAAATCTTTGAAAACTGTATTGAAATTTTAAAAAATGGTGATTGCCTATTGATACATCCTGAAGGGAATCATAGTTTACATAAAAATCTAAGGCCTATATCTAAAGGCTTTACAAGGATAGCCTTGGGCGCCCAAGAAAAATTCCCGGACCTTGATCTTGAATTGATCCCTGTAGGAATAAACTATAGCCATTCCCAGCTTTTTTACGGTAAAGCATCCGTTCATTTTGGAAAGGCTATTAAACCTAAGGATTTTATTGACCAAGCTCAGGAATTAAAAAATTTGGTGGAAGATAAAATGAGGGAATTGATCGTAAATATTCAGGAAGAAGATTATGAAGAAAACAAAGTAATATTGGAAAGCTTAAACGCTGATTTTAGCAATGTTTCTGAAACAAATGCCCTAATTGAAAAACATTTAGGGGCGGAAAAAAACACTCCTCCTAAAATGGCAAAAAGGATAAACCCGCTTCATGTATTAGCTTCCATTAATAATATCTTTTTTATTATCCTCTGGCGAAAATTGCGAAAAAAAATTACGGATCCTGCTTTCCATAGTTCCATAAAATTCTGTATTGGACTTATTCTTTTCCCACTATATCACAGTTTCCTTTTTCTTTTGTTATTAAAGGTTTTCTCCATGGAGCTTGCAATTATTTATTTGTTTTTCAGCCTGTTCAGTTTGCCACTATTATCCAAAAGGTTTAAATATTTAAAAGGAAGCAAACACAAGGCAATTTAAATTTTTAGGCAATAGTTACTGATGCTTTTAGGTTAAGTCTTAAACTTAAACCTATGCCTAAAATTTTTCTACTACTCCTGTTTTTCAGCTCCAGCTTCAGTGCAATTTCTCAGAATTTATCTGAGGCCGCCATTGAATTAACAAAAGACGAGGTGGTCTACGACCCGTCCTATGTTGTTATTGATTACCCAAACGGGGATGTTCCAGCCCACACTGGTGTTTGTACAGATGTTATAATTCGTGCCTATCGGAAATTGGGGATAGACCTTCAAAAGTTGGTGCATGAGGATATGAAAAAAAACTTTAAAAAATACCCACAGAATTGGGGATTAAAGGCTCCTGATAAAAATATAGACCACCGAAGAGTTCCAAATCTAATGACCTTTTTTAAACGATTTGGTGAGGAAAAATTAAAATCTAAAAACGCCAAAGACTATTTGCCAGGTGATATAGTTTGCTGGGATTTAGGTGGAGGAATTACTCATAGTGGTATTGTTATTAATCGCAAAAGTAAAATTGACTCCAAAAGGTATTTGATTGTACATAATATTGGAAATGGTCAGGAAATGTCAGATTGCCTTTTTTCTTATAAAATTATTGGTCATTACAGATATAAGTCTCCCTGAATTCCAAAAACAACAGCAGCATTATAATTTCAAAAAAAATTAACCCGACAATAGATTTGGCGAAATGCTAATATTTTTAGTATATTTGATTTGTTAAAAAATTAATGAAACTAAAAACTCGGAATTATGTCAGGAATTGGCGGATCAGCCTTGGCTATGAATCAAACATTGAAGGCTAATAGAGCCCTTCGAAAGCAAAGACTGAGCTTTAAAGAAATCAATGAACGGTATGGTAGTTATACTAAAAAAACAAACTATGAACCAAGGATTAGCAATCCAGAAGTAGTACATAAAATTCGCCAAAAACTAAAGAAGAGGAATCGTCGCAGTGCTATGCTAAAATTATTAGTATTGTCATTTGGCGCAATCTTAATTGGCACTCTACTCTATCAACTCTTATTTAGCTATCATCTAGCCTAAAATAGAGAGCCAAAAAAGGGCTGATCCCTATGGACAGCCCTATTTTTTTAAGCTTTTTAAGCCTATTTGATAACCTTAATCCAATTTGGCAAATGATGGTAGCCTTCTTCATGGGAAGGATGCACAGCTTTATAAATAACTTCATGGTTTTTAAGAACCCACAGAACTCCGCTGTTTTGTTCTTCAATAAAAATAGATCCATCAGATAAATACTCTTGCATACCTTCCGTAAATGTAAAAATCTGGTTTTCGGCAAAGACTTCCTTTTCCGCAGGGCTAAATTCTCCGGTTTTTAAATTATAATGGTAAATAAATGAGTATTTATCACCAATATCCATAAGCTCCTTGGCAATAGGCCAATTAACACCAGGGAAACCTCCTACATTATAAGAGTTATTATTAAAAAATACCAAGGTGCTGTCATTTAGAAAATCAACATCATGCTGACTACTAAATGGACCTTGAATTAATTTTACCAGTTCATTGGTCTTAGGTCTAAAATGCAAAATAGAAGAAAGGTTTCTGGAACTTATAAACACATCTCCTTCATCATAAAACTCCGTACTTTTCAAAGCTGGCTGAACATCATTTATATGAAGAGGATCCTCCTTTCTATCTGATTGAATATAAAGGTATTCCAAATTGTTTTCCATTAAAATTTCGGTGATAGATTTATGGTAAAGAAGCTTACCTGTTTTACTGTCAATTTTGGAAATGGTATTATCAATAAAATGAACAGGATTAGCATCCACTTTATATTTTCCTCTATACACAATAAAGCCTTGGTTATCCTTGGTATAGGAACATGCCCAAATATTTCCGCTACTATCTAAATTCATAGAATGATGGTGGGCGATACTATCTTGTTTCCAGATTAAATTACCCGTAGAATCAATTTTTCGCAATCCTGTAACCCCATTAAATGAATAGCAAAGTGATTTATCTTCAAACATAATAGGATCCATAATTCGCGCATGATCGGCATGTGGATTATCAATTTCCCAAGAATATAAAACCTCATCGTTCTTCAGATTTTTTAATACTACCGTTCTTTCATTTTCAGCATTGGTGAATGAACTAAGGATATTCAGGTCATTTTCCAATTTATTTACTCCCTTAAAATCCGCAGCAGTTTTTACAAAGGTTCCAGGCAAGGAAGCGACTTCCTTAGCCGACTGCACGAAGAGATCTGGAAAACTAGATAATTCCTGTATTGGCTTCTGAAAAAAACCAAAGTTCTTATCGCCCTTGGTAATGTGTTGAACCATCCATCCAAATATGGATAGAAAGGCCAAAAAGAGGACAGTTTTGGCAAAAAATGAAATAAATCTTTTCATAGGAAATCGTATTGGGCCGCAAATTTAGTTTAATTGCACAAATGCCCTAAATGAATCCAAATTTGACTATGAAAACATAAAAAAAGGACTGCCAAAGACAGTCCTTTATCAATTTTATTCTCGAAAAATCAGGATACGTAGGTCATGGTAAAAGTAGCCAAAGAACCTGGTTGTGCAGAACCCCAATCATTGGTTACAAACCCTGCTCCTCCTTTATTATTTACTATTCCAGACCAAACCTGAACGACTTGTTGCATAACAGGATGTGGGGCTTGAGCAATAAAGGCCAAAGGAAAATCTGGATTGCCAGAAGGACCTACAGAATAGTGAAAAATGGTTTTTCCAATGTTACCTGTTCCATCAGATTTAAAAGTCATTTGTGATTGAGACCCTAGATATTCAATATTCCAAGTAATCGAATCTGGCCCGCTGAGTGTGTCTAACATAATATTGGTTTTAAAGATTTAACTAAACCATTAAGGTATAGACAATTAAAAAGGGTAGATTTATGAAGATCCCGAATTTTTAGTGAACGTATCTAAAAATTTAGTGAATGACGATTTTTGGGATTGGCATCACACCTATGAGGAAGAAAATTAAAGATTTGGAAAAAACTTGTGGATCTTATTTTATTATACAGACTCCTCATAAGCCTCTTTCATCCAGTTTTTTAGTTCATCATCAAGCTCCTCTACACTTGAAATTTTTACTCTATGACTACACATAGTCCCAAAAGGACCAGATCCTTCCAGCCTTTTTCCAAGGGGCTTGTCTTTAAATTTTAAACCTAGGTCAATTCTGGTTTTAGTAGCAGGCTTTATCAAAACAAATTGTCGTTTTCTGATTATGCTTACACTTCCTTTTTTTGGACTTATTCGAAGATCATCTCCAAGGCTTTTTAGAAATTTTAGTAGTGCTTCATAAATAGGAATTAGTATTTCTTTTCCTCGATATTGCATTTCTACTAGGTCCTCGGAACTATTGTTTTCATTTCTAGTCAAACTTACAATGGTATTCGCAAAGCCATGGCTAACCTTGTGTTCAACTTTTAGATACTTTAAGGCTTCCGAATGTTTTTCAAAGGAATGCAATTTTAATATCTCCTTCCACTGATCTAAAGATTTACCAGTTTTTTCGGGCATGTTTGCAATCATTGTCTTTAAAGCTTGATCCATAATTGAAATAAATTTTAGTTTTCAAATTGTATTGATTTTTAGGATTTGGCATCACTAGGAGTCATTTCTTTTTAAAATTATCTTTTTTTGTTTCAAATTATAAAGGATTCCCCAAATTATTAAAGAAATAACAAGAACGAGCAGCCCTACTTGGCTTGATGAATAGGAATCTTTTATTCCCAAAGAAATCATAGAAGGGGAGATATCATTGGCATAGCTAATTTCATCCATAACACTTATCATAGTATAAATCTGCCCAAAAATTCCAAGAAGTAGGGCAATTATTCCAATAAGCCAAGACCAAAAAATCATAATCATTTCTGGATTTTCAGATCTCCTTAACCTCCAAAGCTGAATATATCCGAAAACAATAATTATAAGTCCACAAAAAAATGGTAGAAGAATAATGGGATTGTTGATGTAAAAATTGTGCATAGAAAGTTTTGGTTTATGGACCTTGATATTTGATGTTGAGTTTTGAAAACTAAAGATCACTTTGCTTTCACCAAATATCAATTGGTCTAAAATAGCTTGAAAGGTTGAATATTCAATATTATCAAGACAGGTAGAAATAAAAATAGGCTTTAAGTACAACTTAAAGCCTATTAATTTTTTGATTCTTAATTCCTTGTGGAGAATACCGGAGTCGAACCGGTGACCTTTTGACTGCCAGTCAAACGCTCTAGCCAGCTGAGCTAATCCCCCGTTTTATAAGGAGGGCAAATATATACATTTTTTAAAATTTAGCTTTTTTTATTTCTAGTCTTTCACAAACTTTTTCCTACTCATTCCGTCCTTACTTTGAATCTGCAAAACATAGACACCTTTACTCAATTCAGAAACATCTATATCTGCCTTATTTCCAGCTAATTCATCTTTCCAAATTACCCTTCCTTGCAAATCGTAAATACGGATTTTTAGTATTTCTTGAGACTGAGCATCCCACTCTATTCTAAGTCTATTTTTTACCGGATTGGGAAATAAATGGCTGTAAAAACCACTCTGAAATTTGGGCAACCCAACAGGATCAGGCCCTTCATAAACACTAATATTATCTAAGTAAAGATTATTTCCCTTTCTATTAACTCCTTGAAATTGAAGAATGATGGAACTACCGGAAAATGCTTGTAAGTCAACAGTATCTCTTTTCCAATGGCTTTCATATTTTGGAATAAAATTCTGGCTGGAAGTATCATTTGTGGATAGAGCCATTCCAAATTTTTCTTCCAACAAATGCGGAAAACTCAAGCCGCAATCTGTGCTAGCATAAATTCTAAAAGTATCTTGAAGTGCAGATACGGTTAACAATCTCTGATAAGACCAATCATAACTTAATTTAGCAGAGGCAGAACTTGGAATATTGAGTTCAGGGCTTAGTAGACCATCTTTTTGACTTTCCCGAGGATTATAATTATATAAAGGCAACTGTGCCGCAACTCGATTGGCCCCTCTTCCAGAAATACTGATGGTATCCCACCCTATTCCGCCATCTTCATTCAAAACAAGGATATCTTCCCCAAAGCCCATTTCAAAATTTTGTACATAGGGCAAGTTTTTATTTTCTCGTCTATTGAATCGAACAATTCTTCTATTATTATGAAGGTCATACTCTGTGCTAATACCATTTATTGCTGCTTCCAACACCATTTCTTGGTATCCATAACCCGTGAAATTTACTGTTGGTAAGTTAATACTTACACTTTGCCCCGAGCTAAGATTTCCATTCCAAGTAAAACCAACAGGAATACCGGTACTATTAATTTTATATCCAAAATCAATTTTTGTTATTGTATTAGATCCCAAGTTTTTTACTTCAACGACCGGATCATAGGATGAGGAACAGCTAATATCGTTGGCAGTAGGTTTTGAAAGGCTTTCAATTTTTAAATCCCAATTAATAGTATTTGGATCTACTGGGCTATGGTTTAATGCTAATAACTGATAGGCGGCATATACGTTTATCAAACCATTTCCGAAGGTATTATCCTCACCGCTACTTCCCATATCCGTTGCAGAACTGTAAAGCGCCATCAATAATTCATCTCCACTAAGATTTGGGAATGCCTCCTTTAAAAGCAATACAGCTCCAGAAACATGGGGTGCCGCCATACTTGTTCCTGAAATACTATTGTAGGAATTTTGACCCCAAGCCGACCTTACATTCTGGCCAGGCGCTACTACCTCTGGGTGAATGGACAGAGAACCACTTCCAGGACATTGCGTTGGACCTCTACTGGAAAATGAACTTATTGGGAAAGGGGAGCTTTGATTAGCATCAATACTACCAACAGAAAAGGTGTTTACATTAGAGGTATTAATACGTTGTGGGGAGCTTATGCTGGTATTTGAAGGGCCAAAATTACCACCAGAAAAAACATTGGCAATACCTGCAGCTTCAATAGAATTCATAAGGTTTACAATAAATCCACCGCAGTGTACCGTATCTCCTATATCGTACCACCTCCAGCTATTATTTATAACATCCGGTATATCCTCGCTGGTGCTAATATCTCCATCCGGGTTTAATGCCCACTGAAAGGCGGCAATCATATTCACCAGTGGTGGCAGTCCGGCAACCGTAGACGTTACAAAATCATTAGCTATCCAATAAGCGCCAAAGGCAACACCAATGGTATCATTATTTGCGGTATCAAGACCAGCAATGGTGCCCAAGGTATGGGTACCATGATCACTTACGCTTCCATTTGGGTTCTGATTAAAATAGCCAAACCACGATTGAGACATTGGATAAAAATTCGCAAAAAACCTATCGGAAAAAGCAGGGTGAGAAGGCCAAACTCCAGTATCATAATTATAGGCTAATCTAGACCTACCAGTATATCCTAAAGCCCACATGGCAGGGGCATTTATTGCTACTAAGCCCGGCTCAACACCATTGGGGCTAGCAGTTTTATTTTCTGATCCAAAAATGATCGGCTCGTGAATTTCAAATTTTCCTTCAATAAGATCTAAAGACTGTACATTCTTAATTTTTGCCAATTCAAGAACAGCATCCGAATTCGCTTTTACTACCAAAATATTGATAATCCAAAAATTATAAAAATCTAAAACCTCTGCATTCTTAAAAGAGGCTATCTTTTCCAAAACATCCGCTTGAGAATTAGTAGCTGTCTCTATCAAAAGTCTATTTACTTCTTTGGCCCTTTCCTGAGAATTTAATCCTCTTTGTCTAAAGTTATGAATTAGACCCTCAGTATCCACATTTTGATCAAAACCAATAGTTAGCCAATGATAGGCCTCTGGTTCTTGATTAATTTTATCCAAAAGACGAGGACTAATATATGCCTGACCTATGACCAATTGACTAAAAAGCGTTGCAATTACTACAAATAAGAATTTGTGCTGAGCCATGGTTTTCATTTAAAAATTACTAATTGGATTAGCTAAATTAGCCAATTATATAGAGATTCAGAGATTGAATAATTTAAGCTCAAACCTTGTTTTGCGAACTGACAAATAAAAGATCTACAAAGGCCATATGTCAAATGGCATTTATACTTATTCTTCTTCCCTTTTATTCAGGTGCTCAATTAAGCTTGGATCAAAAGCTACTTAAGAATTCTAAAAACGATATTGAATCTGAGGCTTATATCCAAGAATTAATTGACAGTTCATTTAAAAGTATAAAACATGACAATAAGGAGCAAGCATTGAATTATGTTATTGAAGCAATACATTTATTCTCCCAAATCAATCTGAACGTTGAAGGACAAATTAGAATCAATGAAGGCTTGGGTGGGGCACTCGCGGGATTAGGCGCCTATTCCTATGCTATTTATTACAGCAAAAGGTCTATAAAACTTCTCAATGAGCACCAGGATGAAAATTATTTTCGATTGGTATTAGGCTATGGAAGAGTTGGCAGTCTTTTTCTCTTTCAAAATGAGGCGGACAGTGCACTCTATTACTTTCGGAAGGCCATTCCCCTTGCCATTAAAAACGGTGACCATATTTTCATTGCTTCGGCATATAATAATCTTGGAATTGCCTATTCCAAAATAAATGAAGATTCGGCTTTATATCATTTCAACTTTGCCAAAACAACACTTAGTTTAACTTCAAAGCCAGACAGGCCCTTAATGACTAGTATTAATGATAACCTAGCAGATCTATACTTTGAAAACGAACGATACCAATTAGCTGAACCACTTTACGAATGGAATTATCATTTTCTAAAAGAACATCCTAAATATCGAAAAAGAACCTATGCTGCAGGATATCAATTAGCTAATATTTACCTAAAAACCAATCAACTTCAAAAATTTAAGAAGATTCTAAATGATCTAAAACAGACAGGTGATAGTTCAAATTATTTACAGAGCAGACAAATATTCCAAATAGAAGGGGAATACTATAGGAAGACTGGCCAAACAGAAATGGTTCTAAAATCACTTGAAAAAGAAATAAAGGCCCTTGAAAACTTACAAGAGGACGAGGAGGAAATGAGTATAATAATTCAAGATCGATTAAATGACCTGAGTGTTAAAAGAATAGAAAAAGAATTGGAATTGGAAAAGCTAAAAACTGGTACACAAGAAAACCAATTAGCCCTTTCCGAACAAAAGTCAATTAACAGGCTTACCTGGATTTGGACCTCGATTCTTTCCGGAATCCTGATCATTATCATTTTATATTTAAACTATAGAAAGAAAATTGAAGGAAAGAAAAGGGAACAGGAACAATTAGACAATGAGCTAGCTTTAAAGAAAAGAGACCTGGAAGATTTTGCCATGGAGATTATGCAAAAACAGGATTGGACAGACAAGCTTTCCGAAAAATTAGTGGAAATTAAAAACCTGGAAAAAGAAGAAGTGTCTATCGCTCTAAGGTCTTTACTAAATGAAGTAAAAGGGACACAACTTGCTGCCAAACAGAAAAAAGTATTCCAACAAAATATTGCTCAAGTAAATCATTCATTCTTTGAAAAGCTCAACCAACAGTTTGGGCAACTGACCAAATCTGAAAGAGAATTAGCGGGACTTTTAAGAATGGATCTTAGCAATAAAGAAATTGCAAACCTCAGAAATATGGAGGTGAGTTCGGTGAAAAGGGGAAGAAATAGATTGCGTAAAAAGCTCAATTTAAACCCTAATACTGATATTTACACATTCCTCAAATCAATTTAAATAATTGTTTTACAACTATTTAAGACTGGTGTCACCCTTTTGTCACCCTAAGAAAATTGCTTAGATTTCAACTAAAATTACCTTTGTTTCTGAAATGCTCAACGAGCAAGTAGTTTAATCGTCTCAGAACGGCCTGTCGGAAATATTTAACAATAAGCAACCGACCTTATTTAGAATATTAAGATGGGCCGCTTCTATTAAAATTCATCGATCATCACTAAGAACCTTCTACAATCACTCAACAATTTTATCCCATCAGGTATGGATGGTATAACTATTTTAGTGGTAGATGATAACCCTATCAACATTATGGTTGCCAAAAATCTTTTGGAGAAATGGGGATATTCTGTTGACACCGCTCGCGACGGCCAGGAGGCGCTTGAACTTTTCAGTGTTTATAAATACCAGTGTATTTTAATGGATATCCATATGCCCAATATGTCTGGTATTGAAGCAAGTCTGGCGATTCGAAAAATTGAAAATCAAGAAAATGCCACTCAAATTCCAATTATAGCCTTCACCGCGGACACCTTTTTAGATGAGAGAACCTTGGTTGAACCTAAAATTGAAACCAAACTACTCAAACCCTTCCAACCCGAAGAGCTTAAAACCCTATTGGAAATTTTGGTAAGATCATAAGTTCTTAGGAATCCCTAAATTCAGAAGGTCCTATATCCTAGAATTGATGTTTCTTTGCAAAAAAGAATACGAGTGCTGGAGTTTTTTCAAAATATTCTAGGAGATACTATCTCCATCTTTACAATTATGAATCCTCTATCTGCAGGGGTGATCATGCTTACCTTAATTGATGAAGACACCAGCAAAAGTGAATTTGCTTCCATAGCCTTTAAAAATAGTCGTGCTGTATTTATCGCCATGATTTTGCTCTTCCTAGGAGGTACCTATATCTTTAGTTTTTTTGGAATTCAGCCTGATGGTCTTCGAATTTTCGGTGGGATAATTCTGCTTCTTATGGCTTTTAACATGGTACAAGGCCATGGAAAAAAAGTGAACCATAGAGCCCAAGACCAGGTGGCGGCAAAAGAAAGGGAAGATATTAGCACCGTACCACTAGCCATTCCAATAATTGTTGGACCCGGACTAGCCACCACTTTAATCAGCCTTAGCTTAGGATCCAAAACTTGGCAGCAATATTTATCCGTAAGTCTAGCCATTTTTATTTGCTCCTACGCAAACTATATTATTCTCAAAAGAATGCCTTATATAAAGAGGAAATTGGGAACTAATGGTCTAAAAGTTTTTAATAGATTGATGGGTCTTATTGTTGGCTCTCTAGCCTCCCAAATGTTTATCTCAGGGATAGTGGGACTCTATAAAACATATATGAGCTAAGTATGGATATACTTTTTTTAATAATTGGACTCTTTTTAGGATTAAGCTTAGGTTGGTTTGTAGCTAAAAGCAAATTCCAAAATTCTAACAACAATGCTGAAAAGTCGGATCAACTTCTGGAATTACAAACAAAATTGGCTATCGCCGAAGAACGTTCTCAAAATCTTTTAAAGGATTCTGAGAAATTAAAACTTGATTTAGAAAATTCCAGAAGCGAAAATCAAAATTTACAAAACCAACTGACAAGGACGGAAACGGAATATCGAAATATTCAAAAACGACTAGAAGAACAAAAAACAGAACTTACAGAGCTAAATGAAAAATTTGCTGCAGAATTTAAAAATTTAGCCAATGAAATTTTCGAGGAAAAAAGTAAGAAATTCACAGATCAAAATAAAACTAATCTTGGTGAATTACTCAATCCTCTAAAGGAGCGTATTGGAGAATTTCAAAAAAAGGTGGAGGATACAAACAAAGAAAATCTCGAGCGAAATGCCTCCTTAGTTCAACAGATTAAAACCCTTGGAGATTTAAATAAACAAATTACCAAAGAAGCTGAAAATCTTACCAAAGCCTTAAAAGGAGATTCTAAACAACAAGGAAATTGGGGAGAGGTAATCCTTGAGCGTATTTTAGAAAAATCAGGATTGGAAAAAGGTAGAGAATACGAAACTCAAGTATCTGAATCCAATGAAGAAGGAAAGGTTTTTCGCCCCGATGTGGTAGTTCGCCTTCCGGATTCTAAAAATATTATTATCGATTCCAAGGTTTCCCTTACGGCCTATGAAAGATATTCCAATTTAGAACTTGAAGAGGAAAAATTAGCTAATTTAAAACTGCATATCAATTCTATCAGAGCACATGTAAAAGGTCTGGGCGAAAAAAATTATCAAAATTTATATGGTATTGATGGCTTGGATTTTGTCTTGCTTTTTATTCCCATTGAACCAGCTTTTACATTAGCAGTACAGCATGATCCTGAACTTTTTAATGATGCCTATCTCAAAAATATTGTAATAGTAAGCCCAAGCACTCTTATTGCAACTTTAAGGACAATTTCCTCAATTTGGAAACAGGAATATCAGAATAAAAACGCCTTAGAAATCGCCCGTCAAGGTGGGGCTCTTTACGACAAATTTGTATCCTTTGTTGAAGATTTAAAAAATATTGGTAAACATTTAGAATCCAGCCAGAAAGTCTATAGGGAGTCAATGAAAAAGCTGTATGACGGCAATGGTAATCTAGTAAAAAGGGCGGAGAATATTAAAAAGCTGGGAGCCAAAACCAGTAAACAGATCGATCAGAAATTATTAGATCGATCAGAGGAGAATGTCCCTTCAAATTAAAAAATCACAATTTTTTTTGTTTTTAGGCCAACCTTTTGGTCAATAATGCGTCTTATTATTTGCAAGCCTTAATGTAGGATTACTAATCTTTTCATGGCTTCAGATATTTGGCGGCATAAAGATTGCTCTCTCGCTATATTCTAGCACTTAATTTTTAGCTGTCTATTTAACATAAACTTGAAAAAACGGTTCCACATAGGTGAATTTTGTGTTAAACGTAATCCCAAAGTTTACCGGAATCAACCCCCATCTAAGCAATGGGGGTTTTTAATTTCTAGACTAGTCTACATATTTACTTAATGATCATACTGAAAGCAAACGTTTTTGGCCTCAGTAAAAAAGTGCAAAGCTTCATAGCCTCCTTCTCTACCTACACCGCTGGATTTCATTCCACCAAATAAGGTTCTTAAATCTCTAACCAACCAGCAATTAATCCATACAATGCCAGATTCAACTTTTTCCGCCACCCTATGTGCCTTGTTAAGGTTTTCTGTCCAAATCGTCGCTGCTAATCCATATTGGGTACTATTGGCCATCATCAAAACCTCTTCTTCACTATCAAATGGACAAAGACTTACCACGGGACCAAAAATCTCTTCTTGATTAGTCCTGCAATCAAATGCCAAACCTTCGATTACTGTTGGTTCCAAAAAATAACCCTTGGAATATTCTCCATCTAAATGGATTCTATTTCCTCCATGGATTATAGATCCTCCTTCTTCCTTTGCCAGTTCAATATAGGATAGTACTTTTTCCAAATGATAGCAG
>CAXBKQ010000021.1:0-62507 GCA_963976435.1 uncultured Cryomorphaceae bacterium | reverse complement strand
CAAACCAAGATTTTACAACCGAACGATACGCAGCTTCATCACTCGCTAATTCTTTAATAATTTGAGTATCTGTTCTTGCGTGTGAAAGCATATCTACAAAATTATAAACCACCACATTGAGGGCATTTTCGCGCAGGTTGCCCATGTTTTCAGAAAGCTTTTTCCCTTGAGCATGATTAGTGATTTTATTATAGGAAAACCTTAAATCACCATGGCCTAGCCTCTTCATTTGATCTTCAATAAAATCCTTTTCATAGAGATTCTTTCCTTCATCCTCCAGATCATCTACCCACTTATCTTTAAATCTATTTTTAATTTCCAATGGCATCAAACCCGCAAACATGGCATTTCTGGCATATTGTGTAGCTGTAGGCAAAATACTGTAAAAGGATTCCTCCTCTTGAGTTACAAAATATTCCTCCAGTGTGGGTTGAATAATTTTCCATTGATCCTGACGGAGATTGTCGATCACCACCCAAAAAACATTTTCCTTTTGTTTTAAAAGAGGGCTAATTCTTTCTTTAAAAATGGTGTGCGACATCAAGGGAGTGTCTTCATCACCTTCAAACCAATCTTGGTAATTTCTTTCAATGAATTTAAAAAACTGGGAGTTGGCCTCTTTCTTTTGAGCTAAAAGAATTTCATTTAAACCTTCATCCTCTAATTTATCCAATTCCAATTCCCAATAAATCAACCTTTTATAAAGATCCATCCAACCTTGTGGATCATTTACCATAGCTAGATCCATTCCTATCTGCCGAAATTCCTGTTGGTAATTACTGGTTGTTTTTTGGCTAACCAGTCTTTTGGTATCGAGATTCTTTTTGATACTTAGTAGGATTTGCTTGGGATTTACAGGTTTTATTAGGTAGTCAGAAATTTGAGAACCTATTGCATCATCCATAATACTTTCTTCCTCGCTTTTGGTAATCATAACCACCGGCAGAGAATTGTGAATGCCCTTAATTTGAACCAAGGTTTCCAGACCATTTAATCCGGGCATATTTTCATCCAAAAAGATAAGATCATAATGCTTTTCAGAAACCATATCAATAGCTTCCCCACCGTTATTTATGGTGTCTACATGATAACCCTTACCTTGTAAAAAAATAATGTGTGGTTTAAGAAGATCGATCTCATCATCGACCCATAGAATTTGAATATTGTCCATATTTTTGTGGCAAGAATTTTAAGCGATAAGCAAACAAATATATTACGAAACGTTTGAGCAGCACTAATAAGTTAAAGATACTTAACGACCCAATATACGGTTTCATTACTATACCCAACGAATTAATTTTCGACCTTATTGAACACCCTTATTTTCAAAGGTTAAGGAGAATTTCTCAGCTGGGATTAACCTATTTAGTTTACCCTGGAGCCTACCATACTCGTTTCCATCATGCCTTAGGAGCCATGCATTTAATGGATAAGGCCGTAAGAATCCTTAGATCCAAAGGCCATGAAATTTCTAATGAAGAAGAAGAAGGGGTGAAAATTGCCATTCTCCTTCATGATATTGGACATGGACCTTTTTCCCATGCCCTAGAAAATTCCATCATTCCCGGGATTCATCACGAAGAGCTTTCTCTGGAGTTTATGAAGGTTTTAAATAAGGAATTTCAAGGAAAATTGGATTTGGCCATTGCCATATTTCAAAATAAATACCCTAAAAAATTTCTATATCAACTTATCAGTAGTCAGCTAGACATGGATCGCTTGGATTATTTAAGGAGGGATTCTTTTTATACTGGCGTTACCGAAGGGCAGGTAAATACAGAACGATTGATAAGCATGCTGAATATTGTTGATGATCAGATTGTGGTAGACCGAAAAGGGATTTATTCTGTAGAAAAATTTATTGTAGCCAGAAGATTAATGTATTGGCAGGTATACCTTCATAAAACAGTATTGTCTGCAGAATTTTTAATCATTAAAATATTAAAACGTGCCCGGGAAGTTTTTACAGAAGACATGCCTATGCCCAGTGCCCTGAAAAGATTTATTAAAGGCGATTTACCCAATGACTATGCACTGCTTCTAGACTATTATTCAGAGCTGGACGACCATGATATAATCTCAGGGGTGAAAGAATGGCAATTTCATTCGGATAAGGTTCTTTCTATTTTATGCAAAAACCTCTTGAAGCGAAAATTATTGGCCGTGGTGGCTGCAGAAAAACCGAATAATGAAAATAAGATTAGGCAATTAAAAGAAAATGTAATGGCCGAATATGGAATTAGCCTTGAGGAAACAGAGTATTTTGTCTTTAATAAAGGAATAACAAACAATGCTTATAACCCTAAAAAAGACAGGATAAACCTCTTGTATAAGGACGGTTCTGTAGTGGATATTGCCTTGGCTGCAGATCAGCTGAATATTTCGGCATTGGCAAAGCCCGTTACCAAAAACTTTTTATTCTTCCCAAAGGAATGCGGACTTCGCTAATAGCATCAAAAAATTGCTACTTTTGACCCAATGGAATTTTCTGCACAACAAATAGCTGATCTTCTCGAAGGAAAAGTAGAAGGGAATCCGGAAATTACCGTAAATAATCTTTCAAAGATTGAAGAAGGTAATCCTGGAACATTGAGCTTTTTAGCTAATCCTCAATACGCACCATTCATTTACCAAACTAAAGCTTCCATTGTGATTGTGGCTGATGATTTTGTAGCTGAAGAAAAGATTGATTCTACACTGATAAGAGTAGAGAATCCATACCAGTCTTTTGCAAAACTGTTGGAACTCTACAATCAGCTAAAACACAATAAGCAGGGAATAGATAAAGAAGCTAGGATTTCGGAATCCGCGCAAATAGGCGAAAATTGCTATATAGGTGCATTTTGCTATATCGGAGAAAATGTAAAATTGGGAGACAATTGCAAGATTTATCCTGGTTCCTTTATTGGAGATAATAGCCAAATAGGTGAAAATGCATTGTTCTTTAGCGGCACTAAAGTGTATTCAGACTGTATTCTTGGCAAGAATATTACCTTACATAGTGGGGTGGTTATAGGTGGTGATGGATTTGGATTTGCCCCTAATAATAATAGTTATGATAAGGTTGCTCAAATAGGCAATGTTATTATAGAAGACCATGTGGAGATAGGTGCTAATACCACCATTGATAGAGCTACCTTAGGTTCTACTATAATTCGGAAAGGAGTAAAATTGGATAATTTAATCCAGATTGCTCATAATGTAGAAATTGGAGAAAATACAGTTATTGCTGCTCAAAGCGGTGTTGCTGGATCTACCAAAATAGGTTCAAATTGTATGATAGGAGGACAAGTAGGAATTATTGGCCATTTGAATATTGGCAATAATGTAAAGATTGCTGCTCAAAGTGGCGTGGCCTCAAATATTAAGGATGATGCTATCATCCAAGGTTCACCAGCATTTGCCATTGGTGATTATAAGAAAGCTTACGTATATTTTAGAAAGTTGGCAAGAATGGCCGACGATATAGATAAATTAAAAAAGCAAGTTCAATCCACTTAGATTATGCTTACTTACCAAAAGACCATTAAAGAAAAAATTAGTGTACAAGGCACAGGGCTTCATACAGGAGCCCAAGTAACCTTAACCTTCAATCCACTTCCCCCAAATTCTGGATTTGTTTTCAAGCGAATAGATTTGGAAAAACAACCTGAAGTTCCAGCATTGGCAAATTATGTTGTAAGCACAGACAGGGGTACCACTATTGCTAAAGGCGATGCCTTGGTAAATACAGTAGAACATGTTTTAGCAGCATGTGTAGGGATGGATCTTGATAATTGCCTTATCGAAATTGATGGTCCGGAAACGCCAATTATGGATGGAAGCTCAAAAGAGTTTATCCATGCCCTAGAAAAAGCTGGAATTGTAGAGCAAGATGTGGAAAGAGAATATTTTGAAATTACAGAAGCTTTTAATTTGGTGGTTGATGGGGATACGGAATTGATGGCCGTACCCGCAGAAAACTATCAACTGTCTGTAATGGTAGAATATGATACCAAAGTTTTAGGCAGCCAAAATGCCCAATTAAAAGATTTGAAAGATTTTAAATCTGAGATTAGTGAATGTAGAACATTTAGTTTTCTTCATGAATTGGAATTGCTTTTAGACAATGGTTTAATAAAAGGCGGAGATCTTAACAATGCTATAGTTTATGTAGATAAGGAGGTTTCTCCAGAAAATTTAGAAAAGCTAAAGACCGTTTTCAACCGTGAAAATGTTAGTGTAAAGCCCAATGGTATTTTAGATAATTTGGATTTACATTTCCCAAATGAAGCTGCCCGACATAAATTACTAGATGTAGTTGGGGATCTTGCTTTGGCAGGAAGGCGTATTAAAGGGAGAATAATAGCCAGTAAACCTGGACATAAGGTAAATACAGATTTCGCAAAACTTATTCAACATAAAATAAAAGAAGAGGCCAAAAAACAGGATATTCCACATTATGATCCTAATAAAGCACCACTTTACGATGTAACAGAGGTGATGAACAGGCTTCCTCATCGTCAGCCCTTTTTATTGGTAGACAAAATTTTGGAATTGGATGAAGAAAGTGTGGTAGGGCTGAAAAGTGTTACCATGAATGAAGAATTTTTCAGAGGTCACTTCCCAGGAGCTCCGGTAATGCCAGGAGTATTGCAGGTAGAAGCCATGGCCCAAGTGGGAGGGATTTTAGCTTTAAGCAAGGTTCCAGATCCAGAAAATTATCTTACCTACCTTCTTAAAATGGATAATATTCGTTTTAAACAAAAGGTGGTTCCGGGGGATACTCTTATATTTAGATTGAGATTAACCCAAGCCATGCGAAGAGGAATACTTCAAATGCATGGAGAAGCCTTTGTAGGCGATAGAGTGGTTTGCGAAGCAGATTTAATGGCGCAAATCGTAAAAGAAAGAAATAAAAATTAGATGAATCAACCCTTAGCCTACGTACATCCCTCAGCAAAAATTGCCAATACCGTTGTAATTGAACCCTTTACCACAGTTCATAAAAATGTGGAAATTGGAGAAGGAACATGGATTGGATCGAATGTTACCATTATGGAAGGGGCTCGGATTGGGAAAAATTGCCGAATATTTCCTGGTGCTGTTATTTCTGCAGTTCCTCAAGACCTAAAATTTGAAGGCGAAGATAGTTTGGTAATAATTGGCGACAATACCACCATTCGAGAATGCGTAACCATAAATAGAGGTACCAAAGCCTTGGGAAAAACTGTAATTGGTTCCAATTGCCTAATTATGGCCTGCGCACATATTGCCCACGATTGTATTATCGGTAACTATTGTGTAATTGTAAATGGCTGCCTTTTTGCCGGACATGTAGAAATGGGAGACTGGGCAATTGTTGGTGGTTTATGTGCTATTCAGCAATTTGCTAAAATAGGTGTTCATGCATTTGTTGGCGGTGGTTCGCTAGTAAGAAAAGATGTTCCCCCTTTCGTTAAGGCAGCTAAAGAACCTATCTCCTATTCTGGTATCAATTCTATTGGTTTGAGAAGAAGAGGTTATGAAAATGATAAAATCAATGAAATTCAAAATATCTATAGGATTTTATTTCAGAAGAGGTTCAACACTTCTCAAGCCTTAGAAATTATTGAGGCCGACTTTAAAGCCACTCAGGAAAGAGATGAAATATTAACTTTTATCCGCGATTCTCAAAGTGGTATTATGAAAGGTTTTCGTCCGGAATAGGAATGAAGCTAAGCTTAGATAGTGTAGGAAAACGATTTAACCAACAACTGGTTTTTAAAGGTTTGGATCATGAATTTAGCAGTGCTAGCAAAACGGCTATTTTAGGTTCCAATGGTAGTGGTAAATCTACCCTCATCAAAATTTTATCCCACTCTCTTAGTCCAACAGAAGGAAAAATCAAATATTTCAATTCTGACGGAAGTGAAATTCCAGCTACTCAAATTCCATTTCAAATAAGCTTAGCAGCTCCCTATTTAGAGCTTATAGAAGAGCTAAGTGCCTATGAATTTCTCAATTTTTACCAAAAATTCAAACCCCTAATAGAAGGTATTGACACCGCCAAATTTTTAGAGATCTGCTATTTAGAAAACTCGAAGAATAAGGAGATAAAAAAATTTAGCAGCGGGATGAAACAACGCTTTAGACTGGGTTTAGCCTTCCTCAGCGATGTATCTTTGATTTTGTTGGATGAACCTAGTTCCAATTTGGATGCCAAGGGAATGGCATGGTATAAAGAACTGATAACAAAATATCTGGCAAATAGAACATTAATTATTGGAAGTAATTATAGCGCGGATGAAATTGAAGTCTGTGACGAGAGGGTTGAGATTGAGAGGTATAGCTAGGGTTTTAGTTAGGATACAAAACTTGAATTTGCTTTGAAATCCTCAGGCAGTAAATCATTCAATTTTACAGCCGCTAGTAGGAGAATGAACACGCACAAATGTGCGCGCTAGTCTAGAAAATTGAAATCCAGAAAATTGAAAAAAAATAAATTTAAAGCCCATTAAAAGGAAGGGCTAAGGATGGAAATAACATAATCCACTACATTTGTCAAAAATTAAATAAGAATGGCCAGTACATCAGACATACGCAATGGACTTTGCATCACCTATAATGGTGCTCCTTTTCAAATTATTGAATTCCTTCATGTAAAACCAGGTAAAGGACCGGCCTTTGTTCGAACCAAAATGAAAAATTTGGAAACGGGAAAGGTTTTGGACAACACTTTTCCTTCCGGTGCTAAGATTGAGGAAATAAGAATTGAAAACCGTACCTACCAATATTTGTACTCCGATCCTGAAGGTTATCACTTTATGAATATGGAGGATTATAACCAAATTCAAATAATGAAGGAGCTGATAAATGCCCCTACATTGCTAAAAGAAGGAATGGAATGCCAAGTTCTTTTTCATGCGGATGAGGAACGCCCTATGATTTGTGAAATTCCGGCAAAAGTAACTTTAGAGGTAACTTATACTGAACCGGGCATAAAAGGCGACACTGCAACCAATGCCACCAAACCTGCCACCGTTGAAACTGGTGCGGAAGTAAGAGTACCCTTATTTATTAATGAAGGCGACAAAATTGTAATTGACTCCGCTTCGGGTTCCTATAAAGAAAGAGCAAAATAGGATGAAACTTTCTACACCTATAAAGCTTAAAGAGGCAGCCGAATTAATCGGTTGTGAATGGGTAGGCCCGGATGATCATACGATTACTGGGATTAATGAAATCCATATGGTGGAAGAAGGAGATATTGTTTTTGTAGATCATCCCAAATATTATGAGAAAGCTTTAAACTCCAGAGCTACCACTATAATTATCAATAAAAAGGTGGAAGCTCCTCTGGGGAAGGGTTTGTTGATATCCGACGATCCATTTAGGGATTTTAATTTCCTCACTCGCAATTTTAATCCATTTCAACAGGCACAGCAGAGTATTGCCCCTTCCGCAACAATCGGTAAGAACACTATTATTCAGCCCAATGTATTTATTGGAAACAATGTAGTTATTGGCGAAAATTGCCTTATCCATTCCAATGTTTCTATCTATGATGATACAGTGATTGGGGACGATGTAATTATCCAGGCCGGAACCAGTATTGGTAGCGATGCCTTTTATTATAAAAGAAGACCCGAAGGTTATGATCGTTTAATTTCTGGTGGTAATGTTGTAATTGAAGATAAAGTAGATTTAGGAGCTTGCTGCACTATAGACAGAGGTGTAAGTGCCAGCACCCGAATTGGTGAAGGTTCTAAGCTTGATAATAATGTCCATGTTGGGCATGATACCCAAATAGGAAAACATTGCCTTTTTGCCTCTCAGGTAGGAATTGCAGGCTGTGTTATTATAGAAGATGAAGTTACCCTTTGGGGGCAAGTTGGAGTAACCAGCGGGATTAGAATTGGCGAAAAAGCAGTTGTATTAGGACAAGCTGGAGTAACTAAATCCATAAAGGGTGGAAAAACCTATTTTGGAACTCCTATAGACGAAGCTAGAAGGAAGTATAAGGAAATAGCATCATTAAGAGTCTTGCCAGACATTATTGAGCAATTATCTTAATTCAAAAAAAAATGCCTCCATAAATGGAGGCATTTTCTTTCTTATGAAATCTGAATTATTAATTATCCCAATAAACTGGAGTAGTCAAATCTCCAACAATTGTTGCTTTTGGATTATATAATCTCTCATTTTGTGGAGTAACCAACCTAACAGGAATAGTTGTAATATTTCCAATAGGGTTTGGCGTTAAAGCTGGGAATCCAGTTCTTCTAAAATCACTATAAGCCTCACATTGACCAAACATGGCAATATATTTTTGAGTCATAATGGTTTCAAGCGTGATAGTAGCAGGAGTTTCCGCAGCAAATGCAGCTATAAATGCAGCACTAGGAGCAGCACCTGTAACTTGTGTAACTGATTCAATAACTGCTTCATTGTATGCCGTAGCAGCAGCCAAAGGCGCACCAGCTCTAAGCTGTGCTTCTGCTTCTATAAACTTCATCTCTACAAAGCTTACCAAAGGCAAGGCTGTAGCAGCTAAGGAGTTTAAATAGCTTCCTACATTACTTGTTTGGATACTATCCACATCATCCTTAGGAGTTCCAGAATAATTTCCTTGTGGATCCTGAGCAGCATAAAAAGGCAACCTCGGATCAGCGTTGGCATTTAATAGGTCTACAAAGAACTCACCCATTTTAATATAATCTCCCCTTTGTTGGTTAAAAGCATACCATTGGTTTTGCTCGGCACCATTAGGTCCAAAAATCATATTAAAATCATCAGCTGAAGAAGTAATACCACTTGCCATTGAAGCCAATGCGCTGGCAGCACTTCCGGCAGCATCTCTTTGGCTTAGCCTGTTGTAATACCTAGCTTTTAAAGAATGAGCTGCAGCGATCCATTTGCTTACATCCCCACCATAGATGAAATCATCACCAGCAGGAATTTGAACATTGTCGGAAGCTGGTCTACTTAAATCCGCAATTGCCGCATCTAGCAAGGCGAAAATACTTCCTCCATTGGAATCATCTAATAATGATTGTTGTGTGTCATAGGAAGCTTCAAATTCTCCGTCAAGACCTGTAAGAGCCTGGCTGTAAGGCACATCTCCCCAAAGGTCTGTTGCTAAACCTAGGTTTAAGGCTGTGAGAACTTTCGCCATTCCTGCATAGTGAGGATTGGCAGATCCTGAGTTATCGACAATCAACTTTGCATTCATCAACACTCCATTATAAATTACCTCCCACTCATTCTCATTGGTAAGTTCAGTGATATTGTAATTCATGAACTGAACGGTTTGAGAACCAGCCGAAGTACCAGCAATCTGCTGGGTGAAAATCTGAGTCTGACGAGCTAATTGTCCGCCAAAAGTGGCAAAGGTTGCAACTTCCGTATTAGAAAGTAATAAGTCAGGAGACACCTCTGTAGGGTCATTTGGGGAAGCAATTTTATCTTCCAGATAGTTATCACAAGATGTGAAAAACCCTCCGGTCCCCAAGGCTATAAAAAATATGTATGTTATCTTTTTCATTATAAGTTCTTGTTAAAATTAAAATCCAAATTTTAAGCCGAAGGAATAAGATCTTGCACCAGGGTTATTGAAATAATCAAAACCACCAATATTAGAACCAGCACCTGTTAAACTTGTTTCAGGGTCTACACCTTTATAATCTGTGATTAAGAAAAGGTTTCTTCCATTAAAACTAATATCTAAATAGTTGATTGGATTCTTAGGATCTTTAAAGTTGAATCTATAGCTAAGATTTACATCTCTTAGTCTTACCCAGTTTACTTCTTCTACAAATTCTTCAGAAGCTCCACCGGCATCACCTTTATATCTTCTAAAATAATCTATAGCATTTACTTCAGTGGTATTGGCTTGTCCACCAATATCATTTCCATTTCCATCTGTAGTTCCTGGAGCATAAACACCTTCAATTAAATAGGTTCCCTCTCTGTTTTCTGCAGACTCTTGAGTTCTTCCTAAGTTATTTAAACGTGCGTAGGTTCCATTCCAAATATCACCACCTTGGCGAATATCAAATAAGAAGGAAAGTTGAACACCTTTATAAGTGAAAGTATTGCGGATACCTCCTAACCAATCTGGGTTTGGATCTCCAACACCTTCAGTAATAGCTGCTTGAATTGGTAAACCATTCGCACCTATTAATAGGTCTCCATTGTCATTTTTCTCCCATACTGTTCCGAAGAATACACCGTATGGCTGTCCAACAATGGCAAAAGACCCAATAGATCCAAATGCGGTTTCTATACTAAACTGATCAACACCGGGAACTAACTGAGTAGTTTCACTGATATTTCTAGACCAGTTTAAATCTATTTTCCATTTGAAGTTGTCATTGGTATAAGGAGTAATTCCCATAGCAATTTCATAACCTTTATTTACAATTTCACCACCGTTTACATAAGCCTCAGCAAAACCACTAGAGCTAGCTAAAGGACGATACAATAAAGCATCGCTAGTTTTTTGGTGGTAATAAGTGAAATCAAAATCAATCAACCTATCAAAGAAAATCATGTTTAAACCAAATTCATTACCAGTAAGAATTTCTGGTTGAAGGTCTTTAGTAAATAACCTTTGGTTAATAGCGAAACCATTTTGTCCTAAATAAGGAAAGGTTAAACCGTTGGTAAATCCATCAGTATAAGTTTCGATGGTATATAGAGTTCTTGTAGAATACTCAATTGGAGAAATACCCGTTTGAGCCCAGCTATAACGAACCTTACCAAAGTTAAACCAGTCTGGTTTATCATCCCATAAATCTGTAAATACAAGTGAAGTACTTACGGATGGATACATAAAGTTGTTATCATCCAATTCAAAAGTTGAAGACCACTCATTTCTCGCTGTAAGGGTTAAGAACCAAATGCTCTTCCAATCAAATTCTGCTTGAGCAAAAACAGCTGCCGTATTAATATCCTTCTGATATTCTGAAGAATATAATTCGGTAGCATTACTCAAATTGTAAAAATCTCTAATGGCTAAAGTTCTACCTCTCGAGAATTGATCATTGAATCTGGTCATATTAAAGTTATGTCCAACTAATCCACTAAATCCCCAATCATCATTAATTTTCAAATTGGTAGAAGCGATGAAGTCACCATAAACTTGTCTGTTGGATAATGAATTTACATTTACCTGACCTACACCACCAATATCATCTCCAAATGAGGAAATAGCAAAAACTTGCTTTCTATTATCGGTATAAGCATCAGTACCCACCTTATAATTAAGATTTAACCAATCATTTACTTTATAGTTTATAAATACATTTCCTAAAACCCTATTTAGGTTATTGGTAAATGGGTTTCTATTAGCTGTAAAATGTGGATTATCATAAAAGGCAAAATACGTCCTTTGATTTCCATTGTCATATTCATATTGACTAATGTCATAACTGGTTGGAGCTCTTAATAGACCAAGCATGATCCCTGCTAGGTTACTACCATTTTGAGCTTTTGTTCCTTGGTTATTAATATAGTTTACAGTACCTCCAACTTGAATTTTCTCGCTAATCTTGGTATCGGCAGTTAAGCGAACTGAAAGTCTATCCAAATTTGTATTGGGAACAACTCCATTATCTTTAAGGTAACCAACAGATAAACGAATACCAGTACTTTCTGTTCCACCAGTAATGGATACATTAGTATTAGAGGAAACACCAGTTTGAAAGAAATTATCTGGATTATCCACAGAAGATAAACCCAAAGAACTCATGCTAGGTCCCCATGAAGAAGAAGTACCTAATGATCCATCATCCCCTGTAAAATAGGTGTTATCCGCTCCTGGATCTCCTTCAATAAATGTTGCAGCGCCGTCGCCAGCAGGAGTTCCACCACCAACACCTTGAGCGTATGTGGTTTGTAGTTCGGGTAGTTTGTTTACCTGAGTAAAAGTAATATTCTGAGATACAGTAACTCCCAGACCTTTTTTACCTCCAGCTTTACCTCTTTTAGTGGTATAGATAATTACACCATTACCAGCACGAGCACCATATAGTGCCGCAGCAGCAGGACCTTTTAATACAGTTACCGACTCAATATCATCTGGGTTAATATCGATACCCCTGTTTGAGTTGTTTACCCCTTGTAAGTTTTCATTAAATGGATAATCCCTTGGTGAAGATTGAACGGTTTGATTGTCAATAGGAATACCATCTACAACAATCAATGGTTGATTTTCTCCTGTAAAGGTGGCATTACCACGAATAAGGATTTTACTAGATGCACCTGGAGTACCGGAAGATCCAACAACTTGAATTCCTGGAGCCTTTGCATTTAGCGAGGAAATGATATTATTCTCGCCAGAATTGGCAATATCATCAGCACCTAAACTACTTACTGAATAACCAAGAGCCTTTTTGTCCTTGGAAATTCCTAAAGCGGTAACCACTACTTCATCCAATTGTTCGGAGGATGGTTTTAAACTCACCGTCATATTGTCTTGACTTCCAGCAGGAACTTCCTTGGCTTCATAGCCAATGGCTGTGAATACCAAAATTGCCGGTGAGCTTTTTAAAGTAATAGAAAATTTTCCATCGAATTTGGTGGCGGTACCATTAGTGGTCCCCTTTTCAATGACCGCTACTCCTGGAATTGTTTCTCCAGTTTCGGAGTCATTAACGACCCCAGAGATCGTTCGCGATTGGGCATAGCCCAGTTGTACGCACAGTGCAAATAGCAGCACCGTAAGCAGCGTAGCTTTGTTTTTCATAGGTAAATTTTGTGTTAAACGTGTTACTAATGTGATAAGAATAATTGAGAAATTCAATCTCTATCACAAAAAATATTAACGAAAAGTTAACATTTACCTAAACAATATGAACTTAAAGCTTATTTAAAATACTGTTAATCAGTATTTTGAACTATAGATTTTTAGACTGTTTTCTTTTTAGTAAAATATCGGTCTAAGACGACCAAAATGGAAGAAAATCCCCAAACTGGACATGAAGCCTTGTCCATTTCCAAGAAATTATTTAGAAATCCATGGGTCCAATAGGTGATTAATCCCATCAAACAAGCCATGGCTATTAATTTCAAATTATGGTCGTCTAATTTGTAATAAATCAGGATGCCATAATACACGGTTGCGAAAACTATTAGAAGTACAGAAATGGCACCAAAAAGACCTGACTCTGCCAAGGGGCCAATATATTCGCTATGGGCATTTCCCATATCCGCAGCATTGGTACTTATAATAGTTTTTTCCGAAGGTTTCTGGTAGGGTGCATACAAGAACATATAGGTTCCTGGGCCAAATCCTAAAATTGGTCTTTCCTCAAACATTCGAAATGCAGATTTCCACCTATTTATCCTCTCCAAATTACTGGCATCTGTTGAAATATTGGAAATAGACTCTACATGTTCCGTAAGATTGTCACTACTTACCTGCTCATTTTTTTCAAATTTCTTGAGAATATCCTCCTGATTGTACAAAAGGAAACCAAGAACCATTATGGCCAAAAGTGCAATCACCTCCTTCCTTACCCTAAGCACCACAAAAAGCATAACTATCACTGCCACCACTATACTTAACCAGGCCGCCCTTGTAAAAGAAAGCACTACTCCTATTGATAAAATAGAAAACAGGAAAAAGCCTCCTATTCTCGCATTTCTATTGTGCTTATATAAAAAGGCATATATAAAGGATATAGGAATAAACATCGCCAAAACAGCACCGTAGCTTGTATGCTCCTTAAAAAATGGAAACATTACCCAAGTAGATGCCTGTCTGGTAAAACCGTTCTGCGAATGCACCACCACCGTATAAACCACCGCTATACTCAGCGATATCATAAACAACCAAAAGAACACATCAATGCTTTTTCGCTTTTTAAATATCTGAGACATTAAATAGAAAAACACGGAAACGAACCACAGTCTAGCTAAAAGAAACTTTACAGAAACAAAGGGTATTTCACTGGTGATGGTGGTTATTAGCATCCAAGCTACATTCAATAGGATAGCAATGGATATTGGATGACTTACAATTTTAGAATCAAATCCACCCCGATATAGGATTTTGAAGAAAAACAAGATCATTAAACCGAAGAGCAGGGGTTCGGTAGGAAGAGTGAATCCCACCCTTAGATCTGGATTATAATAAAAAATTGACAGCGGTGTAGCAAAAACAATAAATAGTAAAACCTTGTCTAAGGCCAAAACTATTAAAGCAACAATAACAAGGGCAAAAGGAATTAATAGGCCCCAAAAGTTTTCGCTTACTATAAATAAGGAATTGAGAATGCTTACTACAATCCCAACAATGATAATTTGCTTGGTATTTAGCTTGGCTAAATTTTGTATCACACTACCTGCTTCTTGTTTGCTCTGCGAACGGTGTCTACAATCAATATCATTATAAAGCTTACACTAAATGCACCAACAGCACTTAAAGCCACAATTAACCATCTTGTAGGGTATGATTTTTTCTCTGCCGGATAAGCGTCATTTACTGTAAATGTTGCTGGCAATGAAGCTTCAACATCTACTTTGGCTTGGTCGTACTTGCTCTTCAGTTTAATTTGCTCCTCTTTCAAAAATCCAAGTTCATCTCTTAATGAAACATAAGTACCACCGTATTTTGCCAAAGTATCTAGCTTTCTTTCTATTGCCTTAACACTAGGATGATCTGGATGCTTCTCAATAAGTGCCGTAGCCAATTGCTCACTCAAAACGGAGGATTGAGATTCATAATCATGCACACCCTTATATCTCAACTGGGTTAGCTCTTCTTCCATGGATTTAATATGAGCTTTAATAGAATTATACTCCCTAGCTACAATATCCAATCCCATTTTAGCTCTTTCCTTTTGAATTCGATTTTTTGTGGAATCCACCAAAAGATTAATTTCATTCGCTATTCGAGCAGCCGTATCCGGATCCGTGTCTAGTACATTTATTTCTACAGACATATATTCTGTCCTTCGGAAAGAAATATTATCGCTATAAGTTTCATATAGCTCTGTTTTGGTATAGGGGCCATCACTATCAATTTTATAGTGATCTATTAGATTAAACTTTTTGATAATTTTATTTCTAATCTCATCCGAATGCAAAAGCTGAAGCAACTGCTCGGCTTGGTCTTCCTCTCCAAATTCCAAAATATCCTGTCCTCTAGAAGAAAATTGCTGTGGCAAAACTCCTTTAGAAACGGAACTGGTAGTGGTTGGAAAAACAGTTACTGTAGATTTATATTTTGGTGGAATAAAAAAGGGAGCACTAAAAACTGCCGCTAAAACAGCTGCTACCAAGGTAATACTCAAAAGTGGAATTCTCCACTTGTACATATAAACGATAAGATTGGTGGAATCAAATATTCCTTCCGTACTTGTATTATTCTCCATAAGAGGGATTCAAAATTTGCGCAAAAATATAAAAACCGAATGATCAAACAGTTATTTGAAACGAGTTCTCATAATTTCTATTGCCGCCTTGAAATTAAGAACCTTAAATAAGGTGGAAAAAATAAGGATTAAGGTAATGCTGAGCATTATCTTAATAGCCCCATACAAATTGATTTCCGAAAGAAAGGTTACTATACCAATGCTCACAATTACAAATCCTGAAAGCTGAAGAAAATAGCTTTTGCCAAACTTTAAATCACAATAGATAAAAGAATAATAGGCCTGTAATAAGGTAGTGATACTTTGTGTAGCAAAAGTTGCCCAAGCTGCGCCTTCCGGCCCATGGCTAGGGATCAGGATATAGTTTAAAACCACATTCAAAATTAATCCCGAAAAGGCAATAATGTTTAGGGTTTTTAAATGCTTGGCCGCTGTGAGAAGGGTTCCAAAAACGAAGGTGGTTCCAAAAGCCACACTACTCAACATCAACCACTTGAACACTCGTGCTTGGGAAGGGTCATCATTGTGGTATAGCAAATCCATTAGGTAGTCTGCATTTATCCATCCCGAAAGGGCCAAGGCAGAAATCCCCGCAAAGACCAAACTGAAGGACAGCTTGCTCAATGCATTGATACTCTCATTTTTCCCAAGCATATTTGAAAACATAGGCAATAGCAATACACCCACCAAATAGCTTAGTTGATTTACCATATCTAGCAATCGGAAAGCTGCTGCATAAATTCCACTTTGATAAGAACCTACCATCCTATCCACCATAATCCCATCTATTCTGGTATAAAGAGCCATCAATAAAATTAAAAAAGCATAGGGCAGGCTTTTCTTCAATCCCGCCCGATAATCTTTAAAATTAAACCTCCAAGAAAATACTTTCACCTTTCTTAATACAACTCCAAAGGCTATAAAAACTGCCAAGGCATAACTGGTAGTTTGGGCAAATGCGAAATGAAAAACATTAAACTCAAGTGGACCAAAACGGCTGTATAAAAGAAGTCCACAAATAACAATCATCAATGCCTTATCAGCCACGCTGAGAAAACTATCGGTTTTGTAAAATTGTAATCCGGATAAATTGGACCTTAGGAATAATAAAAAGGAGGATAAAAATTGGTTTAAGCTTAAAATGAGAAGAAGCTTAAAAGAGGTAGAATCATAACCACTTACATAAGCAGAAATGAGGGTGACCCCCAAATATCCAATGCCCAAAAAAACTTTTAAACTCCCCAAATAGGAAAAATTTCGAACCACCTCACTCCTATTTCTGGAAACCGCTTGATTATTGTAATGAGTAAGACCAAGGTCTAGTAGAATATTAAATAAAATAGAAAAATTAAATAAGGCGAAATACAAGCCATATTCCTCTAGACCTACCCTGTTTTGTACAGAGCGGTCAATACCTAAAATCCAGATAGGCTTGATTAAGAAATTAAGAAACAAGAGCAAAAAAAGATTGCCAATAAATTTCTTTTGCATAGAGGTTTAAAACGCCCAAAGGTAAATATTTATGATACTATATTTGGAAGCTGAAAAATTAGAGACTAAAGGTCCTTGGATTTAAACCTTGCCAAAAAATAAATAAATTGAAAATCGCCGTAAACACCAGACTCCTCCTACCCAACAATCTTGAAGGGATTGGCTGGTTTACCTACGAAGTATTTAAAAGACTGAGCAAAAATCATCCAGAAATTGAATGGGTTTTTATTTTTGATAGAGCTTATGACCCATCCTTTGTTTTTTCGAAAAATGTAAAACCTATTGTAATAGGACCTCCTTCCAGACATCCCATTCTTTGGTATATATGGTTTGAATTCAGCATTAGCCATGTTTTGAAAAAGGAAAAACCGGATTTATTTATTTCTCCCGATGGATATTTATCACTTCGAACAAACTATCCTTCCCTATCTGTAATTCACGATATTAATTTTGAGCACAATCCTGAAAATATTCCGCGAACCGCCCGTAAGTATTTGAGGAAGTATTTTCCCAAATTCGCCAAAAAGGCTCTAAGAATCGCCACCGTTTCCGAATTTTCCAAAATGGATATTTGCAAAACCTATGGAGTTGATGAGAATAAAATAGACCTTGTTTATAATGGAACCGGAGATTTTTTCCACCCGCTAGGCAAGGAAAAAGCAGAATCCTTAAGAAAGGAAGTAACTGGAGGAAATCCCTATTTTATTTTTGTGGGTGCCCTAAACCCTAGAAAAAATATTACTGGGATGCTAAATGCCTATGCATCCTACCGAAAAAATGGAGGGCAAAACAAATTTGTAATTGTAGGTAAGAAAATGTTTTGGAATGAGGAAATTTCTATAACCTACGAAAACCACCCCTTTAAAGAGGATATTATTTTTACTGGTAGACTAGAAGGCGATGCCCTCAACAGTATTCTAGGTGCAGCCGAAGCCCTGCTTTTTGTTTCTAATTTTGAAGGCTTTGGAATTCCAATTGTTGAAGCCTTTAAATGCAAGGTGCCGGTAATCACCTCCTCCACCTCTTCTATGCCCGAAGTTGCAGGAGATGCAGCGCTAATCTGTGAGCCCAATGACATTGAAGGCATTTGCCAAGCCATGTTTGATATTTCTAAAGATGAAATCCGCAAACCTCTTATTGAAAAAGGCCTGGAAAGACAAAAAATGTTTTCATGGGAAAACTCTGCAGATATGATGTGGAATAGTATTAAGAAATGTTTTTTAGAAATTAATGGCCAATAAATTATTAAACCATTTTAGCAAAGGAATTCTAGAAGCTGGATGCGATGAAGCTGGCAGAGGATGCTTAGCCGGACCTGTTTTCGCTGCTGCCGTTATTCTACCCAAAGGTTTTCGTCATAAGCTGCTCAATGATTCAAAAAAAATGGGCGCTAGCGCAAGAATGGAATTAAAACCCATCATTGAAAATAAAGCCTTGGCCTGGGCTGTAGGAATTGTAGATCAAAAAGAAATTGATAAAATAAATATTCTCAAGGCCTCCTTTTTGGCGATGCATAGAGCTTTAGACCAACTAAAAATACAACCCGAACAATTACTTATTGATGGTAATCGTTTTAAAGCCTATGCCAATATTCCCCACCATTGTATAATTAAAGGAGATGGAAAATATAAAAGCATAGCAGCAGCTTCGGTTTTAGCCAAAACTTATAGAGACGAGTATATGTGCGAAATTGCTAAGGAATATCCTCAATATGCTTGGACAAAAAATATGGGTTATCCTACCAAAGAACATCGCCAAGCCATTAGAGAAATTGGACTTAGCCCTCACCATAGAAAAAGCTTCAAACAATTGCCAGAACAATTCTCTTTGAACTTATAGTTTTGCTATTATTTAAGAAGGATATTAATATTATTTTTGCCACATAATTCAAGCCCCCATGCGCAATATTCTGATTTACATCTCCTTTTTTTGTTTAGCACTAAGCTCTTGTGTGGAAAAAGAAGCAACAAAATCCGATCTATTTGCCGCCATTCCTAAATCTTCAGCCGCCATTGTTCATAGCAACAATTTGGAAAAACTGAGAACGGAAATTTTAGAATCCAAAATTTATTTGGATAATGATAGCCTGGCATTCCTCTTCGAACTCAAAACAGAATTGCAGGAATTAGGAGCTTTAGCACCAAAGGATACCCTTGATTTATTTTTAAGAAAACGAAGAGCCGTTTTCGCTATCAGCCTTAGTGGTGCAGGTAAATATGACTTATTATTTGTTACGGAAAACGGAAAATTCTCAAAGCTTTTTAAATCCAAACTAGCAGAAAAATATCAACTCAAAACCAGAGACTATTCCGGTACTTCCATCCTCACTTATTTTGATGGGGAGAAAGAAAAATTTGCACTTTCTGAACATAAAGGCCTCTTGGTTTTTTGTAAAAAATCTAGCTTGGTAGAGGAAAGTATTCGACAGTTAAATGGCGATTACTCCTTGAGTAATGACGAAGATTTTGCTCGATTAAATCAAACGGCAAATTCTAAGGATTTGGCCAATGTGTTTATTAAACCATCTGAAATTCCCAATTGGTTTAAAACTTTTGCCCCAAAGTTAAATGTGAATTTTATTGGGCAGGTTGGCACCTGGATGGAATTAGATTTTCAGATCTACCATAAAGATTTATTGTTGAGCGGAATTGGCCTTTCTAGCAATAGCCCAAACCTTATTTCCACCTTCAACGGAATTTCTGCCCAGCGAAGCTCAGCAGAAAAGATTATCCCAAAAAATATTGGCCTTTGGCTTTCCTACACCTTCGAAAATCCCGAACATTACTACAGAAATTATATTGAAAAAATAAAAACTAAAGGCAGCTATTCCAAATACCAAAAATTGCTGGGAGACTGTAATTTGGAAGACCCAAACCGAAGTCTATTATCATGGATGGACAATGAAATGGGATTGATATTCTCAGGTGTTGCCGGAGGAAAACAAAATAAAATAGCTTATTTCAAATCTCGTTCAGAGGAAAAAGCGGAGGAGGAATTAAACCAAATTTCAGACTCTAGCTATATTCTGGGTTACCGAAACTTTTTGATTAAAAAACTAGCCTCTCAAAATCTATTACCCAGATTTTATGGCTCCCTATATGAAGGTTTTAATAAGCCTCATTATTTTATTTACGAAGGTTTTGTTTGGATGGCCGAATCGGAGGCAGTTTTAAAAGGCCTTATCAATGATCTTATTATTGACAAACCCCTAGCTAGCGATGATAGTTATAAAGCTTTCAATGAAAATATCCCCTCTAAGTCGCACATCAAAGTAATTCTTTCCAATCCCGGACTTTTAGATTTATTAAGTCCTGTTCTTAGCAATTCACAAATCAGAGATTTAGAAAAGGCGAAGCAAGGATTGATGAATTTAAAATGGGCAGCCCTACAGATGGATGTAAAAAAAGATTTGGCCTATATTAATTTCTACCTATTAAATGAGCCAAAACTTGAAGAAGAAGTAAGCCGAGAGTGGAATACTGTTTTGGAGGCACCTGCAGCAATGGCCCCACAATTTGTGCTCAATCACAATAATCGCAAATACGATATTCTTGTACAGGATAAAAATCATCTATTATATCAATTGGATAGAAATGGGAAAATCCTTTGGAAAAAACAATTGGACGGTAAAATTTTGGGTTCTTGTCGACAGGTTGATTTATATAAAAACAATAAACTTCAACTGGTTTTCAACACCACTGAAAGCCTTTATTTGGTAGATCGCTTAGGAAGAGATGTAGAAAACTTCCCTGTAAAATTTGAAGAACCTGCTAGCGCAGCTGTTGGTGTTTTTAATTATGACAAGGCCAGAAATTATCGGTTTATAGTTCCCATGGGAAATAAGCTTCTAAATTTCGCCAAAGATGGAAAAGAGGTGAAAGGATGGAAGTTTAAAGAAGCTGATGGGAATATAATTTCAAGACCTCAACTTTTTAGCCTCAATGGAAAAGATGTTATTCTCTGCCTTAGTAATCAAGGAACTTTATACTTATTGAACAGACAAGGTTTGAGTAGATTCCCAGAGATAGTGGAGTTGAATAATGTTTTACCACCATTTTATGTTAGGCCAGGAAAGGACCTTTCTTCTTCAGAAATTATTGCCAACACCAAAAGCGGAGAATTGGCTGTAATTAATTTTAATGGCAGTAGTGATGAAGTATTCTTAGAGGAAGACTATCCCGCAGAAAGCTTTTTATATTTTGAAGGGAAATATATTTTCACCAATTCTAAGCGCTTAATTGTAAAAGATCAAGATCTACCTTGGGCGGTAGATTTGGAAACAGAAATTAGTGTCAGCCCAAAGGTGATGTTGCTGAACAAAGAATTTTATGCCGCAGTTTTTAGCGAAGATGCCGAGGAAATAATGCTATACAATAAAAGAGGCGAACTGGTAAAAGGGTTTCCAGTATTTGGCCAGGCACAATTCGATATGGGCTCCTTAAAACAAAATGGGGTAATAAATATTGTTACAAGCACCAAAGATGGCACTGTAATTTGCTATGAGGTAAATTAATCTAGCGCAATTCTATCACCCTCCCTGGTTTTGGTTGTTCTCCCACCTTTAAATTGTTTCTTTTATAAAGGTATTTGAGCTTTATAGCATATTTCTGTGAAATATCATACATAGATTCTCCAGATTGAACAATATGCGTTTTTATTTTTCTATAGGAACGTCTCCTTTTCGGTTGAATATAAATTATCTGTCCCTTTTTTATTTGAGCTTCAAAACTCAATTCATTGTAGTCCAACAATTTCTCTAACCTTATTTCTGCTGATTTGGATAAGGATTCAAAACTATCACCATCCTCCGCAATAATATATTTTACACCATTGTCGGATTTTAAAACCACCGAATTGGCAATAAAATCTTCTACTTCAAAATCATCATCTTCCTCATATTCCTTGTCATATTGGTATAATTTATAATCCTCAATAATTTTTATTAATAGTTGAGGGTATTTTTTATTGGTAGCATATCCAGCTTTTTTTAAGCCTTTGGCCCAGGCTTTATAATCATCTAAATCCTCTTCAAACAAAAAGGCATATCTAGATCTATTTTTTAAAAACAGGGAATGGTCTTCAAAGCTTTCTTTAGGATTTTTATAGGAGCGAAAGCATTCGTTCTTTTCATCATCATCGCGGTAAACCTTTCCTCCTTTCCAATCTCTATGGCATTTTATCCCAAAGTGATTGTTGGCCTTGCTAGCCAAATAGCTATTTCCAGATGCTGATTCTAATATCCCTTGAGCAAGTGTAATACTAGCCGGAATAGCATATTTCTTCATTTCACTGATGGCTATTCCTTTATAGGTTTCAATATATTTTTCGGTGCTAATTCTCTCTTGCTTTGCCCAAAGAAATGGGCTCATCAAAATTAAAATCAGAAATATTTTATGCTTCATAGTTTAGGGTATTCCAAGCTTTTTTCTGTAAACGTTCATTCATTCCCCTTATTCCCTGCAAGCCGCCTGTATGTATACACAGCACTTTGGTTCCAGGTTTTATTTGTTTCTTTTTGATCTTATCCATAATTCCAAAAAGCATTTTTGAAGTATAAATAGGATCAAGGGGAATCCCGTAGGATTGGTGGAAATCATTCATAAATTTTATGAGCACTTCATCCACTTTTCCATAGCCTCCAAAATGGTAATTCTCTTCCAATGAAAAGTTGGCCAGCTCTATTTTTTTTCCATCCCCCTCTGTTAAAAATTGTTTCTGATAATTGCCCATCAAACTTTTAATATCATCTTTCAAAAACTCTCCACCTTTTAAAGCAGGGAACATTAAACATTTTGCATTTTTAGAATTCATCAGCAGTCCAGAAAAAGTAGTGCCCGTGCCTGCAGAACAGCAAATTATATCAAATTGCTGGTCAACATTTTCCATTATTTCTGTACAACCTTTCATTGCCAAAACACCTCTAGCGCCCTCCGGAATGATATAGGCATTTGGGAATTTTTCCGCCAGCTCCCTCAAATAACTGGGCTCCTCCCTTCTTTTATATTCAGACCTACTTATTTTGAAAAGCTCCATTCCTTTTTCTTGGCAAGAGCTTAGGGTAAAATTAGAAACCTCTTCCCCTCTAATTATGGCTTTGGTTTTTATTCCACATTTTTCACCCATTGCTGCAAGAGCATAAATATGATTGCTAAAAGCACCTCCAAAACTTAAAATTTCAGTTTTATCACTTTTCCTAAAAGCTTGTAGATGGTATTTAAGCTTTCGCCATTTGTTCCCACTAATTTCTGGATGAATAAGATCTTCTCTTTTTATCCATATCTCCACTCCATTAATATTGTCTATATATTGAATAGGTGCATATAGATTTTTGAAAATTGGATCTTTACTTTCCACAGAATAATTGAACTTTGCCGCAAAGTACTTAAAGAAAAAAAATGCCCCAAGGATTAGAAGAAGGAGATTATTATTATTCTGAGGAAGGCTATTTGGTTTTCACCAAACAATACCATCTAAAAAGAGGACATTGTTGCCAAAATGGTTGCAAGCATTGCCCCTATGGCTTTGACAAAAAAACTGGTCGCTTTAAGAAATGATTTCACTTTTTTCTGCCAGTTTCATAGCTTAACTTCGCAGCAAAATTCAGTAGACCCATGTCAGACTTTAAATCACAAATAATTCAAGGTATACCAGGAGAATTACCAAAGGCAAAAGCCTTGAACGCCTCCTTTAGTCATGCCCCAAAAAGAAAGGATATATTAAGTAAGACGGAAAAGAAGTTAGCTCTGGAAAATGCCCTTCGCTATTTCCCCAAAGCTTGGCATAAAACCTTAGCCCCAGAATTTGCACAGGAATTAAAAGACTATGGAAGAATATATATGTATCGTTTTCGTCCAGATTATGATATTTACGCACGCCCTATAGAGGAATATCCTGCCAAAAGTCAACAGGCTGCAGCCATAATGTTGATGATACAAAACAATTTGGATCCAGCGGTAGCCCAGCACCCAGAAGAACTCATCACTTATGGCGGGAATGGTGCTGTTTTCCAAAACTGGGCTCAATACTTACTGAGTATGAAATACCTCTCCGAAATGACGGAGGAACAAAGTTTACATATGTATTCTGGTCATCCAATGGGATTATTTCCTTCTCATAAAGATGCACCAAGAGTAGTAGTAAGTAATGGTATGGTAATCCCAAATTATTCCAAACCCGATGATTGGGAAAAGTTTAATGCTTTGGGTGTTAGTCAATACGGCCAAATGACTGCCGGCTCCTATATGTATATCGGTCCGCAAGGAATAGTCCATGGCACCACAATTACCGTTTTAAATGCCTTGCGAAAAATTGGAAAAGAGCCCAATTCTGGGGCATTATTTGTAACCGCCGGTTTAGGGGGAATGAGTGGAGCCCAGCCAAAAGCAGGAAACATAGCTGGTTGTATTTCAGTAACAGCTGAGGTAAACCCTCAAGCTTCTAGAAAGAGATACGAGCAAGGATGGGTAGATGAAATTATAGACAATATTGAGGAATTGATAGAGCGTGTTAGAAGCGCTAAAAACAATAAAGAAACCGTCTCCATCGCTTATGAAGGGAATATAGTTGAGGTTTGGGAGAGTTTTGACCAGGAAAATATTAAGATTGATTTAGGATCAGATCAAACCTCCTTACACAACCCCTGGGCAGGTGGCTACTATCCTGTTGGATTTTCCTATGAAGAATCCAATGAAATGATGGCCAAGGATCCAGAGGAGTTTAAAAGACAGGTGCAAAGTACATTGAGAAAACATGCTGCAGCAGTAAATAGAAATGTAGCCAAGGGCACTTATTTTTTCGATTATGGAAATGCTTTTCTTTTAGAAGCGTCCAGAGCTGGTGCCGATATTATGGCGGAGGATAATATTAATTTTAAATATCCATCCTACGTTCAGGATATTATGGGACCTATGTGTTTTGACTTTGGATTTGGTCCTTTTAGATGGGTTTGTGCATCTGGAAAGGAAGAGGATCTTGCCTATACAGATAAGCTTGCCAGTGAAGTTTTATTGGAATTATCGCTAAAGGCTCCAAAGGAAATAAAGCAGCAAATGAAAGACAATATCCAATGGATTAAAGCTGCTGGTAAAAACAAAATGGTGGTAGGATCCCAAGCCAGGATACTATATGCTGATAGTGAAGGACGAATTAAAATTGCAGAAGCTTTTAACAATGCTATAGCATCAGGAAAAATTGGCCCAGTGGTATTGGGAAGAGATCATCATGATGTTTCTGGTACTGATTCTCCATATCGTGAGACCTCTAATATTTATGATGGATCTAGTTTTACAGCCGATATGGCCATCCAAAATGTGATTGGTGATAGTTTTAGGGGTGCCACTTGGGTGAGCATTCACAATGGTGGTGGTGTTGGCTGGGGGGAAGTAATAAATGGCGGATTCGGAATGGTGCTAGATGGTAGTGAAGATGCCGATAGACGATTGAAAAGTATGCTATTATACGATGTGAATAATGGTATAGCCAGAAGAAGCTGGGCCCGAAATGAGCCCGCTATTTTTGCCATTAAAAGGGAAATGGAAAGAAGCCCAGGCTTAAAAATTACATTGCCAAATTTGGTAGAAGAAGATTTATCTGGGCTGTTTTAAAGCTTGCCCAACCTTATTGTAAATTTTACGTTTAATTAAATATGTCTGCAATTAGCTTAGTTTTGCAGCCTAAACAGGAACCACAGAAATGAAAGTATTAAATACAGTATTGAGTGTTTTAGCACTAATTGGAGTAGGAATTTTATTTTTTAATGATGAGCCAGCTACTAGCTCAGAAAAGGAAGCGGTAGTTTCTGATTTTGAAGGAGCTAAAATTGCCTTTGTAAAACCAGATACCATTGCAGAGTATTATGAATATTACAAAGAACTTTTAGAAGAGGTAGAAGCGAAGAAGAAAGTGATGGAAGATGAGCTGGAAAACAGATCTAAATCTTTTCAAAGCCAAGTGATGGACTACCAAAAACTAGCTCCTACTTTAAGTAAGGAAATGATTCAAAAAACGGAGCAAGAGTTAGGAGTATTACAACAGAGACTTGAAGCCTATGGCCAGCAAAAGAATAATGAATTTCTTATTGAACAAGAAAGAGTATTAAAGCTTATTCGTGAAGAAATGGATATTGCTGTAAAGGAAGTGAGAGAGGAATTAGGATTGGACTTTGTACTTACCTATGATGCTTCCAATTTTGTACAAAGTGCAAATGAGGATTTGGATATTTCCAAAAGAGTGATAAAACAATTAAATGACAATCACTCCAAAAAAACTAAAAGCGAAGAATAGAATTCAATGAATAGCCCTTTTAAATTTGGAATCGGACTGATGCTTATCAGCTTTATATTGGTTTCCTGCGAAACCGATACCGATCCAGATATTCAGGATTATCAGTCGGAATATATAGGCACTTGGGATTGTAGCGAAAAAACTGGAATGCATGCCCCTCAATTTTATGAGGTTAGCATAGTGGCAGGAGCTAATAGCAATTCCATCATCATCAATAATTTATACCAAGCGGGAACAGCTGTAGAAGCTACAATTAATGGTGGCTTTAATTTAGATATCCCTCAACAAACTTCGGAGAATATTAGCTTTATCGGAAGTGGAAGCGCCAATGCAAATTTTGGACAAATCAATCTAAATTTCACCGCTGATGATGGCAGTGCTGGGCAGGATGTTATTGAAGCTATTTTGGTAAAATAGTATTGCTTAGAAATCGTATTTCAAGCCAATATTACTACCAAAATTATAAATGGTTTCGCGGGGAAAATTGGATTCCTCAATAATGGGTTTTAAAAGGTATCTAACATTTCCTCTGATCACTAATCCCCAACTATCAGTTAATTTATAGGTACCTCCCAAACTTAAGTTTACCGAATAATTAAAAGAGGTAGTATTAGAACTTAAATCACTATAAACCTCTTCTTCACCATCGGGTGTGATCATCTGATCATAAACATTGAAAAAATTCAATTCTACTCCTGGAACTACTTCCAGATCCCATAAGTCGGTTACAGTGGTGTTGAAATTCAATTTTATCGGCACCGTATACATCCCCGTTTTCACCGCCAAATTTGCATTTACAGTATCCGCTCTATTTTGATAATAACTGATATTCTCAACCTCGTAATAGGCGGTGGATCTACCAAATCCAATACCTATATCGAAGGACTGGCCAATAGCATAAAAAAGATCTAAATTATAGTTCAATTGAAAAGCACCTTTTGCATCCTCATTTGGAAGATCATAACCACCACCACTGGGAATTTCTCCATTTATTAATCTCCTATCCGTATAATTAGGATTGGTTAATAATGCAATACTGAATCTGGAGTGCTTTACTTTGGAGTCTGTAAAGTAAATTATATCATCGTCCCCCGGTTGGGCCTTTGCAATTAATCCAAGCATTAGCAAGGCAATAAGACTGATCTTTTTTATCATTTTCAATATCTTTTTAAAATAATTCTTTGGCTTTTTCCAATGCCTTATTTAATCCATCGGGGTTTTTCCCACCAGCGGTGGCAAAGAAAGGCTGGCCGCCACCGCCGCCATTAATCTCTTTTGCCAAATCTCTAACAATATTCCCAGCATGCCAATTATTCTTTTTGGCGAGCTCATCGGAAAAAGCTACAGCTATTTGAGCTTTACCATCCGCTTCGATACCGATAACTGCTGCAATTTCTTTTTCATTTTTCAACTGAAAAAGTATGTCTTTTACAGCATTTACGGCCAAGGAAGTTTTTTCAACAATTAATTTATATCCATCTTTATCTTCAGCTCTTTCTAGCCATTCATCCTTTGCAGAACCAGCCTTTTGGCGGACCATATCCTCAATTTCCTTTTTGAGTTTAGCATTCTCACTTTTGAGATTACTAATTGCCGCCAATGGGTCATTCTTAGTTTTCATTTCAAGTTGAATACTTTCTAAAAGCTCGGCTTTAGATTTTAAAAAGTCTAAAGCCTTTTTTCCAGTATAAGCCTCAATACGTCTAACTCCAGCAGCAACAGCAGATTCGGAAGAAATAACAAGCAAGCCTATTTCTCCAGTTGCTTGAACATGAATCCCACCACATAACTCTATAGATTCTCCAAACTTAATAGCCCTCACCAAATCCCCATATTTTTCACCAAAAAGTGCCATTGCACCCATTTCCTTTGCTTCCTCAATTGGGATGGCTCTAAATTCTTCTAGGCTAATATTTTCTCGAATTCTGGAGTTAATTAATTCTTCAATCTTTTCCAATTCTTCAAGTTTTAGCTTGGCAAAATGGCTAAAATCAAATCTCAAATAATCCTGATTAACCAAACTACCCTTTTGCTCCACATGGCTTCCCAAAACTTCTCTTAATGCTTGATGTAAAAGGTGAGTAGCACTATGATTATAGGAGGTTTTTAACCTTTTGGTTTCATCAACTTCTGCAAGGAATTTAAGATTTAAATTCTCTGGAAGCTCCTTACATATATGAATTATGAGTCCATGTTCCTTTTTGGTGTCTAGGATATAGGTCTTTTTCCCATCCGCGCTTATACATCCAGTATCTCCAACTTGGCCTCCTCCTTCTGGGTAAAAGGGTGTGATATTAAACACCAATTGAAACAAGTCCTTATCCTTGCTAATTACCTTGCGGTATTGAGTAATTTTTACTTGTGAAGAAAGCTGGTCGTAGCCAATAAACTCCTCCTTATCATCTTCAGAAATAATTATCCAATCGCTAGTCTCCTGCTTTGCTGCATTTCTAGCCCTAAGCTTTTGAACCTCCATCTCTTTTTGATAATCTTCTTCGTGAAAAGAATATCCCTTTTCTCCTAAAATAAGGGCGGTAAGATCCGGTGGGAATCCAAAGGTGTCATAAAGTTCAAACACCTTTTTTCCTTCTATCATTTTAGAGCTTCCCGCCTCATCTATAATTTGATCAAGCCTGTTTAAACCTTGCTCTAGAGTTCTTAAAAAAGAATTTTCCTCCTCCTGAATTACTTTGGAAGCCAAATCCTTTTGAGCCAAAATTTCCGGGAAAAAATCTCCCATTTCTACGGCAAGAATCTCTACTAATTCATAAATAAAAGACTCTTTTTTATTCAAATAGGAAAAGGCATAACGTATTGCCCTTCTCAAAATTCTTCGAATTACATAACCTGCACCACTATTGGAAGGTAGTTGACCATCAGCAATAGAAAAGGCCACAGCCCTTACATGATCAGCGATTACACGCATGGCGATATCCTGCTTCTCATTTTTTCCATATTCAACAAAACATAAACCTTCAATTTTTTCAATTAAAGGGCTAAACACATCAGTATCGTAATTGGATTGTTTTTGTTGCAGTGCCATACAAAGGCGTTCGAAACCCATTCCTGTATCAATATGTTTGGCCGATAATTTTTTCAAAGATTTATCAGCCATTCTATTGAACTCCATAAAAACTAAATTCCAGATTTCAACCACCTGGGGATGATCCTGGTTTACAAGATCGCCACCATTTTTAGCTTTTATTTCATCCTCAGATCTCAAGTCAATATGGATTTCAGATGCTGGTCCACAGGGTCCAGTTTCACCCATTTCCCAAAAATTATCCTTTTTATTTCCATTGAGAATTCTAGATTCTGGCACAAATTGTTTCCATGTGTCGAATGCCTCAATATCCCTTTCTAGATTATCCTCCTCATCACCTTCAAAAATGGTTACATAAAGGCGATTTTTATCCAGTTTATAAACTTCAGTAAGCAATTCCCAAGCCCAGGAAATAGCTTCTTTTTTAAAATAATCTCCAAAACTCCAATTCCCAAGCATTTCAAACATGGTATGGTGATAAGTATCGTGTCCTACCTCTTCCAAATCATTATGCTTTCCACTAACTCGCAGGCATTTTTGGGTATCTGTAATTCTTACATCCTTAAGCACTGAGTTTCCTAAAAAGGCATCTTTAAATTGGTTCATTCCGGCATTGGTGAACATCAATGTAGGGTCGTCCTTTATTACAATTGGCGCAGAGGCAACAAGGCTGTGTTTTTTGGATTCAAAAAAATCTAAAAAAGTTTTTCTAATATTTTTGGAGGTCCACCTTAAGGGCTGATTCATAGCTATTCAACAAAAAAAAGTTTGTTTCAATTTCCATTCCCATTCATAAAAAGCAAATTTCCGCTATTTTAGCAAAACAGATGCTCAACAAATGAGTTCTTTTTCAAGCGCCAAAAGTAGGAAATAAAGCAGTATGGCTAAGGTAAAATACTATTACGATCCACGTACTCTTTCATATCAGAAGATTGAAAAGAATGCTAATTATCGCCTAAAGAAAACTTCAGTTTTTTTACTTTCCTCTACCGCCATGGGAGCCATCATGATGATGATGATGTACCTATTCATAGATTCTCCAAAGGAAAAGCGCCTAAAACGGGAAATCGATAATTTGGTTTTGCAATATGAAATTCTCAATGAACAAGCCAAGTTAGACCATGCCGTAATTGCTGAATTACAAAAAAGAGATAATAATATTTACCGAGTAATTTTTGAAGCAGATCCCATTCCTCTTGAGATTAGACAAGCTGGTTTTGGCGGCGTAAATCGCTATGAGAAACTCGATGGTTTTGATTATAGTAAAATCATAAAAGAGACCGCCAAAAATATTGACAAGCTTAGTAAGTCTATTTATATTCAGGGAAAATCCTTTGACGATATTGTAAAACTTGCCGAAAACAAAGAGGAATTATTAAAGGCAATTCCCGCAATTCAACCTGTTGCGAATGAAGATTTAAGAAGGATGGCTTCGGGATATGGAATGCGGCTAGACCCATTTACAAAGGTGCCAAAAATGCATTATGGAATGGATTTTACCGCCGATATTGGAACCCCCGTTTATGCAACAGGAGATGGTGTAATTATTAGAGCCGACAGCAAATCCAGTGGTTTTGGAAGACATATTCGCATCGATCATGGTTATGATTATATTACCATTTACGGACACCTCAACAAGTATAATGTAAGGGTAGGGCAAAAGGTAAAACGCGGAGAAATTATTGGTTTTGTAGGTAATTCCGGACGATCCAGCGGACCGCACCTCCACTATGAAGTTCATAGAGGTGGAAGGAAATTAAATCCTGTAAATTACTATTACGGAGAACTTTCGCCAGAGGAGTTTAGCAAAATTATCGACCTAGCTAGCCAGGCAAATCAATCTTTCGATTAATGTCATTAGACGATAAAGAAATTGAAAAAAGATATTATAGCATCGGAGAGGTAGCCCGTTTTTTTGATGTAAACACCTCCCTCATTCGATTTTGGGAAAAGGAATTTGATATCCTCAAACCAAAAAAAAACAAAAAAGGTAATCGCCTATTTACTAAAAAGGATTTCGATAATCTGAAAGTAATCTACCACCTTGTAAAAGAAAGGGGCTTTACCCTCAAAGGAGCTCAAGCTAAAATGAGGACAAATATGGAAGATACAGCCCAAAATGCCGAGATTGTGGAAAGATTAAAGAATTTAAAACAAGCCTTAATAGAAATTAAAAATCAACTTTAGCAGTGATTTTCCCAACCAAACTTTGCCTTCGTATTTTCCTTCCATGCTTTATTTTACTTCTTTTTATTAGCTCCTGCCAAAACGCAGAAAATTCAGAAAATTCAAAAATTCAAACTTATCCCCCAGAAGGATTCGTTCGGATTCAAAAACTAATACCCGGAATTTTAATTGAGGCTAGATATCATAGTGAGCATAATTTTATTGGTAAATCTATTAATGGTTATTATAGTGATAGCTTAATCTTGGAAACAAATGCTGCAAAAGCTCTTGCGAAAATTCAAGAGAAACTGAAATTAAAGGGTTATGAAATAAAACTATACGATGCTTATAGACCGCAAAAGGCGGTAGATCATTTTGTAGAATGGGCAAAGGATTTAAAGGATAGCGCAAAAAAAAGAGAATTTTACCCGAGAGTCCCAAAATCACGATTATTTGAAGAAGGATATATTGCCGAAAAATCCGGACATAGTAGAGGAGGAACAGTAGATATTACTTTAGTTTATAGCCATGATTTATCGGAACTAGATATGGGCAGCCCCTATGATTTTTTTGATCCTATCTCCTGGCCTAGCGACAGCACAGTGAGTCCACTTCAATATAATAATAGGATGATGCTAAAAACTATTATGGAGGAAAACGGTTTTAAATCCCTAGATCAGGAATGGTGGCATTTCAGTTTAAAAAATGAAAAATTCCCCCATCAATATTTTGATTTCGATATCAAATAAAAGACCAGTATAAAATGAAAGATCGTTTTAAAACTTGCCAACAATCCAGGGTACAAATAACCGAATTAATGGCTCCCTCAAACTCCAATTTTTCTGGGAGGGTTCACGGTGGTCATATCCTAGCTATGATGGATTCAGTAGCCTTTGCCTGCGCATCCAAACATTCTCAAAACTACTGCGTAACCGCCTCTGTAAACACAGTAGATTTTTTACAACCCATAGAAGTAGGTGAGCTGGTGAGCATGAAAGCCCAAGTTAATTATGTAGGAAGAACCTCTATGGTTGTTGGCATTCGTGTGGAATCGGAAAATATCCAGAGTGGAAAAGTAAAACATTGCAATTCATCCTATTTTACCATGGTTGCCAAAGATGATAATGGCCATTCTGTGGAAGTACCAGGGCTAATTTTGAAAAATGAAGAGGATTTAAGGCGCTTTACCAGAAGCATCGAAAGGATAAAAAGCAAGAAAGAAAGGAGAGACCATTTTAAGGAAAGTAATTTTATAATGGAGGAAGGAATGGAAATGGTAAAAAATAATGTAAAAGCCAAAATTGATTTCCAATGGAATTAAGGGAAGTGGACGAATTTTATGAGAGACAGGAAGAACCTTTAAAATCATGTTTTCTTAGCCTTCGCAAATATATCTCAGAATATCATCCCAATATTGAACATGTGATGAAGTATAAAATGCCATGCTTCACTTTAGAATCTAAGCCTTTTTGCTATTTATGGAAGGATAAAAAAAGCAATTGGCCTTATGTATTGCTGGTTAAAGGGAATATGATGAATCATCCAAAATTGGAACAAGGAGATCGTTCAAAAATGAAAAGGCTATTGATAAATCCTAAGCAAGATTTGGATCTTATATTACTACATGAAATTCTAGATCAGGCGGCTAGTTTTTACAAAAAATAAAGGCCCTGAAGATTCAGAGCCTTTTTAAAAATCTAAATATTTCTTTTAGTAGAAAATTATCCTCTTCCTAGCCAAACAATTATTTTTATCAAAAATACTAGCCACAAATAAACCAGTTCCTAGGCTTTGTTTTTCAATTTCCAAATGTTGATTTTCAACTGGGGTTTTGAGTATTAAATTACCCCTCATATCCCTGATCTCCAGAATCAATTCCAAATTTTTATCTTCAAGTTCAAGGTCTATATTCACAGAATTAATAGCTGGGTTGGGATATACATCCATTCCTATGGAAGCAATGGATTTTTCCTTTAAGGATATATTGGCTTGTTCTTCTTCTATATATTCTAGCAAATCCAGAAATTTTCTTTTCGCCCTTGCCGTTTCTGCGGAAAACCCTTGATCGATATTCATCAATACCAAGCTGAAATCAGAGTCTACACTATATTCCATCTCACTATTCTGCAAGGTAGTGCCACCATGCCCTAAATATGTTTTTCCATTATAGTTCCATTTTATTATCCCTAAACCATAGGTCCCCAATCCTGGAATATTACTTCCCTGTTGCATTTTTACAAATGAGGCTGAACTTACAAGCTGTCCACTGAGAAGACCATGAGCATATAAAGCAAAATCCTTAGGTGTGGAAACCACAGCCCCAGCTGCCCAAGCCGAAGACATGAAGGAAACAAAATCTGTAGGGAAATAATTTGTAGGACTTAACCAAGCTCCGGTTTTTACAATTGTATAGGGATCATACTGATCTAAAAAAATGCTATCCAATCCAAGAGGAGTAAAAATTCTTGCTTTTAAAGCTAGGTTCAAAGCCCTATTATCTACAACTTCAATTACTTTCCCCAATAAAACATAACCTGTATTTGAATAATTAAAACCTCCACCAGGAGCAAAATCCGGAGCATTTAGAAAATTGGCCAAGATGCTATCAGGATGCCAAAATTTGTTTGGGTCATTATTAATAGCAGTGGCAAAACTCGGATTATTAGTATAGCTATAAACCCCACTGCGATGCTGCAATAATTGTTTTAAGGTAATCCCATTTGAGACCATGGGAATGGGAGAAATATACTGGTATAAGGTATCATCAATAGACAGTTTTCCTTCATCCTCTAATTGAAGAATTATGGCGGAAATCATGCTTTTGGTATTGCTTCCAATATCGTATAGAAATTGATCCGAAAGACTAGCCGTTCCATGAAACCCTGATGCTGCAGTCCAAATGGAGCCATCTGAAAAAACTACTCCTCCTGCAAGACCTTGCATGCTCTCATCAATCCTACATTGGTTTAGAGTTTTTGTTAAAGTATCTGCCCAGGTAAGATTCATTTGGGCAAATATGCCATTGGAGAAAAAAATCAGGCTAAACAAAAGGATGGGGCTAAAAAAGTGTTTTTTCATCAGTTTTATGTTTTTTGATAATCCAAATATCCAATCTTCCTCTATACCATCCAAGAAAAATAGGATAGGCAAAGCAATAGAATGATAAAGCAAGAATTAAAAGGATAGAATCTTATAAACTTAAAAGAACTCAACAGAATTGGAAATTTTAAGAGAAGTGACCAGAAATCGGATGAAATTGGATATCAAATGCCTTTGACCGATTAAAAATTGTCCTTTTACGAAAATTAGTCGTGCATAGTATTTTTTTCAACCACCTTAGCTATCTGGTTTTGGAATAATGAAATTGTATGCTTCACTTCTTTTAAGTATTGGATTAATATTTTCCAATGCTCAAAGCAATATCCAATATGATAGTTTGGATTTTGGTAGCTTTTCTGTGGGCTTTTCCGACACCCTTCTCCTTGAAGAAACCATCCCATACAAATACAAAAATTACGCTGGTAGTAGTCCAATTCTAATAAAAATTTGGCATCCCATCCCTAAAAACGAAAGTTCTAATTTCCTCAGCGCCCAAGCTTTTCAATACAGCAGAAATTTAGATACAAATGTACAAGAGCTAGAGGCTGAGTTGATTTCAAAGTTTGAAGAATATTATGATCGCAATATTCTAAGACAAGATTATATACACTTTGACGAGATTGAATATCCAGTTTTAGGTTCGGAGTTATTATTGGATTATATTAAGAAAACACCCACAAAAAGTCGGGAAGCAAAATTGGATAAAGATTCAAATTTCCCCATCTTAATCTATCATCATGGCTCTCGGGGCACTGCTTTTGACAATTATATTATGGCAGAATATCTAGCTTCACATGGATATATTGTTATTGCCGGGAATTTTAATCTAGCCTATGAAAATCGCCCCTATGGCTATACCAAAAATGATCCCTACGATAAACGATTTTGTGAAAGGATTATAGAGTTTGCTCAAGATCTAAACAGCAATACGCCTATTGGGTTTATTGGTCATAGTTGGGGTGCTCAAATGGGGTTTTCGCTTTTGGCGGATGAAAAAAATATTTCTGCTTTTGTATCCATGGAAACCACTTTAGAGCTTTGGAATAGAAAACAAGTAAAAGCAAAATGGCCTAGGTTAAGCGGAAAAATAATGGAGAATTATGCCGATTATAATCTCCCTATTTTAATGTTTGCCAATCAAGGACCGGAAATGCCTGTTCAATTTGATTTTTTTAAGCCTATCCAAAGTCCACAACTAATTTTTGCCACCTGCAAAGAGGAATTTGTGCACGAATCCTATGCTTCCTACTATAGTGCTCGATTAAACTATTCGCAAACATTTCCTCAAAATGACGCTGAAGAATTTAAAAAGCAGATTGGTTATTTTCATAATAATTTGAAATTAATATTGAATTTTATGGATGAAAATTTGAAAGGGCAAAAGGTGGATTATACATCATTTGAAAAGGACTTTTACCTCAAAATTAAAAATGGAAAGAGCCCAGAAGAAGATTCCAAACCTGCGATTCTAAACTCACCCAACTAAAATATTTTTAGTTTTACACAAGAGATTTCCTAGCTAAACGCCTAAGGAAAAAGCCATTGTTTATGAAAATTCATTTTGCCATTCTCTTAGCTTCTATTTTTGGCCTTTCATCTTGCCAATCAGAAAATATAAAAACTGAAACCAAAAGCAGTAGGGTGGAATATCTCCCTTATTATAATAGCCCAGATTTTACGGCCCATTGGTTCCCTCCAAATTCAGATTCCCTAAAAAATTTCCATAGCATTCCGGATTTCAATTTGCTAAATCAACTTGGAGACAGTGTTAGCCAAAAAGATTTACAGGGAAAGATATACATCGCCGATTTTTTCTTCACCACCTGCCCGGGAATTTGTCCTAAAATGACAAAAAACATGCAGCTTGTTCAGCAAGCCTTTTTGGAGGATGATGAGATTAAAATTCTTTCCCATTCTGTAACACCAAGTATAGACAGCGTTCCAGTTTTAAAGGAATATGCCCAAAACCAATGGGTAAATTCTAAAAGCTGGTTTTTATTAACTGGTGATAGAAACACCATTTACGATTTGGGGCGAAATGCCTATTTTATTGAAGAGGACTTAGGTTTGGAAAGAGAAAATTTTGGCAGTGAGTTTATTCATACAGAGAATTTTGTTTTGGTGGATAAAAATCATCGTTTGAGAGGAATTTATAATGGATTGAATAAAGCATCCGTTAATCAACTTATTGCAGACATTAAAACCCTCAAAGAGGAATCTTAATAAGTCCCTCCCCTTCGCAGCTCTAAATCTGCTTTTTCATTGTAAATTAGCATGATCATGAAAATTTTCAATCCGTTTGTATTTTGCATCATAGCCTTAATTTTTTATTCCTGTAATAAGGAAGATGAAGTTAATTGCACTGAGGAATTTCGATTTATTGGTGTAAATGTAGAAGGAGATTCACTAAGTGATTATTTTACCATCCGCCAAAAAACTTTGGATACTTTAAGGTTTAATCAACAAGTTGTATTCCCAGAATATATATGGTATATCATACTTGATGACAGCTTTGCGTCTACCTTAAAAAACAGTTCTGAAACTTTTACATTTTACGGATTGATAAACGATAGTATTGTTATTCAAGAGGAATATGGGATAGAGGCTGATGAATGCCATATTTCACGCCAAAGTGGTCCAGATAAAATCGTTCTTTAATCCCTAATCCTTTGGGATTTCTGAGCTTGATTTTCACATTGCAAAAGGGACTAAAAAACTAATTGCAATCTGCTTTTCTTTATTTTCTAAAATCCATAGTTTAGCGAAACTAAAAGGCAAGGTAAATTCTGGTTATAAATAATTATCATTCAGCGTTTTTGCCTCATTAAATCTTATGAAAATTGCAATAATAGGCTCAGCATATCCCTATAGAGGAGGAATTGCTATTTACAATGAACGGCTGGCCCGAGCCTTTATGGACGCTGGTCATGAAGTTGAAATTTTCACCTTTACCCTGCAATACCCTTCCTTTTTATTTCCAGGTAAATCTCAGTATTCTGAGGATGAAGCTCCCAAAGATTTAAAAATAAATAGATGTGTGAATTCCGTAAACCCACTAAACTGGATAGTTAGTGGAAATAAAATCAAAAGATTTAATGCGGACTTGGTAATTGTAAAATTCTGGTTGCCCTTTATGGGTCCGGCTTATGGAACAATTTTAAGACGGGTACGCAAGAATAAACACAGCAAAATCATCACCATCATAGACAATATGATTCCCCACGAATCCAGGCCGGGAGACAAAGCTTTTAGCACCTATTTCACCAAGGCTGTACACGGTTTTGTAGCCATGTCTAAAACAGTATTGAAGGATATTTCCATATTCGATACCCAAAAACCAAGGATTCTTTCTCCACATCCACTTTACGATAGTTTTGGAGATCCTATTGCAAAAAATATGGCCAGGGAAAAATTGGGGCTTGAAAAAGATGCTAAAATTCTATTGTTCTTTGGTTTAATTAGAGATTATAAAGGATTGGATTTACTGATTGAATCATTTGCCGATCCAAGGTTTAGAAAGGATAAATATCATTTAATTATCGCTGGAGAATATTATTCCGACAAACATGTATATACATCCCTAATTGAAAAGCATGGCCTCAACAATTTTGTATTACAAGCAGATAAATTTATTCCAGATTCTGAGGTAAGCCTATATTTTAGCGCGGCAGATCTGGTTGTACAACCTTATAAATCAGCCACCCAAAGTGGAGTAACTCAAATTGCATATCATTTTAATAAACCTATGGTGGTTACCAAGGTTGGAGGACTTCCAGAAATGTGTCCTGATGGTAAAGTAGGATACGTAACAGAGGTAGACCCCAAATCAATTGCCGATGGAGTATTGCGATTTTTTGAGAATGATCCTAATTCTCAAAAACAAATGGCTGAAAATATTAATGAGCTAAAAAAGCAATATAGCTGGGAGATTTTGGTTGAAAACATTACAAAACTAAAAGAGAAAATCGAAGCATGATTTATAGAAGTAAAGCTCCCTTAAGAATAGGTTTGGCCGGAGGAGGAACAGATGTAAGCCCCTTTTCAGATATTTATGGAGGCTCTATTTTAAACGTAACTATTAATCTTTATGCTCATGCTTCTATTAGCCCAAGGAATGATGGAAAAATTATCCTCAATGCTGTAGATCGTGAAGAGCGTTTCGAATATGATTCTCAAGATAAATTAGAAATTGATGGTCATCTCGACCTACAAAAGGGAGTTTATAATCGCTTGGTAAAAGATTATGATCTTGAGCCTTTGAGCTTTGAACTATGCACCTGCATTGACGCTCCTTCAGGCTCAGGCTTAGGAACCTCATCCACCCTTGTTGTGGCCATAATTGGTGCCTTTGCCGAATGGTTTCAGCTGCCTTTGGGTGAATATGATATGGCCAGATTAGCATATTCTATTGAGAGGGAAGATTTAAAAATGGCCGGTGGGAAGCAAGATCAATATGCTGCAACTTTTGGCGGAGTAAATTTCATGGAATTTTATGCTGATAATAAGGTTATTGTAAATCCATTGAGGATTAAACCTGAGATCCTACATGAATTAGAATTCCACCTCCTTCTCTACTATACCAAAACCAGCAGAGAATCATCGCTGATCATTGAAGAACAAAGTCAGAATGTAGAAGATAGTAAAGGAGATTCTATTGAGGCTACAAAAAATTTGAAAAGGCAGGCTCTAATGATGAAAGAAGCCATCCTAAAAAATGAGCTTGGAAAAATTGGGGAAATATTAGATTTCGGCTGGCAAAACAAAAAAAGAATGGCCCATAAAATTTCCAATTCTTTAATTGACAAAACTTACAATTCTGCAATTAAAGCTGGAGCTAGCGGAGGAAAAATTTCTGGAGCAGGTGGCGGTGGATTTATGATCTTCTACTGCCCGGGAAACAGCAAATATGATGTTATAAAAGTCTTAAATAAAATGGGTGGAAATATGCAAGCCTATAATTTTGTAGAAAAGGGAATTACAACATGGACAAGCAATCAATAATAAAGGCAAACCTTCAAGATTCTCTGGACCTAAAAACCGAGATTCTAAATAGTGAGGAGCAAATAAGCCAAATAGAGAAAATTGCCAATCTCATAATTCTCTCCTATAAAAAGAAGGGAAAGGTCCTATTTTGTGGAAATGGAGGCAGCGCGGCAGATGCCCAACATTTGGCTGCAGAATTATCAGGAAGGTACTACTATGACAGACCAGCACTAAGCGCCGAAGCCCTACATGTAAACACTTCCTATTTAACCGCTGTAGCGAATGATTATTCCTATGATCTAGTTTATGCTCGTTTGCTAAAAGCTATTGGTAATGAAGGGGATATATTATTTGGCCTTAGTACCTCCGGAAATTCTAAAAACGTTGTTGAAGCCTTGAAAGTAGCACGAGAAAATGGGCTTTCCACCATTTGTTTTACAGGAAAAGGAGGCGGTAAAATGAAAGAATATGCTGATCTATTGATGGAAATTCCAAGTAAAGACACCCCAAGGATTCAAGAGTGCCACATGCTTATTGGCCATGCCATTTGTCAAATTGTAGAAGAAAGTCTTTTTCCAAAATGATAAAAGAAGCGATAGTTTTAGCAGGTGGTTTTGGCACAAGATTACAATCTGTGGTAAAAGAGCTACCCAAGTCAATGGCTCCCATAAACCATAAGCCCTTTTTAGAATATCTACTAGATTTTTTGATAGCCAAGGGAATTGAAAATATCATCTTTTCAGTAGGATATAAGTCTTCCGATATTAAAAACCATTTTAAAGGTCAGTACCAAAATCTCAAAATATCTTATGCCGAAGAAAAGGAAGCCTTAGGCACTGGTGGGGCTATTGCCTATGCCATGAGCTTTGCTAAATCCGAACAGGTTTTGGTGCTAAATGGCGACACACTTTTTCTTGCAGATCCTCAGGAGCAATTAAAATTCCATTTACAACTAAAAGCTGATGTAAGTCTTGCTTTAAAACCCATGGAAAATTTTGATCGCTACGGAAGGGTGGAGTTGGATAATGATCAGAGAATTGTAAAATTTATTGAGAAGAAGTATTGCGACAAAGGCCTCATTAATGGAGGTTCCTATATTTTTAATAAAAGCATATTCAGTAAATTCGATTTGCCCAATAGATTTTCCATAGAACAAGATTTTTTTGAAAAATATTTTGGCGATCTCCATTTATTTGGATTCATCAGTTCAGCCTATTTTTTAGATATTGGCATACCATCAGACTATGATAAAGCCCAAGATGAATTCAAGTCCATTACATATTGAAGCCGGTTGGTCCCTTTTCTTGGATCGCGACGGAGTAATAAACCATCGTATTGTTGGCGACTATGTTAGGAATATTGAACAATTAAAACTCTTTCCAAACATTGAAAAAACCATCGCCGATTTAACTTGTCTTTTTAGCCGAACCTTTGTTGTTACCAATCAGCAGGGAATTGGAAAAGCTTTGATGACCGAAGCTGATGTTTCTAAAATTCATCAACATATTTCCAATAAAGTGAGATTAATGGGAGGGAATATCGATGCCTTTTATTTTGCACCACAACTAAAAAAGGAAAATCACCCCATGCGAAAACCAGGAATTGGAATGGCATTAAAAGCTCAGGAAGAATTTCCAGAAATAAATTTTAAAAAGTCTATTATGGTTGGAGATTCTGAATCGGATATTCTATTTGGTAAAAACGTAGGGATGAAAACGGTATTTATACAAAGTGAAACCGATAAACCAGATTCTATTCAGCCCGATTTTAGCTATTCTAGCCTAGAAGAATTTGCCAATTCCCTTTTGTAAATCCTTTGAGATTTGAGCTCAAGCTTCATTTATAAACTAGACTTATCTTTGCCAAAATTTTGCTGTAGTAAAATATGATCTACATAGAACGAAAAGAGCGATTTAGTGCTGCACATCAGTTGTACAATCCCAATTGGAGTGAAGAAAAAAATCAGGAAGTATTTGGGAAGTGTTCCAACAAAAATTTCCATGGACATAATTATACACTTACGGTAACGGTAAAGGGAGAGATTAATCCAGATACTGGCTTTGTGATGAATTTGGTAGATCTTAAAAAAATTATCCAGGGACATATCATCGAAAAGTTGGATCATAGCAATCTCAATCACGATGTGGATTTTATGAGGGGAAAGTTTAGCAGCACAGAAGTTTTAGCCGTAGAAATTTGGAAAATTCTTCAGCCGGAAATAAACCAATATAGCGCTGAGCTTCATAAAATAAGAATAGACGAAACTCTAAATAATGCCGTGGAATATTACGGCCCAAAACCATATTAATTTCAATTAAAACAAATAGCCCTATGAAAGCTTATGTATTTCCAGGACAAGGAGCACAATTCCCAGGAATGGGGAAAGATCTTTATGATTCAAATCCAGCGAGCAAAGAATTATTTGAGCAAGCAAATGATATCTTAGGATTTAGAATTACAGACATAATGTTTAATGGAGAAGCAGAGGATTTAAAACAAACAAATGTTACCCAACCAGCGGTTTTTTTACATTCTGTAATTCTTGCAAAATCTCTTGGGAATTTTAATCCTGATATGGTGGCAGGGCATAGTCTTGGAGAATTTTCTGCACTTGTAGCCAATGGTAGTTTAGATTTTGCTGATGCTTTAAAATTAGTTAGCCAAAGAGCTATGGCCATGCAAAAAGCATGTGAAATTGAACCCTCAACCATGGCCGCCGTTTTAGGCTTAGAAGATGCTATGGTAGAAGATATTTGCGCCAAGGTTGATGGCATTGTTGTAGCTGCAAACTATAATTGCCCAGGACAGTTGGTGATTTCTGGGGGTGTAAATGCCATAGAAATAGCTTGCGAAAAAATGAAAGAAGCTGGAGCTAGAAGAGCTTTGGTATTGCCAGTTGGAGGTGCTTTTCACTCCCCTTTAATGAAACCTGCTGAAGAAGAATTAGCTGCGGCAATTAAGGCCACAAACTTTAAAAATCCTATTTGTCCAGTTTACCAAAATGTAAGCACTACAGCTGTGAGTGACTCTGAAACCATTCAAAAAAATCTTATTTCCCAACTTACTGCGCCTGTAAAATGGACACAAAGTATCCAGAATATGATTAAAGATGGTGCTAGTGAATTTATTGAGCTGGGACCAGGAAAAGTTTTACAAGGTTTGGTTAAAAAAATTGACAGAAGCATGCCTGCTTCAAGCCCTGAACAATAATTGTAATGGATTTTGGCTTTTCAAATTCTAAAAAGCATTCCCAAAAATGAAAGCTTCTAAATACCTCTTTGTTTTTTCTTTATGGACTATTTCCTTTTTGGGATCAGCTCAAGAATCAAAACACTTAAACCTAAAGGACAGCTTAGCATTGGATGGCTACGATTTGCTTTCCTATTTTAATTCTGATACTCCTGTAAAAGGAAGTGAAGAATTTAAGTTTAGTTACGAGGCTGCCACATATTATTTTGCCAATAAAAAAAACCTCGAGGATTTTAAAAACAATCCCACTAAATATAAGGTTGTTTACGGTGGTTGGTGTGCCAATGCTATGGGTGAAAATGGAGACAAGGTAGAAGTAGACCCATTAACCTATAAAATTAAGGATGGCAAACTTTATTTATTCTACAATAAATACTTTACAAACACCTTAACAAAGTGGGAGGAAAATGAAGTAGAACTTGAAAAAAATGCCAACCAAAACTGGCAGAACCTTATACAACCTAAATAATTTAAATTTTTTGGAATATCAATCATCTTGGCAGAGTCCATCAAATATTGCACTGGTAAAATATTGGGGTAAGCATAAAAATCAGATTCCTGCGAATCCCAGTATAAGTTTCACCTTAGACGCTTGTTATACCCAAACCCATGTATTGGCAAAGGAGAAAACAAATGGTTATGAATTTGATTTTGATATCTACCTAGATGATGAATTAAAAGTGGGGTTTAAACCTAAAATTGAAACATTTTTCAATAGAATAATTGAGGAAGCCAAGTTTCTCAAGGATTTTAGAATTGAAATTAAAACTCATAATAGCTTCCCCCACAGTAGCGGTATAGCTTCTAGCGCATCCGGATTAAGTGCACTCTCCCTTTGTTTGCTGAGCTTAAAAGAGCAAATTGAAAATACTAAAATTGAAAATTTTCATCAAAAAGCTAGCGAATGGTCAAGATTAGGATCAGGAAGTGCTAGTCGTTCTATTTATGGTGGATTGGTAGAATGGGGAAAATTTGAAGGACTAGCCGAAAGCGATGATCATTTTGCAATTCCCTATAAGGGAACAGTGCATCCTGTTTTTGAAACCTTTAGAGATTATGTTCTTTTGGTAGAAGTTGGTTCTAAAAGTGTTTCCAGTACAGTGGGTCATGGATTAATGAAAGGCCACCCTTTTTCGGAAAGGAGGTTTCTACAGGCGCATGAAAACCTCAGCAGCATAATGAAGGCTATGGAAAAAGGTGATTTGGAACAATTTGGAGAATTGGTAGAAAGTGAGGCACTCACCTTGCATGCCATGATGATGAGTTCTAAGCCCTATTTTATTTTAATGAAGCCGAATAGCATTCAAATTATAGACCTTATTTGGCAATTTAGGAAGGAAACAAAACTCCCATTGTATTTTACTTTAGATGCTGGGGCCAATGTTCACTTGTTATTTCCTGCCGATATTGAACAAAAGGTGGAGGAATTTGTTAAACAAAGATTAACAGTATATTTGAAAAACGGTCTGTATATTTGCGACCGAGTAGGACTGGGTCCTAAAAAACTCATTATATGAGCGCAAGCCCACTTTATTATGCCAAGGTTCTTCTCTTCGGAGAATACGGTATCATCAATGATTCTAAGGGATTATCCATTCCTTACAATTACTATCAAGGCGCCTTTAAACGTGAAAAATCCTTAACAGAAAAGGCGAAAAAATCCAATGAAAGTTTAAAAAAGTACCTGAATCACCTGCAAAAAATGCAAAATTCTGGAGATTTAATGGCCCATTTGGATTTGCAAGCCTTGGCAAAAGACATTGACAATGGAATTTATTTCGACAGCAGCATTCCAGAAGGATATGGTGTTGGAAGTAGCGGTGCTATTTGTGCGGCTATTTACGATCACTATGCTTTAAACCGTATAGATCCAGAAGAACATATTAATAAGGATTCAATTTTAAAATTGAAAACCACATTAGGTCAAATGGAATCTTACTTCCATGGAAAAAGTAGCGGCTTAGATCCCTTAATTTGCTATTTAAAATTTCCCGTATTAATCAATTCAAAAGAAGAATTGGGTGCGGTAACCCTACCATTGGAAGGGAAAAGTAAAAGCGCCATATTCTTGTTAAATAGCGGACAGCCAGGTGAAACACAGCCAATGGTAAACATCTTTATGGATAAGATGAAAAACAAAGGTTTTAGGTCATTAATGAAGGATCAATTCACCAAATATAATGATGCATGTATCCAGGCCTTTTTAAAGGGTGATTCAAAACCCCTTTTTAGCAATTTAAAGAAGTTAAGCCATTTGGTTTTTGAATATTTTTCGCCCATGATTCCCAATCATGTGAAAGACATTTGGGAAAAGGGAATTGAAACCAACGACTATTATTTAAAGCTTTGCGGCTCTGGTGGTGGTGGTTTTGTTTTGGGTTTTACTCGAGACTATGAAAAGGTGCAGAAGACTTTAAAAGACTATAATCCGGAACTTATTCATCGCTTCTAATTTGCAGCTCGGAAGAAGACAGAAACTGCTCATCTTTAAAGTTTCGGCCTTGCTTTCATTGGTGCGATGGTATAATATTTTTTTTCTCGCTCTTTCCCAATATTTATCGGTTGTTTTTATTTTAAATGAACCTGAAAATTATTGGATAACACTAAAGAATCCCAATTTACATTTAATTGTATTCGCCTCTCTATTGATAGTAGCAGGAGGATATTTAATCAATAATTTTTACGATTTAGAAAAGGATCTTATCAATAGACCTCAACGAACTGTTTACCAAAAAATAGTGAGGCAGTCTACCACCATGCGTTTATATTTTCTTTTCAATTTTATTGGAGCCCTTCTTGCTGCTTTTGTCTCTATCAATGTTTTTCTCTTTTTTAGCTTTTTCATTTTTGCCCTTTGGTTTTATTCTCATAAGTTGAAAAAAATCACCTTTATCGGAAATATGACTGCAGCGCTTTTGGCTATCACCCCATTTTTCGCAACCTTCCTCTATTACCGTCTCGAAGATTTGCTTATTATTACCTATATCAGCTTTATTCTGCTTATCATTTTTATTAGAGAAATAATTAAAGATTTGAGAGCCTTTAAAGGGGATGTTATTATCGGCTACCCTACCCTTCCTGTTCAGATTGGAATAAAACGAACAAAATGGCTGGTTTTCTTTTTTGCCTTATTAGGATTAATACCTTCCTTGTTAATTTTTGAAAAAACTCAATTTTCCGGAGTCAGCTATTATTTGGGAATTGGATTAAGCTTGGTGTTTTTAAGTATGATAATGCTAATAAGAGCGCAAAATGTAAAAGACTATAGCCTTTTAAACAATATTTATAGAGCACTAATTATAGGCGGAATCTTTAGCTTGATATTATTCAATAAATAAGCTTTGTAAGGACTATAATCACCCCTATCTTTGCGAATCCCAAAATTATTATGATGCACAAACAATATATAGAGGAAAACAAAGAACGTTTTCTGGAAGAATTAAAAGATTTACTGCGAATCCCAAGTATTTCAGCAGACTCTGCCTATTCTGGCGATGTCTTAAAAACTGCTGAAATGGTAGCAGACAGTTTAAAATCTGTTGGCGTAGAAAATGTTGAAGTTTGCCAAACTCCAGGTTTCCCGGTAGTTTATGGTGATAAAATAATTGACCCAGCCTTACCGACAATTTTAGTGTACGGACATTATGATGTACAACCACCAGATCCAATGGACCTGTGGGAGTCCGGTCCCTTTGAGCCAGTAATTAAAGAAACAGCCATCCATCCTCAGGGAGCAATTTTTGCCAGAGGAGCCTGCGACGACAAAGGTCAAATGTATATGCATGTTAAAGCATTTGAAGTGATGAATAAAACCAATTCTCTAGCTTGTAATGTGAAATTCATGATTGAAGGTGAGGAGGAGATTGGAAGTGAAAACCTCGCTTGGTTTGTAGAAAGAAATAAGGAAAAACTCAAATGCGATGTTATTTTAATTTCGGATACTGGAATTTTAAATAATGATAATCCATCTATCACCACAGGTTTAAGAGGATTAAGTTATGTGGAAGTAAAAGTTACCGGACCGAATCGAGATTTACATTCTGGGCTTTATGGTGGGGCAGTTGCAAACCCTATCAATATCCTAAATAAAATGATTGCCTCCCTTCACGATGAAAACAACCATATCACCATTCCGGGTTTTTATGATAATGTAGAAGTGTTATCAGATGAAGAAAGAGCAGAAATGGCAAAGGCACCATTTGATTTAGAAAAATATAAAAAGGCACTAGACCTTGGTGATGTGTGGGGCGAGAAAGGCTATAGCACCATGGAGAGAAACTCCATTCGTCCAACACTAGATGTTAATGGTATTTGGGGCGGATATACCGGCGAAGGTGCTAAAACAGTAATTGCCTCTGAAGCTTTCGCCAAAATTTCGATGCGCCTTGTTCCAGGTCAGGATCCAGAAACCATTACCCAGCTTTTTTGCGATCATTTTAAAAATATCGCCCCTTCTTCGGTTAAAGTTGAGGTTAATCCACACCATGGTGGAGATCCATATGTATCACCAACCGACAATCCTGGATATATTGCTGCGAGCATGGCCATGGAAGAAAGCTTTGGGAAAAAACCTATTCCGGTAAGAAGCGGTGGAAGTATTCCGATAGTTGCACTTTTTGAAAGAGAACTAGAGGTAAAATCCATATTAATGGGCTTTGGATTAGACTCCGATGCCATCCACTCTCCTAATGAGCATTTTGGCTTGTTCAACTATTTTAAAGGAATTGAAACTATTCCACTTTTCCACAAAAATTTTGCTGAACTAAAAAAATAATCGCAATAAATTCCATTTTAAGAGGTGCAATTTTGATTTTGAGATTGCACCTTTTTTTTGCTTCAGCTTTATTGGTCATTGGCTATCTTTAGACCATACAATTCCAAAAATGCTCCGAAAGTCTTTTCAATACTTGCTAATCCTACTTTTAGCAAATGGTCTTCAAAACTGTCAGGCCCAAAAGAACAATAGAATGAAAGAGAAACACAGTAATGCCCTAATCCATGAAAGTAGTCCCTACCTTTTACAACATGCTCATAATCCTGTAGATTGGATGCCTTGGGGGGATGAAGCACTGGAAAAAGCCAAAAAGGAAAATAAATTATTGATCATAAGCATAGGATATTCAGCCTGCCATTGGTGCCATGTAATGGAAAGGGAAAGTTTTGAAGATTCCGCAGCAGCAGCACTGATGAATGAGCATTTTATATCTATTAAAATAGACCGCGAGGAAAGGCCAGATGTGGATCAAATTTATTTGACGGCTGTACAGCTTATGACAGGCAGTGGTGGCTGGCCCTTAAATATTGTGGCACTACCTGATGCTAGACCCGTTTGGGGGGGAACCTATTTCCCTAAAGAAAAATGGATGCAAGCCCTTCAAGCCATTTCGGAGGTTCATAGAGATGAACCGGAAAAGATGCTGGAATATGCAGAGAAACTCACCGAAGGTGTAGTACAATCCGAAAGTCTAGTTTTAAACAATGAGGAAGCCAATTTCACTAGAGATCAAGCTGGGGAAATTGTAAATAATTGGTCTAAATCTTTTGATACATTAAATGGAGGACCCAATAGATCCCCAAAATTTCCCCTTCCAAATAATTATGAATATCTCCTACATTATAGCCATCTTACCGATGATAGGATAATCTCAGATCAGGTGGAACTCACCTTAAAGAAAATGGCTTATGGGGGTATTTACGATCAAATTGGCGGTGGCTTTTCAAGGTATTCTACAGATGAAATTTGGAAGCTGCCCCACTTCGAAAAAATGCTTTATGACAATGCACAGTTGATGAGCCTATACAGCAAAGCATTTCAAAAATTTAAGAATCCTCTGTACCAACAAATCGTTTATGAAACATTTGAATGGCTTCAAAATGAAATGACTGGGCCTAATGGTGAATTCTATTCCGCTTTAGATGCTGATAGCGAAGGAGAGGAAGGGAAATTTTATGTTTGGAAAAAAGAGGAATTAGAAAATATTATACCCAAGGAAGATTGGGCTCAATTTCAAGCATACTACCATATTGATCGATTGGGATTATGGGAAGATGGAAATTATATTTTAATGAGGAAGGAAGAATCCCCCGATATTGAAGTAGAGAGAATAAAGAAGTGGAAGGATCTTTTAAATACGGAAAGAAACAAAAGAATAAGACCAGGCCTCGATGATAAATCCCTTACAAGTTGGAATGCCTTGATGATTACCGGACTAGTAGATGCCTATGTTGCTTTTGGAGAACAAGAATTTTTAAATGTCGCCAAAAAAAACAGTAGGTGGCTTCTAAAAAACCAATTAAATGGCCATGCCGAATTATTTCATTCTTATAAGGAAGGTAATAGCAAAATTGAAGGCTTATTAGAAGATTATGCCCTTGCAATTCAGGCCTTTATAGGTCTATTTGAAGCAACTGGCGATGAGGGTTATTTGAGTATGGCCAATGCCTGGATGGATTTTTGTCAGGATAATTTTAAGGATGTGGAAAGCCAACTTTTTTACACCAGAAATTTAAATTCCAAACAGCTGATTGCAAAAAGTCTGGAAACATCAGACAATGTTATTCCAGCAGCCAATTCTATAATGGCTTTAAATTTATTTGCTTTGAGCCATTATTTAGACAAGAAGGAATATAAGGATCAGGCTCAAAGGATGATGAATCACGTTTCAGAATCTATGTATTCCTATGGCGAAAATTATAGCAATTGGGCCATGCTACATTTGAATTTTTGCTTTCCTTATTATGAAATTGCCATTAGCGGTGATAAAGCCAAGGACAAGTATTTAGAATTTCAAAGAGAATTCCTTCCCAATGTGCTTTGGATACAATCTGAAAAAGACAGTAAACTAGCCTTATTGGAAAATCGCTTTATAAGTGGAGAGACAACAATATATGTTTGCGAAAATAATGTTTGCCAGCTCCCTCAAAATGAAGTCTATAAGGCAAAAAAACTAATTCTTAAAGAATAGAGAAAGACGTTCCCTAAATCGGTTTAGGAAATCTTTAAACATTGAGTATATTTGTTTAAAGAATATAAAATTCCCTCTTATGAAATCCCCTACCCAAATTCTTTTTCTTTCTCTATTAGCTCTTTGTATCAGCTTTTCCACACAAGCTCAAAACGCCCTACATTTTGATGGGCTTGATGATATGGTAGATTGTGGAAATGGCTCAGAAGTAAATATTTCAGGTTCTAGCTTTACTCTTGAAGCTTGGATTTATGCAGAGTCTTGGGAATTAAATGTATGGCAAGGAAACATCATCAATAAAGAACAAAATGGTGCAGGAACGGATTATGGATATATGCTTAGAGTTGGCGCTGGCGGCAAGCTCAATGCCAATTTTGGAAATGGCTCTTGGAAAGAGGTAACAAGTACCAACGCAGTCCTTACTTTAAATACTTGGCATCACATTGCTGGCAGGTATAATGGTTCCTATTTAACCATTTATGTGGATGGTATTCCAGTAGATTCCTCGGCTTATTCTGGATCCATAAATTCTGGAAATTCAAATTTAGTTATTGGAGCACAGTCCAATGGCGGAAGGCATTTTACTGGCTCCATAGATGAGGTTCGAATTTGGGATGTTGCGAGAACAAAATCGCAAATACAACAAAATATGCATACTCTTCAATGTGCGGATGAAACAGGATTAAAAGCCTATTATCGATTTGACCAAGGAATTGCTGGGGGAAATAATGCTGGCCAAACAACCGCAAATGATAGTAGAGGACAAAGCCATGGAACCCTTCAAAATTTCAGCTTAAACGGTGCCAGTTCAAATTGGCTTGCTTCAACGATTAATTTTATTCCTCAATTCCAAAGTTATAACCAAACCGATACCATTTGCCATGGAGAAGTATTAGCTTTTGGAAACCAAATGTTAACTAGCCCTGGAATTTATACAGATACCATTCCTTCAAACTTAAGCTGTGATTCGGTTATTACCCTGGACCTTAAAAATAAATCCATTAATAATTCTATAATTTTATCCAATGACACCCTTTGGGCTGTAGATACCAGCTTAAGCTATGCTTGGGTAGACTGCAATAACCTTTTCAGAACTATTCCCGGTGCTACCAATAGGTATTATGTTCCCTTTATTAATACCAGATATGCCGTAATTGTTAGCGATGGTGAATGTGTAGACACCTCCGATTGCATTAATATCAATATTGGTTTAGATGAGCTTCCAAAAGATGACATGGAAATATTTCCAAATCCATTTCATGAAAAAATAGTCTTGGACTATAAAGGAAGAAATGAAATAAAATCCCTAAAAATCATCAACCTGACGGGACAGGTGGTTTTTGAATGGGAGGAAATAAACCAAGATAAAATTGAATTGAATACCGAATCCCTTGCCAAAGGGATATATCAAATTCAATGGTTTGATGTGAGTTCAACTAAATTTAGCCGCAAAATCATAAAGTTTTAAAAATCTTATTTTTCCGGCTTTTGGAAAGTTCCTAGAATAGGATATGATATATTAAATCAATTGCTTTAAATTCGAAATTGAATGCTCTTTCAATCTTAAGTAATGATCAATTCCAAGCGTTTGTTTCATTCCTAGAATAGAAATTAAATATGAAAAATAATCTAAGTTTTATTTGTTCCTTCCTATTGCTTTCCCTTGGCTCTCTAAAAGCTCAGGATAGTTCCGACTATGTAAATGAAATACTAAAATATCAACAGGAGCAAAATCTAGAATTTGCAGACTCCGCCCATTCTCCTTTAAGTGAAGAAGACCGAAAGAATTTTAAAGAGTTAGACTTTTTCACTATTGACAGCTCCTTTAGAGTTGTGGCGAAATTTATAAGGGTAGATGGCGAAAAACCATTTAAGATGGCAACAACCACCGATCGAAAACCTCTATATATAAAATATGGTGAAGCTCATTTTAGCCTCAATGGCGAGGCTCAGGTTTTAAGCATTTACAGGAGCTTAAGATTGGTGAAAATGGAAGCTTATAAAGACTATTTATTTTTACCTTTTAAAGACCTAAGCAATGGAATAGAATCCTATGGTGGGGGGCGATTTATAGATCTAAGTATACCTGAAGGGGACAGCATAATTATTGATTTCAATAAATCCTACAACCCCTACTGCGCCTATAATGCAAGATACTCTTGTCCGATTCCACCAGAAGAAAATAATTTAGAAGTGGAAATTCGTGCTGGTGTTAAAAATTATGGCAAGCATTAATTCTTTATTAGTTTAATGGAAAAATCGCCATTTCCATCTTTCAAAAAATAAATACCATCATTAAAATTGCTAAAATCTAGCCTCAGCTTGTTTCGGAAGCTCACTTCCAAAACTTTTTGCCCTAAAGAGTTGAATAGAATCAATTCTCTGTAATCATTATCCATAGCGCTTATCCAAACAAAATCATGAAAGGGGTTTGGGAAAATATTTAATTCATGGCTGCTATTAATCTCTAAGGAAAAATCATTTTTTACAAATTCCAATTTTAGAGTTTTATTGGAAACTTTCTGATTTGAATTCATTCCACCAACGATATATCTGGTATTTGAAGATACTTCTGCAATCCCTCGTAAATCCATTGGGAAGGATTGGCTACTAGAGGAATCACTTGCCCATTTTAAGCTTTCGGGTTCCAAAAACAAATTTCGGTTTAATGGCTCTACCCCTTGCCCATTTGAATAGGCAAGGCCATCATAATTATACGTTCTATTAGAACCACCAATCCAATGGATATTTCCCTTTATTTGTGTGCAGGCCATTCGATAACCTTTTAAGCCAGGGTCTAGAATTGTATCCCTCCAATGAATTAGGCTCGGATCATTTGCATCGATTATTCCCATTCTCAGTGAATTTTGTATGGGGAAATTTTGCTGTCCATTGGAACTAGCACCGCCAAAATAAAATATTGTATCGCCTACTATGGTGCCTGAGGAGCCAAAACTTTTATAGCTTCCAAAATTGGGCACAGGGCTTCCGCTAGTCCAAATATTTAGTGCAGGATTATAAATTTGAACATCTACTACATTGCGAAATTGTGACCATCCCGTAATTACATAAATCAAACTATCGCGCCAAACTGCTTGTACCTGGTCATCAATAGGAACAGGAATGGCTGCTCCATCAGCTAAATAAGAATTACTTTGTGGATCGTAAATATGAACTTTGTTTGAAGAGAGTTCACTACCATTATCAAAAACATGATAGCCACCAATAATATAGATCAGATTTTTTACCCTATTTGCCGAAGCCGCAATCTTACCAATACTATCGGGTAATGGTGCGATGCTATCCCAAACATCAGTTTGTATATTATAACGAAAAGCCCAAAGACCAATTCCATTATGATCTTTTGTAGAATCAATTCCGGCAAAGGAATAAACATAGGCATCACCATTTACAAAAGCCTCTGTAACGGCATTGTTGCTCACTTTCATAGGCATGGGGTTTTTTTCAGAAATCACAAAACTTTGGGCCAATAGACACTTTAGAGGTAGTAAAATCAAAAAATAACTGAGAATATATGTTCCTTTCATGAAATAAAAATTATTTAAAAATTACATTGTGTTCCCTATTAAAAAATTCCAAAAATTTGAATGATTCAGAATTAATAAGCATTCTTATGCCCTTGCGAAATTCGGCAAAATTCATTTGCGACGCCTTGGATTCCATTATAAACCAAAGTTATAGTAATTGGGAATTAATTATTGTTGATGATCACAGTGTGGACGATAGTATTGGCTTAATTGAAAAATACCAAAAATTACATTCTCAAATCTTTTGGTTTAACAATCCTGGAAAGGGAATAATTCCGGCTTTAAAATTTGGGTTTTCCATGGCCCATGGAAAATTCATTTGCCGTTTTGACTCCGACGATAAAATGCCCAAGGATAGATTAAAAATCATGCTCAATAAATGGAATGAAAGCTCTCAAAACAAGACCATTGTAACTGGGCAAGTAGAATACTTTGGTAAGACAATAAGTGAGGGATATAAAAATTATGAAAAATGGCTAAATCAAATTAATAGTGATGGTGAACAGTGGCCTAATATCTATAGAGAATGTGTAATTGCCTCTCCTAATTGGTTAATGAGAAAGCAAGACTTGTTGGCAATTGGTGCTTTTAACAATTTGGAATATCCAGAAGATTATGACCTTGTGCTAAAATGCTACCAAGCGGGTTTCCAAATCCAATATTGTGAAGAAACTACTCTTTATTGGCGAGAACATCCAGATAGAACATCTAGAAATTCTGAACACTACCAACAAAGAGCCTTTTTCCAACTAAAAATTAGCCAATTCCTTAAGTTTGAAAACAAGGGTCAAAAAATCTTGATTTGGGGTAGCACAAAAAAGGGGCGATTAAGTGCCAACATTCTTTTGGAAAAAGGCTATGATTTTATCTGGATGGATTTAAATCCACAACAATTCCCAAATGGAATCCAAGGGCAAAAAGTTATTTCCTATTTAGAAACATCAGCATTTAACCCTCTTGAAACTCAAATTTTACTCTGTATTTACCCAGAAAATGACCAAAAAAGGAAAATAAAGGCTTATTTGGAATCATTAAATTTTTTAGAGGGCAAAAATTACTGGTATCTTTAAAGGCAAAATCCTGTTTAATTTCAAACATCAATATGAAAAATCCATTTTGGTGCATCTTTGCAAGCCTCTCCATTTTATTTTCCTGCAACCCAAATTTCTGTTCTGGAAACAAAGACAACTCTATCCTTTCACATTCAAATCCTAAGGAAATGGATTATCAAATGGAAATATCCAGATTAATACAATCCGACTCTGGAACAGTGAGGTATTTGTTTGATAATCGAGTGGCAAATTCCGGTAAACCCTATTTGGTATTAAACGTATTTGGGAGTGATTTTTGTGGAGATCTTCACCTCGGGCTGGAAAAGGAAGATGAGCTTAGCCTAAAACTTCAGAATGATAGTGGATATTCCGGTTCTAGTCTAATTGGCCTAAATATAAATTTTAGCAAACTGGGACTTGCAGAATATGAAGGAATGACCCGTATCGCAGATTAAAGCAATTTTAAAAAGTGAAATATTTTTTGGCATGTATGGTGGTTTTAGGTGTTGGGCTATCCCTTTACCCAGATTATCCCTATCGAATAGGATTTATACCTAAACACAAAGCTATCCTTATAAATCCAGATTTTAAAGTTTGTAATAAAAACTATATCATCGATTATTATAACCGATCCGGCCGCCATACAGATGACCTTCCAGCCGCTTATATTGGGGGGGCCTAAAGCCATTAAAAAACTAATTGAAAAAGACTATCCCAATCTCGATTTGAAAGGTGAAAGTGGGATGTTAACCATTCGCTTTTTAATAAATTGTAATGCTGAAATCGTACGTTTTGAAATATTGGAAAACGACCTCAACTACCAAAAGAAAAAATTTGACCCTGAGGTAAAACAGCAATTGTTTGACATTACCAAAAACTTAAAAAATTGGCGTGCAAATTATTTGGCTGGAGAATATAGAGACTGTGCCATGTATTTAACCTATAAACTTAAAAATGGTGAGATTATCGCTATTCTTCCTTAGCCTAGGATTGCTGTTTTTTTCTTGTAATTGGAATGATATTTCTCCAAATGAAAGGGCTGTTTTTAGTCTCGAGGAAAGGGATTCATTGATAAAAATCAAATACAAAGAGTTTTTTAAAACCCACCAAGGAACTCCAAAAGCTATGACCCTTTTGGATGAAATATTGGAATTAGACTCCACCAATGCTGAAGCATGGAGAGAAAGATCCATCCCCTATTTAAAAAGGGGCTATCCCCATGAGTGGTTTAAAAATTATGAATATGCCATTGTCTATGATGCTAAAGAATGGATAGGCTGGAGGGGCTATAATTTCCTTTTCTTTTATAAAGATTTTAGGAGGGCAATTTCAGATTTTAACGCCACAGATACACTTACCAAAGATTTTATAGATTTTCCCCAAGCTATGAGCGTAGACTTTCTGCGAGGCATTGCCTATTATGGTTTGGAGAGCTATGATACTGCCCTATTTTATCTACAACGATATATCGATGCAGAATTAAAAGGAAGTGGCGGTTTGGCTTTTATTGATCAAAATGCATTTTTATATAAAGGAAGGGTACATCAAAAATTAAACAATCACGATTCTGCCATTCAAGCTTTTGATACAGGATTAAAGATCTTTGACCAATCTTGTGACCTTCATTTTTTTAAATCGCAAAGCCTTTTGGAGATGGAGAATATTTCGAAGGCTAAATCAGAAGCCCTACTTGCTAAAAAATGTTTCGACTTGGGATATGTACATAGAAGGCCTTATATAGAGGTTATTGACCAATTGTACGACTATGATGTTTTGGAGCTATTAGAATCTCTTAAACTAGATTAGAAGCCAAAGGCTATTGGAAATACCATTTTGTTTTTTGCATATTTGCAGCCTCATGAAGTACTAAGAACTATGTTAACGACGAATTACACCATTGTGTTTACGGACCTTCAGGTCAAGAGCTAATCCTGCTCACCCTCGTCGTATTTTCCTTTTATTCATTCATAATTCTTAGCAGCAATGCCTAATAATAGTCCCAACTTTATTTCAAAATTTTTTAAACTTTTTTCTCAAGCACTTTTTGGCAAAGAGGAAGATTATACTAGCGGAAGTATTCGCAAAGCCGTTTTTCTTTTGTCTATTCCTATGATAGCCGAAATGCTTTTGGAAGGATGTTTTGCACTTATCGACATTCTTTATGTAAGTAGAGTAGGTGTAAATGCCATGGCCACTGTTGGTTTAACAGAGGCTGTAGTAACACTTTTATATGCTATCGCCATTGGATTATCCATGGCTACAACGGCTATAGTAGCCCGGAGGATAGGAGAAAAAAATCCCAAACAAGCTTCAATTGCCGGTGCTCAAGCCATAATTATTGGGAGCACTGTTTCTATTATACTCGCCATAATTGGAATACTATTTCCGAAGGAGATTTTAGCCTTAATGGGCGCAGAAAAGGATCTTATTGAAGAAGGTTATGGCTACACTCAAATTCTTATTGGAGGAAATTTAAGCATTATGCTTCTTTTCCTTATCAATGCCATTTTTAGAGGTGCAGGAAGTGCAAAAATCGCAATGCTCTCCCTTGGTTTGGCCAGTTTATTAAATATAATTTTGGATCCCATTTTTATATTCGGCTGGGGTCCTATTCCCGCTATGGGGGTAAAAGGTGCCGCCATTGCTACTACTATTGGTAGAGGAACTGCTGTTCTTTTTCAAATTTATATGCTTCAATCTGGTAAAAGCCCGATTGTAATTGGTTTTAAGCAATTAAAGCTCAAAACAAAAATAATGTTCAATTTGGTGAAAATCTCTTTAGGAGGAATAGGCCAATTCCTTATTGGAACCTCCAGTTGGATGTTCTTGATGAGGCTTGTTGCTGAATTTGGATCGGAGGTATTGGCCGGCTATGTTTTAGCCATCCGTATTATCATGTTTACCATATTACCCGCCTGGGGGATGAGCAATGCTGCAGCAACGCTTGTTGGACAAAATTTAGGCGCAAAACTTCCAGAAAGAGCTGAAAAATCAGTTTGGATTACAGCCAAATACAATGTTATTTTCATGCTCCTCATTTCCATACTTTATATTGGATTTGCAGATCCCTTGGTTTTCCTATTTACCCAAGATTCTGAGGTGGTAAAATATGGTGCCATGGCGCTTCGTCTTATTGCTACTGGATATGTGTTTTATGGATTTGGAATGGTATTAACCCAAGCCTTCAACGGAGCTGGCGACACCAAAACTCCCACCCTAATAAATTTTATATCCTATTGGCTTTTTCAATTACCCCTGGCCTATTTGGCAGCAATATATTTTGAAAAGGGACCAAATGCCGTTTTTCTTTCTATTGCCATTGCAGAAACTCTTTTAGCGATATTGGCAATATATATCTTCCGCAAAGGGAAATGGAAATCCATTGACATCTAGAATTTTAATGGACCGAATTTGCTTTTGTAAATTCGGTCTATAAATTTTAATATGAAACATCGCTGCGCATGGGTGGGCAATAGCCCTATTTATCAAACATATCACGACGAAGAATGGGGAGTTCCCGTAAAAGATGATGATAAAATGTTTGAATTTCTACTGCTTGAAACCTTTCAGGCTGGTTTAAGTTGGATTACGATTTTAAACAAGAGAGAAAATTTCAGAAAGGCCTTTGACCAATTTGACTATAAAAAAATAGCCCTTTACGGAAATGATAAATTCGAAGAATTAATTTCCAACCCTGGAATTATTAGGAATAAGGCCAAAATTTCTTCGGCTATTAATAATGCTATTCAATATCAAAAGATTCAGGAGGAATATGGGAGTTTTTGCGATTATATATGGGGTTTTGTAAACCACAAAGTAGTTCAGAATACTTTTGAGAACCCAAAAGAAATTCCTGCCAAAACAGAACTTTCTGATAGAATTAGTAAAGATTTAAAAAGCAAAGGATTTAAATTTATTGGCTCTACAACAATATATGCCCACCTTCAAGCAACTGGAATTGTAAACGATCATATCAAAAGCTGTTTCCGATATTCGGAATTAAATCCTTAAACCAACTTTTTGGGCTTACCGGCTATAAAGTCCTTAAAATACCATGGCTCAAAATAGGCGATATCTTCAAAGTTTTGCTGGGCAAATTTTTCCTCACTAAGCTCCCCTAAGGAAAGAGCATTTGGGAATTTTATAGTGTGATGGAAAACAAATCTTGGATCTTTGGAGGTTTTTTCAATTTTCTCTAAGGCATCTCCAACAAAATGAATCTTTGAAGCCTTTAAATCGGAGAAACTTTCTTCATCAATAATTTTTGCTTCAGTGGCCTTGCATTCTTGCATTTTACTAGTATACACCTGGCAATAAACCTCCATCCTCCTGGCATCTAAAACTGGAATTATTAGATCATCTTCATCCAAACTTAAGGATTGTATAGCCTGGTTCGCCAAAATTTTCAGGCTATCTTCTGCCAGCAATGGGATTCCCAATGCATAGCAAAGCCCTTTTGCGGAGGACACTCCTATTCGCAAACCTGTATAGGATCCTGGGCCTTTACCCACAGCAACAGCCTGGATTTCAGATTTTGATTTTCCAGATTCTAAAAATAGCTCCTCTAAAAAAACATGAAGGCGTTCAGAATGAATGAACTGATCGGCCGACTCCTCCTTGAAGAATAGGCATTTAGAATTTTCAACTAGGGCTACAGAACAGTTTTTTGTGGAGGTTTCAATACTTAATATCAAAGACATTTTGGACTATTCTTCAGTTTCCGTGTTATCCTTGTTTTTTGATCTGTAATCGGATTTTTCTTCCACCTTCATTCCATTGACAAGCTTTTTGCTTACAATATTATAAGGCCCTTCAATTACTTCTTCTCCAAATTCCAAGCCTTCTAATATTTCAATATTTTCCTCATCCTGGATTCCAGTTTTCACCAATCTAAGTTTAGCTTCTCCATCTTGAAAAACAAAAACCACTTCAAAAATCTCTTCATTTTCATCCTCTTTATTTAATCCTACCTTATAGGACTTTGCCTTGGTGCTGGTATCAGTTCGAGTGGTTACAGCGTTTATTGGAATTGTAAGAACATCGGATTTGCGCTGGGTTTGAATCTCAACAGAGGCGGTCATTCCAGGTCGGAAAGGTGAGCTTTGTCCGGGCTTTACAATTTTAGCATAAGAATCCTTTAAAATACGAACCTTAACCTCAAAATTTGTTACCTGATCTGTACTCAAACCTTGGATTTTTGCCGAATTTGCAATTTCCGTTACTAGCCCAACAAACTCTTCACCTAGATAGGCATCAACCTCAATTAGGGCGGTATCATTAAGGTTTACACGAATAATATCATTTTCGTTAACCTCAATAAGGACTTCCATGGCTTCAAGATTAGCCAGTCGCATAATCTCAGTTCCTGCCATTTGTGCTGTTCCCACTACTCTTTCACCCTCTTCAATATTGAGCATGCTTATGGTTCCGGATTGAGGAGCGTAAATGGTGGTCCTTGCCAAATTATCTCTGGCTTCATTTTCTGTTGCTTGAGCACTTTTTAATTGGTATTCTGAAGCTTCAACATTGAGTTTCGCTACATCAAAAGCTCTTTGGATATTATCGAATTCAGCATCACTAATTACCTTTTGGGAATAAAGCTTTTTATTTCTATTATAGATTTTTTCAGCTTCAATTAATTGGGCCTTTGCAGATCCTACCTGAGATTTTGTGCTGTTTACAGATGCCAAAGCCCTATTCACTGCTGCCAAATAAATATCAGGATTAATTTTCACCAAGAGCTCCCCCTTTTCAACTTTCTGTCCTTCTTCAATTGGAAGTTCAATCACCTCACCAGAAACTTCAGAACTAATTTTCACCTCTACTTCTGGTTGAATTTTACCACTTGCAAAAACAGTTTCTGTAAGTGTAGATTTCTCCACTTTTACTAGTTCAATTTTCACTCCTTCTTCCTTTCCAATCCATCCCATTTTTTTAGCTACGACTAAGAAAATAATAAGGGGAACAGCGATTATTAGAAGAATTTTTAGGGTTTTGCTCATTTTTACAATTTTACGGCATTGGTTAGATAAAACTCCAAAACTTTAATCTTAAAAATAAAATCGTATTTGGCTCTTACCTGTTGGGAAATTGCGGATGCTAAACTATTCTTAGCATTTTCATAATCAAATTGATTTAAGGCACCAACCTTATAGCGTTCTTCAGCATATTTATAAGATTCATTACTTGCCTCTACAGCTTTAGAAGCTGCCAAAAAACTATTGTAGGAGGCCTTAGCATCCGTATGGGCTTGGTAAACGGTTTGCCTTAAATTGTTTTTAATTTGATCAAGGTTTGCCTTGGCTAATTCTAAATTTAATTTAGCATTTCGGATACTATACCTTTGGTTATTATTGAATATTGGCACCGAAACTCCTAGCCCAAATGACTTATTAATATTATCATTAAACTGATCCCCAAATGAAACAGATTGAAATTCTCCGGTAGCCTGACTAAAATTTGAAATAACAACATCGCCAGAACCTTGTACAGTACCAATAGCGGGGTTTATAGAATTACCATCGGGCACAAAAGTCCTAAACTGATCTGAATAGCTAGAGGAAATCCCTCCAGAAAGACTAACAGTAGGGAGATAGGAAGATTTGGAAAGATCTATTCCTTCTTCACTGCTTTTTACTCTTGTTTCTGCACCTTTCACCGATGCCTGATTTTCCAAAGCTGTGCTTAAAATGGTTTCTGGGCTTCTCAATAAAGTAGTAGGCTCTGGATCCTTAAATTCTGGGTCAATAATATCAAAACCAGCAGGATCTTCTAGTTGAAGTAAATTGCCCAATTGAAGTTTACTTATGGTTACAGCATTCTCCGCTGAAACCGTATTTTGTTTATCCCTCGCTAATTGGGCTTCTAATTGAAGAAGGTCTCCCTTTGGATTAGAGCCGGCATCTACCAAGCGTCTCATCCTATCCACTTGTAACTGGGTAATATTTTCTTGTTGGAGGGCTACTTCTAAAATTTCCTTATTTAACAAAATCTGTAGAAAGGCGCTTGCCACATTTAATCGAATATCATTTTTCACCTGCTCCAAATCATACATGCTGGCCAGGTAGTTCAGATTGTTTTGTGCAATCCCATTGATTTTTCTCCCACCATCATAAATCACCCAATTGGCATTAAGTGATGCAAAAATCGTTTGCCTGTTGATGGTTGAAATTTGGTTGGTAACAGGGTCGATATTCAAACCACTATTTAAACCATAGTTTGCACCTCCAGAAACACTAGGCAAATAATTCCACTGTGCCTGACTATTAGCATTCTGACTAATTTTGGCTTGGAGTTCAGATTGTTTTATTTGAAGGTTATTGTCTATTGCGTATTGAACACATTCTTCTAATCGCCATTGTTTTTGTTGGCCATTAGCGCTCAAAGCAATAAAAATAAAAACGGCAGGAAAAATTGAAATTCTAAATTTCATGAATTAAAGTTTGATAAGGCAAGTAAAGTAGCCCTACAAATATAATTAAAGAAGCCTAGTGATGGAGTAAAATTCCCAATCTTAGGATTTTAGCTTTTTATGACGGTAAATAGCGTATCCTACACCTGCAAGAAGTAGGTAAGGAAAGGCCATTAAATACAGGATACCGCTATTCAAGCCAGCTGCTGCAGAGGAGCTGCTAGTACTGGTTTCTGCTACAGCTTTACACATGGAACATTGAGCGGAAGCATCTAGTCCGAAGAATAAAAAAAGCAAAAGGCTGAAAACTATTATCCTTTTCATAGGGCAAATTTAATCAATAATAAGGCTGCATAAACAAATAAACCAAGACTCCTGTTATGGCAACATACAACCATATGGGAAAGGCCCATCTCACAATTTTCTTATGTTTAGCTACATCATTTGTAAGACCTCTAAAAATAGCAAGCATGGCCAATGGTAATACAGGAATACTGAGCAATATGTGGCTAATAAGAACAAACAAATAAACTATTCTAATAGTTGGATCCCCTTCAAATTTTACCTCCTCAGCATTTAGCTTGCTTAGCACATATGAAAGTAAAAAAATGGCAGACAAACCAAAAGCGCTCAGCATTACAGATTTATGAGCGGCGTATTTTTTGGATCTAATCAAGGCCAGACCAACAATTAATAAAATGGCAGTTGTACCATTAATAATGGCATGAAAGGCGGGAAGGCTTCCTCTACTAATACCTAATTCCAATTTGAATGTATCTGGAAAGAGAATAAGTGCAGCCACCACTAAAGGCACAGCGATGGAAAGGATGGTAATTAAGCGCAGGTAAAAACTATTTTTATTTTTTTCCACTTTTCT
>CAXBKQ010000020.1:0-69786 GCA_963976435.1 uncultured Cryomorphaceae bacterium | reverse complement strand
ACTAAATGAAAAAAATGTATAATTTAGATCGGTACTAAAAAGGGGAAGCCTACACAATTATTAAATGCTATTACTTTTTCGGATAGCAAAATGTTAAAAAGCTTCGGATTGCTTTTGATTAAACCAGGCTTTTTATCCAAGGAATATATTTTAGGGAGAAGAAATTTATACACTAAACCTCTTCCTTTATTTCTAATTATCAACCTGCTTTACTTTTTTTTCCAACCTGTAGATACCTTTTACTCTGGCTATTATTCACAAACTGAACATCAAAATTATAGTAATTACGCAAAGAAAATTGCAGATTCGAAAATGAAGACCTTAAATCTTAGCAAAGTCCAATTTGCAAATAGATATAATAAGGCTGCTATGGATTATTCCAAAACCCTCATCATTCTTTTGGTTTTTCTTTTCTCTATTCCCCTAAGTATAGTTTTTTGGAAAAGGGAAGGGCTCTATTTTAATCATATCATATTTTCTTTGGGATATATAAGCTTTATCCTTTTAGGTCCCATTTTACTGCTCTCTATTATTGTTAAAATTCTGCAATTCATCCTTAAAAATTATTTTGAAATTATTTTCCAACCCAATATTAACGGTCTCGCATTTTCGAGTCTCATTGCCTCTATTTTACTCCTTTACCTAATAAAAGGTCTCCATAGGTTTTACGAACAAAAATACATTTGGATTATACCTAAAGCTTTATTTTTATTAGCCTCCACCATTGCGGTAATCATTGGCTATAGATTTCTAATGTTTTTGATTATTATACAAAGCATATAAGTCCTCCGAGTTTAGAATTAGCCTGTAATTTTAAAGGAAAGTTCAAAATCAAGTAATTGCAAGTCTATTCTGGTTCTTGACTTAAAATTTTTCAAATACTCCTAGTCCAAATAATGCAAAATCATATTTCACCGGATCTTGAGGGTCTATTTTTCTTAAAGATTCATCCAATTCTTTCAAGGCCTTACCATCATTTTGCTTTCTGCTGAGCAGCCCTAATTTCCTTGCCACATTTCCAGAGTGCACATCTAAGGGGCAGGAAAGGTAGCTTGGAGAAATTTCCTTCCAGATATTAAAATCCACTCCAGCGCTATTGGACCTTACCATCCATCGTAAAAACATATTCAGCCTTTTACAAGCCGAATTCTTTAATGGGTTGGAAATGTGTTTTTCCGTTCTTTTTAAATGATCCAAATGGAAAAAGTTTTGCCTAAATCTGGATATGGCCATTTGCAAATCACTTTCGCCCTCCCGGGCTTTAAAAAAAATTTCTAAGCTAGATTCCTTTAGGTAAAGCGACTTCAGGCTAGAAATAAAGAATTGCAAATCCAGACTATTAAAGGTTCTATGGACAAAACCTTCAAAATTTTTTAAATCTTCTTCTTCATGGTTTATTATAAAATCATAAGGGCAATTATCCATTCTTTGCATGAGGCTCTTTGCATTTTTAATAATGCTTTTGCGCTGGCCCCAGGCAATACTAGCCGTTAGAAATGCACTGATTTCAATGTCCTGCTTCTTTTCAAAAAGATGAGGAATTTGGATGGGATCACTTTCAATAAATTCCGAAGAGTGGTAGAGCCGGTATTTTTCGTCGAGAAAATCTTTTAATTCTTCACCTTTCATGATTCAAGCTTGCGAACTATAGCCCTTACTTTTTCTAAATCTTCTTGGGTGTCTACGGCGATGGTTTCATGTGTACTCAGACGAATACGGATTTTTTTACCCGCTTGTAACCAACGTAATTGTTCTAAAGATTCAGAAATTTCCAAATTATTCTGTGGGAGATTTGCAAAGAGTTTTAATGCTTCAGGCTTATAGGCATACATTCCAATATGGTAGAGATACTGGTGATTTTTTGCCCATTCTTCTTTGGGGAAATCTCTGAGGTATGGAATTATGGATCGACTAAAATATAGGGCATCTTTATTCTCATCCAATACTACAAAACAACCATTGTGTTCCTCAAGTTTGGCATTTTCGCCTGCTGGCATGGCCAAGGAGGCAAGATCTACATTTTTGTCCTCTTCAAAACAAGCCACTAATTTTTTTAGTTGATCAGGCTGCAGTAGGGGTTCATCACCTTGAATATTTATAATTACATCCGGGTCTAAACCCTCTTCATTCATAATTATCTCCATCGCTTCCAAACAGCGATTGGTGCCCGTTTTATGTTCTTTTGAAGTCATTACCACCTTAGCACCAAAAGAATTAACATGTTCTTTAATCCGCTTATCATCAGTAGCTATAAACACTTCATCTAAAGCAATAGTACATCTTTCATAAACCCTTTGGATCATGGATTTACCTTCGATGTCTTTTAATGGTTTTCCCTCTAACCTTGAGGATCCATAGCGAGCTGGAATAATTCCTAGTACTTTCATGAAATTAATTGTTTGGGCAAATTAGAAAATTTAATGGTTTGCTCATCCTAATCCAAAATTTATCATCATTAAAAGTGGATATTTTGGATTCCCAAAGGCTAAATATAAATGGTCAATTAATTAGATTTGCTTCAAAGCATTCTCAATATGAATAAAGGTGAGGCCCAAAAAAGAATCCTTGAACTTCGGGAGGAATTAAATCAACATAATCACAATTACTATGTTTTGGACAATCCAAGCATTTCCGATTATGATTTTGATATGCTTTTGGAGGAATTGCAAAATCTTGAAAATTCATTTCCTGAATTTATGGATCCCAACTCTCCAAGTAAAAGGGTAGGAGGTGATATCACCAAAAACTTTGAGACTGTAGTGCATAAATACCCCATGCTATCTCTGAGTAATACCTATTCTAAGGAGGAATTAGAAGATTTTATTAAAAGAATTAGCAAAATGGTTCCGGAGGAAATGGAATTTGTTTGCGAACTAAAATATGATGGAGCTGCTATAGGAATTAATTATAAAAATGGTCAATTCGAAAAGGCCGTTACAAGAGGAGATGGGAGCAAAGGAGATAATATTTCGGCCAATGTAAAAACCATTTCTTCAATCCCCCTAAAGCTTAAAGGTGATTCTTACCCACCTGACTTTGAGATTAGAGGGGAGATTTTTATGCTTTTGGACGGTTTTAGAAAATTAAATGAAAGTCGTGAAGAAGATGGCTTGGAAACCTTTGCAAACCCTAGAAATACGGCTAGTGGAACATTGAAAATGCAGGATAGCGCCATTGTAGCTAGCCGTGATTTGGATAGTTTTTTATACTATGTTTTTTCTGAGAATTCTATTGCCGACAATCACTATGACAGCATCTTAAAAGTTAGAGAATGGGGCTTTAAAATTCCTCCACCAGAAAAAAAATATATTCAAAAGGCGAAAAATATTGATGAGATTTTTGAATTCATTAATTATTGGGACGAAAATCGTCAGCAACTACCATTTGAAATTGACGGCATTGTAATAAAAGTGAATAGCTATGCACAGCAGCAGAGGTTGGGAAGCACAGCCAAATCTCCCAGATGGGCTATAGCTTATAAGTTTAAAGCCGAAGAAGTTTCTACTCAATTAAAATTTGTGAGCTATCAAGTAGGTAGAACTGGGGCCATAACTCCAGTTGCCAATTTAGAACCCGTTTTATTGGCCGGTACCACCGTAAAAAGAGCTTCCCTGCACAATGCCGATCAAATTGCAAAATTGGATTTAAGGGAAGGGGATTTTGTTTTTGTTGAAAAAGGTGGCGAAATAATTCCTAAAGTAACAGGGGTGGACCTGAGCAGAAGACCAGCTGATTCCATTGCCTTTAAGTATGCAGAGTTTTGTCCGGAATGTAATAGTCCTCTTATTCGAAAAGAAGGAGAGGCACAGCATTATTGCCCAAATGCCTCTATCTGCCCACCTCAGGTAAGTGGAAGAATTCAGCATTTTATAAGTAGAAAGGCTATGGATATTGAAGGTCTTGGTGGTGAAACGGTAGACTTACTGGTTGAGGCTGGACTGATTCGAAACTATGCTGATTTGTATTTACTGAAAAAAGAAGAATTATTACCATTAGAGAGAATGGCTGAAAAGTCTGCACAAAATATAATTGATGGCATCGAAAAAAGTAAGGAAATCCCATTTCAAAGAGTGCTATTTGCTTTAGGAATAAGATATGTGGGCGAAACTGTGGCTAAAAAGCTAGCCCTCCATTTTGAATCAATGGATAAACTTCTACATGCTAGTTTGGAAGATTTATTAACTGTAGACGAGATTGGCCAAAGGATAGCTGAAAGTTTTACAGAGTTTTTTAGTCAGGAAGAGAACCGCGAAATGATAGAAAGATTGAAAGCCGCAGGTTTACAAATGGAGATGGTAAAACAGGAGGGAGCAAGTAAAAAGCTGGAAGGTCTAAAAATTGTGATTTCTGGAAGTTTTGAAAGGTATTCGAGAACAGAGATTAAAGAATTAATAGAAAAACATGCTGGTAAAAACACTGGTTCGGTGTCAGCCAATACCGACCTTATTGTAGCGGGTGAAGGAATGGGTCCTTCCAAAAGAAAAAAGGCGGAAGATTTAGGAGTAAAAATTATCGATGAGAATCAATTTGCAGAAATGATTGCCTAATGGGAATGAAAACTAGGTTTAGAAATTATCAAATCAATAAGCTAAAAAAAAATCCAGCTAAAGCTAAGTCCTATTCGGGTTTTGCTGCGGTTAGGACCATTGGAATTTCTTTTGCTAACCAAAAATTTAGAGATGAAATCCAAGACTATAAAAGGAAAATGGAGGGTCTAGGAAAACAAGTTAGCATTATCGAATATATCCCTTTTAAAAGGAAGGAAATAGAGAAAAAGGATATCTATACACCAGAGCAATGGTATTGCAAAAGTGATTTGAATTATTCGGGAGTACCTACAAATGCTCATGTGCAAAGCTTTTTACAAAGGGAATATGATGTGTATTTGGATTTAAACGAAGAAGAAGAGCATCCTAATGATTTTATTAGCTTAAAACTCAAAGCAAGCCTAAAAGCTGGGAATTCCAATAGGCAGGATTTAGGGCTCGATCTGGCTTTTTCCATTTCAGAAAAAGATAACTTGCAGCACTTTTTTAAACAACTCGATTATTATCTCAATTTTATAAATCAGAAATAAAAAATGACTGAATTTAGAGGAACAGGGGTGGCTCTAGTAACTCCTTTCAAGGAAAACCAAAAAGTTGATTTTGATGGGCTAGAAAAATTAATAAATCATTGTATTGATGGAGGGGTGGATTATTTGGTGGCAATGGGTACTACCGCAGAAAATGCTACTCTCACTGCTGAGGAAAAAATATCAGTGCTTAAGCATGCCCAAAAAGTGAACGATGGTAGATTGCCCATAGTTTATGGTATTGGTGGGAATAATACCCAAGGAATAATTGAAACTATAAAAGCTACAGATTTCAATGGTATTTCTGCTATTCTTTCTGTTTCTCCCTATTATAATAAACCTACACAAGAGGGAATTTATCAGCATTTTAAGAACATTAGTGAGAATTGTCCTGTACCCATTATTGTATATAATGTTCCGGGAAGGACATCTTCAAATATGACTGCAGAAACCACATTGAGATTGGCCCGCGATTTCCAAAATATTATCGCGATAAAAGAGGCTAGTGGCAATATGGAACAAGTGATGAAAATTATTAAGGAAAGACCCAGTGGTTTTAAGGTAATTAGTGGGGATGATAATTTAAGTCTGGCTATGATCGCTTGTGGCGGTGATGGTGTTATTTCTGTAAGTGGACAAGGTTTTCCAAAAGTATTTAGCAAAATGGTGAATTCCGCTTTGGAAAATTTAATGGACGAAGCTAGGCAAGCTCATTATAAATTATTGGATATCACCAATATGCTATTTGAAGAAGGGAATCCAGGTGGAATTAAAGCGGTATTAAAGATCAAAGGTATTTGTGCTGCAACTTTAAGGCAGCCTCTTTGGAAAATATCGGATGACTTAAATTCCCGGATTGAAAAAGAAATGAAAAAGGAGTCTATTTAAACAATTTTGGCACGCCAATTGTAAAAAGCCCAAAGGAATAAAAAACAAGATTTTTAAAACAAACCAAACCATGAAAATTCACATTAGCATAGCTTTAGCAGCATGTATTGCCCTAACAAGTTGTTCCGGTACTAAAACCGTAACCCGAGTAAACGAAAATGAACAAATAGATTTAAGCGGTAGATGGAATGATACCGATTCTAAACTGGTAGCCCAGCAAATGATCGCAGATGTTCTTGCTCGTCCTTGGCTAGGAGATCATTTAAAAGCAGAAGGAAAAAAGCCAACCATCATTGTAGGCCTTGTTAAAAATAGAAGCAGCGAGCATATCGCCTCCGAGACTTTTATCAACGATATCGAAAGGGAATTAATCAATTCTGGTCAGGTAAGATTGGTGCAAGGTGGAGAGTTTAGAAATGAGCTTAGGGCTGAAAAGGCAGACCAGCAAAACAATTCTTCTTTAGAAACTGTGAAAAAATTTGGTAGAGAACTTGGTGCAGATTTCATCCTTCAAGGCTCTATTAATTCAATTTCCGATGCCAATAGCAAAACCAAATTGGTGTATTACCAAACGGATTTGACTTTAACCAATATTGAAACCAACGAAAAGGTTTGGGTAGGATCTAAAAAGATCAAAAAAGTAGTTCAATAAGTCTCTTTATCCCAAACCATCATGTTACAGATTTATGAAAAGCTTCAAAATTTTCTTGGAGCTTTTCTTTTACTTTCGGTATTGAGTTTATCGAGCTGTGCCACTTATTACGAGAAGAACCTAAAATTTCAAGAATCTTTCGTTCAAGGGGAATTTGAAAAAGCCGATAAATTACTTGGAGATCCTGAAAAGGCCTCTGAAGGAAGAAACCGCCTTTTATTTTTCCTACATAAAGGGGTGGTACTTCATATGCTCGAGAGATATGAGGAAAGCAACTCTTATTTTGAACAAGCCTATATTTTTTTAGAAGACTACAAAAAAAGTTATGGAATGGAAGCCTTGAGTTTGGTATCAAACTCTTCCATAAAAACCTATATTGGTGAAGATCATGAGAAGGTTTTACTCCATTATTATAAGGCCCTCAACTATTTAAAACTAAACCAACCGAATTCAGCACTTGTTGAATGTAAAAGGCTTAATATTAAACTTCAGGCCCTAAACGATAAATACGAAGGCAAAAAAAATCGCTATAAAAATGATGCCTTTGCCCATCTATTAATGGGTATTGCCTATGATATGGATAAGGATGTGAACAATGCCTTTATCGCTTATAGAAATGCTTATAATGCCTATAAAAACTCCTATTCACCAGATTTTTCTGTAGACATTCCTGTTCAATTGAAGCAGGATCTCCTACGCACCGCCTACTTAAATGGATTTACCGAGGAGCTTAGGTTTTATGAAAAGGAATTTGAAACCAAATATGTTTATAGTAGAGGAGAAGGTGGGGAATTGATCTTTTTTTGGCATAATGGACTAGGTCCCGTTAAAAGTGAATGGAGTGTAAATTTTACCATCGTAAAAGGTGAAGGTGGCGAGGCCTTTTTTGTTAATGAGGAATTGGGTTTACGTTTTCCATATAGGCATGAAGATAAGGATGAAGATGGAAAAGGACTTGGAGATTTGAAGATCGTTCGTGTAGCTTTCCCGAAATATTTAATCAGACCTACAGTTTATCAATATGCACATTTGCAAAAAGGGGAAGCTGTTTATCCTTTGGAAAAAGCCGAAGACATTCAAGCTATAGCACTTTCTGTACTCAATGATAGGATGCTAAGAGAATTTGCAACTTCCATAACCAGACTTGCACTAAAACAATCTGCGGAAGAAGCGCTTAGAGAAGAGAACCAAGAAGCAGGAATGTTGCTTTCTGTTTTTAATGCAGCCACGGAAAAAGCAGATACTAGAAATTGGCAAACTATTCCAAATAGCATCTATTATTCTCGTATTCCCCTAGAATTAGGCTCAAATAAAATTAGTCTCAACACCTTTGAAGAAGGGGAATTTGATAATCCACAAAACCTTGAGAATTTTGAGTTTTTTGTGGAGGATAAAGGAATGATTTTTCATATTTATAGTAATTTGGAGAGCTATTCACCAGTGAATCCCTAAGATTCTGATTTTTAATTTTTTTAAATGAAGCTGTCCTTAGTTCTTGCCACCGCCGTTTTTTCATGTCTCATAGGCCCTTTAAAGGCACAGGTTTTAACACCCGAACCGGAACTAAGTTTGTTTATTTCAGAACCTAAGCTTATTCTTGAAAAAGAGGCCCACTATTGCCTGATTAATTTTGAGCTGAAAAACAATACTCTTGATGAAATAGAATTTAGAACTTGGTCTTGCTCTTGGCAAGGCTATTTTTCAATAAATAAAATGGAGCTAAAAATAGTTGCGCCATTCTGTGATAAGAATTTCCCGGAAACAAAAAACTTGGCCGGACAAGAGGTTTGGAAGAGGAGTATAAAACTTAAATTAAATCCGGGCTATAGTCTTCCCATAGCTTTTAAATTGGGAATGGACTTTATTCGGGTACTCCATGAAGAAAAACTTTCAGATTCTGGAGTGATTATCTGGTCCAATGAATTAACGATAGTTAAGCAATAGAAATTTAGCTTCATTTATTCATCTATCTTTGGGAGCCTAAACTGAAAAGCAGCAAATGTCAGAATTTTTGGCGACCATATTTTTTCTTATTGCAGTAATTGACCCCATAGGTTCCGTTCCGGTTTATTTGGAGGCAACCAAGGAGTTTGACGATTATCACAAGAGAAAAATCGCCATAAGAGCTTCCATTATTGCCTTTCTTATTCTATTGTTCTTTATTGTTATAGGCCAACTTATCCTTGAGGGGATGGATGTTTCTTTGGATGCATTTCAAATCTCCGGTGGAGTAATATTATTTCTATTTGCCCTCACCATGATTTTTGGAGATGGTAAACCAGAAAAGGAAAAAAATAAAATCACGGATTATAAACATGTAACTATTTTCCCTGTTGCCATTCCTTCAATAGCTTCACCAGGGGCGATTATGGCTGTGGTTTTAATGACCGATAATCATATCTACACCATAGAACAGCAAACGGTGACTTCCCTATTGGTTTTAGTGGTAGTGGCATTAACCGCCGCAACATTGCTTATGGCCTCAAGGGTTCAACGAAGAATTGGGGATTATGGAATTACCGTAATTAGTAAAATAATGGGACTCATTCTAGCTTCCTACGCTGTTCAAAGCATCCTATCAGGGATTAGTGATTACTTCATTTCCAAATAAAATCTTTATTTATTTTTTACCAGCGCAAGTATTTTAATATGATGTCGTCCATGTTGGGAACATATATAAATTCAACCATGAAAAAATTAAACCTAGCCTTTTTAGCTTTATTTGGAATGCTGATTATTTTAAATTCCTGTAAAGAGGATGATGATGATACTTCTAGCACCAATACCAGTACAACATCGAACTCCGACCTTCACTCTGCCTTTGCCGAATTTGACGGTGATAATACCAGTATTTATTTAGATGGGAATGAAGTAGTAATTGAAACCAATGGTTTGCCTAATCATACTTCACCCTATTGGTCTGCTACTCACCCCTTATTTGTAGAACCTACGGTTACCAATTATAATGATATGGCACCCGGTAATATTGATAATTTTAATGGATCCTATACTTTAAGAGTTCCAATTTCTGCAAACCTAGCGGCTTCTTCTTCCTCAACTGGTTTAGGGGCTATTGGTATTGCGGTTAGCGGATCTGTTATTTATAATGATGAGGAAGGTCCAAATGTACCTTTAGACAATGCCGTTGTATCTTTAGACTATACCGCAGCACATACTGGTCCTCAAAGTTATCATTACCACCTAGAGCCAAAGGCCTGGTCTGATGATGATGATAAACTTATTGGAATTATTTCGGATGGTTTTTTTCTATATGGTAGAAAATGTAGCTCTACAGGTACTTATCCTACAGATTTAGATGCTTCTGGTGGACATTCTAGTACCACCCAGCATAATGCAGATGGAGAGTATCATTATCATATTAAAAATGAATTATACCTAAATAGCTATTATATTTTATTCCCTGGAGATTACCAAGGTAGCCCAAATGCCATTCAATAATAAAATAATAATCCTTTTAATTTTCCTTGCCTTTTCTTGCAAGGAGGAAAAAGCTGAAACTGGAGAAAATCTGGTTTCAGCTTTATCCATTTCCCAAAATCAATCTGATTATACCCATCAAGATTCTTTAGTTTTAAATCCTGATGAAGGACTGGTATACGTTAAGGCTAAGGTTTTTAGCGGTAGAGCTCTTTCTTTCTATGGAAATGGAAAAATTGCCACGGAAACATTCTATGAAAATGGAAAAAGGAATGGCCCATTTCGAAAGTTTTTTAAAAGTTCGGATTTAAGTTTTGAAGCTATTTATAAGGATGGTAAAAAGGATGGATTAAGTCGTTCTTGGTGGTCTAATGGAAATTTGAGAAGCGAAAATAATTATGCCGAAGGAAAAGCCCATGGAAGGCAAAAGCAATGGTATAGCAGTGGAGCACTTTTTAAAGTGTTAAACCTAGAATATGGTAAAGAGGAGGGCAAACAACAATCCTGGAGGGAGAACGGAAAGGTTTATAGTAATTATGAAGCCAAAAACGGTAGAATTTTCGGACTAAAACGATCCAATCTTTGTTTTAAATTGGATGATGAAGAAGTTCAATCCCTGAACTAAGAGCATTTAATTTCAGTTTATCTCTACTCTCCAAGCTAAATTCCCTCTTCAGTTTTTTGCTGCCCTTTGCAAATTGTAAATTGCTTGGAAAATTAGATTTATTGGAATCGATAAGTAGAAAACCCATTATTAAGTCCTTTGTAGATGAAAGTCTTGAAGCCTATAAGAAGGAAGGTTTTGAATGTCTTGTAGATAGTCTTTGCAATAATATTCTTTCTAAAAAAGTGAAATTTCCCTTATTGGAATACGCTGCACGGCTATATTATGAAGGGATAGAAGAGGAATTTCATATCATTTTTTGCGATTTAGTAGAAGCCCGAAAGTTAGAGGGAGGCAATGTTATCCTGGGCTCCTTACTTCAACTGCGAATGGAGTTTCATTATGAAAATTCTATTTCCAAAGCCGCTGAATATATTTCAAAAGCTCATATATGGTATGTATGTGACATTATCGGCGAAAGGGTTTTTGGACATGCTTTGCTTCATCATTATTCCAAAGCTATTCAAGATTATAAAAAGCTGATAAATAGTTCCAACCATTGGCTCCTGAGGTCTTTAGGCGCTGGAGCCCACTTGGCTATAAAGTGGAATTTGGAAAAGGAAAAAGTTAAAGAAGTGTTTGAAATTTTACTCCTTGTGGCCAATAGTAAGAATAAGGAAATAAGACAGGGAATAGGATGGGCTGCCAAGACAAGCCTTAAATTTCACCCTGAAATAGCCATTGAATTTCAAACAGTTATATCCGATGAAAATAAAGTGGCAAATTGGTTCAGGAAAAAGGTTCAAATAGGATTGGAGAGGAATGCATATCTAAAAGAAAAGTAGAGGAGTTAATTTTATTGGATTTTAAATTATTCTTCTATTTTTAGTTTTTACAAATCCAATTTGCCAACTTGAAGATCCAAAGTTTACTGGTATTTTTTTTCATTCCCTTTTTTGCAATAGCCCAATATGGTGATAATATTAGAACAGCCAGACCAGGTCAGGCCATTGGAGCCTTTACTCTTGGGAAGAATGTTTTTCAAATGCAAACTGGTTTTAATAATACCTACCTAAGAATTCCAGGACTAGGTATTTCAGAAAGAAAGGTTTTAAGTCAAAACACAGTATTGAGGTTAGGAATAAGTGAACACTTTGAATTAAGTTCTGTAATCAATTGGTCAAGCAGAAGAACTGATATTAATGGCAGTCAATCTAGCATAGGAGGAATAAGTGCTACTCAATTTGGGGCTCGATATAATTTTACAAGCAATGATGGTTTACTGCCAACTCTAGGCCTACAATACAGGGCTTTTCTAAAATTGCAAAGTGAATCCTTTAGAACCAATGATATTGGATCAAGATTTATCCTTTCCACAGGGAACAAAATCACCGATTATTTAAATCTTACGACAAATTGGATTTTACATTTCGACGGTTTTGATTCTAATCCAGATTTTGGATATGTTATCAATACTTCAATTTCTTTATCTAAAAAGTGGTCAACATTCGTTGAAGTGTTTGGATCTTTTGACCCCTTGTATTTTCATTTTGATACGGGTATAGGATATCTGGTGAATAAGGATTTTCAACTGGATATTTCAGCAGGCTACTTCGATGTGAATTCTGCTTCGGATTTTTTCTATGACTTCGGAATGTCTTGGAGGTTTGATTGGCGGAAGTAAAACCCAATTAAGCCCATTTTTTATTCAGTCTTTTTAATTTAAAATATTAGTAAAATGAATCAGGATCCACCTGCTGAGCTGGTCATTGATAAAAATTTGCTGAAAAATTTAATTTCCAGCCAATTCCCAGAATTGTCAGAACTAGAATTGAGTTTTGTGGATGAAGGATGGGATAATGTGAATTATAAATTAGGCTCTCAATATTTGATCAGATTACCAAGGAGACAAGTAGCCGCTGAATTGATAAAGAATGAAATAAAATTCCTTAAAAGATTGGGCCCTAAATTACCTATAGCTATTCCAGTTCCTCAATTTATTGGTAATGCTGATAAGGAATACCCATGGAAGTGGACAATTTCGCCATGGTTTGAAGGAGAAACAGCGGATCTTTCGAAATTGGGAGATGAAGAATCTCAATCTCTAGCTTATTTTTTAAAGGTATTACATGGAATAAAAATGGAGGACCCACCGTCCAACCCACATCGTTCTTGTCCCTTATCCGAAAAAGTAGAGGCCCTTTCCCCTAGAATTGAACGTTTAAAGAAGGCCACAAACTTTTTCAACTCATCTATAGAAAGGCTTTGGAATTTGGCATTAGAGGAAGATTCACAAGAGCTAAAATGCCTTATTCATGGTGATTTACACTCTCGCAATATCGTGGTGGAAAATGAAAAATTAAAGGCAATAATAGATTGGGGAGATGTTTGTTTTGGTGATCCTGCTACTGATCTTGCCAGTTTATGGATGCTTTTTGAAAATAATACCGTTAGAAATAAAGCCTTAGCCATTTATGGTGCAGACACTAGCTTAATTAAAAGGTCAATTGGATGGGCCATATATTTTGCGATTGTACTTCTTGATACCGGTATGAACTCCAATCCTCGGCATGCTAGAATTGGGGAGAGGATATTTGAGAATCTTGCCAATGAACCTAGGATTTAATAGCATATAATTTTAACATTTCATTATCGGCAGTAAAAGCCATACCATTATAAATTCCCCAAATGAAAAAGTATCTTCTATTGATTTTGGTTTTTAGCTTAAGCCTAGAGAAATTACAATCTCAAATTTTGGATTTTGGAGAGTTTAATGAGGATGCTTTAAAAAGTGAGGGTTTTCAAAAGCTTAAGGATTATATAGGAGATACTAGAATAGTAATTATTGGAGAACAAGAGCATGGTATAGGCAGCCACTATGAAAATTTTAAGCTCTTAAGCCAGTTTTTCCATGAAGACTTGGGATTTAATATAATAATACAAGAATATTGCTTTTTTGAATTCTATAGAGTCAATGAAGGGCTAAAAGTTTTGCCTAATGCAGAAAGCTATCGAAAAGGAATGTATTGGCCACAAGCAAAGGCCAAAGAATATTCCGCCTTTTTTAATTATTTAAATCAAGAGTCTAAAGGTGAAAACCCCATTCAAATGCTGGGTGCTGATCCCCGGATTTTTCCTAGAAATGATTTTATGGCCTATTTAAAAAAGGATTTGGACAGCAATATTATTAGTATCCATGAACAAGCTAGATTTTTAAGTATCCTAAACATCTTATTTAATCAAGAGTATAGAGATAGTACCAATACAAGTTTGGATAAGACGTTCTTTTTTAAGACCTGTAAATCTTTAAAATATCAATATCAAATGTCCAAGGGAAAGGAAACCAAATGGAAAGTGAGGTTTATTCATAATCTAGAAGTTTTTGCTAAAAATGCTTGGACAAGGGAATTTGGGGATTTAAATAGTCCAGATAGATTTTTCCATCGCGAAAAAGGTATGGCCGATAATATTATTTGGTTAGCCAAGGAGATTTTTCCAAATCAAAAAATCCTGATCCATCTTCACAATGGACATATGGCCAAAAACACCGATCTATTAAAATTTAGTTTGGATTCTACTCAACTTAAAAAATTACCTAATGCTGGTTCAATATTAAATGAAGAGTTTGGAGATAATTGTCTGCATTTTGCAAGCAGTTATTATGAGGGAAGCTATTGTAAATGGGATTATAAAGAATTAAAGATTCCCCTTCCTCCATCCGAAAGTATTGAATCAAAAATGAATGGCTTAGGGATTAATTATGGATTTTATACATTAAATGAAAATAATCAGGAATTGGAAAAAATGTTTTACGGCGATTTTAATACCTGGATTAAAAACCCGGAACCTAGGTTTCCAGTAAATCAATTATTTGATGGAATAATATTTGTCAATATGGTGAAGATGCCCATGGAAATGGAAAATCAGTAAAGCTCCAATTAATACTTTTTTCGAAATGGATTTCTGATAGGCGCTAAAGGCCATAAACAAATAGCAAATGACAAATTCAGCATATCTACTATATCTTAAGACCAAAAGCCCCCTAAAACTATTCTGTTATTTTCTACTATTCATCCTTGTATTTTTCAATACAAAGCTCTATTCGCAAAAATCTAGAATTCCCGAGATAATTTTTTCCGATAGTTTAAATGGTTCAAACCCTAGCTATGAAAATTTGGGTATTAAGGATAGTGAGGCTTTAATCCTTAAGTTTTTTGAAATCAAGGGCTTAAAAGCTGAACGCTGCAGCAAGTTTATAGTCTATTATAGAAATGGCAAAGTAAGATTGTTCAAAAGCTGTGAAACATCACCCTTAAGGGAAGGGACCTTATCTAAATATAGAGTAAAAAGGAAAAACCGACAGATTTATTGGGACCTATTGGATTCTCTAGTAGCCTCAAAGGCAATTTATTTGGATAAAGATGAAATTTTAAAACCTCCATTTAAAATAGACCCAAATTCTGATCCCAGTACCCTGAAATTTGTTGCCTTAGGTAGAAGCTGCTTATTATTATTTCAAGGAAACAAAATTATGAGCTATTGTGCAAAGGAGCCATTTGTGGCAGATATGGTGGATAGTCCTGGCAAGGAGGAAAAATTAAAATTCTTTCAACTGTTTCAACTTTTGGATGCTGTATTTAGCAATAAAATAAAGGAAGATTAGTAAGCTTCAGTTTAAAGAGCTAGCTTATTTTTTTGAGGACTCAATTATATTCTTTAACCTTGGATATAATTAATTTCATGAAATTATATATTTCAATACTAATATTTTCCATTGCTGGCATTTTTGGCAATACTAAAAGTTCAGAAGTAAATATTGAGAACGATAAGGAAGATATTATTTCCTCCTGCCTTGTTCAGCTTATTTCTAAAGGATTAAAAATTTCAGATACTGAGGGAAGAAGATATTTAGATTGCACAGTTTATTTTGTTGAAAACGGATATTTAGAAAGTACTATAGAACCCAAATTAATTGGTGAAAAAGTCTGTATACTAGATCCCAATGTGCTTTTTCAAATAGAAATAGACACCTACCTTGAAATCAGTAATTTTAAGATCTACCCAGATTCGGCGGAAATTGATATTCAATTTTATCCTTCCGAAAATGAATACCATTTCAAATTATCCAAAAAACAAAAACTTTGGATGGTGCATTAAAATTATGGACCAGCCTGTGTAATAAAATTTAGAGGAATTAAATAATAGGATGATTGCAAGGATATTACAATCAAATATATTTTTATTCTTCTCTAAGTAAATTTCAGTCAAGGAAAATAGCTCCAAATGGTTCAAAAAAAAAGCCCCGATGGGTATCGGGGCTTCTCCACATACAACTGCACTAACAAATTGTATTCAGTAAATAGATTTTAAAAACCTAACCGATGCGGGAACAAAGGTTAAATTTCAAACCAAATCGACTTTCCTATTCACTGAAGGGATCACTAAACTTTTCATCATTGATCATTACATCATCCGTAAGGGTATGTAAGAATGCGATCAAATCATTTTTTTCAGTATTTGTCAAATTCAATCTTCTTATTTGTCCATTTGCTAATCGTAGCGGTGGACTAAGATTTGGGTGGTTTTGTACTCCATCATTATAGTGATTTACAACATCCAATAGGTTGGTAAATCTTCCTTCATGCATATAGGGAGCACTAATTCCAATATTTTTCAATGAACCAACTTTAAACTCCCCATTATTACTAGGGTTTCCGCTATTCCCACCAAGACCAAGGTCAGTGCTAATTGCTTCAAGTCCGTTGTTTCGGGGCCCTGGAGCTATAAAGGCATCAGTACCGTGGCAAAGTCCACATGCTCAGCGATCACTAAAAAATAGTGATTTGCCTCTATTTTCCGAATCCGTAAAATTAGGAAAATTTACTGAGGAATTTGCAACTCTAGACCTAGCAATATCATATTTACTATTAAAGGATATTAAACTTCTTATAAATTGTGCTAAACTTAGGGCTATTTTACTTTCTGTAATTTCATTATTTCCAAAAGCATTGCTAAAAAGAGGAGGGTAGTAATCGGTTTTATTCATTCTTGAAATCAGGCTATCCAAATTCAAACCCATTTCTATGTGATCCTGTATGGGTTCTAGCGCTTGTTCTTCCAAACTTGAAGCTCTTTCATCCCAAAAGAATCTTGCTTTGGCATAAAATCGAGCATTGGCTAATGCCATGGAATGGCGGGCGGTTTCCTCACCTTCAAATCCTAGACTGAATGTTTTAGGATCCGAAAATCCTGAACTCGGTGAATGGCAACTAGAGCAGGATATTGTTTTATTTAAGCTCAAGATTTTATCATAAAAAAGAACACGACCCAGAGTGGCACCTTCATTATCAATAGGATTATGTGCAGGGGTATTATCAGCTCGGTTTAGCCTAGCATTTAATAAATAGTTCGGAATATTTTGAACCTCATAATTAAAGGAAATTTCGGGTAAAGTTATTTGTTCGGAATTGATGATTAAAAGATTAATCTCATCATCCGATTGCTGAGCCTTATTTCAAGATCCTAATAGCACAATTGCCATAGCACAAAAACATAATCTACGCATAGTCCTTAAATTTTAGGTTAATAAAAAATGAATCTTTCAAGCGTAGTTTTTTATCATATTTTTAGTGTGGCCTTGGTGGAGGGCGATTTTCATGTGGAGGACGATGCTGTCCTCTCAATGGCCCAACATTCGGACGAGGAATGCTTCTTCCAATTATTAAATCAAATTTTTCTTTTTGTTCTTCGCTACTGCAAATTTCTCTTACCTCCTTAAAATGCTGAAACAGAAAATCCATTTCTTGTTCTTGCAATTCACCCAATTTCTTTTTTGTGGCTTGGTATTCTTTGGAATTTTTAGAATTTTCTTCCTTTAATAATCTAAAAAACTCCCTTCGCGTTTCTGCAATTTCAATTTTTAATTCCTCAATTCTCTCCTCATGTTCCATCCTCAAGTTATGGAAGCTTTTTTCTTGCTCCTCACTCAAATTCATCTCCTTAGTCAAGGGATTATGGGGTCTGATTTCCTTAGCACCTTGATTTTTAACCATTAGCCATTGGTTGGACATCAAGCCTATATTTAATAGAATCAGTACTATAACAGCTATTTTTAGAAATTTAGTTTCCTTCAAACTCATATTAATAATCTATTTCAGAATCAAAGTATAAACTTGTTAAACTCATCTCATTGCTAGAATTGGTTTTTTTGTTTTCAAGACTATTCCAACTCAAAAAAGCAATATTTAAAATCACTACAGTTGCAATTCCGGTGAGCCAAACCATTTTTTTTCTAAGATCCCAAGTTTCTTCTAATCTTATTTTAGAATCAGAGATGGCGATTTTCCATATTCTATCGGCCATTAATGGACTTAAACTTGGTTTCTCTACAGAATCTAAACTGTTTAATGTCTTTTGGATATTTTCTTCAATATTTTCCATAGATAGTTCTTTGACGACCTTTAATAAAATTACTTGCGATCGGATTCATAAAAATCTCTTAATAATGTTTGAAGCTTTTTTTTGGCTCTGTGAATTAAAGATTCTACAGAGGCCACACTAGACTCCATAAGCTCTGCAATTTCTTTATAGGAAAGTCCTTCCAGCTTATTTAAAGTAAAAGCAATTTTTTGATTTTCGGACAATTGATCAATGGCCTTGAAGAGTACAACAGCCCTTTCTTTATTCTCTAATATTACTCCTGGATGACTGAAATCCGGTTGATGCATCCAGCTTTCTTCATTTTTGAAACTAATGAAAGAAAACATTGAACCACGCTTCAATCTCTTTTTGGCACGAATGCTATCTAAACATTTGCTAATGGTTAATCTATAAATCCAAGTTTTAAGGCTAGACTCTCCTTTAAATTTTGAAATGGATTTTAGAAGTTCAATCATTACCTCCTGAACCATATCCTCAGCCTCCTCTTGGTTTTGGAGAAAGCCTAGGGAGATGTTCAAAATCATGGATGAATAATCTTTGAATGCTTGTTTAAAGGCCTTTTCGGATTTATTTATTAGGCCTTCAATGAGTTCTTCTTCGGTCAATTGCAATATTTTTTATTCCCGACAGGGTAAAGATAAACTTGTCTAACTATTTTTGGCTAATAATTAAAAATTTTCCATGCTTAGCATAGGTGTAGTAGGTATTTGTATTCTTATAATTACGGTTCTTGTGAGCCTATCTTCTTTTAAGAACCGAAGCTTGTTTGATTCTTTGAGTTTTAATATTGCTGAGATTCTTGCCCGTAAGGATTATAAGAGATTATTAAGTTCTGGTTTTATACATGCAGATTTTAACCACCTTTTGTTTAATATGCTTTCCTTTTACTTTTTCGCTGGAATTGTAGAAAGCATCTTAGGATCCATTAGCTTTTTACTTATTTATATTATTAGTTTACTGGGCGGAAGTTTTTTATCTCTTTGGATGAATAAAGACAATCCACATTACAGGGCAGTAGGGGCTTCTGGAGCGGTAAGTGGGGTTATTTTTGCAGCAATTGTATTAGATCCAGGTATGATGCTTGGACTGTTTTTTATTATTCCTATGCCAGGATGGGCTTTCGCTCTAGGCTTTATTGCATATTCTATTTTTGGAATGAAAAATAAAAGGGATAATATTGGTCATGATGCCCACCTTGGTGGGGCATTAACAGGAATGCTATTGGCCATTTATTTTAAACCTAAGATGATTTTCGAAAACACTCTTCCCATTGCCATGGTAGCCATTCCTTCAATAATTTATATGTTTTTGTTGTTTATGGGAATTGACATTGCCAAAAAGCAAAATTTCAAAATAATTAAGCCCAGTAAAAATTTTAAGCCTGAATATTATGATGTAGAGGACTATTATAGAGACAAAAAGAAAAAAAAAGAGGAGGAGCTCAATATGCTACTTGATAAACTTTCCAAAAAAGGTTTTGATTCTTTAACGGAGGAGGAAAAGAAAAAGTTAGATTCACTGTCTAAATAATCGAGTATCTAAAATTAAATTCTCAATTGCCACTTGATTCTTGAGATGGTAAATACCTCTTAGGTAACCAAATTTATCAAATAAAAAGAGGGAATTAAAGTTTTTAAAATCCTTGGGATGTTCAATTTTGATATTAAATATTTGCTTTAATATTGAATTGATTTGTGTAGGGTCGCCTCCTAAGATTCTCCATTTCTCAGGATTGGTATTAAACTTTTCACTTAAAGTTTGGAGTGTTATTAAACTGTCTTTATCGGCCTCAATACTAATGGAAAGAAATAAAACCTCGTCGTCAAACAAACGGTTTTGCAAACTATCCATAGCCTTCATCGCTTGATTACAGGTTCTTTCACAATCTCCGTAAAAAAAATTCACTACAAAGGCCTTATTGCTAAGGTGTTTGCTTTTTATTTCTACATCAAATTGGTCCTTTAGTGTGAAATTTGGAAATTTTACAAAAGCCTTTTTTTCTTGCTGTGGTAATATCCATACTTCATTTAGCTCTTCACCTAGAAAATAGGGTAAAAGCGGCTTGGTGCCTTTGTTTTTACAGGAGTTCATCCCCAAAAAAACAAGGCTAATAAGAATTAAGCACTTACCTTTCATAATCAGTTCCTAGCACGAAGATAAGAATCAGAACTCAACTTCTGACAGCAAATTTTAGACAAAACAAGGAGCTGCAAATTAATTAGAACCGATTTCCTTTTGAACGTTTTGCAGTGTTTCTTCCAAAAGATCCATTGGAGTATATCCTCTGGCAATCATATAGGCTCTATTACCGTCCTTATATACTAGGGAAGGGAAACCTTTTATTCCCCAACTACTTACAGTTCTAAATTCTTCCTCTACCAATTTTTGAATCATCGGTTCCTCCATTTTTTGTTGGAATAATTGAGGGTCTAGATTAAAGTCTTTTACACAATGTCCAAAAGTAGAAAGCTCTGCTGGTGCTAAACCTTCGTGGTAAATAGCCTTTTGAATTCTTACAGCAAAAGATATCGCCTGTTCTGGTTTTTGAGTTCTAAAAAGTGCCATTGCCAAAGCTGCAGGAACAGAACTATAATAGGCACTACCTTCCTCCAGGGTTTTACTGATAAATTCTTCTCCGAATTTCGCACCGGTAGTTTCCTCAACATTTTTATAGGCACCTTTTATATAACCAGCAACCTCATTTATAGTTCCCTCTCTTTCTCCTGTGACCATCCCTCCTGAAAACACTTGAAATTGAAATTCATCCTTATGCTTGGCATAAAATTCTTCAATGTTTTTAGAGAAACCATAACACCAGCCGCAAAGGGCATCATATATATAGTAAACTTCAGGTTTTTGACTTTTACTCATAGCTTTATTTTGGGCGACAAAGCTAATAATTTAAGAAGCATTAATCGCCCAAAAGCAGGATTATCAAAAGACCAAAATAATGTGCCTAAGCTCAGGGAATGGAATTGAAATTAGGCTCTTTTTAAAGAAAATGCCGAGATCAAAGAAATTATTAATCCGAAAATTAAAACTGAGGCCGACATGATGATACCATACAAAAACCCATTTTTCACATAGGGCTCCATGGCTTCAAATTCGGCAATCATTTCCGCTTTAGCCTCTTCGTTTGCTGCTGTTTCTACCATATGATCATAATATATAACACCAAATTTTTCTAAAAATCCTGGAGCTATTACTTCATAAACAAGAACATTTCCAATATAAAAGACCAAGGTGGCAATGGCCGTGATTTTCAATCCTGAAATAAGACCCTTTGCAAAACTAAATGGCGCATCTTTAAAATATTTATTGCGGTAGGCACGGGTTCCTAAAAAAACCGGAACCATGGAAAGGAACATAACTGAATACCCTACTATTTCGCCATTTTCAAAATTTGAAGGATCTAAATATTGATCTGGATTAATTACTAAAGGTCCCAAAAAGAAAACTGTTCCGAAAAGTCCTCCAATGATCCCGTAATTTCTAATTGATTTGTTCATAATTCTATTTTTAAAATTTCCTGTAAATCACCAACGAATTGGGAAATTAGGCATAATACTTTAGTACCAAATTGTAAAATATACTAAAGTACCACCCTAGTTAATGATGTTTAAATCCTTGGCTATGGTTACCGCCTGGGTTCTTCTTTTTGCATCTAGTTTAAGTAATAGGCTGGAAACATGGGTCTTAATAGTGCTTTCGGAAAGAAATAGCTTTTCGGCAATCTCTTTATTGGAATGACCTTTTGATATCAATTGCAAAACTTCATATTCCCTGGAGCTGATGTTTAAACTTTCAATTTGATTTTGATCTATGTCTTGAAGGCTCCCATTTTTTTTAATCAAAGACTTATTCTTGCCAAAATATATTCCAATAACTATTGAAACAATGGCTACCATAAGGACAAATATTTCATGGCCCCTTTCATTTCCAAAAGACCAAAATTTGCTTATCTGAAATAGCATCAGCAAGGCAAAAATCAGCAATCCATAAAAAACAAAATGACTTTTCATAAAGTCCCAAATTTAATAGACTTTTTATTTGTTTGTCTAATTCCTTTTTCTATTTTTGATACCATATGAAAGATAGGAGACCAAATTTTATTCATACCAATAATAACCAGCATATTATGTTTGGTAATTATAAGTGGTGGAATAGAATGGAGGTTTCTTAGGTTTAAAAGAATTTCACTTAGTGAAAGTCCTCCAAAGAAATTTGGAGGACTTTTTTTTTGCATTAAAACTAAATCTTAAAAAAAATGAAAAAGTTTAACCAGCCACTGTTTAGGAATAATAATAGAATTAAAACATTCCCAATTTCAGTAGCTTCCAGTAAAAAATTTATTCCCGAATTTATAAGTTCCACAGCATGAAAGACATATTTAGAATACTAGAAAAGAGTAAAAAATCATATTTACAAAAGGTGGTTGCACTAAGCTCTGTTGAATATCCTAATTCTCAATGGCAGGCATTAAATTTAATTGAGTCTTCTGCTCAACAAATGTTGGATAGGGTTTCAGAGGCACTTCCAAAAGGTTTTTCAAAATCTATTTCTAAGGTAAGACTAGAATTGCTGAAAGATGCCGGTGAAGGTGAGAAGCTGTTTTTGAAGGCACAGATTTATCAGTACAATAAAAAGGACTATCAATTAAAGGTGTTTGTTCACGAGGTGGATCATAAAAACAGATCTTCTAAATTGGCTCGTGCAGTTTATGATATTGACGTTTTTGCTGTGGAGAATAGAGAAGTGGCCTAGGCTTTATGGTTATTTAAGCCAATCTATCGCCTCAATTACCAATTCCATATTTGTCCAAATAACAAAGTGATCCATATCTTCTTTTACAAACATTTTCAGCTCGGCATTTTCTAGCTTTTGTTGCAAGTAGCTAGCAGATTTGGCATCTACAATCCTGTCCTTCTCTCCTTGGATAATGGCTACTTTACCTTTGTAATTTCCTAGAGAGCTATTCATGGAGGGAAGATCATTTTGCAATTGCCACATTTCACGATTGCTGGTAGCTAGTTCTTCAGAAACCAACCATTGTGCTGGACTGTAATTCATGGCGTAATTAAACCATTTTAATTTCTGATGTGGAAAAGCTACAGTTCCGGAAATACTTGCTACACCCTTTATTGTTTCAGGATAGTCCAATGCAATTTGCATGGCTAATCCTCCACCATAGGAGTGGCCTGCCAATAGGCAAGAATCACAATATTTTTCAATTAGTGGCTTGATGAATCTACTTTGATCTTTTAGACTGTAAATTCCTTCCAGAGTAGTTTTATTGTATCCAGGTCTGTCAATGGCGATTACATAAAATTTATGTAGAATATTGGTTTGAGTGCAAAGGCTTAACCAGGCATCCCAGCTTCCTGGTGAACCGTGAATAAGGAATAAAGTTGGTAATGTGGAATCCCCAATTGTTACAAAATGCAAGTTTCCTTCTTCAAATTCCAAATTTTGGTATTGGTAGTCAAATTCAATTTTAGAAAATGCTTCATCGATTTCTTCTTGATTAGCTGCAAAATTGAAAAATCTGCTTGAAAATAATAGTAAAACTAAGATCCCCATAAGTATAAGTAGTGTTTTATAGTGAAATATTCTTTTTAAGACTTTCATATTTGCTCCGGTTTAATACTTTAGCTAAATTCTAAATAAAAGGTATACGAAAATGATAAAAATGAAAAGTTTGGGACTAGGAATAATTTGCCTCTTAGCCCTTCCTTCTTTTGCCCAAGATGATTTAATCAATAAGGTTAAAAATAATGGTAGCGATACGAAAGGAGAATTTGTATTTGAAACTCTAGTAGATATAGAGGCCACTCCCGTAAAGAATCAGGGAAGGAGTGGAACTTGTTGGAGTTATGCAACAACGAGCTTCTTAGAGTCTGAAATGATTCGAAATGGAAAAGCACCTGTAGATCTTTCTGAAATGTTTACGGTAAGAATGGTGTATTTAGACAAAGCTGAGAAATATGTTCGACTGCATGGCCATTTAAATTTTGCTCAAGGTGGAGCTTTGCCAGATGTATTATATGTATTAAAAAAGTATGGTGCCGTTCCACAAGAAGTATATGAAGGTTTGGATTATGGTACTGAATCCAATAATCATGGGGAACTTGAAGCCTTGCTAAAAGCCCAATTGGATGAAGTAATTAAAAACCCTAATGGTACATTAAGTCCTTCATGGAAAAAAGCATTTGTGGCTACCCTAGACGCCTATTTAGGAGAATATCCTGAAGAATTTGAATGGGATGGAAAAATGTATAGCCCTAGAACTTTTGCTGATGAGTATATAGGAATCAATGCTGATGATTATGTGCAAATAACTTCATTTGAACATAAGCCCTTTTATGAGCAGGTAATGATAGAGGTGCCAGACAACTGGACATGGGGAACAAGTTATAATGTGCCTTTAGACAATATGATGGAGGTTTTAAATACCAGTCTGGAAAATGGCTATTCTGTAAGTTGGGCAACTGATGTTAGTGAAAAAGGTTTTTCATTAAAAAATGGATTGGCCATTGTTCCTTTAGATGATTCTAAAGAAGCTAAAAAGACCATGTTTAATGGACCAAAACCAGAGTTGATAGTCAATCAAGAGATTCGTCAGGAGGCTTATGATAACTTCCAAACTCAGGATGACCATGGGATGCAAATTACAGGTATGGTAAAAGACCAATTAGGAACCATTTACTATATGGTTAAAAATAGCTGGGGCGATAGAGAAAATCCAAATAAAACAGGATATATTTATGCTTCCGAGACTTTTGTGAAATACAAATCTATTTCCATTTTGGTTCATAAAGATGCTATTCCTAAAGCATTAAAAAAGAAATTAAAAATCTAGTTCTATTAAAAATGAACTGACAAAAAGCCTCGATTTTTCGAGGCTTTTTTATTGCTTGTTGATAAGATTCAAAACTTTGACAGCCTAATTTGAAATAAACTGACAATTTCTGCATTCTTAATATTTGGAATATTGCTTGTTCCTTAAAAAATCAAGTATGAAGTGGAATGGAAGTCTTTAATGGACTTTCAGCAAATGAAGTAAAATAAGTAAATCAGTTTATTGAAATAATAGAATATGAAAACCTCATTATTAGAATACTATAAGATCATTATCAAAAAAGTAAGTTTCGATCCACGGCTAATTGTAAAAGAATACCAAAAGGCTCTGAGAGTGCTAAGTGGGGCAGAAGCAGCAGAATTACACAAATGGTGTTTAAGTCAAAATCTCCTGAACTAGTTTTCCTTAAAAAGAGATAGGGAGAATAATAATAGCCTTTAAATTTTATAGGTCAAATGGTTTAGGTAGCTCTTCTTGGCTTAAATTTGCCAAATGAATACAGAAGAATTTTTTGGAGGAATTAAGGATTGGTTTTCAAACCATTCAGTGGAGTTGTTTATTTCATTGCTAATCCTAATTCTATACTTTATCAGCAGAAGTATTATTCTAAGATTGATTACTCGCCATGCCAAAAAACATAGCTTGGATGAATCTAGAATGCTTTATGTTAAAAAAATTACAGGGCTAATAAACCTTGTCGTATTTATGGCTTTATTCGGATTAACCTGGCAAATTTCCCTTTCAGGCCTATCCTTTTACTTCGCAAGTATTTTCACAGTGGTGGGGGTAGCACTTTTTGCAAACTGGTCTATTCTCAGCAATATTACCGCTTCGGTTTTGCTGTTTTTCTTTTTTCCTCATAAAATTGGTGCTACAATTCGAATAGAGGATGCTGAAAATAGTGTTGAAGGATTGATTATGGATTTAACCATGTTTTATATTGAAATAAAAAAAGAAACAGGAGAAATTGTTTCTTATCCTAATAACCTAGCCATTCAAAAGCCAAGTGTGGTGGTACATCCAAAAAGTTAGAGAATTCTATAACTAAAACGGACACCAACTTCGAGTAACCATTTTCTATAGGTTCCAACCGTTTGATCAGTATTGGGTGTTTCACCACAGGTTGAATTTTTATAGAAGTCGGTTATCCTTCGCGAAGGGCCACCAAAAAACTCTACACCCCATCTGCCAGCTGTTTTATAACCTAGAAAAATTGAATACTCCCTATAACTTTGATGATAGGTGGTTTGGCAACTAGTCAATAAGTTAATGGCCGTATATTTTCCGTGAATAGCATAGGAAATAGGAAAGGCAATAAAAGGACCATCATTATACTCTTCAATATCAAAGTAAAACCGTGGTTGAAAGCTAAACTCACTACCTGGCCTTCCATAGGCAGCCGTTTGTTCAAAGGAATTGATAAATAATTTATAGGAGGCAATAGCACTTAAATATCTTACAGGAGCATATTCTACACCCGCCTCAAAAAATGCGGGAACCCCTTGTCTGCGAAGCCAATCATTTGGAAGTAGTCCAGCTCTTGCGCTAAGCTTTTGCGCTTCAGAAGAAAATCCAAGTCCTATTATTATAAGAATCGAAAAGAGGAATTTTTTATTTAGCATGGCTTTTTCTTTACTAGAGTGCAATTTAAAACATTCTTAAGATACCTTTTCATAAAATTCGACGTGTAGAATAATTGTTATTAGAGCAATTTTCAACAAAGCTCATTTTTTTACGATTCAACTAACTTACCTTTGCAAAATGCAAAATAGCATTGAAGATTTGGTTAATAAGGGTAAGATGTTACCCTTAATGGAAGAGTTTTATACCATTCAAGGAGAAGGTTATCATAGTGGAAAAGCAGCCTATTTCATACGTATAGGTGGTTGTGATGTTGGATGTCATTGGTGTGATGTAAAAGAAAGCTGGAACCCAGAGCTTCATCCTCCAACTAATATTGAAGATATTGCAAATAATGCATCTAAATACTCAGATACTGTGGTAGTAACTGGTGGAGAGCCACTTACTTGGAATATGGAACCCTTAACTGCGGCCTTGAGTAAAAAAGGCCTTTCCATCCATCTAGAAACTTCTGGAGCATATGCCAACAGTGGTATTTGGGATTGGTTTTGCTTATCTCCAAAAAAAACAAAACCACCGGTAGACAATATTTATCCCATGGCGGATGAGTTGAAGATTATTATTTACAATCAAAATGATTTTGTTTGGGCCGAGCAACATGCCAAAAGAGTAGGGGTGAATTGTAAATTATATTTACAACCCGAATGGAGTAAAAGGGAGAAGATTATTCCTTTGATATCCGATTATGTAATGGCCAACCCAAAATGGCAAATTAGTCTACAATCCCATAAATACATAGGAATTCCCTAATGGAAATAATTGGCAATGCAGTTTTGAAATTCTAAAAATGGATTACCTTTACCGCCGAATCAAGTCAAAATAAATTTTATGTCTTCACAACTTTTAGAAGGAAAAAGAGGGATTATTTTTGGAGCTTTAGATAGTAATTCTATCGCTTGGAAAGTGGCTGAAAATGCTCATGCCTATGGTGCTAAATTTGTTTTAACCAATGCTCCCGTGGCGATGAGAATGGGGGAAATAAACAAACTAGCCGAAGCTACTTCATCAGAAATTATTCCAGCAGATGCTACTTCTACTGAGGATTTAGAAAATCTTTTTACCAAAGCTGAAGAAATTTTAGGCGGTAAATTGGATTTTGTTTTACACTCTATAGGTATGTCTGTAAATGTGAGAAAGGGTAGGCATTATACCAATCTAAATTATGATTGGCTAGAAAAAGGCTGGGATGTATCCGCAGTTTCCTTTCACAAGGTGATGCAAACGGCTTGGAAATTAGATAGTATGAATGAGTGGGGAAGTATTGTAGCCTTAACCTATATGGCGGCTCAAAGAACCTTCCCAGACTATAATGATATGGCTGACAATAAAGCTTATTTGGAAAGTATTGCCAGAAACTTTGGATATCACTTCGGTACTAAAAAGAAAGTTAGGGTAAATACTATTTCTCAATCTCCAACCATGACTACCGCCGGTAGCGGTGTTAAAGGTTTTGATGGTTTTATTCGCTTTGCCGAAAAAACTTCTCCCTTAGGAAATGCTAGTGCTCAGGAATGTGCAGATTATGTGATTACCTTGTTTAGCGATTTAACGCGTAAGGTTACACTTCAGAATTTATTCCACGATGGTGGATTTAGCAATATGGGAATTAGTGATGCTGTGATGGAGCAGTTTATGGCTAACGAAGAGTAGTATTTATTCTCACCCTATAAATATAAAAAGGTCTCCCAGAGGAGATCTTTTTTTGTTAAAATGGTATTAGAAAAACTAAAAATTGATTTCTTTAATGAGCTCAAAGATGTTTATTCATCCTCTGAGCTAGAATTTTTATTTCCTATTTTCCTGGAGGATGTATTTGAGATTACAAGGGGATTCGCAAGGGATTCAAAAACAATAATCCCTGAATATAGGCTTGGAAAATGGAATCAATACCTAGAGAAACTAAAAAATAATATTCCCTATCAATATGTACTAGGCAATACAGAATTTTTTGGACTCCATTTAAAACTCAATTCAAGTGTACTTATTCCTCGCCCTGAAACTGAAGAATTACTAGACTATATTTCCAAACTAGACTTATCCCCTGCAAAGTCTATTGCGGATTTTGGAACTGGTAGTGGCTGCATAGCCTTAGGATTAAAAAGGCTTTTTCCTTCCGCACAAGTTTGGGCCTATGATATTTCCCTTGATGCTTTGGCTTTGGCTGCAGAAAATGCTGAGATTAATGGTTTGGCGGTAAATTTTGAAGAATTTGATATTCTAAATATTGAAAAGCAGCCTCTAGAGGAAAGCTATGAATTGATAATTAGCAATCCACCATATATAAGGGAAATGGAGAAGGTAGAAATGGAGGCTAGAGTTTTAAATTTTGAACCAGAAAGTGCACTATTTGTGGATGATTCTAATCCATTGATATTTTATAAGGCTATGGAGAAAATTGCGAGCCATCATTTAAGTTTGACTGGCAGCATGTTTTTAGAAATCAATCAATATTTGGCTAAGGAGACGGAAATGCTATTTAAAGAAAGGTTTTGGTCTACGAAATTGCTAAAGGATCTTTCTGGAAATTGGAGATTTCTACAGGTATGGAAATAAAAAATCCCGCTTTTGCGGGATTTAATAGCTTAAGTATTACTACTTATTAAAGTCTTCCGTTCAAATCAGAACCGGCTTTAAATTTAGCAACGGTTTTTGCTGGAATCTGAATTTTCTTACCAGTTTGAGGATTGCGTCCTTCACGGGCAGATCTTTCAGAAGTAGAAAAAGTACCAAATCCTAATACAGTAACTCTTCCACCTTTTTCAAGTGTTGTAGAAACGTTTTCAGTGAAAGAATCTAATGCTTTTTTTGCAGCAGCTTTAGAGATACCAGAGTCTGAGGCCATAGCATCAATAAGATCAGCTTTGTTCATAGTGATGAATAATTTATTGGTTAAACAATTAACAATTAAGTTCAAACAAAGTTAGACGAATAGCGGGATTGCGCAAGATTATGCCCAAAAAATACAGGTTTTTGTTGAAAATTCTGAACTTTTGTTAATAAAGAGGCCCTAAATTGTAGTGATAACGCCACATTTAAAAAAATTGGCCCTGCAAATCGAACTTAAATCCATTCAAAAGATCCTTAATTTTCATTCTTTTTTTTCCCTGAATCTGTAATTCCATCACCTTGATGAAGCCGTCTTTGCAGGAAATTAACAATTCATCTTTGTCATTAGACCTGATAAATCCCGCTTCATCATGATCTTTTCTTTGCTCATATTCTGTCCTAAAAATTTTCACTTTAAGGGCTTCCTCATTTTTTGCTTTATAAAAGGTGTAGGCTCCAGGGTAGGGGGATAATCCTCTAATAAGATTGTGTACCTCTAAAACAGATTTGCCAAAATCAATTCTAGTATTTTCAGGATTGAGCTTTGGAGCATCCTTATCTGTACTTCTTTTTATTTGTTCCTTAGGACTTATTTCCTTCCGAAATATTTTTTGCACCGTTTCCAAAAGCAGCTTTGAACCCGTTTCACTCATTCTATCATGTAGACTAGCAAGATTCTCATCTTTATCAATATCTATTTCCAGCTGATCGATTATCGCGCCAGTGTCTATATTCTCATTAATAAAAAAGGTGCTGAGTCCTGTTTTGCTTTCTCCATTAATAATAGCCCAATTTATTGGTGCTGCTCCTCTATAATTTGGTAATAGTGAGGCATGAAGATTTATAGTTCCCAAAGCTGGTATTTCCCAAACCAATTTCGGTAGCATTCTAAAAGCTACAACCACAAAAAGATCGGCCTTCAGTTTTTTTAAATTATTCAAAAATTCAGGATCTTTCAGATTGCTGGGTTGGAGTAGGGGAATATTATTTTCTACAGCAAAATCTTTTACTGCAGAAGAACCTAATTTCCTACCTCTACCAGATGGTTTGTCCGGCGCAGTAATAACGGAAACCACTTCTATTTGGGACTTGTGTAATTTGGACAAACAAGGCACAGCAAACTCTGGTGTACCCATAAATACTACTTTCATATGTGAAATAAAAATCCCCTAAAAATATGGGATGGTGAAAAAAAATATTTATCAAATTTTAGAAATCAATACTCAATCCTAATCCAGCAGTTAGAGCATTATAGGCACCGAAAGTATAATCTACAACCACTGCTCCTACAAATAAGAATTTAAATCTTAGACCAACATTTCCAACAAAACCTCCAGCATCTTCTGCATCAATGTTTAAAGGATCCACAAAATCTGCTCCTCCAGGAAGTGGGTTTTCAAAAGTTCCCCTCAGTTGAATATTAGTTCCTCCACCATTAACTCCAAATCCTACATAGGGTGTAAGAAATAATAATTTCTTGGATACTAATGCTCTTACCGTAAAACCAGTAGAATTTAATAATAATTGCTTATCACCTCCTAAAGATTGAGAGTAATCCACACTGGTATAGCCGAAAAATCCAGAAACACTAAAAGGAAGAACTTTTCCTCCAGGTATCCATTGTAAAATATCGTGTTTTACTCCAAAGCCTTGCATGGAAAGCTTGGCATCATCTAGTCTTGGAATGGTAACTTCCGGTAGATATCTGAAAGTTACTTCAGTATTCTTTATTAATCCAACTGAAATTTTTGCCATTGGAACAGGAATATAAGAGAAGCCTGTACCTCCAGGAAGGTTAAAACTACTAACACCTGGTGCTGCCTTGTACTCTAAGGCTGGTCCTGTTCCGGCATTTCCGAAGGCTGTGGGCGCTTCCGCAACGGTACCCGATACTAGTTGTAGCTGTTCCAATTTCGAATTTTCTACAAGAAAGGTTCTATCTACTTCTGGGATTTGGACAATAGAAACGGTGGCAATTATATCAAACCTCCCAAGTTTATGAGTTTTGGCTGTTGAATACCAACCATTGTTTAGGCCTTCTGCAAGAGCTGTACCCAGAGGTCTTAAATAACCATCCGCTAAATAATTAATATCATTTGCAGATCCTCCTAATAGTTGATCGGGCTGTATTTGTCCCTTACTGTGGTATCCACTAAACAATAATACTGTTAGTATGCACAAAGTAATTTTTCTCATCTCGGTTTGCTGTTTTTATTTGAGTCGGTTTAAAGATATAGAAAGCAATAGGATGTTAAAAATAAATTTAGACCATTAGTTTTAGCTGTCCATCACTTTCTCTTATTAGTTCTTGGTCTATTAATTTTCTAATTTCCTCAATTACAATTTGTTGAGGATATGAGACCTGCTTAAACAATTCAGATATTTCGATTTCACCCTCGGATACTTTATTCAATATTTCTTTAGATATTTTGGAAGTATCCCATGTTTTTTGATTTTTTTTTCGGCAAACATCACAATGACCACAGTCATTAGATTTTTCCTCTCCAAAATATTTCAGTAAAATTCTGCTTCTACAAAGCTCTTCTTCAGTAACAAAGTTCACTACGGAATGGATTCTATCCTTAAGGCTTTCAAATCTATCTTTTAGGTTTTCATCAGAAATATTTAGAAAATCTGATTTCGACCTAGGCTTTAAAATAATTATTTGAGGCTTTTCTTTTGCTGGTATATAATCAATTAGTCCTTGGTTTTTTAATTGGGATAGGGCCAAAATCACTTTTGCTTTGCTGCTTTTCAATCGCTTGGCAATGAGCCATTCGTTAATGGAGGTAAATTCAAGCTCTAATCCTCCATAGGATCTAAATAAAAGTTTTATTAATCCATCCATAGAACTGTTCCTCAATTGATAATCATAAATGCTAGCCCGATCTGCTTTAAACCAAATTTTACTAGATTGATTAAAACCTTCATTTAAACTCAAATAAGACTCCCTTTCCAAGATTTTTAAGGATTGAAATGTTTTTAAAATTGGCAATCCATATTGTTTAGTAAAATCTTCAATTTCAAAATCAAAAGATTGATTTTCTCCAGAACCCAGGGCCAATTGTAAATAATTACCTAATGCCTGGTAAACACGACGAATAAATGCCAAATCTGGGAAATTATTTAAGTATCTATTTTCTAATCTTTCAATATCAGAGGGGTCTACAATGACAATAGAATAGGCTGTTTTTTCATCACGACCACCTCTGCCTGCTTCTTGGAAATAGGATTCTAAACTGTCTGGTAGTTCAAGGTGAATTACCAAACGTACATCTGCCTTATCTATACCCATTCCAAAGGCATTGGTGCTCACCATTATTCTGGTCTTATTCTCAATCCATTCCTCTTGTTTTCGTTCTCGGTCTAAATTGCTAAGTCCGGCATGGTAGAAATCGGCCGAAACTCCACATTTTTGAAGCCATTGGGCAATCTCTACAGTGTTTTTTCTATTTCTTGAATAGATGATACCAGTGCCCTTAATTCGCTTAAGGATTTCAAGAGTTTGCGTCCATTTCTGTTCTGTCTTTAAAATATTATAATGGAGGTTTTCCCTAAAGAAACTTTTTTGAAAAACTCTAGGCTTTTTAAATTCCAGTTTATCCTGAATATCCTCTACCACCATTGGAGTAGCGGTGGCGGTTAATGCCAGAACTGGAATTTCTGGGAGCAGTTTTCTTATTTCAGAAATCTGGAGATAGGATGGTCTGAAATCATATCCCCATTGGGAAATACAATGGGCTTCATCAATTGCAAGGAGATTAATATTCATCCTTTTCATCCTAGCCTGAACCATATCATTTTTTAGTCGCTCAGGAGAGAGGTATAGGAATTTATATTTGCCATTAACGGAATTTTCAAGGATTAAATCAATTTCCTTATTGGTCATGGCACTGCTAATACTTACAGCGGAAATCCCTCTGTTTTTTAACTGTCTAACTTGGTCATTCATTAGAGCAATTAGGGGAGATACAACAATTCCGATTCCATCGAGTTTTAGTATTGGCACTTGGAAGCAAATTGACTTCCCACCACCAGTAGGAAGTAGGGCGAGAGTATCTTGGCCTTTTAAAATAGAAAATATAATATCCTCCTGGGATTCCCGAAATGAATTATATCCCCAATATCTTTTTAGGATTTGAAGAATCTCCTTTTTCATTCCAATTTTAATTCATCAATAATTATTTTTATCCTTTCTTCGGGACTTACTTTTGGAAGAGTAATTACTTTATAGCCATAATCTTCATAAACTTCTATAATCTTGGAGTTTATCTCAATCATAGCCTTTAAATCTTCTCGCCTTTCGTTATCAGTTCCATAAATTTCCGGCCAGGGAGGAAGTACAAATACGCTTGGATGATAGCGGTATATTTCAGCTGATTTTTCAAGTTTTTCTTCAAAAATCCCCTCCTTTCTCAAATAGGCGAGTACATCCGGAACTCCTCTATCATAAAAATTACAAATGCCTTCATTCACAGCATTGAATTGTGCGATTTGACCTTCATTTACTAGAATGCTAAAATTTACCAAATCTAGCCATGGTACTAAATCACTTTCCAGTTCAAGTTGTTCTTTAATAACTTTGCGAGCTACCTCAAGATGACAGGGAAATCCCTTTTCCTTTAATAATTCTAATAGGGTAGTTTTCCCTGTTCCAGGGCCTCCGGTAATAATTACCCTTTTGGTTTTGTCCATATTTCTAATAAGGGATTCCCAATTTTTTATATATAAATCCTAAAAGCCATGCCGGACCAATCATTAGGAATTGTAGGTCCTTTATAAAAGAAGGTTTTTTACCTTCTATGGAATGACCAATAAATTGACCTATCCAAGCAAGGGCAAAAATAATTAAAGAAACCAACCATAATGGGAATTCTGAATTTTCTATCCAAACAATTCCCTGTAGACAAAGAAGACTAAAAATCAACATTCCAATGGCCATTGGAATAGATAAACTCAAATAAAAAATTAAAGATGCTATAAGCAAAACAGTTCCAAAATGAATATAGGGCTTGAGATTTTCTCCAACCAAGTTTTGGAGAAAATCGCTGGGAATTGAGGCCAATAAGCCTAATAGGCTAAAAACGATGAGAGGAATACAAATCCAATGAAACAATTTATTGATGGGGTTTTGATGACTTTCGGCATATTCATCAAACCAAGTTTGGATAGCTTTCATATAATTATCTTTGTCAAAATCTAAGTTAGTTTATTTTTGTGGTTCACAAACTAGGGATTTTAGTGATTCGAAGATGACGGATAAGGAAAAAGAAGAGAAGTATAAAAAATTAGAGCTTCAGTTGGAAAAAGATCAGGAATGGCCTGCTGTATATATGTATAAATTCATTATTCCATCTGATAACAAGAAACTATCCCAAGTAGAAAGTCTATTTGATACCGAGCAAGCAGAGGTAACAGTTAGGCAATCGCGAAAAGGAAATTTCTTGAGTATTACCGCCAAGGAATTAATGATTAGCCCAGCAAAAGTTATTGAAAGATATAAAGCAGCAGAAGGAATTGAAGGCTTAATAAGCCTATAATATTTTTATTGATCTAAGCCTTTGTAATTAAAATAACTTATGTTTTCGCCATCTGAATTAATACTAAATTCAAGCGGGTTGCAGCATCTTTCACAATCCTCAATATACTCCTGAGTGTTCACCGAAAGATCTACTAATATGGATACTTCACTAAAACAAAAAGGACATTTGAAAAAATACTCTTCCATTTGAATAAAAGGTTTAAGGTTCTTTAACGGATATTTAACTTTTCAATTAACTTGATTACAAACAGTTAGATCCTAAATTTGGTATCTCAAACAATAGAATTATGAAAAAGATAATCTCAAGTTTTTTATCGCTCATTTTCATGGCTTTAATGGCTTTCCCGGCACAAGCTCAAGAAAAAAATAAAATCAAAATAGATGTTACTGTTACCAAAGATGGTGAAACTAAAAGGATAGTAAAAGAAATTGATTTCACTGATGCGGAGAACCTTAGAGAGTTAATGGAACAGGTAGATGGTCTTGAAGATATTAATATCTCCGTTGAAGATGGTAGCATCGAAGTAATAGTAAAGAAGAATGGCGAGGCTGATAGCCAAACCCACCGATTTCCAAATAAAATATATTTTGGAAACCATACAAAAAAGGAGAAAATTGCCTTTATGGGAATTATTGGTTCTACAAAGAACGGCAAGGCAGAATTAAGTAAAATAATTGAAGGTGGTCCTGCAGAAAAGGCTGGTTTTGAAAAGGGAGATATAGTAACAGAATTTGATGGTGAGCATGTTGGTGATTATAGTGATCTAGTAAATAAGATTCATGCCAAAAAAATTGGTGATAAGGTAAAAGTAAAGGTTGAAAGAGATGGGAAGTCCAAAAAACTAAATTTGGAATTAGGGGAAAGAGAGGATAATAAAATAGTTTTTAATTCGGGTGATGCCCTAATGAAATTAAACCTTGCCCAAAAAGAATTAGGCCAAAAAATGAGGGCTTTAGAAGGTCTTCAAGCGAATTCCAACAAAGGGTTTTTAGGGGTACATTATAGCTTGGAATCTGAAGAGGGAGTTAAAATAACTAAAATTGTGGAAGGTAGTGCAGCAGAGGAATCTGGGCTATTAGCCAATGATGTTATAGTGGAAATTAATGGAACAGAAATGAATAACTCCAAATCCTTCATTGAAATAATGAATGGTACTGAAAAAGGAGAAAAAATAAATCTGGTTTTCGAAAGGGATGGAGAAAGAATGGCCAGAGATATTGTACTAGGAGAAAGGGTTTCAGAGTTTCAAATCAATAGATTTAATGCTGATGATGATATGAATATTTTCTTCAATTCTGATGATGACCTAGATTTTGGCGACAATGTGATGATAAAAATACTAGTTGAAAAGCTAAGCACCGAAGAAGAAGAAATGGTACACAAAGCATTGGGAGTTTCCAAATCTTCTGAATTTGATGAAATAGATATTAAGGTATTCCCAAATCCTGGTGAAGGTAATTTTAAAGTTGAAGCCAATCTTGAGGATGTTGAAAGTCTAGAAATGTATGTTTTTGATGCCAGCGGATCAGAAATTTATAATTCTACCATTAGATCGGAAAATGGAAGGTTTAAGAATGATATTAATCTCACAGAGTTTTCATCTGGAATCTATTTTCTAGCTTTAAAAAGTGGTGATAAAATATTTACTGAAAAATTGATAAAACAATAAATCTCTAGCTAAACTACAAGCGACGAAAGCGTCTATTATCAAGTATAATAGGCGCTTTTTTTATTCTATAATAAGCTTCTTCGCCTGTTTATGATTGATGCTGTACTTTCTCCCTTCCACCGCCAAATGGGTATTTTCAAATTCTGTGCTGGCCTCCTCTTGAAAGGCTTCAAACTCTGAATAACGCGCAGAAAAATGACCAATAATCAAATGATCGCAATTCAGTCTTTTTGCTATTTCTCCAGCTTGTTTAGCAGTAGTATGATTCGTTTGCTTCGCTCTTTTAATTTGATCATTTAAAAAAGTAGCCTCGTGATATAATAGACTGGGAGGTTTGTTTATATATTCTCCTAAGTTTTCAAGGGGTAGGGTATCTGTACAAAATGCATAGCTTAAAGAATCTGGGCCCTTGGTGCATAGGTAAGAGTTTTTATAGGTCTTCCCATTTTCATCCTGCCAGTCTTCACCATTTTTAATTTTCTTTATTTCTGGAATAGGAATAGAAAGTTCTTTTATCCTTTCTGGAATAATATTTTTTGGAAGTGGTTTTTCTTCAAATAAAAAGCCCCAGCAATTTATTCCATGATCAAGAGGGAAGGAGTGTACTAAAATCTTTTCATCTTCAAAAATCAATTCTTTTTTTCCAATTACTAATTCATGAAAAATCAAAGGGAATTTTAACCAACTTCCTTGCGCCTTCATTTGAAGGTTTACAATGTTTTTTAATCCCGATGGACCATAAATATGGATTTCTTTATGCCTATCCAAAAGGTGGAGGCTACTGAGAAGTGGGACTAATCCGAAGCAATGATCGCCGTGAAGATGGCTAATAAGAATGTGATTGATTCTACCAAATCCAATTCCATTTTCTCGTAACCTTATTTGGGTACCTTCTCCACAATCAATTAAAAATTGCCGGCTATGAATACTTAAAAACTGGGAGGTTGGATTTCGATTTATTAATGGAATTGCCGAATTACAACCTAAAATGGTAAGTTCTAAATTCATTAATGATTCACAGATACTTGGCTGCTAGAGCTTTCATTACCATTGTGAATGGAAAGTATATAAAGTCCGCTGGGAATATCTTTTAAGTCCAGGTCTATATTATTCTTTCCAGAATTAGTCTCATATCTCTTTTGAAAAATAAGGGCTCCTTCCATGCTGTAAATCCTAATATAGGTTTCACTATCATTTCCAATAAAAGTGATATTCATTCTATCATTTACTGGATTTGGATAGGTATTTAAAAGAAGCTCATTATTTCTATTATTTTCCAATCCCATGCTACCTTGAGTTACCAAAATAATGTCCTTGATAGTATCTACGGCAGTAAATAAATTTCCACCATTTGAAAATTGAAGTTCTACCACAACTTTTAGCAAAATAGAATCAGCCTGACCGCCAATACCCGTCATTTGAACACAACCGAAAGAACCACCTGGGAAGGTGCAATTGGATGGATTACAGTTTAATTGAAAGCTTGCAGGTAAGTTGCTAATTGACAAAACCTTTAAATAATCTATAGTTGCGCTTAATGAATTTACAGTAGTATCGCTTGGGATTTTAAATTGTAAAACTTCATCATAGTTTACACCCGTCTCAGCATAAGGCATAATAGCGTAATCCACACCATTGATGGTTATATATTGACTATTTGGCGGAGCAAAATAAAAATTACTTCCGGTTAGTGTAGTGTCTGGAGTACATTGCCCAAAAGAAATTTGAGAAAAAAGGACAAAGGCTGATATAAGTTTTAAGATAAGTTTCATAGGGAATAATTTTGATGGGAAATTAGGATTTAAAATTCATATGTTTTTTGGAGGCAAGGAGAAATAAAACTGCCATTCGAATAGCTACACCATTCTCCACCTGATTTAGAATTATAGCCTGATCGCTGTCTGCCACTTCACTAGTAATCTCTACTCCTCGGTTTATTGGTCCTGGGTGCATTACGGTAATACGGTTTTCCAATTTATTCAGGATTTCCATATTCAAGCCATATTGAAGCGTATATTCTCTAATGCTAGGAAAATAGTTAATATCCTGCCTTTCATGTTGAACTCTAAGCATATTGGCGATATCACACCAATTTAAAGCTTTTATCAAATTGGTTTCAACCTTTACTCCTAGTGAGGAAATATATTTGGGAATAAGTGTTTGAGGTCCACATACCATTACTTCTGCACCCAATTTCTGTAGGCAAAAAATATTGCTCAAGGCTACCCTAGAATGAAGAATGTCGCCGACAATAACTACCTTTTTACCTTTTACTTCGCCATATTTTTCTCGTATACTAAAAGCGTCTAATAAGGCCTGTGTAGGATGTTCATGAGCGCCATCACCGGCATTGATAATTGTGCTATTTACATTTTGAGAAAGAAAAACTGCAGCACCAGGATTTGGATGCCTCATTACTACCAAGTCCACTTTCATGGACAAAATATTATTTACAGTATCAACAAGGCTTTCCCCTTTTTTTACTGAGGAAGAGGAAGCTGAAAAATTAATAACATCTGCAGACAATCTTTTTTCTGCTAGTTCAAAAGACAATCTTGTTCTTGTGGAGTTTTCAAAAAATAAATTAGCCACAGTAATATCTCTTAAACTGGGTACCTTTTTTATGGGTCTATTTATAATATCTTTAAACTCATCGGCGGTATTGAATATTAATTCAATATCCTCAGAAGTTAGATTTTTGATACCTAATAAATGATCTACACTAAGTTCACTCATTCTTTGGTTTTATAAGATATACACTGTGATCTCCAAACTTTTTTTCCCAATCCACTAAAACTCTTTCACTAGCAAGAGAATCCACTTGTTTTCCTGTATAATCGGGTTGAATAGGTAATTCTCTTGAGAAGCGCCTATCAATTAATATTAAAAGCTCAATATCCTTGGGTCTTCCAAAAGAGTGAATGGCATCTAAAGCGGATCTTACGGATCTTCCGGTATACAGAACATCATCAATAAAAACCACTCTTTTGCCTTCTAGTAGAACATCAATTTTAGTACGGTTTGCCTCCAAGGGAGCTTCTCTTCTTCTAAAGTCGTCTCTAAAAAAGGTGATGTCTAATAGGCCATGGTTGATATTTGAAAAGCCTTTGGATTTTAATAATGATAAAAGCATTTCCAAAACATTTGCTCCACGAGGTTGCAAACCAATGAGAACTGTTTCAGAGAAATCTCCATGTATCTCAACAAGCTGGCATGCCAATCGATTTAGAATTATAGAAACCTGGTATTCGCTAAGGAGTTGCTTCTTTATCATAGTTGTACTTGTCGACAAAAATACTATTTCAGTTCTATTTTAGCTATCTGGGTTTAATTCTTCTTTCCAATTTATTCCATCAAAGCTTCCAGAGCTCATAATTAAGGCAATAGAATTTCCATCAATTTTAGATTTTAAACTGGATAAAAGCTTGGAATTATCATCATAAACCTCAATTTCTTCAGAGCCAAAAGCTTTTTTCACCGCTTCAAGTTTTAATTCCTCTAACCCTTTATGGGCAACTACTTGGGGGTTGAAATATACCATAGCTTCATCTGCAGCATCCATACTTCCTTGGTATTGCTGCATAAATTCTAAATTCAAACTACTAAAAGTGTGAAGTTCAAAACAAGCAATGAGCTTTTTATTTGGAAAACTTTCTTTTACCGCACTAACCGTTGCACTGAGCTTTGAGGGGGCATGTGCAAAATCTCTATAAACACTTAATCCATTTTTATGGATAAGGGTTTCCAGCCTTCTTGAAGCCCCTTTAAAACTTACTATAGCCTCATAAAATTCTTCATCACTTAAACCCATCTGATTGCAAATCCATCTTGCACCTTCCAGATTATTCATATTGTGTTTACCAATAATTTCGAGGGGAATAAAGCCCTCCATTTCCGAGGCTATTAAATAAGTTCCATTATCAATTTTATAATCGGGTAGGGAATAGGGGAATTTTTTAATTTCATTGCTGGTTCTATCTACCACCTTTTGTACAATATCATCCAATTCATTATAAATTACCGCTCCACCAGGTTCAATGGTTTTAAGGAAAGAATCAAACTGTTCAATATATTTTTCGAATGTTGGAAATACATTTACATGATCCCAGGCAATACCAGAAATTAAAGCAATATTAGGATGATAGTGAATAAACTTGGGTCTTAAATCCATAGGAGAAGAAAGGTATTCATCTCCTTCTAAAATCATAAATTCATTTTCCTCTGTAAGTTTTACCATGGTTTCAAAACCATCCAATTGGGCTCCAACCATAAAATCACAATCGCGATCATGGTAATGAAGGGCATGTAATATCATGGAGGTAATACTGGTTTTTCCATGTGAACCAGCAATTACAACTCTTGTTTTATCCTTACTTTGTTCATATAGAAATTCTGGGTAGGACATTATTTTTAATCCTAATTCCTTAGCCCTAATAAGTTCAGGATTATCCTTTTTGGCATGCATTCCAAGAACTACAAAATCCAAATCTTCTACAATTCTATCCACTTCCCATCCTTGGCTTGAAGGCAGGAGTCCATACTTTGCTAATCTTCCTTTGGAGGGTTCGAAAATTTCATCATCGCTTCCGCTAATTTGATATCCTTTTTTGTGAAGGGCAATGGCAAGATTGTGCATGGCACTTCCTCCAATTGCAATAAAATGTACTTTCATAGATAGATAAGAATATCTCACAAATCTAAAAAAGCTTAGTGTTTAAAAAGGGATTAAAAAGGAAATAAATATTATTTCACAGAAATGGAGGCTTTTAAATTCTCCATAAACTTTTGGGCGATGTGAATATCCGTAGAATTACTATGTGTTTGAGTCTGAGTTTCGTCAGTTAAATCAAATGGATTAGATCCGGCAAACATTTCGTTTAAATCTATTTCTATATTTAATGTATAGGTATTGTCTTCCGAAATATTTAAACTTATTGGCAAAGATACCTGTTGATATAAAGGATCCGTTCCTGGGTGAAATGCTACAGAAACATCATCGCTGCTACCTAATTTACCATTCAAATTTGCCTTCCCCTCAAATTTCGCGAATCTATATTTAAGCATACTCCAATACATGGATTGGTAAGTGCTCAGCGGGTGATTATTGTCAAAATCTGCAGGGTTTAGATTATTCTGGGTAGCATTCACTCCTAAACCAAAACTTAAAGTACTGTAATTCCCATTCTCAACAGTCATCGTAAAAGAATTATTGGAATTAGAACCAGGATCCACTAAAACTAGGTTTTTTATTTCAAGTTCTCTCTCTCCTTCCATTAATGTAAGATTACTCAGATATAGACGAAACAAGGAAATGTTTAAATCCTGACCATTGGAAAAGCTAATATTTTCATCCTGACTAACAGACTGAGTTCCATCGCTCATGCTTACAACAATTCTCAACTTTCCAGGTTCAGCTTCTACAGGATCTTTTTCACAAGAAGGAAGGAACACTAGAGTGCTTAGTAAAATTGCGAATATTAGCTGCTTTTTCATTTTAAAATAGTTTGATGTATAGTGAGTCAGACATCATTTGTGCTTGGGCAAAATCAATAGCATTATTGGGATCCGAGGTTATGGTAGGGCGAGCTACAATATCAAAATCATTAAAAATCGGCCATGCATCGATATTGAGAATCAAATTCACTTGAGTATCTGCTGTTACGGCGAAATTTGCCTGACCACTATTTAATTCCCTTCTAAAATAATGGCTAGCTATTTCATAGCGGAAAGGAATAGTACCGGTAACATCATCAGGGTCAGTAGGGTCAATCGCTCTTCCTTCAATAAGGATGGAGTTATAGCCCATGCCATCGTTTCTAAACATTCCAGATTCTCTTAATCCACTACCTTCAGGGCTTTGTCCGGGAAGGGTTGTTATATTAACCATAGAATCTACACCTAAACGAAAACCATAGAAGCCGGAATAGCCACCATCTGGAAGTTCGTGAACCAATTGCTCTACATTATTTAATGTATAGGCAAAATTTCCATTTTTATTTTGAAAGGTGTCTCCTGCGCTAAGAACGTAAAACCTTGAAAATAAAACTTTTATATCAGTGATAAAAAATTGATTACCCTTATTGTTGGTTAATAAAGAATCTGGTTTAAAACCAAGATTATTCCACAAATAAGAAACGGCAATTTCAACATTCTCCACTGGATTTGGAGGAGTATCGGTAAGCACTTTTTCTTTACAGGAGAAAAATGTTATGCCAACTAAAAGAAATAAAAATGATCTTTTCATAGGAAGATGTCTAACCCAACAAAGTTAATCAGGAAATTGGAGAATAACAATGTAGCCTGATACAAATTGGTTTCTATTTATTAAACGATTGAATACTGTTATAAGTTGGGTTTTTCAGATAGGTCAAGTTGTTTCATGGTGTTGAAACTATCGCTTTGCTCTATGCTGTCCATTATTAATTCAAGAATTTCATCTGAACTTTGTTCGTAATCAATATCTAGTGCCGGCTTAAAAGTAATGGAAAGCTTTACCCCCTTTTTTTTGAGGAATAATCCCTTTTTATCAAAGGCTCTTCTAAAGCCATCAACAACTACTGGAATTACAATGGGTTTTTGATCTTTAATAATATGGGCTGTTCCTTTTCTGCCTGGAACAAATGGGGTAGTGGTACCCTGAGGAAAAGTAACCACCCATCCGGCATTCATTGCTTTAAAAATTTTATCAATATCCTTTGGATCAACACCTCTATCTACTTCTTTGCCTTTAGATCTCCATGTTCTTTTGATGGAAACCGAACCTACATAGGCGAAAAGTTTGGGTAGCAAACCCGCCTTCATAGTTTCCATAGCAGCAATAAAGTAAATGTTTGTCCTGGGATTTAAAACATAAAAGGGCATATTTATTCGATCATAAACACCCCATTTTGCAGAACAAAAAACTTGGTACATTGCTGTTACATCCGCGAAATAAGTTTGGTGATTGCTCACAAAAAGTACATTTCCATTAGGAAGGCCTTTTAAAACTTTGGATCCTTTTACAGTAGTTTTGTTGGCAATATTGAAACGGTAATAGGCGATAAGTCCAAAAACAAAAATGAGCACTCTTTTGATTATCAAAGAATTGCCGAAAGCATCAAATAAGCGGATTTTCATTTTTTTTGGCTAGATGTCTTTGCCTCAAATATAGAAACATTAAAAAACTATCCTAGTTTTAAAAACATTTCCCTCAATTCACTGATCATCATAGCAGTAGCGCCCCAGATAATATGTCCTTCCATGGTGAAAGCTGGAACTTGAATGCTCCCTGAACCTATTTTAATAGTTCTTAGCTCAATATTCCCATCATCCAAAAACTTATTAAAATCAATGCTAATAATTTTATCCACTTCTTTTTCTTCTGCTTTGAAATTTGGAAAATTATTTATGGTGCCGAGATAGGGCTGTACCAAAAAATTACTGGGAGGTATATATAGTTCACTTAGGTTTTTATGCAAGGTAATTTCGGATCGTTCTATACCTATTTCTTCCTCAGTTTCACGAAGTGCCGTGTCTCGAAAGTCTAAATCTGATTTTTCCCTTTTTCCACCTGGAAAGCTTATTTGACCTGAATGTACACCGGGATAGGTTTTTCTTTGGGTTAAAACTAAATGTGGATAATCTTCAACATTAAAAAAAAGGGCAGCCACAGCCGCCCTTTTTACTTTTGTTTTATCGATAAGGTTTAAATCCAATGCCTTTCTATTTACAGGAGCCATTTTATAATGAGCATGAGGCCCTGGTAGTGCCTCAAATTCAATTTGGCTTAGTCCTGATAAAAAGTCAGTGAAATTCAATGAAATACTATTTTACGCTGCTTACTGTAGTTGTGCTAACCAAAAAGAAATCTCCCATTTGAGGATTTGTGCCTTTCATGGTAGAATTATTTGTTGTGCTGATAATTTTACCAGTCTTACGATCATATGTGGCCTTTCCGCCAGATTGAAAATCAGCATCTTTATCTTTTTCTTTGATTTGGCTTTTATCAACGGCATAGGTGAAAGTTACTTTTTCCTTATCCACACTTTCAACAGTATAAACTAAAGGAGCAGGAACATTACTTGTACTGTCTAATTCTTGAGTCCAAGTTTCGCCAACTTTTAATTCACAAGCTGGAAGTTTAGAGAATGATTGTCCGATTAAGTTTTCAGGATTTGCTCCAGGTGCAGCTTCTTCCTTATTTTCATCTTTTATTACTTCTCCAAATTTATCAATATTCATATTCACAATTTGATTCAAAATAGGTTCTAGCTGTTGAGCCACCATGGCACCCATTTCATTAGTAGAATCGGCGTTTTCTGAATCATAAGCAATTCCCATTCCCTGCATATTTTGCTTTAATTTCACTGAAGAAACTTTCGCATCCAAGGCTAGGCTACCATCTTCTTCAACCTTTGTAACGGAATAGTCAACCATCATTGTCATTTTCATGGTCATCACTTCTTCGGATAGGGTAGCATCAGTAAAATATTGAATGTGGGTCTCATTTTTTAAAGAATGAGAACTTCCTTGTTCCAAATTCAGAGTTAAGGGATCTGATTTCATAAATAGGCTAGAACAACCTGATAAAAATAGAAATGCTTGAGTAAGAACAACTAAGCTAAGTGCTTTTTTCATGTTTTTGATTTTTGGCGAAGATAGTACAATCCATTATGGAAAATTTAATCAATGTTCAACCATTAAATCAATAATATTTATTACTTTTGATTTTTCGTTAGTTAAAACTATATATCATGACATTAACTCAATTACAATACCTAATATCTGTAGACAATCATCGTCATTTTGCAAGGGCGGCAGAGGCCAGTTTTGTTACCCAGCCAACTCTAAGTATGCAGATTCAGAAATTAGAAGAAGAACTAGGAGTTCTATTATTTGATAGAAGCAAACATCCGGTAAAACCAACATCCATAGGCATAAAAATTATAGAGCAGGCTAGAATAGTATTAAATGAGTCTAGTAGAATAAATGAAATTTTACAAGAGTCTAAAAATCAAATGGAAGGGCCTTTTAAACTTGGGGTTTTACCAACCATTTCTCCGTCACTGGTGCCAAGGTTTATTCGCAAATTCCATGAGAAATTCCCGAAAATTCAATTGCAAATTCAGGAATTAAGAACTGATAAAATCGTGGAGCTTTTAAGAATAGATGAGCTGGATGCAGCCATTATAGCCACACCTTTAGAGGAGAAAGGTATTATTGAAAATCCTTTGTATTACGAACCATTTATGGGTTTTGTTCCAGAAAATCATCGATTGTTTAAGGAGGCGTTTATTACCAATTCTGAATTGGATGTAGATGATATTTTACTCCTAAATGAAGGACATTGCTTTAGGAATAGTATTTTGAATATTTGCAATAAGAAATTAAAAGGCGACAAAAAACCGGTAGACCTTGAGTCAGGGAATTTTGAAACCCTAATTAAATTAAGCAAAAAGGGATTTGGAATGACCTTAATTCCATACCTGCATGCGGTTGACTTAGCAGCTGAAGATCAACGCTATATTAAAGCTATAGCAGATCCTAAGCCATCGAGGGAAATTAGTATGATTTACACCAGAGCTGAGTTGAAAATAAAGATAATCCAAGAATTAAAGGCTATTATCCAAAGCAGCATTCCCGAAAAATTACTCACCAGGGATAATGAGGTGGTAAGTCCATTAAAATCTGCCTAAAAATTTCTACTTTGTCCAAAACAATGTGATACTTTGGAAAAGAACAAAATCTCCCTGGGAATTTTTATTTGCTGTTTGTTTCTCTTTTATTCCTGTAAAGAAAATAGGGTGGAAATTGAAGAAACCAAGTCCAAACTGGAAGAAAATAAGGCTGTAAAGACTACAATAGAAAAGCAAAAACAAAATAAACTCAGCAGCGACAATGCTGCTGAGTTTTTTCTTTCCTATGGCCAAGAACATCAGGAAGAGCTTGTAGAAATTCAAACTGATTTTGGTTTAATAAAGATTAAGCTCTTTAAGGATACTCCAATTCATCGTGCCAATTTTCTTTACCTCATCAGTCAGAAATATTTCAATAGCACCTTTTTTCATCGGGTATCAAAAGATCATGTAATTCAAGCGGGAAATAGCGATTCGGAGGAAACAGCAAAAAAGAGGGCAGAGCTAGGAGATTATAAATTGCCGCAAGAAATTAATGATCAGCATTTTCACAAGAGGGGAGCTGTAGCTGCGGCTAGGAATTATAAAAAAAATGAAACTAAAGCATCCAATCCTTATGAATTTTATATTTCACTAGGTAAAAGCTATTCAAAGCATCAACTGAAATTAATGGCAGAGAGCTATAATACAGAGTTTAATGAAACTCAATTGGAAATTTACTCTAGCATAGGTGGTTCTCCACATTTGGATTTTGAGCATACTATTTTTGGTGAAGTTGTGGAAGGGATGGATATTGTAGAAAAAATTAGTGAGGTGGAGGTGGATAGTGGGGAATGGCCATTAGTAAATATTCCAATCAAGCTAAATATCGTTGATTCTCTATAATTATATAAGTTCTGTTAAAAATTATTGGAGAATAGTATTCTGCCTTTACTTTATCTATTATTTTCGCAGCAATATTTTTAAAATTTAAATTATAACCTCTCCATGAGTGTATTAGTTAATAAAGATTCAAAAATCATAGTTCAAGGATTTACTGGTAGTGAAGGAACTTTCCACGCTACTCAAATGATAGAATATGGAACCCAAGTTGTAGGTGGTGTAACTCCTGGAAAAGGAGGGCAAACTCATTTGGACCGTCCGGTTTTTAATACAGTTTCTGAAGCGGTTAGCAAAACTGGCGCCGATGTTTCCATAATTTTTGTTCCACCAGCATTTGCTGCCGATGCAATAATGGAAGCGGCTGAAGCAGGCATTAAGGTTATTGTAACCATTACAGAAGGTATCCCTGTTAAGGATATGGTGATGGTGAAAGAATATCTTGCCGATAAAGCGTGTAGAATGATAGGACCAAACTGCCCTGGTATCATTACAGCCGGTGAAGCAAAGGTTGGAATTATGCCTGGATTTATTTTTAACCCAGGACGAATTGGAATTATTTCTAAATCTGGAACTTTAACTTATGAGGCGGTTGACCAAATTACCAAAGCTGGTATGGGACAATCTACAGCAATTGGAATTGGAGGAGATCCTATTATTGGAACTTCCATGAAAGACGCTGTACAATTATTAATGGAAGATCCTGAAACGGATGGTATAGTTATGATTGGGGAGATAGGTGGACAAATGGAAGCTGATGCTGCAAACTGGATTAAAGAAAATAGCAATGGGAAACCCGTGGTTGGATTTATTGCTGGGGAAACAGCTCCAAAAGGACGTACAATGGGTCATGCAGGTGCCATAGTAGGTGGTGCTGAAGATACAGCTCAAGCAAAAAAGAAAATTCTAGCAGATTGTGGAGTTCATGTTGTGGATTCTCCTGCAACAATTGGTGAGAAAATGGCCGAGCTTTTAGGTGTTAATGCCTAAGAATCATTTATAATATCCAAAAAAGCCTTGAATTTTCAGGGCTTTTTTTTTGTGATATAGGAGAAAAAAAAAATCCCAAAATCTATTTTGACTTTGGGATTTTATTTGAATTTAGTAGCGAGAGAGGGACTCGAACCCTCGACCTCAGCATTATGAGTGCTGCGCTCTAACCAGCTGAGCTACCGCGCCATCATTTTGGGGCTGCAAATATAATATTTTGTGGATTTAAAAAAAGCTTCGAACAATCTTTTTCTAATAAATTCTGAAAAACAAATTTTCCTATATTGCGCACAAGGTTAATCAACCATAAAGACAATAATGACAGAAGAGAAAGTGCAATACGAAGTAGAGATTCCTGTAAAGGCATCTCCCCATATGTTATTCCCCTATTTATCTACACCCAGCGGACTTTCAGAATGGTTTGCTGACAATGTAAATTCTAGGGGTGAAAAATTTACATTTATATGGGATGGCGAAGAAAGATCAGCTAAAAGGCTAGCAAAGAAAACCGATAAATTTATTCGCTTCAGATGGGAAGAAGATGAAGAAGAAGGACTAAACTACTTTTTCGAATTTAAAATAATAGTAGACGAGCTTACACAGGATGCCTCGCTTATTGTTATTGACCATAGCGAACCGGATGAAGTTGAAGAAGATAAAAGACTTTGGGAAAGTCAAGTTCATGAATTATTACACACCATTGGCGCCTAAATGACTTTTTCTAAAATAGTAAAAGAGAATAAATCCTTTTTTATCCCGGTCCTAATTTTTATTGGTACCGGGATTGTTTTTTTAAGTCTTAACTCAAAAGACGATATCCATATTTGGATAAATCATCACTATTCTCCCTTTTTCGATATATTCTTTAAATACCTTACTCATTTAGGAGATGGATGGATATTCCCTCTTGGGATAATAATCCTAGCCTTTGTGAAATGGAGATATGCTTTAGGTTTATTAGTCTGTAGTTTATTGAGCTTATTCCTTATTGGAAGTCTAAAGAATATGGTTTTTAAGGATGTTCCTAGACCCATAAAATATTTTGAAAATACGGATTACAATCTAAGAGTAGTAGAAGGAGTGAAAATGAATACTATGAAAAGTTTCCCATCCGGACATAGCACCGCTGCTTTTGCCTTTTGGGGTTTTTTAGCCTTGCTGGGAAGAAATAAAGTTTTGAAATTTTCATTCTTTAGCATTGCCGCATTAGCTGCCTATTCAAGAATGTACCTTTCTCAACATTTTTTAGAGGATATTGTTGCCGGTACCTTCTTGGGCATATTAATTTCCATTTTCAGCTATTATTTCTCTTCTAATTGGAAAAAGGAATGGCTGGATAAAAAAATAAATATTTAATCCTGGTGAAATTTTTCGATAGAAATACCTGGTTTTGGTTTTTACTTGGAGGACTTTTGTTTTTCCCTTTTATTGGTGAAGTACACCTTTTTGATTGGGATGAAATCAATTTTGCAGAATTGGCTAGGGAAATGCTGGTAACTGGGGATTACCTTCAGATGCAAATCAACTATGAAACATTTACCGAAAAGCCTCCATTGTTTTTTTGGCTTCAGGCCATTTCCATGCAGCTATTTGGAGTGAATGAGTTCGCAGCACGATTTCCAAATGCCCTGCTTGGCTTTTTTGTAATGCCATTTTTATATATAGCCGGAAAATTTCTCTACGACCGTAAATTCGGTTTTCTTTGGACTCTTAGTTGGTTTGGAAGTATTCTACCATTTCTCTATTTCAAATCCGGCATAATAGATCCCGTTTTCAATTTTTTTATTTTTAATGGGCTATTCTTCCTTATCCAATATATGTGGAGAAAGAAAGGGAATAGGGATTTATATTTTTCGAAAAAAGCTGGTATTTATCTTCTTATTGCGGGTGTTAGCGTAGGATTTGGGATTTTAAGTAAAGGACCTGTCGCTTATTTAATTGTTGGACTTTGCCTATTTGTTTATTGGATTATAGAAAGGTTTCGATTTTTTATTAGCCCAATGGCCTTTCTAAAATTTACGCTTGCCGCTCTGGCTATAACATTCATTTGGTTGGGGGTAGATATGGCCTTCAATGGTCCAGATTTTTTAATAGAATTCACCATCCGACAATGGGAGCTACTTACCACTGGTGATGCCGGCCATAGTGGATTCTTGGGCTATCATTTTGTAGTGCTTCTTTTTGGCTGCTTTCCCGCTAGCATTTTTGCCATTAGAGGTATGGGGAAATTTGCCAATAGCAGTCCTCATATTGCAGATTTCCAAAGGTGGATGATTATCCTTCTTTGGGTAATCTTAATTCTTTTTAGTCTGGTTGGAACCAAAATCATCCATTATTCATCAATGGCTTATTATCCAATTAGTTTTTTATCTGCACTGACTTTAAGGAATCTTATTGAAGGAAAACTGCAGTATAGAAAATGGATTTCCATTTTAATCGGTTTTATAGGCCTGGTAATTATGGTGGTTTCCTTCGCATTACCTTGGATTGGACTTCATTTGAAAGACTTCCTGTTTCTTTTCGAAAAAGATCCTTTTGCACTTGCAAATATGTCGGCAGAAATAAATTGGAGTTATTTGGATTTTATTCCATCCCTGATAGCATTATTGGTGTTGATTGGCTTTTTTATTAGCCTAGCTAGAAATAAATACTCCGCCTTTAAAATTTTGTTTTTCGGAAATATTATTTGGATTTTTTCGGCTTTGATTTTCTTTATTGCCAAGGTGGAAGGTATAAGTCAAAGGGCAAGTGTGGAGTTTTTTGAAAGTATGGAAGGCAAAAATGTGTATGTAACCAGCTATGATTATAAAAGCTATGTTCCCTGGTTTTATTCAAAAATAGAGGAGCATCAAAATGAGAATGCCAAAAATCAAGATTGGTTATTATATGGAGAAACGGATAAATCTGTTTTGATTTCCTGTAAAATTAATTCAAAGGACAAGTTTGAAAAGGATATTACAGACGCTAAATTTCTGTATGAAAAGAATGGGTTTTATTTTTATCAGCGCCGCTAGTTTTTCAAATATTTTGGGCTGATAATTCCCCATTTCGCCAATCTATATTCAATGGAAACCCTTAAAACTCCTAAGCCATAAATTGAACTTCGCTGAAGATTTATAGAGCTTGCTTCTTCAAAATATTTAGTGGGGCAGGTAACTTCACCGATCTCAAAGCCTTTAAAGAATATCTGTCCAAGCATTTGATTGTCAAAAACAAAATCATTGGAATTGGCATTGAAGTCTACCGCTTCTAAAACTTCTCTTGAAAAAGCTCTATATCCAGAGTGATATTCTGAAAGTTTTTGATTAATTAAAATATTTTGAGCTAGGGTTAATATTCGATTGGCGACATATTTATACCAAGGCATTCCCCCTTTTAAAGCACCCTTGCCCAAAATCCTTGAGGCCAGCACAACAGGGTATAAGTCATTGGCAATAATATAGCTAATGGAAGGAATTAATTTTGGAGTGTATTGATAATCAGGATGCACCATTATGATAATATCACCACCAATCTCTAAAGCCTTATTATAGCAACTTTTTTGATTTCCACCATAACCTTTATTATGTTCATGAGAAATTATATGCCTAATTCCCAGCTTTTTACCTAAAGCCACGGTGTTGTCCGAACTTTTGTCATCCACAAGCACAACATCATCAACAATATCTAATGGAATCTCCTTATATGTTTTCTCAAGAGTTTGTCCAGCATTGTATGCAGGCAGAACCACAACTACTTTTTTGCCATTTACCATAGGTCGGCAAAAATAGGATTTTCCATTGTTCTATTAAATAGCTTTTACAAATCAATATTTTTGGTAGATTACGGTCACGAACAAAGAAAGATATTTTGAGAATTATTATTGGACTTATAATCCTGCTTCTTTCTGGGCAAAGTGTTAATGCTCAGTCTGTAAAAGGGGAGGTAAGAGATGAAAATGGCGAAGAGGTTATTGGTGCAAATGTGATAATTAAAGGCACTCAAATTGGTGAAACTACCGATTACGAAGGGAAGTTTGTTCTAAAAATAGGCTCAATAAGTCCACCGTTTACTCTTCAAATTAGTTTTATTGGGTATAAGACTTTAGAAAAAATCGTAACTAATCCTAGTGAATACCTCAAAATCCAAATGGAGGTGGATCAGGAGATGTTGGCGGAGGTAGACATTATTGAGAAAAGACTTAGTGATAAACAAAGGGAGTCTGCCCTCACCGTTGAAGCTATGGATGCCCTAGCTATTAAAGAAACTCCAGCAGTTAGTTTTTATGAAGGATTGGGAAACCTCAAAGGTGTAGATCTTACTTCCGCTAGTATTGGGTTTAAGGTGTTGAATACCAGAGGTTTTAATAGCACTTCTCCTGTAAGATCATTGCAGGTGATTGATGGTGTTGATAATCAGGCTCCTGGTTTAAACTTTAGCCTTGGTAATTTCCTAGGAGCGAGTGAATTGGATATTAGTAATGTAGATATTATTGCTGGCGCTAGTACGGCTTTTTATGGACCTTCGGCCTTCAATGGGGTTATTTCCATGACTACCAAAAACCCTTTTATTTATCAAGGGCTTACCGCTAGTGTTAAGGTAGGGGAAAGGGCACTTACCGAAACGGCTGTTCGCTATGCACAGTCCTACAAAATATTCAATTCTGAAACCGACAATTTTGCCTATAAAATAAACCTGTACTATTTAAGAGCTGATGATTGGGAGGCAGAAAACTACCAACCAGTTGATGATTCTCCAATTCCTGCTGATAACCCCGGAAGGTATGATGCTATCAATGTCTATGGAGATGAGGATCTTTCTTCCAATAATGATTATACCAGCTATGAATCCTTTCAATTTGGAGATTTTGCAGGATTAGGAAAATTTTTTAGACCCGGATATAGAGAGGTAGACATTGTAGATTATGATACTCGTAATCTCAAAACCAATCTCGGTCTTTATTATAGAATTACTCCAGAGGTGGAATTGAGCTATAATTTTAATTATGGAACAGGAACTACCGTTTACCAGGGAGAAAACAGATTTAGCCTTAAGGATATTCAGTTTTTTCAAAATGTGTTGGAAATAAAGAAGGAAGGAAAGTTCTTTCTTAGAGCATATTCAACCAAGGAAGATGCAGGAAATTCCTACGATGCTGTTCTTACGGCTTTTAAAATGAACCAGGCCATTGGGGAATCTAATGCTTGGAATCTTCAATATAAAAATCTTTGGAGCAACCTATACAATTTTGATGATGCCTTTGAAGATGCTACAGGAATTCGGTTTGATACCATTAGTAGGGCATATTTCAACGATGGATACCAGGAATTATTAAAGGAATACCAACCCCTTCTTCAAAAGTATCACGACTCACTTTTAAATGCGGTAAACACCTTTACTTTCCCACGTCCAGAACCCGGAACGGCAGAGTACGACTCACTTTTTAATTCAATTATCAGCAAAAATTTCACAGAAGGAGGTTCCAGATTTTTTGATGAATCAGCTTTGTATCACATCATGGGTGAATATGAATTTGACTTTTTAGAAAGCCATTTTAGAGTGGGTGGTAATTACAGATGGTATAGACCTTATTCCCAGGGAAATATCTTTGATGAAATAGAAGATATCATAATTGAAACGGATCAGTTTGGAAATGAAATCAGTAGGGAATATGTGTATAGGGAGATCAAAAATGAGGAGTTTGGAGTTTATGTTGGGATTGAAAATAAATTCATTGCCGATAAATTAAAGACCAATGTTACAGTGAGGATGGACAAAAATCAGAATTTTGATTATCTCTTTTCGCCAGCTTTATCTGCGGTTTATGATATTGATGAAAAGCATACCGTTCGAGTTTCATTTGGCAGTGCGATTCGAAATCCAACATTGGCAGATCAATATTTAAATTTCAATGTAGGGAGGGCAATACTTAGAGGAAATATTACCGGCTATGATTCCCTAATTAGCCTCGAATCATTTGATTATTACCGAAATCAAGATATTCCATTAAAGAAAAATTTGGATTTTTTCAATGTGGCACCCATCAAACCCGAAAGGGTAAGGACTTTAGAAGTAGGCTATAGAGGGTCATTATTTAAGAGATTATATGTTGATTTTAATGCCTACCACAGCTGGTATACCGATTTTATAGGATATCAATTTGGATTGGAATTGACCTTTAACTCCGCCTTCCCAAATAGATTTGAAACCTTGCAGGCCTATAGAGTATCAGCAAATGCCTCAGAATTGGTGACTACCCAAGGTGTGAATTTAGGATTGAACTATTACCTAACCGACGAGTTAACCTTAAATGGAAATTATTCCTATAATGCCATAGATCTAAGAGGTAGCGACAATCCCATAATCCCGGCATTTAATACACCAAAGAATAAATTCAATTTAGGAATTAATGGTAGGGGCTATAAATTGTTCAACCACAAAGAGAATAAGATGGGTTTTGCCATCAACTATAAATGGGTAGAAGGATTTCGCTTTGAGGGATCACCACAATTTACCGGTTTTATTAATAGTTATGGAATGCTTGATGCTCAAATAAGCTACCAAGTTCCTTATCTTTACTCCACCTTTAAGCTTGGTGCTTCAAATGTTTTAAACAATGAAGTCTTCCAAGTATATGGAGGTCCAACAATTGGGAGAATGGCCTATTTCTCAATTGTTTTTGAAAAGTTCTAATCTCTATCTATACTATTTTATATATCTTTAAAATTAACAACGCAATTAAATTAAACATGAAAAAAGTATTACTAGGACTATTAACACTAACCTTTGGATTGGCACAAGCCCAGCGATATAGCACAGAAGTGTTTTCGCAGGTTCAAGTTACTTCAAACGTAGAGTATGGTGTTAATGTAGATTTTTTAACATCCGATCTTTCCAATCAAGGTCAGATCATTACGGATATTACGGATATTCAAACGAATATCGCCATGGGAAACCCAATCCCAGCAGCCTATTTTGATCCAGCTGACGCGAGTACTGATGTAAAGTTGACCAAACTTTTAATGGATGTTTATGAACCAATGGGTGATACTCAAACAGAACGTCCATTGATGATTTATATTCATACAGGGAACTTTTTACCACCACCCTTAAATGGATCTCCTTTAGGATTAAAAACAGATAGTGCAGCCATTATCATGTGTGAAAGATGGGCAAAAAGAGGATTTGTGGCTATTTCTATGGATTATAGACTGGGTTGGAATCCTGTAGCTTCTGGCCCTACTGGCCCAATTGTACGTAGAGCTACATTGTTAAACGCTGTGTATAGAGCATTGCACGATACTAAGCATTTGGTAAGAGGGCTAAAAGCAGAAGCTGCAAACACAAATCCATATTCTATTGATACCAATAAGATCATTTTATTTGGTGAAGGTTCTGGAGGTTATGTTGCTTTGGCTTATGCTACACTTGACAAACAATCTGAAACAGAAATTCAAAAGTTCATTTATCCAGGAACAACAGATTCCTCCTATGTTCAACCTTCTCTAGTAGGAGATGTGGAAGGATTAGGCGGATTATTGAATCTGTATACTGATAATGGTTCTTCTTCAGAAGTTGCCTTTGTAGTGAATAGTGGAGGGGCCTTAGCTGATACATCATGGTTAGAGGCAGGTGATGCGCCTATGGTTTCTATCCAATGTGTTAGAGACCCATTTGCTCCTTTCGGTGAAGGAACAGTTGTAGTTCCTACCACTCAAGAGGATGTGGTAGATGTACAAGGAGCCAATGTTTTTATGGTGAAAGCTAATGCACTTGGAAATAATGATTCTTATCAAGTTGGTTACACCTATAATGATTCCTACACCTTAGCCGCTCGTAGAAGTTATGGTGCTACGTATAGTTATATCTACCCAGCCCCATTTGATCAAATTACGGTAAATACCGCTGAAGGATTATTTCCGGTGGTAAGACCTCTTGGAGCTTCAACTTTCCAAAATGAGGGTAGCCCATGGCAATGGTGGGATCCAAATTCTCCTTTGGCAACATCAGTGGTTGCTGCAGGACCACCGCCAGTTACTGCTCACCAAGCTAGCTTGGCTTCCAATATGGATATGTCATCAAGCAAAGGTAGAACCTATAGTGATTCATTAATTGGATACTGCATCCCAAGAATTATTAATTCATTGGCTTTACCAATCGGATTGGAAGAAGGAACTAAATTGGCTTCAAAAATCAAATTATTTCCAAATCCAGCATCTAGCGTATTAAATATTAAATCTGATGATCCAAATATATCTATCGATAAAGTTGTGATCAGAGATCTTAGTGGTAAATCATTGATGACTGTTGATGTTAACTCTTCACAAGAGAAAATATCAATTGAAAACTTAAGCCAAGGTGCTTATTTAGTTGAAGTAGTTTCTGGAAAAGAAGCCTTCACACAAAAATTCATCAAAAAGTAAATTTATTTTATTGAATGCTTAGAACCCTGAGTGTAAAGCTCAGGGTTTTTTTATGCTCTCATCTGAGCAATCCCTTTCAGAATTGGATTTTTAAGTTCAAAAATTGGATGCTTAAATTAGATTAAAAATTACTTTTGCGGCAAAATATAGACAGATGCTGTACAATTTTAATGGTGCTTTTTTTGAAGGTTCAGAGTTTGAGACGACAATAGATAATCGCGGCTTAAATTATGGAGATGGTGTATTTGAAACATTGAAATTTAGCAATAACCGTATTAATTTTTGGGAAGATCATTATTTCCGGTTAATGAGTAGCATGCGTATTTTAAGAATGGAAATTCCCATGACATTCTCCCCAGAATTTTTGGAAAAGGAAATCAGGGATACAATCTCTGCATACCAAAAAAAGGAGCACAGCCAAAATTTCAGAATAAAGCTCCTAATTAGCCGAAAGCCTGGAGGTCTATACAATCCAAATACCAATGAAATAGATTATCTCATCAGCCTTAGTCCTATTGCAAATGATAAGTATATATTAAATGAAAAAGGACTAGAGGTGGATTTGTTTAAGGACTTTTACAAGCAAAAATCTATGCTTTCCAATTTAAAGTTGAGTTCTACACCCTTAATGACCTTAGCTTCCATTTTTAAATCTGAGAATAAATTGGATGAATGTTTAATGATAAATGATGAAAAATATCTGACGGAAGCCATTTCTTCAAATGTATTTATCCTTCAAGATTCAAAATTGAGGACACCGTCCATTGCTAGTGGTTGTTTAAAAGGGATAATCAGAAAAAAAATATTGGAGATAGCCGGAAAAATGGAAATAGAAATAGAGGAGACCGACAAACTTTCTCCTTTTGATCTTCAAAAAGCCGAAGAAGTTTTTTTAAGCAATAGCATTCAGGGAATTCAATGGGTAACAAAATATAGAAAAAAGAGCTATACCAATGAACTGAGTAAAAAACTGGTTCAGAAATTAAATATCCTAAGTGTACTTAATTAAGAGTAGGATCTGAAGGACTATTTGCCCAGAGGGAATAACTACCACCTATTTGCAGGAGAATTTTCTTCCAAAGCTCTGTTGCCTGATAATCAAAAATATTTAAGGTGGAATGATCCAGTACAACCCAAGAATTATCTTCAATTTCAGATTCTAGTTGACCGTTTCCCCAGCCACTATATCCCAAAAAAAAGCGAATATCACTAGGGCCAATCAATTTACATTTTATGAGTTCCTTTAAAGGTTCTAAGTCACCACCCCAATATAAATCTCCGATAATATGCTGGCTTCCTGGAAGTAAATCACCCTTTCTATGAATAAAAAATAAATTATCCTCTTGAACAGGTCCACCGTGGTAAACGATGCTTTTCAAAGATGGGAATCCAATTACGATATCATCTAGATCCAATTCAAGAGGTTTATTCACCACAAAACCAATAGAACCTTCACCTTCATGATATTCCGTTAATAAAATTACAGAACGTTCAAAATTAGGATCTCCAAGGAAAGGTTCGGCAGCTAATAAACTACCTGTCATCGGTTTTTGTTTAATATCCATATTTATTCTAGTAATTAGCTCTAATATAGGGGGAGTAAAGTAAATTTGCAATTCATTTTATTAACGACAATATGGACATGGAATTGCGCGATGCCCGAGAGGATTATCAAAAAGGATCACTTTCCGAAAACCACTTACCACAAAGACCTCTAGATCTTTTTGAAAGCTGGTTAAAGGAGTATAAGGACACGGGGAATAAAGACCACAATGCAATGTTATTAACCACAGTAAAGGAAGATAACAGCCCCTCCTCTCGTATAGTTTTACTAAAAGGTATAGCAAAAGAAGGTCTTGAGTTTTATACCAACTATCAAAGTAATAAAGCCAAAGAAATGTCTAAAAACCCAAATATTGGTCTCACTTTTTTTTGGCCAGACTTGGAGAGACAAATCAGAATTGAAGGGCAGGTGGAAAAAATGAGCCCAGAAGAATCTGATGCTTATTTCAACATTCGTCCAAGAGCCAGCCAGATAGGGGCATGGGTTTCTCCACAAAGTGAAGCCATTAAAAACCGGGAGTATTTGGAGGAAAGAATTTCATTTTTTGAAGAGAAATTTAAGGGAATGGAAGTTCCAAGACCAGAACATTGGGGAGGATATCGATTAATGCCTAGTTTTTATGAATTTTGGCAGGGAAGAAGTAGCCGTTTGCACGACAGGATTTGCTATAAGAAGCAAGATTCAAATTGGTTAATAGAAAGGAGAGCTCCTTAATTATTGGGCAGAAATTAAAAATAGATTTGGGAAAAGTTTGGTAGAAACCATTCTCAGGCTTTTATCTTCCTGAAATCTCAAAAACTCGCAAATATTTGTTTTTTTAAGAAAGTTTGATTCCGAAAGGTTTTGGGATTGTAAATCCAAAATCGCTCTATTTAGAAAATACTCATCATCAAAATGGAAGTTTCCCCAATCAGAACTTGGGATGGCTATGGCTTCTAATTCCTCTGTATTTTTCATAGAAATGTTTCTGCCTATATATACGCACTAGAAGCTAAAATGGTTTGCCTAAAACCAAATTCTCCCTGTTTAATTCATTTCATCTATCATTTGTTCATTAAAATATTCCAATTCAGGAAAAATTTTGGGCAAAAAACAACTTATGGTAAAAAATACCATTTCATTTTTCATTATAAAAATTTCAATAATAAAATAGAATAATAATCTAATTATCAGAAAAATATAGTGTAAAAAAATATTCAATAATTGATAAAAAATAAAAACAGGATTATCCTTGCGTATTTAAAAATACAATTATACGTTTATTGGGCTTTAAAAACATTTTTTAGTCTACCATTTGAAAACACTCTACTCTATGTTAAACTGTACCAACCTAAATACTAGGTTTTTAGCTTTTATCTTCATGAGCTTTAGCCTAGTTTCACTTCAAGCTCAAATATTAGGAAATCCAGCAGAAAAAATCTGGAATTTTGTAGGTTCTTATCAACAATCTGGGCTAGGAAATGGCGATTTTATAGCCAACTATGAATGCCTAAATTTAAATGATTCCACACTTCAGTCTAATCTAAAAAAAATTGGAGAAAATAGAAGTGGAACTTTATTTATTGTGGGTAAACTTCCAAGTGGCTTTCCAAATATTCCCATTTTAGAATTTGGTGGACTTGCCATCACCAGAGATTCTGTTTTTTGTGCTAAACATTCTATCCCAACAGTACCATTAAATGAGGAGCCATTTATTTTTAAGGTGAAATACCAAGCCGGTATGAAACGCCTTTGGGATAAAAACAATCTCTATATCCTTCCTTCCATTCGAATAGCGGAAATCATTTTTTATGAAGAGCAATTAAGCGAGGTGCAAAGTAGAATTGTAGAATCCTATTTAGCACTGAAGTACTCCATTAATATTACTAAAAATACAGAAAAGGTTTTTAGAGATTATTGGGCAAATGATAGTACTAAATTGTGGAGCACCTCCGCAGATGGCACCTATGATAAAGAAGTGATGGCCTTAGGGAGGCTGGATTTTTTACAATGGGAGCAAAGTCAAACTTTCACAGCCGATGCACAGTCAATTGGTATTAGTTTGGAGGACCCTATTGTTTTGGGAAACACTCCTAATAAAAAAGTAAAGGATGGTTCTGTAGTAGTTATTTCCAAAAGGTTATGGACTTTAAAGGGAATAAATTGTGGATCCGCCAACACCATGCTTCCTTGGAAGTTTAGATTTTTTAATTGGGATACAAATGCAGATTGGCTATACCTTAAATGGGATAGTGTTTTAAATTTGCAAAGTGCTCCTAAATTTTCCAATGGTCTTACACAAATTCCCCTAAACTATTCAGAGCAAAACGGAATTACCGAAATTCAAATTCCTCTTAGCCATTTAGATAGTGTGGCACATCAAAACTGGTATTTGGTATGGGATAATAGCCATTTAGCTTGTTTGCCATTAGGATCCGTATCCTTAGGTCCTTGTACCGGTGCTGCAGCCCTTAATAATATCCGCTTGAATCTGGAGGATAAGGCTTTGCCCTCCAAATATATTCTGCAAAATTCTGAAACAGGTGATTTTATTAGTGGGGAAATAAGCCAAAGTCAAACTCTTATGGAATCTATTCCTGCAGGTCAATTTCATCTGCGAGTGTATAATGAGGAAGGAGAATGGGTAGATGATCTAGTAAATTTTGGAAATTGCGCTGGGATTTCAAATTCTTCTTTGGAATCCGTTTCCATCACCCAAACCAATAATTTAAAGAGTGATGGTTCTACTCTTGTAGATAAAGGGTCTAAGGAGGAAAATACCCCTCGAAATATTGACCTATTGAACCAAACTATCGATGTATTCCCAAATCCAATGGACAAGGGAAGTTCTTTTACCGCGGTCTTCAGTCCCGATTTATTTGATGAAGAGTTTAATATCCGAATGGTGGATCAATCCGGTAAAATCCTTTTTGACGAAAGCTTTATTCCACAAAAAGGACTCAGCTACCAAAAGGCTATTGCTACACCAGGAGTTTATCTGCTTCAGTTTCGAGGGGAGAGCTATACGGAGATTAAGCAAATCATTGTCAAGTAAAACCAACTAACCTTTTTTAAAAATAATTGTCATGACCAACTCTATTTTCACTAAGCTGGCCAGTATCACTACCATCATATTCTTTTTAGGGAATGACCTTATCGCATCCTTAGGAGCTTTTCATCGATTACAAATGATGGAAGTGGCGAAATACCAAAATGCCCAGAATTTAAAAGATGCTGTGGCTTTACCTATCCCAGCCGAAGCTCCGAATTCCAATGAAACAAGGAATCTTAAAAATTCCCCAAAAAAATGGATAGACCCTATAGATTTACCCAATGAGTTTAGCAATAGAGCTCCAGATCAAACGGCTTATATCGGGGCTCATCATCAAGATGTTTTGGGTTCTCCTAATGATGATGTATTTAGCATTGACCTCCAAGAGGAGGTGAAAAAATTCCAGTTTGCCTATTTGCAATATGAAGTAAAAGGTATTGCCAATGCAGAAGAATTGCCAAAGTCTATCAATGGAGGAGAGGTATATGTTGGTGGAGAATTAAAAGCTTCGGATCAATGGCAAAGAGTAATGGTGATGGTGGATTATGAGGATTTGAAAGCAGGAAACAATCAAGTTCGTTTTGCTCTTAACAAATCTAGCCAATTAGCCGCAGAGGTAAAAAATGTACAGATTCACTTAACAGCCACACCTAGAGCGGCGAATAAGGGCGTGAAGATGAAGAGGCAGTTGGCGGACGAGAGAGATTTTAAACTCTTGATTTCTAGTCCGGAAGCCATAAGTTTTAAAAATAGGGATTTGGAAATGGCAAGTATTCCAAAAAGCATTCGGAATCTCACCCGCAATGCTTGGGGCTATGGACAAAGAAATAATGCTAATGAGCTGGTAAAGGTGGCTATTGGAGTAGATGCATCAAAATTAAATAGCCCTAATGATTTAAAAGAGGCTAATGTCTTTTATTATAATACGGAAGATAACAGCTGGAAAAAGGCACATACGGAAAAGGTGGATATGGCCAGCGCAGTTTTAGAGGCTAGCGTACCTCCTAATACAGATTATTTTGCAGGGCTTATTAAGTCACCAGATATGCCAGAGGCCAGTGCTTTTTTACCGACTGGAATATCAGATATTGAGGCAGCAAATCCAGCTGCTGGGATGAATTTAATCTCACCACCGCAGCAGAGTAGGACCGGGGAAGCTTCCATTTCTTTTCCTTTAGAAATTCCAGCAGGGAGACAAGGTTTAAGTCCTTCATTAGCCCTAAGCTATAGTAGCGATGGAGGAGCAGGTTGGTGTGGATATGGTTGGAATATGTCGGTTCCATCCGTGAGTATTGACACTCGTTGGGGAGTGCCCAGCTTTCCGGCCAATAATCAAGAAGAGGTATATTCTTTAAATGGCAGTCCATTAAGTCAAGAAGGTGGCACTAAGGGAAATAGGGCTAAGGTAGTAAATGGAGCTCCAGAACTAAGCCCGAGATTAACGTCTAAGAATACGGTTCGGTTCTTTGAAAGGACCATGAATGGCTATAAAAAAATTGAGAGAATAGGTTTAAGCCCACGCCATTATGTTTGGGTGGAAACTACATCAAATAACACCAAATTATATTATGGAACTTTAGATGGAACTACAGTTGATCCAAATTCTACTTTAGAGGATGCAAGTGGGAATATTGTAAAATGGGGCTTAACAAAAATGGAAGATCAATGGGGAAATCATATCAAATATTATTACCATAAGGATGAAATGACTGTTTCCGCAGATCCAACATTAAACCCCATTAAAGATGGGGGGGTCTTTTTAATTTTGGATCGAATTGAATATACAGGGTTCAATCAAGATCCAGGTCAATATAAAGTTGTTTTCGAATCTAGTGCCAACCGATTGGATGCTACGGTTTCTATGAAAACAGGATTTAAGGTATTGGATGATCATCGTCTTGACAAAATTGTGGTGAAATATGGAAGTAGCACAATTAAAGATTATAGACTTTATTATAGCGAAGGTGATTTTAGAAAAACCAGATTGGATTCCATTGCAGAATATCGCAAGGGAAGTCGATTTTATGCTCATGATTTCGAATATTATTCAGGGTCATTAAGTTTTGGAGATGAACAAGTATTCCCTTATGATAATTTATCTACAGATATTACTGACGAAATTTCCTCAACTTTAAGCCACATAGTAAATCCAATTCTAAATGTTCTCAATGCCTCACCAATAAAGGCAAGCAGCACATGGGGTTGGTCTTCTGGTGGAAGTGTAGGGTTGGGAATTGCTCCCATCGGCGATTATTTTAGCGGCAAAGTTTTTACCTTTTCTGGACAATATGGCTATTCAGAATCATATTCAAAAGACAAAAGAAGTTTAATGGATATGAATGGTGATGGTTTGTTAGATATGGTGGTAGATAAAAAGTCTAGAAGGGGATTTTACCCCTTGCAAAGAAATAATTCGGTACTTTCTTATGGGCCCTTTGTTGATATACATAATAATGATAGGCCATTGTTTAAAAATAAATCTACAACCCAAAATGGAGGATTTGATTTTACAATGGAGGATAATGTCTTCTATTTTGGGAAAAATTGGAGTTCTACGACCTCCACGGTTCAAAATTTTACTACCGATTATAATGCCGATGGATTCCCAGATTTGGTTATTGAAGATGCCGATGGAAAGTCCAAGGTTTTATTTGGGAGTTTAAATTCTTTAAATGAACTACAATATAATCCATCAAGTTCCAATACCCCCAACCCTATATTTAAAGATCAGCCATTGGATATCGTGGATGTTAATGATGAGGAATTAAAGGATTTGGAGATGGTGAAAATTTGGACTGCGCCATTTGCGGGAACCATTAATATTACCGGGTTGGCAGAAAACGTTGGGAATACTTCTGGAGAAACTAGGGTGGCAGTTCAAAAAAATGACAATTATCTTGTTCATGGTTTTAGAGCTGTTGATGCCAATAATTCGATTAGTACCAATTATAGTAGCCAATCAGTGGCGAAAGGAGATGTAATTCTTTTCAGGGCGAAATCTGGTACTGATGGCCAACAAGATTTGCTCACCTGGAACCCAAGAGTGGAGTATACAAATATCAATTATTACGACGGTAATGGTATTGAATATACAGACTCTAAATATGAAGATGCATTTATTCCTTCTGGAGCGGAGTTCATCACCATACAAGGTGATCAAAAGATTAAGGTGGATTTGAATAGGTCTTTGACTGGAGCGCTAAATGATGATCTGGTATTTAATTTTACTGTGGAGGATTTTGATGCTAGCAATAATTTAGTGTCTACTAAAGTTTATAGCAACATTCTTGATGCAGGAACCACAGATCTTAGCGATGAAAGTTTTCAACCTTCAAGTGGAAGTTCCATAAATTTTGGTCCTGGAACATTTCAAAACTTGCCTGGTTATAATGCCACACACACCTATAGAATTCATTTTTCATTATTCAGCACCTCCAATGTTCATTGGCGTTATGTAAAATTTAGACCCATTGTTGAAGTAGCCATGATTGGAACTTGTGATCTAGGTGCAACAATGTATCCAACGGTAGAATATGGAACCTACAATAGGATTGAACATATGAGCGATTGGTTTTCCCCTCAAGAAGTAGAGGTAGATGAAGAGTTTTCCTATCGTGTTTGGCCAAGTTTTAACCATTCTTCGGGTTCTCAAGTACAGGATATTTTTGAAAATGCTTCCGGCTCAAATAAATCCTATGCTTATATGACGGTTAAGGATGGGAATCAAACCTTGAGTAAATTACTCATTACTTTTCATCAATCTAATGGCTCCATTAGTTTTAATAATTGTGATGCTTTGGGAAAGGCCGGCACCTCCGTTTCTTCTTCGAGCTCAGCTTCCGTTTACTCTCTTTCCTCTTATAGCCAAAATGAAAATCTCATTGTTGAGTTTTTTGTGGATGGCTATACTTTTTCAGAAAAAACTGCGGAATTTTTATCAGCTAGAATAGATGAGATAAGCTTGCAAGACAATGCAAATGGTCCTTGGCAAGATTTATATTCTAGCACAGTGGATTATAATATATTTTTCAAAGACCCATCCTATGTTGGTGATAAGATATTACATTGGGGACAATTTGCCTGGAGTTTTGAAAGCAATATTCCTGAAGATTCCACAATATTAAAATCAAAATTGAGACCCGATATTGAAGCTTTTGCCTCAGATACAGAGAATCAGTATGACCCTGAAAATTTACCTGGTTCTGAATCCTTAGAAGAAAATTCAGATTTGTTGGATCCCATGAATCATAGGTTTATTGTATTAAAAGCACTAAGAGGTGAAAAAGATTATATGTTGAGAACCTATGAAAAAAGCAGCTATTCTGATTTACAAACTTCCAATTTATTATCATCAACGGTTAGCAGTGATGTAGAAAACCTAGATCGATATGCCTGTATGGGAAGTCATATAGGAATCTTCGCTAGTGGTGGAATGTCTAGTCCTGGAAAATTTGGTGAATCTGAAATTATTATTCCCACTGGAGGAAATGCCGTGCCAAATGATTTATATATGGCTTATGCCGCAACATTGGTGAGTAAAAGTAAGAGCTCCTCTTCTACATCAGGAATTTTGGTTTCTAGCACATCCAGTAATCAAGTAAATAACAATATATATTATTCCAAATCCATTGTTCAATTTCAAGATTATAATGGTGATGGTTATCCGGATCGAATGGTTGATGATGGATCAGATGTAAATGCAAATTTAACATCACCTTTAGGTGGTCATAAATCCCCAATTGTTTTTACAAGCTTTGAGCTTTCTAAGGGGGTTAGTGACAATTCCACTAGTGCAAAGCCCGGAAGCTTTGTAGATAAAGACCAGCGATTTGAGAAAATGGGCTCTCCAACTCTAAACTATGGAACCAATAATGATTTAATTCAACATTCAGATATTAATGGTGATGGATTACCGGATCGAATTCAGCTAGCGCCGTCAAATGGAATTTCTGCGGCATTAAACTATGGTAGTGGTCTTCAGAATTCTGAGACAGTTACAAATTATAATGAAGGAGTACCAGAAACTTCAAATAGCAGTATTTCACTAACTCCAAATCTTGAAAAATTAAATAAAAAATTTCAAAAAAACGGAGCAAGTTTTAAAATGGGAATTGGTGTAAACCATGCAGCCAACAATAGTAATACAGTATTTATCGATTTAAATGGTGATGGGCTTAGTGATTGTATAACTTTAGACGGAATGGATGCAGATGTCTTTATCAATCTGGGAACTTCATTTTATAGTTTTGGAGATTTAACTTTAAACAAAGAGCTAAATAATTCTAGTGGCTTTGGGTTTTCGGGTAGCCTAGCAGGGACTTATGCCTTTCCCTCTTTTTCAATCCCTGTCCTTGGTATTGATTTAAAGGTCAGCGTAAATGCAAATGGCGGAGCAAACTTTTCTCAAAATGAAGTTGAGTCCAGTTTTCAAGACGTAAATGGTGATGGATTTGTGGATTATATTACAGAAGAAGAGGATGGAATGAAAGTACGATATGGGCAAATTGGAAAAAGTAATTTATTGCACATAGTGAACAATCCTTTAGGTGGAAGCATTGAAATTGATTATGAAAGAGTAGGTAATAAAACAGGTTTTCATTCTGCCGTGGTAAAAACTCATTTGAATGAAAGTAATAAAGTTCTTTGGGATATGCCTAACAGTAAATGGGTGATGAATCATTTAACTATTAAAGATGGTATGAATGCCATGGATAATTCTACGGATTTAGATGGTGCTGATGAGGTGGAGGCTTATTTCCTTTATGATGGTGGAATAAAAAGTAGAAGAGAAAGAGATTTTTTAGGATTCACAAGGACTGAAAAACGTCAAATGCCATTTTCTAATTATAATAACCGAAACGGAAGCCAATTATCAGGTTTTGAATTTGGAGTTGGAGGAGTCTTTACAACAGGTGATATGTACTATATATCTGAGGTAAATCAATATATAGATCCCACCAGCAATAATTATTTATACCGCAAAAGGTCGGAATATACCAATTCGGTTTTAAGAGAAAACTTCACATACTTGTGCAAAAAAAATAGGGAGCTTATCGCAGAGGGTGTATTCGCCGAAACTTTTGAAATGTTTCCTATTAGCATGAATATCTATACCTATCAATTTAGAAACGTATGTATTGATCCTGCTTCTACTTATTTTAATGAATTATATCCTGAATCGGAGCCCGAATCTGCCGTTAATTGGTTATTGATAGATGAAACGGAGTCTATTTTTCCAGCTCTAACGAGTATTCAAAAGATTCAATATCCAGAAGTAATGGATCCAGCAAATAGTTCTCGTTACGCCTCTCAAAAGTTTTTGCTGAGCTATGATGATCGATGGAATGTTATTCAATATGAAGATGAAGGAAAATTGGTTTCTAGAAATCCAGGGACTACGGTAGTAGAATCCTATACCCGAAATTGGTATGATTATATTACCCAAAGCCAAAACTTCAGTTCCTTAACCTTAGCGCCTGAGCTTAGTGATGAACATTTTAATGGCTATTATGTTTCCTGCAATACGGATCCTAGTTATTCTACCGAGATTGTTTATATAGCTAAAAAGGCAGACCCCTGTTTTGGTTTTACCGATCAAAATTACCCAGGTGATGATTTTATTATTGTTACTCACCATAAAAAAGCCATGAGTGAAAATGTGCAAATATTAGCACCTTCATTTAGCGATGTATATGTAGATAAATTGATTGCCGTAATGGAATATTTTGAACCTGGCAATGCAAATGGTCAATATGGAGTGCTAAAGACTCATAAGATTTATGAAAACGCAATAAATCCATCCTACCTTAAAAGACATTCGGAAGTAGCCACTTTATGGCAATCCAAAGTTCCTGGAAGTATTTGGAATGTTTTGAGTAGTACCGAAAAAGCAATAACCGACCTTCAATACAATAGCTATGGAAATGTAAGTCAGGTTAAAGGTCCAGAAAATGCCACTGGCCAACGAATGACTCTTAATTTTAGCTATGATAGCCAAGTAAACCAATTTGTTACAGGGGTCAGCAATTCTTATGGCGAAAGCAGCTGTAGTATTTATGATTATGAAACAGGAAACCTCTTAAAATCTGTTGATATTAATGGCCATGCTATGCGCTATGTTTATGATGATATGTTTAGAGTGAAAAGGATTTTTGCTCCAAGGCAATTGTATTCTGCCCAAGCTGCGCCTACCATAGAGTTTGAATATTTTCCTCGAGGAATAAATCCCAGTTCTAATGAATCTATTCGGAAGGTTCCCGTGGCTATCACTTATCATAATATGGATGTGAATAAAGCAAGTAATCCAAATAGTACGCCCAATAGTAATTGTAGCAGCTTGGCAGATTTGTCTGAAAGGTCTGCGATAAGCACAGCTCTAAGAACAGCCACTTTTGTTGATGGAATGTCTAAAGTCATTCAAGTGAAAAAAGATGTTTCAAAAAGTAATGGCTCACATCAAAATATTACTGAAACAATGGTGTCAGGATGGGCTAAAAATGACCAATGGGCCAAACAATTTGAAATGACAAACTCGGTTTTGGAATCAAGCTCAGATCCTTTTGGAAGTCTATACTTACACGATTCCCCTTGGATGTCAAATACTGAGTTTGATTATTTAGGAAGACCCAAAAAAGAAAAAGTTAAGGTGGGTAAGGATGATAATGGATACTCTGAAAAAAGAACTGAATACACCTACGGGTGGGATGTTTATGGTGGCATAGACTATATAGCTACAGATATAAAAATTTCCAATGGTACAACCGTCATGGGTCATACAAGGAGTTTAACCAATCCAAGGGGGAGGCAAAGATTTAGCCAGCAAATTGATGGATCTAGCATTCTTACCACCGAGTTTGTATATAACCCATTAGGGGAATTAATCAGTAGCGTAGATCCATTGGGAGAAGTTACCAGCTATGAATACGATTTGTTCGGAAGAACCATCGAGGAGCTACATCCTGATCGCGGTACTACATCATGGACCTATGATTTAAGTGGAAATATGACCCACCTCAATAATGAAGGAACTGGGAATGATGATATTATATTCAGTTATAATTATAATAGGATGACAGGTAAATCTATGCCTATATCTGGGGACTTATATGATGTACAATATACTTACGGTAGCTTGGGAGATGGAAAAAATGGAGCCGGAAGGGTGGTGTCGGTAATACAAGGGACCAATTTTAAAACGGAGAATTATAAATACGATGAGCTGGGAAATCAAATTTATGAGCAAAAAGTAATTAATGTTCCTCAAACAGGAACACAAACTTGGGCTACAGAATTTGATTATGATAGCTGGGGAAGACTTTTGGAAATGCAATACCCTGATGGAGAAGAAGTGTACTATCACTATACTTCAACAGGAGATTTAGAATCTATAGAAAACTCTCCCCTTCCAACACCTCCCTTAGATACCGTAGCGCGCTATACCATCAAAAAAATCACCTATGATGGATTTGGGAATATTGATTTTATGCGATATGCCAATGATGCTGAAATTATTTTTGAATATGACTCAGTAACCAGATCAATGGCAGAGGTTCAACAGTGGACGAAGGGGACAAGTGATACAAACTTATTGGAAACCTACGAACAGGTATTTAGCTATGATGGAATTGGAAGAATTAATGCCTTGGATCAAACAAAAATTATTTCAACTACAG
>CAXBKQ010000019.1:0-75433 GCA_963976435.1 uncultured Cryomorphaceae bacterium | reverse complement strand
ACTGAATATCAAATCTAAAATTCCGTGACTAAAATTATTTAGGACGGATGTGAATAGAAATACAGATATAGCCAAAATCACATGCATGGTTTTAAGGTCTATTTTGTTGGCTAGTGACGTGTGTTAATTGATTTATTACTCAGAAACTTAGAAAGGCCATTTCACATTATCCAAACAACAGCTTTTCTACAATTTTTTTCCAACTGGATTTTAGACTCCCTTCCGGATTGGTTTTCCAGTCTTGCAAAACCTCTTTCATGCCGCTATTAATGGTTTCATCGGCCTCATTAATAAAGGCCTCTTGAGTTTTAAGATCCCTTTTTAAAGCCAATTCTTCAAACTGGGCAATTCTTTGTTTTTTTAATTTTCTTTCAGACATCAGATTTTCCAATTCATCTTCGGTATGGGCCATCATCATTTTCTTATAGCTCTCCATTTTAAAGAGAAGCTTGGCGATTAAGGCTGAAAGTTCAATTAAAATTAGAATTAAGGAAAGTAATATATAGCGGCTTTTCAAGGCTCCACTTTCATCTTTATCCAATACCGCCTGTAGTGCTGCAACTTGAATGAGAGTTCCAGTTTTTAAATTGTTTTCAGCATAGAGTTTCATTTCCGAATTAATATGGCTCTCAATACTATCTATATTCCTGGTGGCAATTTCCATTTTAGGAATTTGATTTTTTTGCATTTCTTCCCATTCCGCCAAATGTTTTTGATATATTTTTTCTTTTTGTTTGGCAACTACGCTATAACCCCATTTACCCGTTCCAGCAGAACCGTCCATTTCTTGTTTAAAGTCATTTTCTGCCATTAATAGCTGCTCCTCCTTATTTTTCATTTCGGCCTGCCAAAGCGAAATTTGAGATTTCTGTTTTTCAATTTGAGGATTAAACTGCTTTTCCAATTCAGTTTTGCGCTCCAGATTTTTTTGGTCTAATAGAATTTGTGCCTCTCTCTTTATTTCGGGCTGATATAATTTTAGAATTATGGGCTGGGAAAGGAAGACACCTAATAAGAGTGCCAAGCCTAAACGGAAAAGAAGGGAGAGCTTATTGGCCTTACCACTAGCCAGGGAGGCGATTAAGGCTCTATCTAAACTTACTATAAATGCACCTAAAAATAATCCACCTAAAAGGGCTAGGAAAATATTATCTGTAACCGTTTGAAAAAAGAAAGTCCAGGCCAATACAGCATAAATCCCAACCATTATAAGGAGAAGTCCTATTATACTTGCATGGTATTGATCTCCCGCACATTTTTCAATTACATTTTTCTTAAAGCCTGCAAGGTTCCATAAGATACTGCTCCTTTTGTTTTGCTTTGATTTCGCCATAGCCCAGTTTTTCTAATTGATTGAAAATAAGAATACAATAATTTAGAACGGGGAAATCCTAAGCTTATGTTAAAAACAAAAAAAAATTCCCTCTTCGAATATAAATACCGTGAAGAGGGAATTCTACTGGAAGGGAATAAATCATCTATTTTTTAGTCAACTACCTTTTGAGTTTAAAGTAATTGTAAATAATATCGTGGGTATTTGTTTTTACATAATCAAGATTGAAATTTTTCACATGCATAGAAGCAATTTCTATAGGATGATCCAATGGGTCTGGACTTATTTTTTGCTCTGGAAATCCAACTACCCAATCGTGTTTTGGGCCCAGAATAAACTTTATCATAGCATCCAAAACTGATGCAAATGGTCTTTTAAAAGAGTTTTTACTGAGTGATTTATCCCAATTAGCCACCACTGTTTGAACCCTGGTTTCTTTTCTAGAAAGCGGAGAGGTTAAAATTTTTACCAATTTGAGATGGTTCGGAGTCATCTGCTGATTTCCTGGTAATTGAAGGAAAAATTCTGCTGAAAATTGGGCGAAAGCTGCAATTAGTTTAGCCGTAGGCCCAGGAAACAATTTCCTTAATATGCTTAGCCCTTTCGAAACATAATTTCCAGACTTATAATATGAAACTCCATTTGCTCCTGAGAAAGTAATGATATGGTCTACATTAAAATAAGTGTTGTTTGGATCCGAGGCTAGCCATTTGGCCACCAAGGCTCCTCTGCTATAACTTAGGATATCTATATTTTTTTCAAAGACAAGGCCTGCCAATCTTTCGTAAAGAACCTGGCAATTGTCAAAGGCATCATGGGTAATGGTAGGATGATCGAAGCTTAGTATTTGTTCAAAAAGTCCATGCCGGATAAGGCGGCTTAATAGGCTATTCTCATTATTATACAATTTACCATAGGAGCCATGGGTATTTGAAAATGTTCCATGAAGTAGGAGTAGGGTTTTTTTAGAACCATCTATTTCTTCTTTGCTGATTTTATAGAAATTATCAGTTTCTAAATCATATTTTAAAACCGAGTATTTGCTTTTTCCAATAAAGTTATACTTGTGATTTAAGACATTTAATCCAGAAAATATTTGATCCTTGGTACGGTCTACATCCTGTTTATATTCTTTGTTTACCCAAAGATTAATATTGTTGTTGGCCTCATTTAAAAGTTCAGAGGCTGCGAGATTATGTCTTTTAAAGGTCAGTATTTTTATTACAAAACCCGTTTCAATTTTGGATTTCTTCAAGCTCAAAAGGCCAGTTTCATCATTAAACTCCATAATCTCCCTAGGGATAATAGGAATCTTGTAGTTTAGTCTATCCCTGTTAGTGCTATAGTTTGGATCGGTTTGTTGAGGTAATATATATTCAACATCCCCTTCCTCAGGATTTTCTTCACCACGTTTTGAATGCTGATAAAATACAATAGCACCTTCATCAGGATTTAAAAAAAGACAGAGGCGCATGGCAGGAATTTCCTCCATGGAAAAGTTTTTAGTCTTAAAATTAAAGTCGCAAGCATCAAAATTGATATAGCGTTCTTTAACAATAAATTCTGGTTCCGAAGAAAGAGGGTTGAAATCCCAAATATTTTTCACCTCAGAAAGAGTCAAGCCTTGAGAATCCAAATTTCCCGATTCGGAAAACTCAAGCTGACCCTTGGGTAAAAAAAGGTCCTCATTAGCCCAGCCAAGTGTTCCCCAAATAGCCTCAGGTTTAAAATGGGACCTTTCATTTAATTTGGCTTCAAAATCTTGGATTTGAGAATTATTTAGTTGGTCCACCCTTTTCCCAAGAGGAAGGAAGGTGCTTTTTTTCCATTTGAATAAATTCTCAACCGTAAGATTAATTTTCGCCATAGTGCAGTTGTAGAGCTAACTATGGGTCAAACATAGGGAGAGCCTAAAATTATAATCAGGTATAAGGATCAAAAATTTAGTGAATAGACCCAAAAATTTAGTGAATGAACAAAGTGGCTCAGTTGATCCAATTTTTTAAATGCTAATGGATTAATTTGAGAAAAGCGGTTTTATTTAGGAATTCATCCATATAATAGACTTATTCCCTTTATGGGAATATATAATTTGAAATTTACACTGATTATCAGTTGTTTAAGTTTTGGGAATAAAAATGGCATTGCTGTATTTCAAATAAATTACAATGAAAAATTCAGCCATTATTATCATTTTCAGTCTTTTCATTCTTTCTTGTTCCAAAACCGAAAGAGCAGAGAATTCCTTTAATTCTGATTTAAGTATCAGCGAAGCCAATTTTCCCAAGCATTTTGATTTTTCAACCCATCAAGTAGTAAAAATCCAACTTTCGGAATCAAATAATACTGTTTTCAAGATTTATGGACAGTATCAAAACGAGAAGGATTTGATTAGCAGTGGATCTGTTGTTCAGGGTGAATTTTTTAAGGATTTAAAGATTTCTTCTCATTATGAATCTTTATTGATTGAAAGGTGGAAGGGAAGTGCTAAATCATCTAATATTTATTCTTTAAATGGTTTGAATACTTCCATCAATAGCTTTTCCCTAAACAAAGGAAAAACTCAAAACAGCAATGATGATATTTTATATGCTATCAATAGTGGCGGTAATTTTTTTAGCATCAACCTAAGCGATTATTCTATAACCACCCTGCCAAATCCTATGGCTGGATCAATTGCCTTGGCTGTGGATACCGTTAAAAATCGCGCATACTACTACAAGTTTCCAAAAATGTATGCCTATGATATTAATACCGGAGTACATTCTTTACATGCCAGTTATACAAGCCCATTTAATGGCAACTACCCACGATTAGAATACAATCACAATGATGGTTACCTATACACTTCAAATAATTCTCAAATGAAAGTTATAGATCCTGATAATGGTGCCTTAATAAGATCGAGTAATATTGAAGGAATTGTAAATACAAATGGCGGTGGCGACCTAGCTTTTCCACCAAATGGCAAAACCTATTTAAGTTGTTTTTCTGGTTTGTATGAATTGGATATGACGGTTAATCCTATTCAAGCCACCCGTTTAAGTGCTGAGAACTTTCCTTTTAAGCTTACTTCCCTCGGTTATGATAGAAACAACTTTTTATATGCTGGAACTAATGAATCGAATTCTAGACTGATAAAAATTGATCCCGCAGATGGCTCTTATCTTGTTGTAAAAACTTTTTCCCATGCCCTAAACGACTTGGGAAGTGTAGTAATGCAAGAAAGTTCTTTAAATCAGGTGGATACAGATGGTGATGGAGTAATTGATGAATTAGATGAGGAGCCAAACGATCCAAATATTGCCCATGCTGAATACACTCCTTCTGTTCTGGGAAATGGCAGCTTAGGTTTTGAAGATTTATGGCCTGCTGAAGGGGACTATGATTTTAATGATCTAGTGGTTCGCTACCGTTTTATAAAATATTTAAATGCTGAAAACAAAATGATAAAGTTGAAAGCTCAATTTCAAATAAAAGCTATTGGAGCTTCTATGCACAATGGTTTTGGGATAGAGCTAGCTTGTGATCCTTCCGTGATTGAGTCTGTAAGTGGTTCGCAGATAAGCAAAGGGCTAGTTAATTTGGATGCCAAGGGAATAGAATCTGGAATCAGCTCTAAAACTTCAATCATTGTTTTCGACGATGCCTTTGATAATATCAATTTTCCTGGTGGTGGAATTTATGTAAACACCGAAAAAAATGCACCAAGCTCCGTAGGTGATACCATCACCATTATTGTGAAATTCAATCAATTGGTAGATTCTGATGCTGCAGGTGATGCACCTTTTAATCCCTTTATTTTTATCAATGGCGATAGAAGCAAAGAAGTTCATTTGGCAGATCAAGAACCTACTTCTAAAGCCAATTCTAATTTATTTGGTTCTGGTGATGATGATTCTCAACCAGGGAATTCTAGATATTATAGATCTTCAAATAATGCACCTTGGGCCATTAATATTAGTCACGAATTTCGCCACCCTATTGAAAAGGTAAGAATTGATGAAGCCTATAATTATTTTGTGAACTGGGCTGTATCAGGTGGCTCTAACTATGGCGATTGGTATAAAGACAACCAAGGATATAGAAATACCGAAAAATTGTTTCTCAACTAATATTGAGTTTTTTAAAAAACTGGAAGGTGGAGAAGGAGGAAACTTGTTGTGGTACCTCGCAACAAGTTTCCATGCTTTCACCTAATTGCTTTTGATGTATTTTGCCTACTCATTATGGCGAAACGAATAGAATCTAAAACAATCTTAAATAAAAGCAAAAAACGGGATTCCTGGTTTTTGAGTGACTATACTATAAATCCATATAGCTCCTGTTCGTTCAACTGCCTTTATTGTTATATAAGAGGTTCTAAATACGGCGAAAATTTACAATCCTCTCTTTCCATAAAAACAAATGCTGCCTACTTATTGGAGATTGAACTCACCAGGAGAGCAAGGAAAAAGGAATATGGTTTTATTGTATTATCATCTTCAACTGATCCTTATTTGCATTTTGAGGAGGAAGAGAAAATAACCAGAAGGCTTCTCAAAATTATTCTAAAACATCGATTTCCAGTTCATATCATCACCAAATCACCTTTAGTAACTAGGGATTTGGATATTTTAAAACAAATAAGCGAAAATGCCATTTTACCCCATGATTTGATCCCTTATAATTTACCTGGATGTTTAATAAGTTTTTCCTTTACCAGTCTTAGCACTAGGGTCTCTAAATTGTTTGAACTGGGAGCACCTAGTCCTTCCGATCGTTTGGATGCCTTAAAATTCTGTTTGGAAAAGGGCTTTAAAGCGGGTGTAAGCCTCATGCCTTTACTACCTTATATTTCTGATACCTCAGAGAGTCTGGAAAATTTTTATTCCAGCTTTAAAAGGGCCAAGGTTCATTATTTAATGCCAGCCGGAATTAGCCTTTTTGGGGAAGGGAAATCGGACAGTAAAACTTTAGTGTTAAGAGCTGTAGAAAGGAATTACCCCCACCTAATTGGAAAGTATAAGAAACTGTTTTCTAGCAGCAATAGACTACCAAGCTATTATAGCCGGGCCTTTGACCAAAAAATGCAGGAGATGAGCAAGGATTTTGAAATTCCTTTGCGAATTATTGAAATGGTTTAAAGGGGAATAAAATCAAAACTTCTAATAATTACCTCATGCTCCTGTTCATCTGCTGGCGAACTAAATGCACCATTTAAAACCCAATAATTTATTCGAGCATTTGTGTGATTTTCTGGAGCAGGAATAATTATGGGTGCCGAGCTATTTCCATTTTCGTTTTTCACTCTTGCCGGATTGTTTAAATCATAGGACCAAGTAGCAATGGCGGTTTTATTCAAATATCCCTCACCAGCAAATGATGCCCAGCTAATTAAGCTATCTGTCCAGGTGAAAATATGAGTGCTAATTCCAATAAGATCATTTACATCATTTAAAATTGGATTGTGGCTTCTTTCTGGATAATAGGGGCCGAAATTCACCGGTTGAACCGAAAAATGCAAGGTCTGATCTGTAGTATCATTATTCCATTTTGCAAACTCAATATCCACTTCACTATTGGCTTGGCTTGCAAATGAATTATTATTCCATGTAAAAAGTCCAAGAACCAAATTTTCGGGAATGTTCACCAAATCTCCTTGAACTGTAAAAATATAGGTGCCATAGGCAAAAGTATCTTGACTAACAACCTCTGTGGCTCGCCATTGCCCATTTCTAAGGGTATAGCTTAGGTGAAGAAATCCATTTTCATCTAACCACACGGCATCTTGGTCATTTGTAAAGTAATTTGGTCCAGGCCCTTGCAATTGATCACCATACTTAATATCCCATTTAAAACCGGAAAAATCAATAACATTATCCACTCGCCCTCTTATCTCAGGATCGCTTTGTTCGCAAGAAATTAATAGCAAAATCAAACTAAAAAGCAAAAAGAAGCTAATTCTAGGGTGCATATACTATTGTTTTTTTCTGATTGGCAATTTCTAGGCTAAAGCTCCCTGGCTCGGTTATCCACTTCAGATCATTGCCTATAAAGGCTAAATCTTGTGGATATAGCCAAAATTCCACCTGCTTACTTTCTTTAGCTTTCAAGGATATTTTACTGAATTTTCGAAGTCTTTTCACCGGTGGTGTTATGGAGGCATAATCGTCGCTAACATAAAGTTGAACCACTTCTTTTCCCTCACGTTCACCTTTGTTGCTTATGGTAATACTTACTTTCAATCCCTTATCATCTAAACTATCGGAGCTTATTTTAAAATCTGAATATTCAAATTCTGTATAGCTCAATCCAAAGCCAAATTCCCATTGAGGATTAAAGGCATTCATTCCAAATTCCGTATCTAATCTTTCGGTAGTTTTATGATCATAACTAAGTAGGGTAGAGCCATATCTTGGGTAGGTAAAAGGCAGTTTTCCACTGGGGTTATGGATTCCGAAAATCAAATCATTTATTGCTCTTCCTCCCTCTGAACCCGGTTGATAGGCCATTAATATAGACTGACTGTTGTCCACAATTTGGTTTACAATCCGAGGTCGGTTTAAGAGCATTACTAGTACCATGGGTTTGTTTAATTTTTGAAGGGTCTGGACATATTCTAGTTGCGCTTTATCTAAATCCAAACTGTTTATATCGCCTGGTTTTTCTGTAGAAGGTTCTTCGGCAATACAAACCACTATGATGTCGGATTTTTTAGCCTTACTCATAGCCAATTCTATATTTTCTATATTGGAAATAGCACATCCTAATTCAAAATCCACCTTTGCGCCACTTGCTTGCATTGCCTCTAGAATGGTGGCTTTATCCTCTTCATCAAAACTTTTGTCGCTGCCTTGCCAGGTTCTAGTCCATGCGCCATTTAATAGGGTGTATTCATCTGCACCAGGACCAGTAAGAAATATTTTTTGATCCTTATTAAGTGGCAAGAGGTTATTTTCATTTTTCAGTAGGCTTATGGATTCAATAGCGGTGTTATATGCTGTTTCTGCAAATTCATCAGATCCAAAAAGAGGGTAGTCTTTTAAATCTGGAGCTGCAGCGTTTTCAAACAATCCTAAATCTAATTTTAATTGTAAAATTCTTGAAACGGCCTCATCAATTCTAGACATGGGAATTTCATTTTCTTCAATTAGTTCAATGAGTAGATCTGTAAATTCATAATCATTGGGAACCATGCTCATATCAATTCCGGCATTGATGGCCATTTTTACAGCCTCTTTTAAACTTGGTGCTACCTTATGAAGGCTATGTAGTTTGATAATATCTTCCCAATCCGTTACGGCAAGGCCTTTAAATCCTAATTCATTTCTTAGTAATTCTGTTAAAATTTTTCTATTGGCATGAACTGGAATACCATTGATTTCTCCAGAGTTTATCATCACCGTTTTGGCGCCTGTTTTAATGGCTTCTTCAAAACTTGGTAGGAATAGTTCTCTCAATTGTCTTTCCGCCAAATAAACTGGTGTTCTGTCTTTTCCAGAAAAGGGCATGCTATAGGCCAAAAAATGCTTCATGCAAGATGCCACATGGTAGGGGTCTATAATACTATCTCCTTCATAGCCCTTTATTGCGGCTTTGGTCATTTGTTTGGCGAGGTAAACATCTTCCCCATAGGTTTCAAAAAATCGCGACCAGAGGGGTTGCCTTGCCAAATCTAATACTGGGCTAAAATTCCAAGCTATTCCGGATGCCCGAACCTCATAAGCTGTAATTTCTGCTCCCCTTTTTACCAAAGATGGATTCCATGTGGCAGCCTGAGCTAATTGCTGTGGAAACAGGGTGGATCCTAAAGTGTAATTGGCACCATGGATTGCATCTATACCATAGAGAACTGGAACTTTTAAAGATGTTTTTTGTGCGGCTTCATCAATTCCATTTATGATTTCATGCCATTTTTTTAGGCTATAGGCATGTCCGCCTACATTAAGGATAGATCCTACCTTATAATCTACTATTGCTTTTTTTAATTTTTCGGGATCAAAACGATGTGGCTCTGAAAGGTTGAATACTTCGCCTTGCATTAATACATCGATATTCAATTGAGTCATTTGCCCAGCTTTTTCGGCAATGCTCATTTGCGAAACTATTTCTTCAACTTTAGGATGGAATTTAGTAGATCCTTTGTTTTCAGAACTTTTTAATTCATCATTCTGGCAGGAAATTAAACTTATGGAAAGAAAAAGGGCGATTAATTTTTTCATGGCCTAATTTGCGATTTTAAGGTCTATTTTTTAGAATTATTGCTTGCTTTGGATAAACAGTTCACCCCATAATGAGGGGTTGGTATAAAAGCCATCTCTGGAACCGCTATTCCATCTATTTTGAATGGATCTATTCCCTTGTGCATCACTCACATCTACGGCAAACTCTATATTAAACAATTCTCCTTCCTTAAACTCTGGGGAGCCAAAAGAGGATAAAGGAATTTTTGCTTCTATGGTATATCCTATTTCTTCCAGGTCGGTTTTTACTTCTGCATCAATAACTCTCGATTTTCTAAAGTCCCAAACTAATGGCTCTTTGCTGGCTTTAATAATAATATGCTGATCGCTAAATAAAAAGGATTTTCTTTTTTTTGCAGAATTGGAGTTTGTGGAAAAGGCTATTTCCAAGGCATCACCATTCCACAAATCTTTTCCGTTTTTGCTGTTCAATAGAGGATTGTCGTCTTTTATTCTGGCAGCTACATATAAATAATCCTCATTCAAATGCAATTGTATTTGGTGTTGATCGAATTCAACTTTAGCGCTATTCCCCCATTCTGAGGAATTTAATGCACCATCAATATTAATGGATGATGCGGTTTTTGAAAGGCTTATTCTTTTTTTTAAACTGCCCTTGAAGGGCACTATTTTCATTTCGTCCAAATAAATATCTCCCTCTGCTTCAAATTGAATGATGAATTGTTTTACACTACTCAAATCAATATCTGAGCCTTCATATTCAAATTCTGAAAAGGGTAGGGTAACGGTGGTCCATTTTTCAGATACTTTTCCTCCTTTAATTGTATTTGGACTCATTCCTATCCAAGCCTGTACACCATTATAATCCTCAATAGAAGCAGCAAGGGGTAGTCCATTAATTAGCCCTTTTTCTGTTCTTACCTTAAATTGGATGGCTGAAGAATTGATGATGGAGGATATGTTTTTGGATGCCCAATTGTCCCAACCAAAGCCAGCACCTAACCAAGGGCAGTCTTCCTTGCCTTTATCCCATTGAAGATGTAAAGAAGCTTTTCCCGAGTATTTAATATCAGTGGAAACACTGGCCTTTAAACAACCATTATTAGGACTTATCCAATGCTCATTATTAATAAAATCATCGTATAGCCTAAGGGAATAAAAGCTGCCAATATGTTCTGGTTCTTCACTAATCCCTTTTTCAGGATAAAGGCTAGCTTGCTTAAAATTGTTACAGCTAATAGCAATAAACCCTAGCAAGGCTAAATATTTTTTAGCTTTTATCATGGATTTAAAGCTTTTCCTTCTGTAAATATTAAGTAATCCAGGTATACTTGGGAATATCCAGAACTGGGATTGGCCAGCATTAATATTCTAATATTATTGAGTTTATGGGATTCCAAAACTTTGTTTCCTGCGGCTTCTGCTGGTGCTCCATTTACCAGAGCTTGTAAATCTGCATAACGAATGCTTAATTTTTGCCATCCAGCATCTAAACCTTTCAATTCCAATGAATACATATCTTCACTTCCTTCTACAAAATTTCCATTCTCATCATCATCTTCCCAGAATTGAAAAAGTACCACCTCATTGGTTATGCCTGGAGGAACATATAATAGGCAGTTGAAAAAAACTTCATTAGGATTGGAATTTAAATCAAAACCATCATTGCCATAAGCTGTAGCCGGAATGTCTACATATCCAATTAGCCAGTCCCAATTTACTTCACCACCCATATCATAATAGAAATCCCCTTGTCCGGAGATCTCACTATCATCAGTAAAAAAAGACATATCGGCACCCGATTGTATAAAGGGCTGCCAGCCGGAGGGTAATCCATTTTCAAAATCCGCAAGAAGGAAACCTTCGTTTAGTTTGGGGTTTATTATGCTAAGACTATCATGGAAACTTACACTGTCTTCAGGGAGAATTAAATTCACTAAACATTTTTCTGACTTAAAAAGTGGTAGTTCGGTGGTGCTACCATTCCAAACGGCATTATCACTGTCTAGAACTTTGGATTTTCCGCTAATTATTTTCTCAGCTCCTGATTCCTGACCGATAATATGTAATTCCCAATCTACAGTTTTGCTGAATCGAGCTCTAAAAACACTAGTTTCTCCATTTTCGAAGTCTATATTTTTATTGCTAATGCTCAGGGCTTCCAATACACTAAAGTCACCATATAGGTCTGTAAGTGCAGGGCCTTTAAAATTGTCTTCTCTCGCACAAGAGCCTAGAATAATAAGGCACAAGGCAAGAATGCTGAATTTTTTTCTCATCATTTTCATCATCTTAAAAATTCATTATGTAATTAATAGAATATTGATTCATTTGATATTCTGACAAATTACTTAGATCATCTTTCCAATTAAAATTGTGATATAATAAACTAAGGTTTACTTTTTCAGAAAAATTATATCTAATACCACAACCATAAATTTGTTCAGAAAGTTCTGTTCTAAACTCGTTAAAGTCAATTATTTCGCTGTAAACATTTAGTTCAGGCATAAAATCAAAACCATCACTCCTTAAGCTTCTCAGTCCTGCTAATAATTCAAAATTGTTTCCTAGGCCAATGTTTAGCCCAAGGTTTAGCATTCTATTACTAAGGTCTACCGTTTGAAGTCCACTCTCTTCGGCTCTGGAAGTATTTTCAGACCAATAGCTGGCATTTAATTCAATTTTCCTTTGGTAGCCGTTTAGGAATTTTGCTAAATCTATTTTAGACTCAATTTTCCATGAACTGAAATTTCTAATTTCATCGGTTCCGGAACCCAGAATTTCGCTTAGCTGATTGAAATGGAAATTCGCTTCCCATCTTTTTTTCAAATCCTTATGGGAAAGCTTTAGCTTTAATCCACTCCTGTTTGGACTGGCATTTCCATAAGGATTGCTATTGCCATAACTTGGATTATAAGCCATTAGAATTGGACTAATTTGCTGGTTGTATAAAGATACATCCCTCATTAGATCCATCATGTTTACACTTCTTAGGGCTTGTTCATTTCCATAGCGTTCATAGGCACCAAGCTGACTGGTAAAGGCTATTCTTTTGGTTTGTGCTCCTGGGCTTCGAAAATCGGCACCTACATTTATATAATTTAAATCTAATGAAAGTCCAGTTTTTAGAGAATTAAATTGAATATTAAGATCCATAAAATAATCTTCCAAAATGGGCGATAGGGTATCATTTTCATATTGGAATTTAGAAGCTCCAACTTCGCCTTTTGCCAGTAGGCTATAATTGGCATTCTTCCAAATTTTAGCTTCCAAAGCTGTACTAAAAACAGGATTATTTAAATACCTATTGCTATTTGAAGTTTCCTCTATGTCAAGCATTCGAACATAGTTAAATGCTAATTTCAATTTTTCACTCTGAACTAATCCAATACTAGTACCTAGAAATATTTGATCAGAAATGGAAGTGAAATTTGATGGTCTTACTCTAGAACTAAAAAAATTAAAGTTTAATTCCTCTACGAATCTTTTAAATTCTAAACCAATGTCAATGCTAGCACCTTGTTGTCGCCAAGAATTATTGTCATCATAAAATAAATCTTGATGCATCATATCTCTATAAATGCTAAAAATTTCGGCTTCGTTTTGACTTAATTCTTCTTCATTATTGTAGAAGGTATAGGGTGTGAGCTTGTAATTGAAATCTCCCAATTGATATCTAACAATTCCTCCAACAACACCTTTAAGGTATAGCTGTCTCACGTCAAAGGTTACCCCAGATCCCCAAAACCCACCGAAATCATTTCGCACCCTTACCTGACCTAGTAGCTCGGTATTGGCATTGGGTTGTACATTTATGCTGAGGTCTGCTAAAACATGACCGCTATTTAACTTTCTGGCCGTAACTGTATCCTCAATGGCAGATTTCGTGTCAAAATCATCCATAAGAAAAGTCCCTCGTGCATAGCCAGAAGCCCATACCTTTTTGCTGATATCTTGGGCACCCAGGTTTAAAGCGAGGCTCATGGAAAGGCCAATTAATAATATTCTTTTCATCCTAGAAAAATATTTTAAGTTCTAATGAAGTTTCTTGTCCATAGAGTTTGTCTAATGCAAAGCTCCTATCTTCAAATTCTATCCAGCGATGTCTTAAAAAGAGTCCGGTTCTTTTTCCCAGCGACAAATCCAGTCCTAAGCCATATCCAATTCCTTCTTGATTTCTGGGTCTGGCACTTATATTATCAATATCAGTATTGTAATTTCCTAGTATCCTTTCGTAGCCTAAGTAGCTGTTTAAATTGAGGCCATTGCTGAGTTTATAATAAAGTTCCAATTCCGATGTATAGGATCTTATATAAGCATCTTCACTTACCACCAATATTGGAGACCAATCCCTTTGAGCACTTACATAATTCCCAAGGAAGAATACATATAAATCTTTGTTGAAGAGCTTAGGTTTATATTTTAGTTGTATTTCCAAATTATTGAAATACTTCTTGTAAATAGGAGTTCCCAAAACATCATCGCTAAGGTTTACGGTTTCGTAACTGTCTCTATAAATTACGGAATAGCGATTATAAGGCCCCACATTGGCTGGGAAACTCCATCGCCATAGTCTAGACCTACTAAACTGATTTACCCTATGCCCATAGGTAATGGTATTAGAAACAGCTTCAATTTCACCACTACTTTCAATACCCAAACCGATGATTAATTTTCCTAATTCTATTTTGCTGTTTAAAGACAGACCTTGTCTATTATTAGTCATTTGACCAATACTTACAATGGCGCTGGAAAATGGTCTTAGCACATCTGGGCTTTGGGTGGTGGTGCTTTGCTGACTTTGAATTTCAACAATGGAAGTATTCCAAAAAGTTGCATTGTTGTTTATTACCTGTGGGCTAATTCTATAATAAACCAATTCAATGGGGAACTTGGAATATTTTGCGGGGATTTTAAGTTTCATTTTTATGGCCTCCCCCCAATCTGTATTTTCAAAAGGATTGTTGTATTTACCTATCCCAATTTCAGCAAATACCTGAAATCCCTTAATTTTTTTTTCAAATTCGGCGGTGATAATATTAAATCCAACAGAGGATTGATTGAGGCTATCGGTGTAAGTTAAATTGTTAAAGGTGTTTAGAGCGATATGATCTCCATTGCTAAATTCCTTTTTAATCTTTCCTCCATAGCTAAGGTTGGGGATGCTTACAAAACCTCCATTCAATTCTGTTTTACCATATAGTAAGGAGAATGAAGTTTGATGAGGAAGTTTTATACCATCCAAAATAAGCCCTGTAAAAGCCCTTTCTCCCCATCTTGCATCCTGATTTATAGTTCCCGTGGAATAATAATCTTCATATCTCTTAGACATATTATTACTCAAGGGATCCCAGGGGTTTCTTTCAAAAAGGGTATAGCGTTGATATCCGATATTAGCACCAAGTGTTAAATCACTAAGAGAAACCCAATGAATTCCACCTAATCGAATATTAAAATCTCCAAAATCGGAACTATAGGATCCATACATATTTATTCCCAATTGTAGACCCAAATTAGCACCTAAGCGGCTGCTGGAAAGGGGATCATACAAATCAGGTCTTAAGGAGTCTGCAATTCCTTGATTATAGGTTGGACCGATGGATCCGTCTAAAAATTGAAACATGAATAGGTCGAATCCCCAAGATGCTTTGGTGCTTGGTCTTCCGGAAAAGTTTAGCGAAAGATTTGGCAGCTGCGCATCGTCGCCAATGAATAAGGTTTTTGGCAGTGTTTGAGTATTGGAATTTGCATCTAATAGGTAAGGTTGATCCAAGTTGAGGTAGGTTGCAAAAAAGCGATAATATCCACCTACACCAAAATTATAAAGCTTATCTGCTGGTTTTTTGGGAAACAATCCCATATTGCTTAAGCTCTCCTTTCCAAATGATAAACTATCATTTTGAGCCTGAGCAGAAAGCAGGATTAAAAGGCAAACTATTATAGGTATTATTCTTTTCATATAATGGTTTCAGCTTTTAACTAAAATATAGCCATAAAGCGATTATGCAAATCACCAATCCAAAGGATAAAACAATGTTTAGCCCTTCGTCCTTAAAACTAACTTGGTTACCTGTAGAATAGGTTAAATTGGAAATATTGGCCTTAATTCCTTGACTAGAATTGGCGCTAATAACTAATAGCACAGCACTGCAAATTACAAATAGCAATAGAGCAAAGTGTAGGAAATTCATGTCGGCAAAAGCGAAAGCTATTCCCTTGAGGTCTGATTTCATCAATTCCATTACTAACCTTAATACTCCAATAAAAAAGCCTGTTAGTAATGCATATTTTGCACCCTTGGCATTTAGCTTTTTGTTAAAAATTCCCAAAAGAAAAACCGCAGCAATAGGAGGGGAGATATAGGCTTGAATACTTTGTAGTTTTTGGAAAAGTCCACCTTCAATAATTTTTAGAAGTGGTATCCAGGCCAAACCTAATCCTACCAGTGCTACCGTGGCAAGCTGCCCTACAAGAACTAGTTTTTTCTCCTTTGTTTCGGGAAAGTATTTTTTATAAATATCTATGGTAAAAAGTGTAGAACAAGAATTAAAAACCGAAGAAAGTGAGCTCATTAATGCGGCAAGAAGTCCGGCTACCACTAAACCTTTAACTCCTGCCGGTAGTAATTGTAAAGTCATAATGGGCAAGGCCGCATCATAAACGGGTTTACCATCTTCCACTGGGAAGCTTAGGGCCGGATCTGGTCCTGTGCTTAAGGCATAGGCTAATACTCCAGGAACCATGAAAATAAAAAGAGGAAGCATTTTTAAATAACCTGCGAAAATCGTCCCTTTTCTTGCGTGACTTAAATTTTTTGCCGCTAAAACCCTTTGTACAATAAATTGATCTGTACACCAATACCAAACCCCGAGGATGGGAGCGCCAAAGATTATTCCTGTCCATGGAAAATCTGGATCTTTAAAGGGTCGCCAAAGATTGAAGTAACTGTTATCTACTCTTTGGTTAAGTTCTGTCCAGCCACCATCTAAAGCTTGGAAGCCGTAATAACAGAGGGCAATAGAACCACCCACCAAAACAAACATTTGCATTAGGTCTGTATATACTACCGCTTTTAATCCACCAAATACCGTGTAAATACCTGTTGCCACAACAATAATAATGGCTCCTGTCCAAAAGCTGATTCCTAGTAGGGAGGTAAAAACAATTCCTCCAGCGGCGATAGTAACAGATATTTTGGTGAGGATATAGGCTATAATTGAAACCCATGAAAGGTAGCCTCTAGACCATTTGTCATATCGTTTTTCCAAAAATTCGGGCATGGTAAAAACCCCGCTCTTTAAATAGAAGGGGACAAATACCCAGCCTAACAATAAGAGCATGAATGCGGCGAGTATTTCAAATTGCCCCGCTGCGAAATCTCCAGCGGCGCCTGCTCCTGCTAGACCAATTAAATGTTCTGAGCCAATATTTGAGGCAAATAAAGATGCTCCAATAGCAAACCAACCTAGATTCCTTCCTCCTAGAAAATAATTTTCCGATGCGCCACTATTTTTCTTTCCCTTTCTCACCATAAAAAAGGCAATGGCAAAGACTAGTACAAAATAGGATGCAATTACAATGAGGTCTAAAGAATCTAAATTTTTGAACATAAACAGTCTAATTAATAAAGCCTTAAATGCTATTCTTCCTTAAAAGAATCAAGACTTTGTTTTTTGAATCTCAACAACCGCTGATCATCTTTTTCATTGTAGGGCAAGGCATAAAAGGGAATATTGGCATAACTATAATGATCTTCACCATCATATACAAAAACAAAAAGGCGATATGCTCCTTCCTTTTTAGGGGTTCTAAACTTCACTGAATTTTTTGGTGAAGAAAGTATCAGGCCCGTTTCTGCTTCTGGTTCAGCTTCCGCATCTCCACCTTCACGGGTTTTAGTACTTTCATTAATTATTCTCCAGCTAATTTTTAATCGATCACCGTCAGGATCCTTCAAATAAATTTTTGCCTGATTTATGGCGGTGGCTTTTAAGTAAATATCCTCACCAAGCTTTTGACCATTAAGTACAACTGAATCTACTATTGGAGCATAGTTCCTCGACTTGTTTCCAGTCCATAGCTCCTCCAATTTATTTACGGCTTCAGATTTTTCTCCACCTTTAGAAAATAAACCATACCAAGTAGCGGTAGTTTCTTGCTTATGTCCCCAAAGGAAAACATAGGAGCCTAGGCAATGGGTCTTATCCATTTCAATGGATTGATTGTAACGAGTGAAATATGATTCTGCTTTTTCTGAACTGGTTTGTTCTATAGGCACTCCCCATTCTGTTTTTGCTACCTCCCAATGGCCATTAGGTCCCCATTCTGTAATAAGATAGGGTCCTGTCCAACCAAATTTTTTGATATTTCTGCATACGGATGCTAGTCCTCCATAAGTGTTTACGGAATAGATATCAATTTCAGGTGCTCTTCTTTTTATGAGATCTACCTCTAGCGAGTCTAGACCAGCAGTAACCGTTGTTGTAGGGTGATTGGGGTCTAGTTTATGCACCATTTTGGCAATATCATTTATGGCATTCCAAACCTTAGTATTACTATAATTGAGATCTACTTCATTTCCAATTCCCCATAATAATAAGGCAGGATGATCTTTCAATTTTTCCACAATGTTTGTAAACCGATCCAATTGTTTTTGCACAGCTTCTTCATTATTATAGTCAAAGCCATGTCTTTCGTGCTGTACCCATAATCCCATCATTACAGTAAGACCTAAATTATGAGCCTCATCTAATATTTTCAGTCCATCGTCTGCACTCCAAGTACGAAAAGAATTTCCACCAATTTCCACCAGGGTTTTAAGTTCTGTTTTTCCACCCGCCCCTTTAATGTAATAGGCTTGCCCATCTCTAAGCAATTGCCAAGATTCTCCCTTTTTTACGATTTCAACTTTTATCGCCTGAGCTGAAAGACTAGGGATAGCCAAAATGGAAAATAAAAGACTGAAAATGGTAATGGAGCGTATGGGCATTATTTATAATTCGAAGTTGAACCCTTTGTTAATTAAGCTATTGTATCTTCTTTGGTTAAATTTATAAAGTTTAGCTGGACGATGAGCAACATTTGATTCTAATTCTTTTAGAGGTTGAAGGAGTTTCATTTTCTGAATTTTCTTTCGAAAATTAGCCTTGTCAAACTGAGTTCCTAATAAATCCTCATATAATTTTTGAATATCGTTTAAGGTGAATTTTTTGGGAAGGAGATTGAAACCAATAGGTTGGATACGCATCCTTTTCCTTATTCTTTCAAGGGAACTTTCTACAATTTTATCATGGTCAAATGCCAGGTTTGGTATTTCATTAATAGAAACCCATTTTGCATTTGTTGCCCAAGATGAAGCTTTAAGATTATAACGGGCAATATTAATTAGGGCAAAATATCCAACAGTAATAACCCTGCCTAATGGATGCCTCGAAACCTCACCAAAAGTACTGGCTTGATCCATGTATAAATCGGAAATTCCAGTAAGTGCTTTTAAGACTCTTTGAACCGCAGCTTCCAAATCTTCTTTGGGATAAACTAGGTCTCCAGGGATGGCCCAAAAGTCTTTAAATGGTTCAGTTCCCCTCTTAATTAGTAAGATTTTTAGCCCTTCACGATCATATCCAAACACCGCGCAATCAATTGACATTCCAAATTGAAAAAATTCTTGGAGGTCAATCTGGTAGTGGTCTACAGGGAGTTTTAAAGGACTAGGGGTCATTCTAAAAATAAAAAATTTTCGGGGTAAATATACATTTTTTATACTTATGGTACTTTTTACCATAAGTTTTTTATACTTTTGATCGAAATTTAAATACTATGAGAAAAATTTACAGCTTATTCCTTTTAAGTCTTTGCTCAACTTTAATGATGGCACAGACTAAAAATGTGACTTTTGTTGTGGACATGAATCAATTTGGTGGAAGCTTTTCTATTGTGAACCTAAATGGAACATTTAATGGATGGTGTGGAAGCTGTGATACCATGACTGATGTAAACAATGATGGCGTTTACGAAATCACCATGACTTTAAATGCCCCAGATACAATAGAATATAAATTTACAGTAGACGGTTGGACCAATCAGGAGAACTTTAATGGTGGTGAACCTTGTACTGTAACCAATGGTGGGTTTACCAATAGAGAGTTGATCTATGCAAATGATACTGTATTAGATACAGTTTGCTGGAATTCTTGTGCTAGTTGTGCCTTAGCACCACAGCCAAAGAGTATATCCTTTGCAGTGGATATGAGAGAATACAGCGCAAGCACCTATACAACTGTAAATTTAAATGGTGATTTTAATGGATGGTGTGGATCTTGTAATCCTATGAGCGATGCAGATGGAGATAGTATTTGGACTATTACCCTTCCATTATTAAATGATTCTATAGAATACAAGTTTACCCTAGATGGATGGACAGGTCAAGAAAATTTTGCTGGTGGTGAATCTTGTACCAAAACTACAGGAGGATTTACCAATAGATTTGCAGTTTTAACTGGTGATACCGTTTTTAGCCCAGTTTGTTGGGAATCTTGTATGAGCTGTCAAAATGTTCCTTCAGCTTATAATATTGGATTTCAAGTGGATATGAATCAATATACTGGGGCTTTTACAACTCCGGAGGTTAATGGTGACTTTAATGGATGGTGCGGAAACTGTACGCCAATGAGTGACCCTGATGGTGATGGAATTTGGACAAGTTGGGTAACCATTATTGCTGATTCAATTGAATATAAATTTGCCCACGACAACTGGACCGGTCAAGAGTCTCTTAGTCCTGGTAGCCCATGTACAAAAACCGCTAGTGGTTTTACGAATAGATTCCTAACATTAAGTGGAGATGTATTATTATCACCAGTTTGCTGGGGAGAATGTGCCTCATGTACGGGAACGCCAAGTTCTGGAAATATTACTTTTTCAGTAGATATGACCAAATACACAGGTCCTGCATTTACTACTGTGAATCTAAATGGAAGCTTTAATAATTGGTGTGGTGCTTGTGCTCCAATGGCCGATCCAGATAATGATTCTATTTATGAGCTTACGGTAAATGTAGCAGCCGACACAATCGATTTTAAGTTTACTGTAGACGGATGGACAGGTCAGGAGAATTTTGCTGGTGGAGAGTCTTGTACTAGAACAGTAGGTGGTTTTACCAATAGATCTTTTGTTGTAGGTGGTGATTCTATTCTACCTAGCTATTGCTGGGAGGCATGCTCTGATTGTGCTTCTATAGGAATTGAGGAAAATGAATTGGCAAACTTTAATGTTTATCCAAATCCAGCTTCGGAATCTGTTCATATTAAAGGAGAATTCTTAAACCTAAGGGATTATACTCTTAAAGTAATGAGCACCAACGGAATGTTAGTTCAAAAAATTGAAGCAAGAGAATTAAGTGTTGATCAAAGGATTGATATTAGTAATCTTCCCGCTGGAATTTATTTGGTAAATATCCAAGCTGGAAATGAAAATCAATCATTTAGACTAAGCGTTATTCGCTAAAAATATGGTTTAATAGACTTATTGGTGATTGCCCATATAGTTGTAGGGGCTGGGGCAATTACTCAATAGGTCAAACAATGACGGAGCCGTTGAATTTTTATTCAACGGCTTTTTCTTTATCTAATTCTAGCGCATGGGGTGCAGCTATTTGTTTCAGGAATAAAAAGTAATCTCTCAATAGGGATGGGATTTTTACACCTCAAGCATTTCCCAAAATCTACTTTATCGATATTATTTAAGTTGTGATTCATTCTAATCAGAATCTGCCTTTTTTTTCGCAGCGCGGATTCGTTTACGCTTTTATTATTAATGGCATCCATTCTGGAAACTCTACCAATAGCATTTTCGGGGGAGATGGGTTGGGTTAATTCTTCCAATTCCTCAATTTCAAGCCTAATTTTCACCATGGATTTTTCCAAGGTTTCCCTATATTTCTCCTTGTCTGATTCCTTCATAAGTCCTTAAATTAAACTAATTATTTTATTTCCAGCTCCAAGGAAAGGAATAGCAAATAAAACTGGTTCCCTTATTTTATTGAAATAGGATGTCTTTTTGTTGGATTCACTTTTCTAACTTCGCCTTATGGTAAAAAAGAGAATAGCCATCAATGGTTTTGGAAGGATAGGTCGGTCACTTTGCAGGCTAGTTGCCCAAACGGATGATTTGGAATTGATAGCCATAAATGACCCTGCATCTACAGATAATTTGGCTCACCTTTTAAAATATGATAGTACCCATGGTAAATTTCCTTTTGAAGTTAAAGCCATGGGAGAATTTATAAAAATTGCCAATAAAGATGTTGCAGTTTTTCATGAAAAAGAACCCTCCCTCATACCCTGGATGGATCTGAATATTGATATAATTATTGAGGCTAGTGGAAAATTTAAAAATCAAGAAAGCCTTGCCCCTCATCTAAAAAACGCAGGCAAAGTAATCCTCACTGTTCCTCCTGAAGATGATATTAAAACCATTATTATGGGAATTAATGATGATGATATCAGTCCTGAGGATCTGATTCTTTCCAATGCCTCCTGTACCACCAATTCTGCAGCACCTTTGCTAAAGGTTATTCAAGACTTATGCGGAATTGAACATGCTTATATTACCACAATCCACAGTTATACTACCGATCAACAATTGCAAGATGGACCTCATAAGGACTTTAGAAGAGGAAGAGCAGCTGCTGAAAGTATTGTGCCTACAACTACAGGTGCTGCTAAGGCGATAACCAAAGTTTTTAAAGATTTAGAAGGAAAAATTGGTGGAGCCGGAATTCGGGTTCCAGTGCCAGATGGTAGTCTTACAGACATAACCTTTACCGTAAAACGAATTGCAAGTGAGGAGGAGGTAAATAAGGCTTTTTTGGATGCTTCTAAAAACTCTAGATTAAAAGGTTATTTGGGCTATAATTCAGACCCGATTGTATCTAGGGATATTATTGGCAGCCCCTATTCTTGCCTATTTGATGAAGGATTAACATCCGTGCTAGGTAAAATGGTGAAAGTGGTAGGTTGGTATGATAATGAAATGGGTTATAGCCATAGATTAGTGGATTTAATCCGAAAGCTAGACTAAAAAAAAGCCAAGCCTTTTAGTTAAAAGCTTGGCCTATTAATTTTATAATATTTTAAAATTAGCTACCCAAAACCTCTTTTAATTTGGCTTCCAAGGCAGGTCCCCTTAAATTGGTTTGAATAATTTTCCCTTCTCTATCCACTAAAATGGTATAGGGGATATTCATTAATCCAAAACGTCTGGAAACGGTGCTGTTCCGACCCAATAGGTCGCTAACATGATTTTCCCAAATTAAACCATCCTTTTCTATGGCTGTGGTCCAATCTGATTTTGGATCAGGTTGCTGTGCTAAACCATCTAAGGACACACTAAAAACTTCAAAACCCTTGCTCTTATATTCATTGTACATTCTCAATAAATTGGGGTTTTCTGCCCTACAAGGTCCACACCAGGCTGCCCAAAAGTCTACTAGCACTATTTTTCCTTTAAGATCCGAAAGGTTTTTAAAATCACCATCTGGTGAAGGAAGACTAATCTCAGGCACTTCAGCACCAGGAACAAGCTTGGATTGTGCTTCTCTTTTTATCTTCATTTCTTCCGCCTGTACACGGTTTTGTTCCATTGCCTTGGCAAAGAAATTTGTATGTTGATTGTTGGGGTATTTGGTTTTAAAAGCCTCGGCCACCTTTTCATAATAATCAAAATCATTGATAGGAGAAACTAATTCTTGACGACCAATTTTTTGAGAAAAGATCAGAAGGTTGGTAAGGTTTCCAGGATCATCATCAATAAATTTTTTCATTCCATTGGAGGCTTGGTCTAGGATTTTCTGAAAGGTTATATCCAAGGCTTGCTTAACCTGACCATAATTGGCGCTATCTCTAAATTGATTCGCAATTTGATCTAAACTATCCACCCTCTCTAAAGCATATAGGCTCACCTCGTTAATGTCCAATATTCTCTTACTCCCCGGACTTCCATCCACTGTGTATTTGCGGTCCACATCCTGGCCGCTTATGTCTAGTTGAACAGATTCTCCACTTTCTATTAAAAGAGGGATATAATAGTTTTTGGAAGTATTAATGGTATAAAAATTCACACTATCAGAACTCCAGGAAAAGCTAAATTTCCCATCCGTTAATTCCATAGTATCCAAAGGAATTGGGGATCTTTTCTGTGCATCTACATAAGATAAAATCAAGGGACCTTCATCACTGGTGATAGTACCAGATAAATTGATTTGATTTGGGGATTCACTATCACAGGAATTGAGGAAAAATGCAATCCCAGAAAGCAATACAACATATTTTAAAATTCTCATAATATTTTATTTTTCTAATTCTTCTTGTACTAATTTGTTGGTGATTTTTGGATCGGCTTTCCCTTTGGATAATTTCATCACTTCACCCATAAATAAACCGAGTAGTCCTTTTTTACCAGCTTTATACTCCTCTACCTTAGCTGGATATTTAGCAATGGCTTGTTTCACAAAATCTAAAAGGGCATCACTATCACTCTCTTGAATGAGATTTAGATTTTTGGCTATTATCTCTGCATCTTCACTAGGATTGTCTATCAATGCTTTAAACAAATCTCCAGAGGCGGCAGAGTTACTCACTTTTCCATCATCTACCAATTGAATAAGCTGAGCGATTTTAATCGGCTTCAATGGAAATTCTTCTATACTTATCGCTTTTTCATTTAAATAGGATTTTACTACACCCATTATCCAATTCGCTGCTGCCTTATAATTGGGATTATGAGCAATTAGCTCTTCAAAATAAAGGGCAATTTCTTTGGTTTCAATTAATAAATTAGCATCGTAGTCGCTTAATCCAAGATCAATATACTTTTGATGTAATTCTTTTGGTAATGGCGGTAAATTTGTTTTTACAGTATTTACAAAACCCTCTCTAACCATTACTGGCTGTAGGTCTGGCTCTGGGAAATATCTATAATCATGAGCATCTTCTTTAGCTCTTAATAATATGGTTTTTCCACTTGCGGCATTAAAAGTCATGGTTTGCTGTAATACTTCTTCCCCAGATTCTAATACTGATGCTTGCCTTTCTATTTCATAATCAATAGCTTTTTGAACATTGCGAAAGGAGTTCATATTTTTCACTTCCACCTTGGTTCCAAATTTTTCCCTACCAATAGGTTTAATGGAAATATTCACATCGCAACGAAGGCTACCTTCCTCCATATTTCCATCAGAAATATCTAGATAGCGAACAAGCTTTCGCATTTCATTGAGATAGCTATAGGCTTCTAATCCGTTTTTAAATTCAGGTTCACTTACAATTTCAAGTAAGGCTACACCGGCACGGTTTAGATCAATAAGGGTATTAAAGGGGTCAATATCGTGGCTGCTTTTTCCAGAATCTTCTTCCATGTGGATTCTGGTTAAGCCAATTTTTTTGGGATTGCCATCTGCATCTTTAATATCAATATAACCTCCGGTACAAATAGGTGTAGTGTCTTGAGTTATTTGATATCCCTTGGGTAAATCTGCATAGAAATAATTTTTTCGAGCATATTCGTTTCTTTCCCTAATATTACAATTAAGGGCGAGGCCAAGTCTTACAGCATATTCAATTACTTCCTTATTTACTCGAGGTAGGGTGCCTGGGTGTCCTAAGGAAATAGGATTTACCTGCGTGTTTGGCATGGCACCATATTGAGTAGAATCGCTGCTATAGGCTTTACTATTGGTGTCTAATTGTACATGTATTTCCAGACCGATAACAGGTTCGTATTTTTTTAATACTTCTTGTAAATTACTGTTTTTCATTAGCTCCAATACAAATCAAATGTAAATATGATGAGGGTAATTGCAATTGGCAAAGAAACAAAATTAGCTATGCCCTAGCAAGGCTTTTAGTTGCAGATAATATTTATTATTCTAAGCTTTGAATGTCTTTAAATGCCTTTCTATTTGGTTTAGGAATTTATCACCTTCATCAAATAGAATTTCAAGTTCAATTGGTAGATGGTAAATTTTACTTTTCAGTGAATCATCCCAATGATTTTGAAGCCTAACCCAATCCTTTTCGGTACAAATAATTTGTAGCTCTGGATTTTGATCAAGCATTTTTTTAAAACTGTTGATGTCTTTATCTGTAAATTGGTAATGATCTGGAAATTTGAGATGTTTTTGAATTTCAAAGCTCATAGCAAGATGTTCAATAAATAGTTTTGGTTTTGCAATGCCTGTCAAAGCCAATATTTTTTTCGATCCCTTGAAACCTTTACCCAGATGATTTTTTAGGCTTCCATAGCTTATGGCACTGAAGTAAACTTCTTTCCCCGGGAATTTTGATTTTATAATATGAGCTTGTTCAATTCCAAGGTCATTTGGACATTTTGTGAAAAGGATTATATCTGCTCTCGAAACAGCCCTTCTAGATTCCCGTAAATTTCCGCTAGGCAAAATATAATCTTGATAAAAGGGCTGAGAAAATGTGCTTAAAAGAATGGAGAATGAGGGTTTTACATATCGATGTTGATAGGCATCGTCTAAAAGAATAAAATCCAGATTTTCAGCTTTTAATAGGGCATCGATTCCTTCCACTCGCTTTTCTGCAAGCGCCATTTTTAGATTTTTAAACTTATGGAATATTTGCCAGGGCTCATCGCCAATTTCCTCAACTGTAGAATTGGGGTTTGCCAGAATAAGGCCCTTTGTTTTTCGGCCATAGCCTCTACTTACTACAGCGGCCTTTTGATTTGTAATGTTTTTTAAAAGATATTCCGTCATGGGGGTTTTACCAGTTCCCCCAGTACTTAAGTTTCCAATGCAAATTACCGGAAGTGGAAAGCTTTTGGATCTTAAAACCCCAATGTTGAACAGCAGATTTCTAATGGAGGTGATACCGCCATATATTAGGGAAAAGGGCCATAATAGTAATCTCCAATTCATTCAATCTAAACTAAAAATATATAATTATTGATCTTGGGTTTTTATCATTCACTTAAACTCTCCCCTAGTTCTTTTTTAATATCCTCCATTCTTTCTGGATGGAACCATTTTATTTCCTCATCCTTTTTAAACCAGGTAAGTTGTCGTTTTGCATATCTTCTAGAGTTTTTCTTTACTTCTTCAACAGCTTGGTCTAAATTTATTTCATCATTGAAAAAAGGGACGAATTCGCGGTATCCAACAGTTTGAAAGCTATTGTGCTCCTTATATTGCAATAGACTTTTCACTTCTTCCAAAAGTCCACTTTCCATCATTTTATCTACCCGTAAATTTATCCTTTGGTAGAGATTTTCACGATTCATATTCAAACCTATCTTAATAATATTGAAAGGGCGATTTATTTTTTTCCTTTTTCGGAAGGAGCTGAAGGGCATAGCCGTGGTTCTGATTATTTCTAATGCCCGAACAATTCGTTGTGGATTTTTTTTATCCACCTCATTATAATAAATCGGATCTGAGTTTTTTAATTCTAAAAGAAGCTTATCCAAACCTTGATTCCTTAGTTCCTGTCGAAGATTTTCTCTTACTTCTGGGTTCACCTCTGGCATTTCATCAAAACCTTCACACAAAACTTTCATATACAGACCGCTGCCACCAACCAGCACAATTTGGTCTTTAGTTTCAAATAGTTTTTGAATTAATTGCAAGGCCTCCTTTTCAAATTTTCCTGAGCTATAATCTTCTTTAAGGGATAAGTTTCCAATCAAATGATGCGGAATTTCTTGTAAGTCCTTTTCATTGGGTGGAGCTGCGCCAATTTTCAATTCCTTAAAAAACTGTCGGCTATCGAATGAAATAATCTCTGTTTGTAGCCATTTTGCAATTTCTATAGCTACCGAAGTCTTGCCGATTGCGGTAGGTCCGCAAATGAATATGACCGTTTTCATTAAAGTTTTTCAGCGCAATTATGGCAGTATTCAGCCTCTACTACATGATGGCGATTTCCACATTTTGAGCAAACTTTTCGCTCCGCATTATTTCTATCTCTGGTCATTTCAGCGGTAACAATCCCAGTAGGAACGGCAATAATCGCATAACCTAAGATCATAATTACGGAGGCAATAATTTGTCCTAATGGCGTTTCTGGGCTTACATCTCCATAGCCAACTGTGGTGAGTGTTACAATGGCCCAATAAATACTAATAGGAATGCTGGTAAATCCATGTTCTGGTCCTTCCACAACATACATTAAGGTACCCATGATAAAGACAACACATATTACAACCACCAAGAAGATGGTAATTTTTATTCTACTTCCTTTTAAAGCAGTGGACAAGACTTTAGCTTCACCAAGAAACCGCACCATTTTAAGAACCCTAAAAACTCTGATCAACCTAAAGCTACGGATCACCATAAAATATTGTGCACCTCCTAATACTATTCCCAAATAGGTGGGGATGATAGAAAGGAGATCTATGATTCCATAAAAGCTTAAACTGTATTTCACCTTGCTTCTAACGATCATCTGTCTAACTACATATTCGGCAGTAAAAATGATGGTGAAGAACCATTCTAATATTTTAAAAAGTAAAGGATTATTTTTAGAAATAGATGGAACACTTTCCAACATAATGGTTAGCAGACTACCCAAAATGGCAACCAATAATATTAAATCGAAGTTTTTACCAGCTTTGGTATCGGCTTCAAAAATAATATCATACCATTTGCTTCTCCAGCTTTCTTCTAAAGGTCTATTGCTCAAGCGTCTCGCTTTTTTAAGATTATATATCCTCCAAATGCAAATATAATGGTGTAGCTAAAAGTGATGATTAACTCCTTCAGTGGAATGCTTTCAGCGGTTTCTATTCCCAATATTAAATCCATTTGGGTCATTCTAGAAAATGGCTCATTTATTAATTCCCTTGATGCTCTTGTAGGCAAGAAAATTTTATAATCGCCCATAAAGGCAAATCCTAAAAATGGTTCAATAAGGAAATAATACAATAATAATATAATAATGGCCACGGTACTGCTTCGCATTAAAAAGGTAAGAAAAGCGGCAAATGTGATAAGGAAAAGAACTTCTGCAAAATAGCCTAGAAGAAAATCTGAGCCAGCAAAAAATTCTGAAAATCCCATATCGGGATTATAAATAATGGCTGCGATAAGACCGGTAAGGCCAATCACCAAAGTGCTAAAAAGACTAAAAAATAAAACAGATAATAATTTGGAACTATAAAATTGGCTTTTCGTAAGGCCATCAATAAGATTTTGCCTGTAGGTTTTAAATTTATACTCATTGGCCACAAAAAACAAAAGGATAAAGGCTGGAATAAATTTAAAATAGCCGGCGATATAGGTAATATTATGCCATATATAAGGAACTTTATAGAATCCCATTTCACCAAAAGTTCCAAGAGTTATTAGTCCGTCTTGGCCAGTCTTTCTATTGCCTAAGGGTTCAATATTTCCTATTCCAACAATCAGCCCTACCATACATAAAACATAAAGGCCAGTTCCTAGTAGGAAAAAGGTATGTCCTTTGAATTTTAACCATTCAAGTTTTAATAATTTCATGATCCAGCTTTATTTGTTAATTCTAGGAACTGTTCTTCCAAGGAGTTTTTACGGAAATTCAAATGGTCTATAAAAATGGATTTTGAGGCCAATTTTTGATTTACTTCACTAGCACTAATACTTTCCGATAGTACTAGAGAAAGTTTGCCATTTACTTCTTTTATGGAGGAAAAGTAGCCCCAGGTTTCGAGTTCTTTTTTCAAAGCTTCATTGTCTTTAGCACTAATTTCCAAAACACCTTCAGACCCTGTCATCTCATCTACGCTACCCGAAAAAAGTAATTTCCCAAAACGTATTATGGCTACATCGGTACACACTTTTTCTACTTCATCAAGAAGGTGGCTGGCTATTATTACAGTGATACCCTTTTTAGCAATACTTCTAATAAGCTCTCTTATTTGAGCAATACCATTAGGGTCTAGTCCATTTGTGGGTTCATCCAACAATAAAACCTCAGGATTATTTAATAAAGCAGAAGCAATGGCTAGGCGTTGTTTCATACCTAAACTGAAGGTCTTAAACTTGCTATTTCCTCTTTCAAAGAGGTCCACAGTTTTTAGTACCCCATCAATATCTGGATTTTTGATTTCTTTAATTTTGGCTACAATTTTCAAATTGTTTCTGGCGGAGAGGTAGGGGTAAAAGTTTGGAGTTTCTAAAATGGCTCCAATTCTTTTTTTGGTATTGAAATTTAATTCTTCGCCAAACCAGGAATAGGAACCTGAGCTGGCCCTAATTACCCCGAGCACCATTCCCAAACTTGTTGTTTTACCACTTCCATTCGGCCCTAATATGCCGTAAACACTCCCTTTTGGAATCTCCAAGTTTAAAGAATCTACTGCCGTAATTTTCCCGAATTGCTTTCTAAGTGACTGTATTTGAAGTACTTTTTCCACTTTTGTTAATATCTTAGGTTCGTTTGCTATTTCAAAATTGATTAGATTTGAGAGATAACAGGGAACAATATACAGGATTAACCGCAAAATTTGATGAATGAAAATGAACCAGGATAAGCAGCTTTTAAATCAGATACAACTTATTGAAAAAGAGAAAGTTTCTGATCTTTTTTTTCCTAAAGGGGAAGTTTTAGACAATCCAAATCTCATTAGAGAAAGAATGTTCGCCTTGCATAGAGCTACAAGTCTTGGAAATATTCACCAAAGAAAGGTAAATCTCGTTTTTGAAGATAAGGAAGGACTAAAAAGAGTGAAAACCACCATTTGGGCAATTTCAGATCGAAAAGTAATTCTCAAAGAGGGTAGGAGTATTCCCGTTCCTAGAGTTCATTCGGTTTCAATCCTAGACTAGTTGAGGTTGAAATCATAAGGATCATCCTCTTCAAAATCATCATTTTCAAAATCTTCTAAGCCATAATCCTCCTCTAAATTGGTAGATTCCATGGATTTGCTAGGTGCTTCTGCAGGTCTTTCGCCCACAATTTTAATGATTCTAGAATCTGAAGATTCGGGGATGTCGGTTTTTATCAAATCCACATAAAAGGTCCAAAGATTTAGTAAATCATAAACATAAATCATTTTACTGCCAAGTTCACTAAGAAATTCCTTTAGGATTACATCAGACATTAATCTGGCCTTGGATCCAGACATGGCACCAAAATCCATTAAACTTATTTCTTCACCTTGTTCCCAGTCGTCGTTGCTGGCAAAAAATGCTGCCAACTCACCTTTTTCAAAATTAAAAGCTTCCACTATTTGATCGTGAAGAGCAGTAAAATTTGAGTTTTCAGAGATATCTATATCCCGGATAACATCATCTTCAGCATCTAAAATTACTCTTATCCTATACATTCTTTTCCTTTTCCTTAGGTGTTAAGCCAATTTCCGAAGCCTTTTTCAGCATAAAATTAAAAGCACCATCCTTTGTGTTTTCAATTTCACCATCTAATATAGCTTCTTTTATAGCTTCCTTTAAAATTCCTATTTCCTTTCCTGGACTTAAGTCAAAAGTTTTCATGATCAGATCTCCATCGATGGGGGGCTGCCAATTTCTTAACTTGTCCTTTTCTTCTACTTCTTTTAATTTTTGCCTTACGGCTGCAAAATTATTGAGAAACTTCTCCCTCTTTTTTGCATTTCTTGTGGTGATATCTGCCTCACATAATAACATTAAATCTTCGATATCATCTCCAGCTTCAAAAAGTAATCTTCGCGCTGCACTATCCGTGGCATTTTCTTCAGAAACTGCTATGGGCCTGCTACTTAGCTGAACTATTTTACGAGTAAACTTCATAGCATCACCAAGTGGAAACTTTAATCGCCTGAATATTTTGGGAATCATCTTTGCCCCAATAAATTCATGGTGATGGAAGGTCCAGCCAATGCCTTTCACAAATTTTTTGGATACAGGTTTACCAATATCATGGAATAGAGCCGCGTAGCGCAAATACAATTTATCGCTAGTTTGGGAAATATTATCCACCACTTGTAAGGTATGGTAGAAATTGTCTTTATGAACCTGACCTTCCACTTCTTCAACTCCTTTAAGTGCTGTAATTTCTGGTAGAATTATAGACATTAATCCGCAATCTTCCAATAATTTTAATCCGATGGATGGTTTTGGAGAAAGCATAATTTTGTTTAGCTCCTCAACAATTCTTTCCGAGGAAATAATTTCAATCCGATTTTTATTCTTTTGTATGGATTTAAAACTATTACTATCAATTTTAAAATCTAATTGGCTTGCAAAACGAATGGCTCTCAGCATTCTAAGCGGATCATCAGAAAAAGTGATATCGGGATCCAGGGGTGTTTTTATTAGTGAGTTTTTTAAATCTTTCACTCCTCCAAATGGATCGATAAGTTCACCATAATTGGATTCATTGAGACTTATAGCCAAGGCATTTATAGTAAAATCTCTCCGATTTTGATCATCTTCCAAACTGCCATCTTCTACTATAGGTTTTCTAGAATTTCTATTGTAGGATTCTTTTCTTGCACCTACAAACTCCAGTTCCAAATCTCCGTAAATTACTTGCGCTGTTCCAAAATTTTTAAAAATGGAAACCTTGGTTCTCCCTAGCTTTTCGGCCACTTTTTTCGCAAGTTCAATTCCCTTTCCGGTAGCAACAATATCAATGTCTTTGGGATCCTTCCTTTTAAGAATATGATCTCTAACAAATCCACCGATTACAAAAGCTTCAAGCCCAATTTCTTGAGCAGCATCGGCAATGGTTTTAAAAACCTTATGTTGAATTATCTCTTTCAAATTAAAAACTTATACAGAGGGAGGGAAAACCTTTTCGGAATACACGGCCAAAACAATTACAATAATGAGAAGGCTATAAATGAGAATATGAAGTTTCTTTATTCTTTTTTTGATTTCAATCAACTCCTGTTTTTCATTCTCTTCAAATACTACCGTATACATTAATGGGAAAAGCAAAAAAGCATCCCATCTTTCCTTTCTTTCTTTTTTATCAGAAAAATCAAACTGAAGTAAATCGCTTTTTGAGCCCTTATTCTTTTTATTTTTAATTCTCAGATATTGCAGTTGAAGACTGGCTTTAAAAAGGAATATGGCAAGAATGGCCAAAAGGATCATTACCACTCCAAAAACAAAAATAAACTGTCCAAACATTAATTTTAATTTCTGCTGGCAAAATTACTATAATTAAGCTAGCAATAGGCGGTTTTTTGAAATTGAAATTTGTGTTTTCCCTTTGCCTGAAACGATAATATCAAAAAAAAATCCCTTTACAAGGAAAGGGATTTTTAGGGTTTGTTGCTGAGAATTTATCAAATGGCTATTAAAATATCTACTAGTGGATTTTCAGGATCTTTGGAGTTTTTCTTGTAGATTTCTAAATCAGCAGTATATGCTCTTTTAATATCTGAATTCCAGATTTTTACCCATTGTTCAATTACCGCTTCGGGTAGTTTTCCTTCCGGACTAAATTTTAAATAGTTTGCCTTTTTAAATTTTCGCCCGATGAGGTTTTTGGGGATATCATTTAAGCTTTCCACTTTACTGCCAATTAAAATAGTATATGGTTGGTTGTGATCTCCTTCATAGTCTGTGTAAATGGCGTAAATATTTTCATCCACCTTATTAGGAGTGCTTTCTGCAATTTTCTTGTTTTGAAACTCATCCCATAAATTTTGGATATCTGTGGCGGCCTGATAATTTTGGTTAGAGGTTTTGGTGCTGATGCCTACAATATTGAAGGCTTCCATGTTAATTGAATTCATCTTGCTATTTTTTTGATTACTTGGCAAGATTATGATGGGTTTATGACAACCTTTTGTCAGTAGTTATTTAGATTTCTCTAAAAAGTGCAAATAAATTTCTTGGGATAGTAATTTCATTTCATCCTGTAGCTCCTGAGGTTCTATAATTTTAATTTTATTGGTAAACATCATTAACCACCTGGCCATATTTTTATGGGAATGATTAAGGAAGGTCATTTCAATCCAATCTCCGATTTCCACTTCATGGGTATAGCCAAGCATAAATTTTTGAGACTCTACGTATCTACTGCTTTCTTTGCGAAAGCGTACGATAGATTTTTTCAAATCCTTTTCGATGGCCAAGGAATTCAGATATTCTTTTAAGATAGGGTGCTTATCTTGGAAATGCTGATTTCCAATTTCTAATTTTTGAATTCTATCCAAACGAAAGCTCCTGTAAGCATTTCTCAGTCTGCAAAAGGCAATTAAATACCATTTATCATTAGAGAAAAACACACCTATAGCCTCAATTTCCCTTTCGGAAATTTCATTTGTATATCCGGCCTTATAGGTGATTTTTAAAACCTTTTTGGATAATACAGATTGAAATATTTTTTGCAAGCCTTGAATTTCTTCTTTAATAGGTGCCCATGGGGGTCTAAAAACTTCAATATAATCGGATAAATTATTTGCCGCTTCTTTCTCCTCAGTCCTCAAAACCGATTTCACCTTAATCATTGCAGATTTATAAGAATCCGCAGTTTTGCTATCCACCATTTTTTCTAGAAGTTTTTCTGCAGTAATCATTGCACTTGCTTCTTGCTGAGAAAACATTACCGGTGGTAAATGATATCCAGGCATAATGGAGTATCCCACTCCGGCCTCTGAAATTATGGGTATACCTGCAGTTTCAAGGCTTCTGATATCTCTGTAAATTGTGCGAAGGCTCACCTGAAATCGTTCGGCAAGGTCTTGTGCTCTTACAATCTTTTTGGATTGTAAAACCACTAATAGACTAATTACACGATCAAATTTATTCATGGAAAAAGAAAGCCTTTGAATAATGAAATTGCTTTCAAGACTTCAAAATTAGACTTTTATTTTTTTTTAATGACGCAACCAATTTTATAAAAAGGCCATCGTTAGAATTAGCCAAGGTTCTTGGAAACATGATTGTTAAACCGTATTTTTAATTCCTTAAACTGAAAATATTATGAAAACTAAATCTCTACTGCTGGTTTTTTCCATTATCAGTAGCTCTCTTTTTATTATTAGTTCTTGTTCAAAAGAACCAGATGCAAGCCATGTTAATTCACGAACCCTTGATTTAGATGCAAAATACCAATACCAGAGTGTTAGTGCCGAAATGGGGCATCTTGGTAGAGTATTGTTTTATGATAAATCCCTATCCCTGAACAATGGTGTAAGTTGTGGATCTTGTCATTTGCAGTCCAAAGCATTTGCCGACAATGGTCAGTTTAGCAAGGGATTTGAAAAATTAGAAACTTCTAGAAATACACCACCCATTCAAAATTTAACCGAATTTGATCAGGCCTTATTTTGGGATGGAAGGGAAAGGTTATTACAAAATATGGTTATGCAGCCCATTTTTAATCATGTAGAAATGGGGATGGCCAATACAAGCGAACTCACCAAAAAGGTTAAGGAGAAAAAATACTATCAGGAACTATTCTTAAGAGCTTTTGGTGAAGAAGAAATTACATTTGAAAAGATTTCCCAAGCCTTAAGTGGTTTTACATCCTCCATAGTTTCCCAAGGTTCTAAATTTGATAGGTCTTTCAATAGTTTTGTTTCCTTTCCTCAGCTTAATTTATTGAGTGAAAATGAAAAAGAGGGGATGAATTTGTTTTTTGATAAATACAATTGCGGAAGCTGCCATAATGTTTTCTCAGCCAAAGGCTATGATACTCCCCAACCTATTACTATTAAATTTCCAGGGAATAGCTCTAGTACCACAAGCGAATTGGTGAATATTGGATTAGATGCTAATTATCCTGATAATGGTAGAGGTTCAATTACAGGTGATTCTGAGGACAATGGCAAATTTAAAATTCCAAATCTTAGAAATATTGAACTAACGGCGCCCTATATGCATGATGGAAGATTTGCCACTTTGGAAGAAGTTATTGATCATTACAATGATGGAATAAAAAATCATCCGAATTTAGATGATAGATTGAAGGACGAAAATGGACAACCAATGGTAATGCACATTAGTGCAGATGAAAAGCAAAAAATTATTGCCTTCTTAAAAACGATGACAGATCCACAACTAATCAGAGATCCAAAGTTTTCAGACCCTTTCATCAAAAACTAACTAAGTTTCTTTAAATGCTAAAAAAAATTGTCTTATTGGGATTATTTATCCTAGTAGCACCCTTTGCAAATGCCCAAATGGATGAGCGATATTCTCATTTAATTGGTGTTCAGGCGAATCCACTTTTTAATCAAATTTTGAGTTTTGGAAATGCGCAAACGGTGGATAATCCGTTTTTATTAAGGTATTCATTAAGAGATAATGAAAATTCTGTTGAATATAGTTTTGGAATTGGATATTCTTTCAATTCTGAAAAGGATGAAAATGGTTTGGAGGCAATAAATAATACTATTAATACCCGTTTAGGCTGGTTTAGAATTGTCGACCTTGGAAAGGGATTGGAACTGGCCCTTGGAGGGGATATAGTTTATGGAACTCAAAATATAAAAACCTTTAATATTCAGGCTTTTAACTTTGGGGTCTTGGATTCAACTATTACCACCAGCACTACTTCCAACAGTAGCTATGGCTTTGGGCCAAGAATAAAATTCAGTTGGTCAATCACCTCTAGCCTTAGCATTGGTACAGAATCCAACTATTATTTCAGGTTTATAAATAACAAAACCAATGTTCTTACCAAAAGTTACCAAGGGGATGGGCTTGGAAATATTACCACCACCACAAATACTGAAAATGTAAGTAATACAGGAAAGGATTTCCAGATAGACCTACCCATTGCCCTATTTCTAATTCTTCGGTTTTAAAAACTTAATTATGAGCTGGACAGTTAAAATTCTAGGTTTTTCGCTTCTCTTGCTTCTTTCATCATGTAGCGAAAATGGCTGTAAGGATGAGTCTGCCATAAATTATCAAGTAACAGCAACTGTTGATGATGGTAGCTGTATTTATTGTAAAAAAGATAATATTGATAAAGGAGCTTTAATTTTTGCATTGATTGATAATAGGCCTCAATCTGTACATTATCAAGATCAAATTGCAGTGGTAGAGGCGCATCAAACTAGTGAAGCTTATAATGATGGGAGTTGTGGCCAAAATGGATGTTTTACAGCCTTGGAAATAAAGAGCTTAGTAGCGGAAGATATTATTAATTTAAATTTTTCAGTTCAATTTAATGTTCAGGGAATAGGATCTTTTACCCAGTATTTTTTCCAAAATGCAAGTATAAAATCCGGGGAGACTAAAACCTGGGAAAAAGCATTTTCCCTTCCTTCCTCAAGTTGCTCAGATATCAGTAATGGTAGTGCCCAAGGCAATTTATTTGATGCAACTTTCCTCTAATTTCTATAGGTTGCTGCCATTATATTCTAGGATTTTCAACACATCATCTTGGAATTGAAGTCCAACCCAAATCATTTTATCCTCATTGGTTACCCTAAGGATATTAAAATCTCTATGCACCTTATCCATTTTCGGAAATGAAGACCAAAAGCTTTCCTTATTCATCCCCATAGCTACATTATTTTTTAAGGGCAATATATTGGACACCATTGCGGCATAAACAATCCTATTTTCCTTTCCTCTTATCATTAAACTTATTTCCGATTGATCATCATAATAATAGTATAGCATGCTATCCTTGAGCTGACGATCATATGGATTTGGATAAATAGCCGTGTCAATTTTAATATAAGCGGTATTTGCTAAATCTTCCTTTGCATTTTCGGTGAGAAATGGAGAATTTCCAAAATCGTAATGCTCTATGTCAATTGATTCGTAAAGGGTTTCTGGCCTTTTTAATTCTCCTTCCGCAGGATTTTGAGAAGCTACATTTTCTTCAGCTTCAAATGGCTTTTGTTTCTTATTCTCGGTTTTTTCAATTGGCCGCTCTGTAGAATTGGTGGATTCTGAATTTTTGCTATCGGCCTCATTAATTTTTGTACTTGCATCATTTTGGCAAGAAGCAAGCATAGAAATAAAGCAAAGGGCTGCGAAGTATTTTATAATTCTCATATTTATCTTTTTCCGATTGTAAAATTAAACATTACAATTTGTTAAGGAAGTATGATTAGTAAACGAAACTTTAATTTTTTAAAGCATTATTTTTTATCGAAAAATTTATTTTCCAGAATATAAACACTGATAATACCTAGTAAGTAGGCAAGGAGATCCCATTGGCTAAAGGAGGATCCTAAAATAAGTTTTGCCCAGTAAGAATCTTGAAGATCAAAAATAGATAAGAGTTGAAAATATTGGAAAAATTCTATAGCGAAAGAGAATATTAAAACAATTATACAGGCAGTTATGGTTTTCACTCTACAGAAAGTACGGATCAAACAATAGAGAAGAATTACTATCAAATAATCCCCAAAATAAGGCCTAATGAAATCATCATGCGCAAAAAGTTCGATGCTGAGCTCAGCAATAAAAAGGATAATGCTAAGGATAAAATACTTGGGCTTAAAAACTAGTTTGGACATTTTTTTTAGGCCAAAACGCAGGGAGAAAGAACATGTTTCCCTTCAGAATACAATTAACAAAAGTTTAAGCTTCAACATATTGAAATAATTTAAGGCAAGGGATGTAATAAATTGAAATTTCTATTTGGGACTTATTTTTTAGGAATTTCCTCTCCTTCTTTTATTCTCCAAATTTTTAAAGATCTTAAGAAGATATAGTATCCAGAATGTGCTGCAAGAATGAAACCTACCTTACCATCGAGGATTCCCAATTGAAAAAAATATTTTTTTACAAAGGTGAATAATGGTTTTAGTAAAAGGTGAAAGGCAGTTACCCTTTTTGTTTTTTCTACCCTGTCATAGGCTCCCCAAGTAGTATATCTATCTGCTTTATACAAAAGATGACCAAGGTCTTTATAGGTATAGTGTTCTAGCTTGTTTTTTAAATATCCAAGCTTACCATTTACGATGATTTCGGCATGCACATGTTTATCTTCATATTTGCAATGATCCTTTCTGAAGAGGCGGATAACCTTATCTCCTTGCCAGCCACTATAATTTAGCTTCCTTCCCATAAAATAGTTTTGTCTATAAATCCAATAGGCATCAACATCACCATTATTTTCGAGGATATTGAGAATTTCATTCTTCAATTCCAGGCTTACTCTTTCATCGGCATCTACCAAAAGTATCCATTCATGCTTGGCCTGTGGGATGGCCCAATTTTTTTGAGAGGCAGAATTACCATATTCCCTTTGAATAAGGTTTACATCATGGTTTTGGGCAATTTTTACCGTATTATCAGTGGAATAGGAATCAACAATCAATACTTCATCGGCAAAGTTTACAGATTTAATAACTGCATCAATATTGTGTTCTTCATTTCCTGTTGGGACTAATGCCGTGAGTTTTGCTCTCATAGTAAGCTAGAATAAATATTTTGCCATTGGGTGGAAAGTACTTCGTCTTTAAAATTTTCTTCAGCAAATTTAATACTGTTTTCCTTCATCTTCTTTTGTAAACCTTCAGATTCCCAAACCATCCGAATCGCGTTTAAAATTTCAGATTCGCTTTGGGGATCCACCAAAATACTATCCGGACCAGCAACTTCCGGCAAGGAGCTTTTATCAGATGTAATAACCGGAGTGCCACAGGCTTGAGCTTCTAATACTGGAATTCCAAATCCCTCAAAATAAGAGGGGTAAACGAATAATTTTGCGGCATTGTAAATATGGGCAAGCTCTTCATTGCTAGGGACATTTGGACAAAAAACCAATTCTGGCCTTTTAGCATTTGCCTTCGCCTTTTTCCAAAAGTCTGTTGCTCTTCCTATTAATACTAGAGGAAGTTTTAATTTTTGGCAGGCTTCCAATAGTTTATCCACATTTTTCCTTTCTTCTAAGGTTCCTACGAAAAGTACAAAATCTTGAGGCAATTTGTGTTTTTCGGTGGTTTTAGAAATTTGTTCCTCCGAATATTTTTCCCAAAATACAGGGTCGCAGGATTGGTAAACTACTTTTATTTGATCGCCGGGAATTTCTAAATACTTTTCAAGGTGTTTTTTGGTTTGTTGGCTTGCAGCAACAATTTGATTGGCTTGTTCACAAGCAGCATTGACCTTAAGGGTATAAATTTTACGGTCTATAGGTTTGTAAAGCTCAGGTTTGTGAATAAATATAAGATCATGGATGGTTACAACACTTGGAATTTCCTTTTTGTGAAGGCCAACGGGAAGCTCATGACTTAAACCATGAAAAACATCAATATGATCTCTAAAAGCCCGTTTTGGGATTAATGCTTGTCGCCATAAATTAGACATCAAAGGATTTGAATAACCCGAAAGAACTTCATGAATATTTGAAAAATCTTGGCCAAAGGGAATTTTCCCTGGGCTAGGATTATATAAAAAATACTCATTGGAAGAATATTTTTCGGCCATAGCCCGAATAAGGTTTCTGCTATAATTTCCTAATCCACTAGAATTGTGGAATACTCTTTTGGCCTCGTAACCAATTTTCATTTTTGATATTCTTTAATTATCTAACCAAACCATAAGTCCTTCATTAAAAATCCCAAGAGCTTTTCCCTTGAGTTGTTTCCCAATAAAGGGAGTGTTGGTTGATTTACTTTGAATATCTTTTTTATTGAATATCCATTCTTTTTCCGGATCGAAAAATGTTAGTTCTGCAGCATTGCCTTCCTCTATAGTAGGAATTTCTAATCCCAATATTCTTCTGGGGTTTAGGGCAATTAATTCAATTATTTTATCCCAGCTTACCTTTCCATCCAAGGCCTTGCCTAGTGCTCCAATAAAAGTTTCAAGAGATATCATTCCAAATGCAGAATGATCAAATTCACACATTTTATTTTCAACATTTTCAGGGTAGTGATCAGAGGCAATAGCGTGTATCAGTCCTTTATTTAATGCTTCAATTAATGCCAATCTATCTTCTTCACCTCTAAGAGGTGGCATTAGCTTATAATTGCTGTCATAGCTTTCTAAATGCTTATCATTAAAACATAGATTAGCCAAGGATACATCTGCCGTATATTCTTGTCCATTTGCTTGGGCGGTTTTTAATAAAGCCAAAGTTTCCTTGGAGGATATTCCCGCTAAGTGCACCGAGGTTTCTGCATATTCTGCAAGGTGAAGTATGTTTTGAGTGCTAATTTCCTCTGCCAAACTTGGAATCCCCTTTAAACCAAGATAGGTACTTACCTCGCCTTCATGCATCTGTCCACCTTTTGCTAGTCCAGAATCTACCGGGGCGATATGAAGAGGGCCTGCAAAATCTTTTTGATATTGCAAAGCAAGTTTTAAAATCGATAAATTGTCTGGACAAGTTTTACCATGACCAAAAGCAATGGCTCCCGCTTGAAACATATCGTACATTTCGCTGAGTTCTTCGCCATTTAAATTTTTGCTAAAAGCTCCCATTGGATAAATGTTTACCGGCAAATCTTCCGCTTTTTTGTAAACGTATTCTACAATGGACTTAGAATCAATTCTAGGTTGGGTTTCCGGACTTAATGCCAGACCAGTAAATCCGCCAAAAATTGCGGCATTTGCTCCAGATTCTATAGATTCTTTTTCCTCAAAACCAGGATCACAAAAGTTCGCTCTTAAATCAAACCAACCAGGGCTCACACATAGATTTTCAGCTGTAAAAATTTGGGCATCCTTATCCTCAATCAGACTTTTAATGGAGGTAATAATATCCTCTTCAATTAAAATATCTACGGTTTTTCCATTATAAGACGAAAGGGGGTCAATGACCTTTACCTTTTTTATAAGAATCTTATTTTGTTCCATAGCTTTTAATTCCAAAGTTTTAGTAAAGTTATTTCAATAATTAATAAGAACAATGCTGCCCATAAAAACCAATGCCATAATGGTCTAACATTATAATTATCGCGAACTATCTTGGCAAGGTTAATATTTTCTATGTCCAATATTTCAACATTACTATTCGCTAAAACTTCTTTAAGATCTGATTCTTCCCAAAAGGCCCAATCACTTTCTCTAGGATCAATATTAACTGCTATTTTTCCAATTTCCTCCTCGTTTTCGATAACAGGGTAAATTCCAGGCTTTATTTCAGCGGGAAGACTGAATAATTCTGTGCTAAGTCCTTGGTTTCTTTGTTGAGGGATAATCTCTTTTCCCTCAACTTTTATTTTGAGTGGATAGTCAGATTCAGGAAATTTACGCTCAAATTCTTGTCCGAATTCATTACCTGAAGAATTGTATAAGGCTTGTTTGAGGCTGCTATATAGGGCAGAATTCAACATTATGGGTACCAAAATGCTATGTCTTGCAATATCGCTAGACTCTAAATCTAAATTGCTGTTAAAAAGCATAAACTGACCCTCATAAATTGGCTTTCTGCTAAGAAGACAATCACCGTTTTCCATTTCCAAAAGGCAATAAGGGGCAGGAGAAGTTTTATAGTGTTTCTTTATACTTGGAAGCTGAGAATTCTTCGGCTCTGCTGTAAATACATTTTCGAAAATTAGATCCTTCCAATAAATTTTATTCAATTTTATTTTAGCTTGGGAAAGCTCTCCATATTCTCTAAGTCCCAAACTTTTTAAAAATTCATCATTTGCTTTTTTATCCTCATAGTTTGGAATAAAGGCAATGTTTTTGCCCTGTTTGAGATTTTCAGAAATTGCCGATTTTAATCCACTCGGAAATTTTTCCAGCTGATTTAGTATTACTAAATTATAATTTTGAATCTCACCATAACTCAATTCATTTAAATCGGTAAAGTTCAGATCATAAATACTATCTTGATAGAGCTTTTCAAAAAGGGATTTATTGGACTTTCCAAGCAAAAGCACTCTTATCGGATCTTCTACCTTGAAACTGAAATATAACTGATTGTCGAAGCTCGGCTGACCCATATCAATTTTTAATAGGCCTTCATAAATAGCTTTATTTTCAGGTCGGATAATAAACTTTAATTCTTTTTTCTCCAAAGCAGAAATATTAAATTCCTCTGCTCCTTGTAATTCCGAATTTATTGTCAATTGGATAGATATAGATGCCAAATCTTGTATCCCATAATTCACGATTCTAAGTTTCAAAGTTTGATCAAAGCCCGGCTGTAAAATTGGATTTTCAAACCATACAGAGTCAATAGCCAAATTGGAGGATGGATTTGCTTCCTGAAATTTCAGAAGTTTCAAATTCCATAAACTATCGTTTAAACTATTTAAATTGGAAAATTGACTTTTTTGAAAATCCGAAAGAACAAAAAGCTGGATTTTGGAATCTAGTTTATCTTCAGGAATACTCCCTTTTATTTGCTTGCTAATTTCATGAATGCTCCGAAATGCATTTGAAGGTTTTAATTCATCAATTAAGCGTATTGCCTGACTGCTATTATAAAATGATTTTTGCCTAGACTCCAGATCATTGGAAATGATTTGAAACTTATAATTTTTGGGAAGGGCTTTTACCAAATTTACGGCTTCACTTCGGGCATCTTCCAATAAACTACCATTTAAGCCCTTGTTTTTCATGCTCAAACTATTGTCTATATAAATAGAAACAAGAGAAGAGTTCTGATCAGATTTTTCTTTAGCAGGGAAAAAGGGTTGTGCAAAGGCAAAAACCAAACAGGCTAAAGCCAATAATCGGGATAGTAAAATTATCCAATGCTTGAGCTTGTTAAAAGATTTAGACTTTTTCTGGAGGGCTTGTAAAAATCGATTATTACTAAAGTAAACCGTCCTATACCTTTTAAAATTAAATAGGTGGATGATAATGGGAATAAGAAGGGCTAAAAGGGCCCACAAAAAAGACGGATATAGGAAATTCATCAATGGTCAAAGATAGAATTAATTGCCAATCTAATAGGAAACGTTCCAGCAATTCAGGCAGTATGTATTTTGCCCTAGTAAAAGGCTATTACCTACTATTTAAGGTTTGTTTTCGGTTTTTAAACCCAATACGGAGATCATAAATTCACGAATCTCATCCTCAACAATTTGATAATTCTTAGATTGTATGGAAGAAGCTATAACATGGCTTTCAGGACTAGCTAGAGCTTTGCAAATATTTTCTTCCTCTTTACTGGCTAATTCTTTGTGAATTTCCGGAATTCGCGAAACATCAACCACTTCATCTTGATTTTTTTCATCCTTATAATAATATAGACTTAAAACTGGGCAGCTAATTTTTGATAATACTGAGGTGGTAGTAGTTGTTTCAATTAACTCTTCCATTGCTACTAGGGCGTTTACGCTGTAGAGAGTGTCCCAATATTTTTTGGCTTCTGGATTTTCATATACTACATGTCTTGTTTTGCCGATAACCATTGAAGCAATTTGTGCTCCCCAGGGGTCATTTAAAATTCTTGCTGATGGGTCTTTAATCCTAAAATTTGGCGATAAATTAACGAGGCTAAATACCACCTCCGGAAATTCTGCAGCAAGTTTTAAGGCGATAGGTGAACCTGTAGAGGTGGAAATAATAATGACTTTTTCTCCTAATTTTTGAGCGATAAACAATGCTTCCTTGGCTGATTCCCAAACCCCATCGGGGCTGTATTTTTCTAGATTAATAGGACTATGAAGACCATGATCTTGAAGTCTAGCTAAATAGAGATTTGATGAAAATTCTTTAGCCAGATTTTTATGAACAGGATCACCTTCCATATGGCTGGCAGAAAAGCCATGTAGATATAAAATGGAATATTCGGTTTCAGATTTTGAGGAATCTGCCCAAACAATTTGAGCTTGGCAGTTTTCTCTCGTATTAAACTGAGCCTCTTTTAATTGAATATACTTTTCAATAGACTTGATATTCGGTAGCTCTGGAATTTCTGCATTGTAAATTGGTGATTCAGGTTTTGGTCCTAAAAGATAAAGGACAATAAGACTGAGAACTATTAGGAGGAAAATTCTTCTTTTTTTCACGGATCTATTTCTTCAACTTCCTGCAAGATATAATTAAAATCCTCAAAATCAGTGGTGTTTAATTTGAGGGTGCCGGTAAACATAACCACATCATCTGTGCTGTATTTTTTGGGTTTAGACTTAAATTTTAAACTCATAACAGATTCTGGCCCTGCACCACCACAGAAAAAACAAGAACTAAAAGGATAGGCAGAAAGTGCGAAAACTCCACCCTCTGCATCCAAAGGAATAATATAGCCTTTAATAATTACCCTCTTACCATCCAAAGCAAGGATGCTTTCATCAAATATTGGCTCTAAATACCAGGCCTCAAGCTCCGGGTAGTATTTGTCCTCATAGTCTACATGCGAAAGGAATTTCCAGTCAATAATTTTAGCGGAATCTTCATCTTGAGCAAATACGAGATGGCTAAAGATTATCAACAATCCTATACCTAAATGCTTAACCATGGAGAGAGGCATTTTTTAAGGTGAAAAATAGGCCATCGCCCTTGTGATTTAATTGTAAAACTCCCTTAATCATTAAATATTCATCTGTAACGAATCTCCCAGGATCTGCTTCAAACCGCAATTCAATAACTGTTTCTGGCCCAGCATTCCCACAGAAAAAACAGGATGAAAATGGATTTTTGGAAAGAGCATATTTATTTGTAGCTACATCAATAGGTACTAAATAACCTGAAATACTTACTTCTTCTCCTTCATATTGACTTATCAAAATAGGGGGAAAGTTGGGGATTAAACTCCCTTCTTCTTCCTGGCTATTGGTGTAGGTAGTTAGTCCTAATAATTCCCAAACCAAAGGTTTTTGGGCAATGGATGAATTGGCTAGTAGAATTAGAAAAAGGCTGGCTATACTTTTAAGCATCGCTAAGGGTTTTGGAAATATTTAATCTAAACGCTTGAATAGATGGTAAAATTGAGGCAAGAAATCCAATTGCCAAAATTCCTAGGAATAATAGTCCTTCATCTTTAGTTAAAAAAGAGGTTTGCAAGGGATATTGATAATTTTGTTCCGCCATTGCAGAAATTAAAGTCATGGCAATTTTGCTAAATACCATAGCACATATAAAGCCAATAATAGAAATAAATAATCCTTCCATTATTACTAAGCTAAAAAGTTGAAATCTAGAGGCACCCATACTTCTCAATAATGCCAATTCAAATTTTCTTTCTTTCAAGCTTTGATACAAGGAAATAAAAACGCTAATTCCAGAAATTAAAACTATTAATATTGCTAAACTTTGAAGAGTTTCAATTCCAGTTCCCATTAATGAGAATAGCCTGTTGATCTCAATAGCTGGCAATGCCGCTTGCATATTGGTTTTTTGATTTACCATCCTGGGAACACTTAATATTCCCATGGGATTTTTGAATTTAATAAAGGCAGCAGTAATTTCCTTTGGCTTTTCTTCATGAGAATGACCTTCATGTTGATGGACATCCCAAACACTTTCCAAATTGGTAAGTATTAGCTTGTCTAAAACCGTTCCTGTCTCCTCCAAAACCCCTACAACCTGGAAGTTAAAATGCACATGACCTTCACCCATTTCAGAATCAAAACCATGGCTACTTTGAAAGCTTTTATTCAAATCCAATTCTGTAATATTTTGAACCAAAGATCCAATGACTGCTTCTCCGGATTGAGACCATAGTTGACCCTTTTTAAGCTCTGCATCATACAAATCCAAATAGGATTTTTCCGTTCCCACCATTCTATAGCCCTTATAATTGTCGCCAAATGAAAGGGGAATACTTTTCTTTACCAGGGGATTTTTACTCAGTTTTTGATATTCGCTTAAGGAAATATTGCCCGTAGGAGCATCTATTTGGTAAACACTACTCAGCAGAAGTTGTAATGGACTTCCTTTGGCTCCTACAACCATATCAATCCCAGATATATTTTTGGTAAACTGCTTTTCTACCTGTTCAGAAACATTGAGAAGTAGGGAAATTATTCCTGCTCCAAAGGCCAGCAAGAGGATACTTAAAATTGAACTTAAGGGTTTATGCCAAATATTTTTCCAACTAATAATAATCCAGGTCATAGCTCTATAGAATTGGAAAGTTTAGATAATAATCTTCGATCATGGCTAACCACTAATAAATTGGCATGGCATTTTTTGGCACTGGATAATAATAAATCGACTACAATTTCAGCGTTTTCATCGTCCAAGGCAGAAGTGGGTTCATCAGCTAAAATTAGCGAAGGGCTGTTTATTACAGCTCTTGCAATACTAGCCCTTTGTTGTTCCCCAACACTTAATTCGTTGGCTAAGCAATTTAATTTGTCACCTATATCCAAAATTTCCAAAACCTCCTTTAAGTGAGCACTGTTTGAGGCTTGCTTTGCCAATTTTTGAGCAAGCTCCAAATTCTCTTTAATACTAAGGGATTTTACAAAATGTGATTTTTGGAAAATCAAGCCAATTTCCTTGCCTCTAAAGGCATCTAGCTCCTTGCTATTCATTTCGCCAATCGAATTTCCACCAATTCTTATCTCGCCCTTTTGAAGTTTTAATAATCCACCTAGCAAGTGTAGAAAGGTAGTTTTACCAGAACCAGACTTTCCGAGTATCAGTAAATTTGAATTGGAATTTAACTGAATATCAGGGAAGACAATTTCTTTGTTTGAATTATAAGAATATGAAACTTGACTAGTGAAAACCAAATGAGCTGATAATTTTGTTTGATACAAAAGTAGAGTTTAAAGACTTAATTTTAAGCCTTAGTTACAAAGCCAATTTATATTCATGTAAATATCTATTTATGAAAACATTAGTTCTAGGAGCCAGCCCAAAGGAAGAAAGGTATTCGAATATGGCAGCTAAATCCCTAAGGAGGCATGGACATGAAATTGTTGCCATTGGGGCAAAGGAGAATGATGGAGAAATAAAAATTATTGAAGGAACCCCAGCCCTAGAGGATATTGATACTATAAGTCTTTACCTAAACCCCAAAAGGCAAGAGCAGTATTACGATTATATATTATCCTTAAAACCGAGAAGAGTAATTTTTAATCCCGGTACAGAAAATGGGGAATTGCAGGAATTGTTGGCCAAATCCGGTATAGAATCAGAAATTGCCTGCACATTGGTATTATTGAATACCCATCAATATTGATTTATTTTCTAATGATTAACAATTGCCGGCTGATGTCGGAGTTTTGTTCGATTTGAATGTAGTAGATGCCATTGGGCCACTTAGTAATTTCCAATTCATAGTCTTTGCCTGGAATGGAAACCACTTCTGAGGAAAATAACAATTGCCCTTGAAAAGAGAAAACACTTAAAGTTAGGCTTTCTTGTGGCCTTCCAATATTTCTGATTTTTACGATATTTTCATTGGCTGGATTAGGAAAAATTTCAATTTCTTCTCCATCTAAAATGGGCTTACTATCGCCTTCAAATGCTCCATTAATAGCTAAATACCCCGTATTTGTAGGGTCTAGCCATTTGTCTAATCGTCTAGTATTTAAATTGCCATTGGAATTCCAACTATAGCTTAATTTGCCATAATAGTCCTTGCCAGATAAATTATTGCAGGCAGACCCGCCTCCTGTTAAGACCCCTCTCAGTAAATTATTTTCATCAAAAATTGGAGATCCTGAAGAACCTTGTTCGGTGGTTCCATATCCATTTAAGCTTGGCCTCCAGTTAACTAACCAATGAGTATCACTAACAGTACTGCCAAAAGATCCACTTTCTGCTGGAAATTCATAGCTGCTTATTTTTTTGATATCCCCTGAAGGGTGATGAATTCCAACCCCATTTTTTGGTTTCGCCAACCCATTGTGATTCCAGCCCGAATAATAAGCATTAAAGACAGTGGGTATATTGTTCTGTAATTTTAATAATAGAAAATCGGATCCAAAATCTCCTCCTTGGTCATCACTATTTGCCAATAAGTTGGCACCTGTCATTCTTTGTCTATCCAAATTCCCCTCACTGCTGGGATTATCACAATCCGGACTTTCATAATTAAAATAAAAAGTCCAGGAGTCTAAATCACTTTGAGGAGCAATATCATTACCTAATAAACCACAATGTTCGGCACTTAATATATAAGGTTCATAATTATAGCTTGTATTATTTACCACAGTCCCAGTACACCATAAAAAGGAGGATCCGATTTTCATAAGGATACGGACCACAGATTTTTGAATATTTCTAAAATCATCACCTTCATTACAATTGATATTTACTTGACAGGCTTCACTTTCTCCGAAAGACATAGGGCTGAACTGCGCATCTTTTACAGATTCTAGGGAATAACCAGTTATTTGGGCGCTGGCATTCTTGGAATAATTTTTTAGCTGAAACACCAAGCCATTAATGGAAGCCAGGCTAGTAAATGCCGAACCATAGGTATTATGTATGGTTTTTATTTCTAATAGATCACCTTCAAGGTTATAAGTGAAGAGGCTATCACCATTTTCTAGAGATAAGTTTTTGAAAAAAACCCTGGTCTTTAAATTTCGGGTCTGAATTTTCCAGCTATTGACTTGATGATTTTTATAATAGGAGCTATTAAACTGATTTAAGCTTAGAGCTTTGCCAATATATTTCCCGATGGGAGGACTAGAAAGGAAGGGACTTATTGAATCTAGATAATGGTTTAATTCTTCGGCTTTAAGGTCGTTGTTTTCGTTTGCAGTAAGTTCTTGGATTTGCGTTTTTTGAGACTGTGCATTGGATGCAAAATCTAAAAGGAGAAAAAAGAAAAGTAATAAGGTAAAAGGTCTAAACATTAAGATAAAAGTCTCTGGCGGAGCATAAACTCAAGCTGTTCATTAGCTTTTGCGAGTTTTTCTATCAGTTCTTTATTTTCTTTTCTTAAACGAAAAACTTCGTAAGCACTTTCTATGGTTGTTCGCAATTCATCCTCTTGCCAAGGTTTGCTCAAATATCGGTAAACCTGGCCTTTATTTATAGCATCTACAACGGCATTTATATCAGAGTATCCGGTAAGAAGAATTCTCATGGGCTCATGATTTAGTTTTTGAATTTCCTCCAAAAACTGAATTCCGGTCATTTCCGGCATTCTTTGATCTGTAATTACAACGTCTAGCGGATTGTTTTTGAAAATTTCCAAACCCTCCTTTCCAGATTCTGCAATATGAACTTCAAAAATCCTCCGGTAGGTGGCTTTAAAAGCTTGGAGGTTGTGAACTTCATCATCAACATAGAGAATCCTAATCTTGTCACTCATCAATTAATATCAAAATTGGAATAGAACATTTTAGAGGACAAAGTAAAGTAATATTTTGAAAATCTAACATTTACTCTATAGATTCTTCTAAACAATTGTTTATCAGGATTGGCGATTGTCTAAAATAAAGAGATATTATCCTAAATGGAGAGTTTTTAACATTAGAAAATTAAAAAATCAGGGTTTTACCCAACCAAGATTATTAAAGTATGCTTATTTTGCAGGCAAATCATCCAAAACCAATTATGAGAAATCAGTCCCAAAAAGGTCTGGCAAAAAAACTTCTTTTATGTAAAAAACAAAACTTAGAATCAATATCACCCCTAATCTTTGACCTTGCTGTGGAGGAAGAAAGGATTGCTCTAGAAAAATTAATAGACAACAATTCTGGAATTGAAATCCACGATAGAATAGGTGAGCAGCTTAAGGAGTTGTTTAAAATTAGGAATCCAAGAAAAAATTTAGGTGAATCTGAGCTAGATGCTCTTCTCGTAGATTGGAAAAAGGAGAATGATATTGATGACTATGGAGTTTGGGTTTTTTATCCTTGGCGAAATTTACTTGTTCATCTAGTAGGTGAGCAAGAATTTATCGAATTAAGGACTTCGAGGAATAAATACAAAATAACGGAGGAGGAACAACAAGATCTTTCTAAAAAGATCATAGGAGTTGTTGGCCTTTCCGTGGGGCAATCTGTAGCTTTAACCATGGCCATTGAGCGTAGTTTTGGAACTATCCGAATTGCAGATTTTGACAGTTTAGAACTAACCAACCTCAATAGAATTAGAAGAGGAGTGGACAGTTTAGGTCTACCTAAAGTGATAATGGTAGCAAGGGAAATTTATGAAATTGACCCCTATTTAAATGTAGAGATATTTCCTGAAGGCTTAAATGCTGATAATATTGAAAGCTTTTTTAGCAAAGATGGGCTTTTGGATCTAGTGATTGAAGAATGTGACTCTTTGGATATTAAAGTTTTGGTGCGCCTAAAATCTAAAGAATATTCTATTCCTCTTGTAATGGATACAAGTGATAGAGGAATGTTGGATATAGAAAGGTATGATCTAGAACCTAGTAGACCTATTTTTCATGGTCTGGCTCCTGAGAGTGAGTTAATGAATTTGGGAGGATTGAGCACCGAGGAGAAAATCCCTTATGTGCTTAAAATGGTGGGTTCTACAACTTTATCCAAAAGGTTTAAGGCCTCCATGTTTGAAATAAAAGAAACTATTACCACCTGGCCCCAGTTGGCTTCATCTGTTGCCCTTGGAGGTGCAGTTTCTGCAAATGTTGCCAGAAGAATTTTATTGAAAAAGCTCCACGTCTCCGGAAGGTTCTTTATTGATTTAGAAGATTTAATTTCTGATGAATCCGATAATTTAAAATTAGAAGAGAAGCCAAAGGACCGCATAGAAGAATTGGGATTGGGGGACATCGAAAAACTACTTAAATCCTTCGATAACAATAGGTTTAAAGACAGGATTTATTTAGAAGATGAAATTATTAAAGACCTGGTAGAAAATGCCAATACAGCACCTTCTGGCGGAAATTGCCAGCCTTGGAAATGGTATTATTCGGATGGAGTATTACATCTTTTTCACGATCTGAAAAAGTCCATCAGCTTTCTCGACTATCAGCATAGAGGATCTCTTCTCTCCTTTGGAGCTGCTTGTGAGAACATACAACTTAGAAGTAAGAAATACGGTTACCAATCCAATATAGAATTTCATTATCATGAAAACTCTCCCCATGTAGCATCTATATATTTCAGCGAGGGAAAGTTTGAGAATGTACTAGAGGAAAGATTGTCGCAAACCATTAAAAATAGACTTACCAATAGAAAGGCGGGAAATATTAAAGGTTTGAATACTGATGTTTTGGGTGAATTAAAATCTATTTGTTCGGATAGCTCAGGATATGGAATTGAAATAATTCAAGATCAAGGCCAAATAGAACAATTGGCAAATATCTATGGCAGAATGGAGAGGTTAAGAATTTTGCATGAAAAAAGTCATCAGGACCTCTTTAATGAAATTAGATGGACTGATGAGGAAGCCTATCAAACACGTAATGGGATAGATATCAATACCTTGGATCTTTCCGCTGCGGATGCAGCTGGTCTTTCATTATTAAAAGATTGGGGTGCTATTAAAAATATTAAGGAGTGGGATTTGGGAAATGGTTTTATTGATATGACCAGCTCTTCCGTAAAAAAATCTTCAGCCATTTGTTTGTTTTATGGCGATGGTCATCAAGACAAGGACGTATTCGATGGAGGATCCGTATTACAAAGGATTTGGTTGGCGGCAAATTCTCAGAATGTTGCTTTTCAGCCCATTTCTCCCAGCACTTTTATGTTTTATAGAATTATTAAAAATGACCCAATCGAAGATAAGTTTGTTTGGAATGAAATGGTAAATATCAATGAAGCCTATAATTCTATATTCCAGAATATACAATCGAAAAACCATTTGTTCCTTTTTCGTTTATTTTACGCAGAGGAACCAAAAATAAAATCCTACCGATTTGATTTGGAGGATACCCTACTAATTAAATGAATGCATTTTGTTAAAAATCAGAGCATTTAGAGCAATAGATGAATTGGATTCATGTCGCAAATATGCCCAAGGGCATGAAGATGTGTTGAAATCATATGGAATTACAAAAGTAACATCCGCAAATCATGAATGGTTTTATAATCCCGATGTATATGTTATTGCCGTACAAGATGGTGATCGGATTTTGGGAGGTGCCAGAATTCATGGTTCTGGAGGAAACCAACCCTTACCCATTGAGGATGCTATTGGTTATTTAGACCCCAATATCCATGATATGGTGGCTAGGCTTAAAACAGAAAAGACTGGTGAATTATGTGGATTGTGGAATTCTAAGGAAATTGCAGGGAATGGAATTAGTGTATTATTAACCAAGGCTTGTGTGGCAAAGGTAGGAGTGGCAATTGCTAATGTGCTGGAGTTGAGAACAATGTTTGTATTTTGTGCTCCCTATACCGTGAAAATGGTAGAAGAAGTAGGTTTCAAAATAAAAACAGACCTTGGCAAGAAGGGAACATTTTTATATCCCAAAGACGATATGATTGCCACTGTCTTATTTATAGATGATGTAAATAAACTTCAAACTGCTGATGAATCAAAGAGGCTTGATATATTTGAATTAAGAAATAAACCCACCCAAATAAGAAAAGAAAAAGGAGTAAATGGTGAAATAGAAATTGAGTATGATCTCTATATTCCCACTTTGAACGATTGAATTTATGAACAGACGCCACCTTATTATCCTTCTACTCATTCTTTCTAGTAGATTCTTAAATGCCCAAGCTATTGTTGAAAACGAAAAGCTGACCAATATTGGTGATCAAATAGGGTTTTTCATTGATAAATCTTGTGAGCAAGGAAATAATTTTAAATCCTTCGAATACCAAAAAGGAGAAGTAAAAGTACCCTTGTTCGAAGGCACCGAATGCTATTGGGGAAAGTTGAACGTAAGCAACAATACCGACGAAGATATGCTGGTTTTGGAAGTTTACAACCCCTATATAGATGAAGTAAAAGTTAGATATAGTATAGGAGACCAAAATTATGAAGCCAGACAAGGGAAGCTAGTTCCAAGATCGGAGTGGACCTATGAATTGCCAAATTTAATTTTCGATATTCATTTAAAAAAGGGTGAATCTACCACCTTATATTTTGAGATAAATAGCGAAGAACAATTTAATTTCCCAGTGAATATAGGTACTAAGGACCAAATTTTAAATGGGAATTATTCAGATTTGGTTTTCTACGGTATTTACGCCGGTATTATGCTGGTGATGTTTTTCTACAATTTGTTTCTCTATTTTTCAATAAGGGATAGAAGCTATTTGTATTATGTGGTGCATACAGGATTTGTGCTCTTAACCCAAACGGCATTTTTTGGATTTGGATACTTATACCTTTGGCCTGGTTTACCAGGTCTTAACAAAATTAGCTTTGTACTTTTCACTTGTTTGGTGAGCCTGGCTGGTATTCGATTCTTTTTCGAGTTCCTGAGAGTGAAAAGAAAAGCAAAGGCCTTTTATAAAACCATTCGAGTTATTGAGCTGGTTTATGTGCTTATCATCCTTTTAGAAATTGTTGGATACCGAGATGTCGCTTATAAAATCTTATTTCCAGTACAGGGTCTTGTTGCCATAACCATCTATATTGGCTCCCTGAAAATTCTCAGAAATGGATTTAGGCCAGCAAGGATCTTTGTGCTTTCCTGGACAGTACTCTTGATGGGGATAATAATTTTCTCACTTAAGGATTTTGCCATACTACCCTATAACTATTTTACCCTACATACCATTCAAGTGGGCTCTGCATTAGAAGCGATATTACTTTCACTTGCCCTAGCCAATAGGATAAATACTTTGAAAAAAGAAAAGGAGCTGTCGCAGCGCAGAACAGTATCTGCCCTAAAAGAAAACGAAAGAATTGTAAAAGAACAAAATATAGAATTGGAAAAAAGAGTGAAGATTAGGACCATGGAATTGCAAGAATCCAATGAAGAATTAGAGTCTACTCTCACCAACCTAAAAGAAACACAAACCCAACTGGTGGATGCTGAAAAAATGGCTTCACTTGGTCAGCTTACAGCGGGAATTGCGCATGAGATTAACAATCCAATAAATTTTGTAACTTCTAACGTAACTCCTCTACGAAGAGACTTGTCTGAAATTTATGAAATAGTTGAAACCTATTCTGCTGTAAATGTGAAAAATGCAAATGAAACTTTAGAAAAAGCGCATGCTTTAAAAGTTGAATATGACTTTGATTTTCTCAAAGAAGAGATCGATACATTGGTTTCTGGTATCTCTGATGGGGCAATTCGAACCCAAGAAATTGTTCAAGGATTAAAAACTTTTAGCCGTTTGGATGAGGATGATGTAAAGCTGATTGACATCACCGAAGGCTTGGATTCTACCCTTGTAATTTTGAGGAGCAAGACCAAGGACCAAGTAGATATTATAAAAGAATACGATGAGGAGGTTCCTTTGATAGAATGTTTTCCTGGGAAACTAAATCAAGTGTTTATGAATATTCTTAATAATGCCCTTTATGCGGTTGAAAACAAGGTATATCAAGAGGGTGAAAAGGCACAAATAACCCTAAAAACAGAAAGATCTAATGTAGATGTGAATGTTTATATCCGAGATAATGGAATAGGGATGGATGAAAATACACAAAAGAAACTTTTCGAACCATTTTTCACCACTAAAGATGTAGGTGAAGGCACAGGTTTGGGGATGTCCATTGTATTTAAAATTATAGAAAAACATCAAGGAAAAATTAAATTAAAAAGTGAGCTAGGAAAAGGTTCTGAGTTTCTCATTACCCTACCACTCCGTCAGCCAAAAGATTCATAATGACCTCCAATCAATCAAAAAAACACATTAAGGTTCTTTATTTAGATGATGAAGACAATAACCTTAGATCATTTAAAGCAGCATTTAGAAGGGAGTATGATGTTTATACAGCTAATACTTCTGAACAGGCTTATGATGTTATTAAATCCATAAAGCCTCATATAATATTTTCGGATCAGCGAATGCCCGTAACCTCGGGGGTTGATTTCTTTAATGCCGTTCGACAAATATTCCCGGATCCTGTTCGAATTTTACTCACCGGATATACGGATATCAACGATATTATTGAAGCGATTAATAAAGGGCATATCTATAGGTTTATCACCAAACCCTGGAGTGAGCATGAAATTAGGGTGGCTATTGATAATGCCTATGATTTGTATAATACAAGAAAGCAGTTAGATGAGAAATTAGAAGAATTGGAAAAATCCAATCATGAACTAAGCCGATTTATTTATAGTGCTTCACATGATTTAAGATCTCCTTTAGCCACTTCTCTTGGTGTAATAAGACTAGCAGAACACGATATTCAAGATCCACTAGCCAGAGATTATTTCAATAAGATTGAAGAGAGTATTAAAAAACTAGATGTCTTTGTTCATCATATTATAGATTATTACAAGAATAATAGAAGCGAAAGTGAATCTATAGACATTAATTTTCAAAATATTATTGAGGAGGTAATAGAAACGGTAAAAAGTGGTCTGGGTTCATCGGATGCTCAAATAGATACCGAAATTAATCAGGATAATAAATTTATCGGTGATGAATTTAGGTTCAGGATCATAATGAGTAATTTGATTAGCAATGCCATTAAGTTTAAAAAGCCCGATCAAAATCGAGCAAGAATTCATATCAATATTGTTTCTGATTTAGATAAAGCCACCATCGTTGTAAAAGATGAAGGGATGGGAATTTTAGAAGATCATATTCAAAAGGTTTTCCAAATGTTTTTTAAATCCAATAACGATAGAACCGGTTCTGGAATGGGATTGTATATTGTTAAAGAAGCCCTAGAAAAAATGGGTGGAAGCATAGAAGTAAAATCTCAATCTGGTGAAGGAAGCGAATTTCATATAGAAATACCAAATCATTTATGAATCTTTCGTCCATAGTCAAAATTATGCTCGTTGATGATAATATCATCGATAGACTTGTTCATAGAAGGTTATTGGAAATCCATAAAATAGGACAAACAATCGATGAATATAGTTCTGGAGAAGAGGCTATAAACTTTTTAACCGAAAATCGACAGAATGGTAAATTGCTTCCAGACCTTATCCTTTTAGACATAATGATGCCTGGAATGGATGGTTTTGATTTTATGGTACATTTTTCAAAACTGAAAGATCAATTTGAAAAGCCTCCATTGGTCTTTATGCTAAGCTCCACAAATGATGAAAGTGATATCAGAAAGGTGAGGAATAATTCGGATGTAATTAAAATGCTCAATAAGCCCTTTTCACCAGAATCATTGGCAAATTCTATATCAAAACTCTGATTTAAAGTGGAATTTTAATTTGTCGAACTTCTCCTTGGCCATTTGTAGACTAAAGGAAGAATCTGCTAAAAACACCAGTCTGGAGAATTTATCTTTAGCTAGGTAGCGGTATTTCAACTTGCTAAACTCCTCCAGCTGATCATCATCATGAGATTCTATCCAGCATGCCTTAAATGCATGGTAAGACTCATAACTACATTTGGCACCATATTCATGTTCCAATCTATATTGAATTACCTCATACTGTAAAGCTCCAACCGTACCTATTATTTTTCTTCCATTGCTTTCCATGGTAAACAACTGCGCTACACCTTCATCCATAAGTTGATCAATACCCTTATTCAGTTGTTTTGCTTTTAGTGGATCTGCATTGTTTATAAATCTAAAATGCTCTGGTGAAAAGCTAGGAATTCCAGAAAATTCTAGATTCTCCCCCTGTGTTAGGGTGTCACCAATTCTAAAGTTTCCGGTATCATGCAAACCAACAATATCTCCTGGAAAGGCCTCGTCCACCACACTTTTTTTAGAGGCCATAAAAGCAGTTGGATTGCTAAATTTCATGGATTTACCCAACCTTATATGATGGTAATTGTTATTTCTTTTAAATCGTCCTGAAACAATTTTTAAAAAGGCCAAACGATCTCTATGTTTAGGATCCATATTGGCATGAATCTTAAAAATAAAACCACTAAAATTTTCTTCGTCTGGCTTTACTAATCTTTGGTTGGTTTCCTTAGCCAATGGGGCAGGAGCAATTTCCACAAAACAATTTAGCAATTCCTGAACCCCAAAATTATTTAATGCACTACCAAAAAATACAGGCGAAATTTTCCCACTCAAATAATCTTCAATGCTAAATTGTGGATATACACCATTTATTAAATCCAGCTCCTCTCTTAAAGTCTCCGCAGAATCTGATCCTATCAAGTCATCAATTTGCTTATCCTCAATACTTTCAATTTTAATGCTTTGGGCGATTTTCTGCTTTTTCTGTTCTGTATATAAGAGTAAATTTTTCTCCCACAGATTATAAACGCCTTGAAAATCTTGCCCCATACCGATGGGCCAACTCAGAGGACAAACTTTAAGGCCTAATTTTTCTTCAACTTCATCTAGCAGGTCATAGGCATCCTTCCCTTCACGATCCAGTTTATTGATAAAAATAATAATCGGAGTATCCCTCATTCGGCATACTTCTACTAATTTTTCAGTTTGAGACTCTACACCTTTAGCCACATCTATAACAACTATAACACTGTCTACCGCAGTAAGAGTTCTAAAGGTATCCTCTGCAAAATCCTGGTGACCAGGAGTATCCAAAATATTGATTTTTTTGCTGCGATATTCAAATCCCATTACGGAAGTGGCAACAGAAATTCCTCTCTGCCTTTCGATTTCCATAAAATCCGAGGTAGCCCCTTTCTTTATCTTATTGGATTTTACGGCTCCAGCTTCCTGAATCGCTCCTCCATATAAAAGGAGTTTTTCGGTTAGTGTGGTTTTTCCTGCATCTGGGTGTGATACAATTCCGAAGGTTCTCCTTCTTTCAATTTCTTCTTTTACTGTGCTCATAGTTGGGCGGCAAAAGTAAATATTCTTTTGGCCAATTACGATAGCATTAGCAAAAATGATTTTGGCAATCCAAGCCTAAAAGGCTATTTCATTTTATAAAATTTGATTTTTTATTGGAATTTAATTACTTGTAAATCAGTTGGTAATTAACCAAGTTGAAATTTTTTTAAGATTTGGAAATCCAAAATTGAACTTTCCCCGTAGGTATGGCAGATTTGAACAAAAGAACATTTCAATTATGTCGAGACAAGAATTTGGCCTACTGATAGTAAAGCATGAAAGTTTCTTATTGCAATTAGCCATGAAACTGACAAAGAGTTTTGAAGACTCCAATGATTTAATCCAAGAAACATATTTCAAAGCTTTAAAAAGCAGTCATAAATTTCAAGAGGGGACAAATCTTAAAGGTTGGCTCTACACTATTATGAGAAATACCTTTATCAATGCTTACAGGAAAAAGAAAAAGCAAAACACTTTTGTGGATGAAACAGAGAGTAAATTTTTTCTTGACTCCAACCAAGTGGAAAAGTCATCCACTATGGATTCCTTAGTGGATAGAGAATATATGATGAAACAGATCAATTCAGTGGACAGTGCATATGTTGACACTTTTATGATGTATTATAATGGTTATAAATACGATGAAATTGCCAAGGAATTAAATGTTCCACTGGGAACGGTAAAAAGCAGAATTTTCCTAGCTCGAAAAAAAATGATGGGTAAGTTGAAAGATTATCACTAAATTCTGAGAATTGTCTAAAAAGAAAAAAATAATAGTAATAGGTTCTGGATTCTCAGGCTTATCTGCTGCCACCTCTCTGGCTCAAAAGGGATATGAAGTTTGTATCCTAGAAAAGAACTCCACTGTAGGAGGGAGGGCAAGATCCTTCTCTAGTAAGGGTTTTACATTTGATATGGGCCCTAGTTGGTATTGGATGCCAGATGTTTTTGAAAATTATTTTCAAAAGTTTGGCAAAAAAGTTTCAGACTACTACGAGCTAAAGCGGCTAGACCCTTCCTATAGGGTATGTTTTGCAAAAGATGATATTATAGATCTTCCCGCTAGGATGTCTCAACTAATAGATTTATTCGAATCCATAGAAAAGGGAAGTGGGGAAAAACTCAAACAATTTTTAAAGGAGAGCAAATATAAATATGAAGTGGGAATGAATGATTTGGTTTTTAAACCAGGGCTTAGTCTCACTGAATTTATTGATAAAAGAGTAATTACCGGAGCACTTCAGTTGCACCTTCTAAAATCTATGCGAAAGTATATCAGGAGCTTTTTTAAAAATCCAAAGCTTAGGAAACTTATGGAATTTCCGGTTTTATTTCTTGGAGGTACTCCCGAAAATACCCCCGCATTATATAGCCTAATGAATTATGCAGATATATCTTTAGGAACCTGGTATCCTATGGGTGGAATGCATAAGATTATTGAAGGAATGGTGAAACTTGCTAAGGAAATGGGGGTGCAAATAATTTGCGATGCCGAGGTGAAAAAAATTAATGTGAAAAATGGTCGTACCTTTTCGGCAAGTACCAAGGATAAAGAATATTTTTTCGATGCAATAGTAGCAGGTGCAGACTACCATCATGTAGAACAAAAATTAATTGATCCTGAATTCCGCCGCTATGACAAGAATTATTGGGATAAAAGGGATATGGCTCCTAGTAGCCTTTTATTTTATTTGGGAATTAATAAGAAAATTGAAGGAATAAAACATCATAGCTTATTTTTTGATGAAGATTTTGATGGACATGCCCATGATCTATATACCAAACCAAAGTGGCCAGAAAAACCTCTATTCTATGTTTGTGCACCTTCCGTAACTGACCCTTCTGTAGCTCCGGAAGGTATGGAAAACCTTTTCTTATTAATGCCTACAGCTCCCGGCCTCGAAGATAATGATGAGCAAAGGGAAAGGTATTACCATTTACTCCTAGACAGGCTTGAAAAATTCACTGGACAAAAAATTAAGGAGCATGTTGTTTACAAAAGATCTTATGCACTTACAGATTTTGTTGAGGATTATAATGCCTTTAAAGGAAATGCATATGGACTGGCAAATACATTAAAACAAACTGCCATTCTTAAGCCATCAATGAAAAGTAAAAAATTGCCAAATCTTTATTTTACTGGGCAATTAACAGTGCCTGGGCCAGGGGTGCCTCCCTCTCTAATATCCGGACAAATTGTTGCCGATTTAGTACAAAAGGAAATTAAACTTGCTAAGCCAAACTTATATGAAAATACTATTTGATAAAGTATCTGCCAGAAGCAGTAAATTAGTTACCACCACCTATAGTACTTCCTTTTCCTTAGGGATTTTATTATTGAATAAAAAAATGAAAAAGCATATTTATTCAATTTACGGCTATGTGAGATTTGCTGATGAAATAGTGGATAGTTTTCACAACTATGATAAAGAGTGGTTATTAGAAGATTTTAGAATCCAAACCCTCGAAGCCATAGAAAGAGGAATAAGTTTAAACCCCATTATTAATTCATTTCAAGAAACGGTAAAAGAGTATAATATTGGTTTAGATCTTATTGATAGCTTTCTACATAGCATGAAAATGGATCTGAATAAACAGGAGTTTGATTCCCATAAATACGAGGAATATATTTATGGTTCTGCAGAGGTGGTTGGACTAATGTGCTTAAAAGTTTTTACAGGGGGGAATAGAGAAAAATTCAATGAATTAAAATTTGGAGCTCAAAAACTTGGATCTGCATTTCAAAAAATAAATTTCCTCCGAGATTTAAGTGCAGATTTTAATCATTTAGGAAGAATTTACTTTCCAGGGGTAGATTTAAGAGAATTCAACGATCATATAAAACAAAAAATAGAAGAGGATATTGAATTGGACTTTAAAGAAGGTTTTAAAGGAATATTAGCATTGCCAAAAGAAGCTAGATTTGGAACCTACCTTGCCTATGTATACTATATTAATCTTTTCAAAAAAATAAAAAGAACCAGCGCCAAAAAAGTGATGGAAGAAAGAATTCGAATCCCAAACCGCAATAAATATGGACTATTGCTAAGCTCATATTTTAAACATAGTTTTAACCTATTATAATAAGAATTACTTATTCGTTTATGGTTGAGAAGGTTATACTGGTAGATGAGTCCGATAATGCTCTAGGATTAATGGAAAAAATGGAGGCCCACGAAAAAGGATTGCTCCATAGAGCGTTTTCGGTTTTTATTTTAGACGATAATGGGGATTTATTACTACAGCAAAGGGCCAAATCTAAATATCATTCTGGTGGACTTTGGACTAACACCTGCTGTAGCCATCCTCGAGATGAAGAAAAGACCATTGATGCCGCACATAGAAGGTTAATGGAAGAAATGGGCTTTGACTGTGAAATTGAAAAAATGTTCGATTTTGTTTATAAAGCAGAACTAGATCAAGGACTTACAGAACATGAGCTCGATCATTTATTTGTTGGTTATTACAATGGAGAACCGATAATAAACCCCGAGGAAGTGGAGGATTGGAAAAAAATGTCCCTAAATGAAGTGGAGGAAGACATCAAAAATCAGCCGCAATATTATACAGAATGGTTTAAAATTATTTTTGATAGATTTTTAAGGGAAGTAAGAAGTAGGGCATGAAAGTAAAGGTAAATAGAAGAGCTCATTTTAATGCTGCCCATAGGTTATATAATCCTAAATGGGATGAGGAAAAGAATTTTCAAATTTTCGGAAAATGCAGTAATCCTCATTTTCACGGTCATAATTATGAGTTAATTGTTTCTGTTTTAGGAGAGGTAGATCCCATTACAGGATATGTAATTGATATGAAGTGGCTTAAAGATATTATCCAAGAAAAGATTGAAGAGAGATTCGATCATAAAAATTTAAACTTGGAATTGGAAGAGTTTAAAGACAAAAACCCCACTGCCGAAAATATTGTTATTGTAATTTGGAAAATCCTGAGAAAGGAAATCCCCAAGGAAATGGACTTATCCGTAACCCTTTTCGAAACACCTCGAAATTTTGTGGAATTTTCTGGATAGCCAAGATCTAAAATTCATTTGCTTTTGAATAATGAAAGTCTTGTCATTTTTTGGTTTAGAAGAGATCTTCGACTAGATGATAATGCCGCACTTTACCATGCTTTGAAGTCTGGCTCTAAAGTCTTACCCATTTTTATTTTTGATAAAGGAATATTGGAGAAATTAGCTCCTGAGGATAAAAGGGTGAATTTTATTTGGCAAGAAATTGTGGCATTGAAAAAAGAACTGGAACTCAATTTCAAAAGCTCAATAAAAGTATTTTTTGATTTCCCCTTAAATGTATTTTCTCAATTGTATGATGAATTTCCAGAATTAAATGCCGTTTTTACCAATCGAGATTATGAACCCGAGGCCATTAAAAGAGATAAGGAGATTTACTCTTTTCTAAGAGATAAAAACATTGAACTTAAGGCTTATAAAGATCAGGTGATTTTTGATAGGAGAGAAGTCTTGAAAGATAATGGGGAGCCTTATACCGTTTTTACCCCCTATATGAAAAAGTGGAAATCCTTAATGAAGCCCTTCCATCTGAAGTCCTATCCAAGCTTCAATTATGGAGATGCCTTTTTAAAATTTTCAGAATCAAATTTTATGGGTTTAGAAGAACTAGGTTTTAAGTCTGTAGATTTTGAAGTTCCAAGCAGGGATATTTCGGAAGAAATAATAGAAAACTATCACCTCAACAGAGATATACCAGGGATAAATGGCACTACTAGGCTTGGAATTCATTTGCGATTTGGAACTATTAGCATCAGAAAATTGGCTCGTTTAGCTTTAAAAAAGAACGAAAAATTTTTCAATGAACTCATTTGGAGGGATTTTTACCAGGCTATACTTTATCATTTCCCACATACTGTAGAAAAGGCTTTTAGACCAGCTTATGATAGAATAGAATGGGAGAAGGATGAAAGGGCATTTAAACTTTGGATGGAAGGGAAAACTGGATATCCACTAGTGGATGCAGGAATGCGGGAATTAAACGAAACCGGATTTATGCATAATAGAGTTCGGATGTTGGTAGCCAGCTTTCTCAGCAAGCATCTGCTTCTAGATTGGAGGTTAGGGGAGGCTTATTTTGCAGAAAAGCTTCTAGACTACGATCAAGCTTCAAATATTGGAGGTTGGCAGTGGGCGGCAGGTTGTGGTGTAGATGCCGCTCCTTATTTTAGAATTTTCAATCCTAGTATTCAGCTTAAGAAATTTGACCCGGAGCACAAATATTTAAAAAAATGGCTTCCAGACTTTGCTAGTCCTGATTATCCAAAGCCTATAGTAGATCATAAATTTGCGAGGGAAAGAGCCCTTAAAAGATTTAAAGATGCCTTAAATTAAAGGTGTTGGTCTCCAAATTTAAGCTTGATATCATTGACAAAGGATTTTATCAATTGCTCATTTTCCAATTTGCAAATCAATAGTCTATCGTCTTCATCTACAACAATATAATTTTCCAATCCTTCAATAACTGCTAATTTATCCTTTGGAACTCTAATTAAATTGTTTTTGGAATCATAGGTAATGGTGGTATCATTATACACCGCATTTTCATTTCCATCTTTGGAGGATAGTTGATATAGACTTCCCCAAGTGCCTAAATCACTCCAGCCAAAATCTGAAGGAATTACATATACATCTTTGGATTTTTCCAATAAACCATAATCTATTGACTCATTTTCACAGGTGGGGTAAATTTTATTTACAAAACCCTTTTCTGCATCTGTGCCATAGTATTCCTTTCCGGTTTCAAAAATGCTGAAAATGTCTGGCATATGAGAAGACATTTCCTTCATCAAAGTAGGTATAGACCAAATAAAAATTCCAGCATTCCAAAGAAAATCTCCACTTTCAATAAATTGTTTAGCAAATTCTTCATTTGGTTTTTCAGTGAAGGTTTTTACCTTTTTAACCTCCGGATTGGCATTATCTGAATCTATAAATTGTATATATCCATATCCCGTGTCTGGCCTATGTGGCTTTATTCCTAAAGTAAATAAATGTGAGCTTTCAGAAGCTTCTTTGGATGCGATTTGGATTACCCTGGCAAACTCCTCTTCATTTAAAATAAGATGATCAGAAGGAGCAACAAGCATCACGGCATTGGGATCTTCATTTTGGATTCTAAATGCCGCATAGGCAATACAAGGGGCGGTGTTTCTTCTTGCCGGCTCCAGAATTATGTTGTTTTCTGGTAATCCCTGTAATTGCTCTTGAACAAGGCCCTTATAATTTTTATGGGTAACCACTAAAATTTTTGAAGCATCAGTAATTTTGAGTAGTCTATTAAAGGTGGTTTGGATTAAGGTTTCTCCAGTACCTAATATATCGTGAAACTGTTTGGGGTAATTTGAAGTACTAACAGGCCAAAACCTACTTCCAATTCCTCCAGCCATAATTACACAATATGTATTTCCCATAATGAAGTTTTGAAGGGCAAAAGTAAAATTTTGCCTGTAAACCCACTAAAAATAGGCTAGCTTTATTTTGTAAATTCGCGATTTGCTTTTTAAAACAAGCAAAGTTTAGATTTTTAATAGACACATATGCAAAATATAGTTTTATTCGGACCTCCAGGGGCAGGGAAAGGAACCCAATCCAAAATGCTTATTAAGGAAAGAAACCTTATCCATTTATCTACTGGTGATTTGCTGAGATCCGAAAAAGAAGCAGGTACCGAATTAGGTTTGAAGGCAAAAGTATTAATGGATCAAGGTAAATTAGTACCGGATGAGGTGGTGATTGGAATGATTAGAAATAAACTGGAGTCAAATAAAGATGCTAATGGTTTTATTTTCGATGGTTTCCCAAGAACTGAAAAACAAGCTGAAGCCTTAGACCAATTGCTTGAAGAATTAAATACTTCCATTTCCGGAATGATTGCCCTAGAAGTAGAAGATGAAGAGCTAATAAAGAGATTATTAGAAAGAGGAAAGGATAGTGGTAGAGCTGACGACCAAAACAGGGAGGTAATAGAAAATCGCCTAAAGGTTTACCAAAATGAAACAGCTGTATTAAAAAGCTACTATCAAAAGCAAAATAAATTTACCAGCATAAATGGACTAGGAAGCCTCGATGAGGTTTTTAATAGATTGAATGCTGCCATAGGCTAAAGCCAATATTTTAATGAATAATAATTTTGTTGATTACGTAAAAATTTACGTCAAGTCTGGAAAAGGGGGATCTGGTTCTTCTCATCTTAGAAGAGAAAAGTATATTCCCAAAGGTGGACCTGATGGTGGTGATGGAGGAAGAGGGGGACATATTATCCTTAGAGGAAATCAACAATTGTGGACTCTTTTACACCTAAAATACCAAAAGCATGCAAAGGCTGGTCATGGCGGTGATGGTGGAAAAAGCGAAAGTACGGGAGCCGACGGGGAGGATAAAATTATTGATGTTCCCTTAGGAACGGTTGCAAAAGATGAGGAAACTGGAGAAGTTTTATTTGAGATCACCGAGGATGGTGAAAAGCAAATATTATTAGCCGGTGGAAGAGGTGGAAAAGGAAATGTACATTACAAATCTTCTACCTATCAAACTCCAAGGTATTCTCAACCTGGCGAACCGGTAAAGGAAAGAACGGCCATATTAGAATTAAAAATTTTGGCAGATGTAGGCTTGGTAGGCTTTCCAAATGCTGGAAAATCCACCTTATTATCCGTTCTTTCTGCAGCAAAACCAGAAATTGCAGATTATCCATTTACCACAATAACTCCTAATTTGGGTATGGTCTCCTATAGAGGATTTAAATCTTTTGTAATGGCAGATATCCCTGGGATAATTGAAGGTGCAAATGAAGGAAAGGGTTTGGGTCATAGATTTTTAAGACATATTGAAAGAAATTCAACCTTATTATTCCTTGTTCCTGCAGATAGTGATGATATTGCAAAGGAGTACAATATTTTATTGAATGAGCTAAAGAAGTACAATCCAGAACTTTTAGATAAGGGAAGAATTTTAGCCATTAGTAAAAGTGATATGCTCGATGAGGAATTAAAAGATGAAATTTTACAAGAATTGGAAGAGCAAATTCCAGAGATTGAAAAGGTTTTCATTTCTAGTGTGGCACAGTATAATTTAACCAAGCTAAAAGATAAACTCTGGACCTTGATGAACTAAGCCAATGGAGCAACTGCTAAAATGGGATTCAGAATTATTTATCTTCCTCAATAGTTTAGGACAGGAAAGTTGGGATCCAATTTGGTTGCTTATATCTGGAACTAAAACCTGGATACCCTTTTATCTTTTTTTACTTTTCCTAGTATTTAAAAAGTTTGACCTCAAAATTTTTGGAATTGCCTTTTTAATTTTAATTCTAAATACGGTTTTTACTGACACAGGTAGTGTATGGTTGTTTAAAGAGCAGTTTCAAAGGTTAAGACCCTGCCATGTTCCAGATCTCCTGGAAAATATGCGATTGGTTAAAGAATCTTGTGGTGGAAAATATGGCTTTGTTTCCAGCCATGCTTCCAATACTTTTGGATTAGCAGTGCTTATGGGGGGTATACTAAAGGAACATTATTCAAAATCTGTTGGACTATTACTTTTTTGGTCGAGCTTGGTTGCTTTATCAAGAGTTTACTTGGGTGTTCATTATCCATTAGACATTATTTGTGGTGCCATCTATGGTGCTTTTTGCGGTTATTTATCATTGCGAATTTTTCGAAAAATCACAATTAAATGAACTGGTTGTTTGTATTCTTAGGCGGAGGCATTGGAAGTTTACTGAGATTTGGAATATCTCAATTTCTTTTGAATCTAAAGGATAAGAATATTTTTCCTTGGGCTACTTTTATTTCTAATTTATTGGCATGCTTAATTTTAGCAATAATAAGCTTCGTCTATATAGAAGAAAAAACAATTGATAGTAATTGGAAATTGTTTTGGACTGTTGGGCTTTGTGGAGGTTTTTCTACCTTCTCCACCTTTAGCCTCGAAAATTGGGAGCTTTATAAATCTGGCAGTTATGGATTTTTGTTGGCCAATATATTAGTAAGTGTTTTTCTAGGGATAATGATTTTTTGGTTGATAGATAAAAAACTTACTTAATAATATTTATGGAGCCATGTTTTACAATTGTTCTGCGTTGCTCTTTGGTTAAGACCTTTATTCTGTAGGTATAACTCTGGTCTTTAAGTTCCCGGCCCTCATTCATATACCTTCCATTCCAAGAATAGTTTAAATCATCAGATTGAAATACCATTTCCCCCCAGCGAGAAAATATTTCAATTCTAAATTCTACTATACCAGTGATGGAGATTTTAAATTCATCATTTAGTCCATCATTATTTGGGCTAAAGGCATTTGGTACAAAAAGGTTTACCGGGGCATCTATCACAATATATTCTACCAAAGTATCTGTACATCCAAACTGATTAAAAGCTATATGTGTAACAGGATAGGTACCCGTATCCTCAAAGGTTAAGGTTTCACTCAAAAGATTGCTGATTTTCCTGCCATCTGGTAAAATTGTTTCACTATTCGAATTCCCTTCAATTTCATTTTCAATATTCACAACAGGATCATAAATACTCGCTACAATAGGGTCGATTTTCAATTTAGATACTGGGGAAGGAAATACCTCAATTACCTGTGGGTAACTTTCATAAACAGAATCAATACAGCCTTGAAATGTTTTTACATAATGTTCCACCGTATAAATGCCGGGCTCTTCATAAATATGAACAGGACTTTTATCATTACTTATGGTTCCATCTCCAAAAATCCAGGTGTGTTGTGCCAAACCAAAAATTACGCTGCTGTCTATAAAACTTACTGTTGCTGGTGCACATTCTTGAGTTTGTGGGACCGTGCTTATTAGAACGGGATTTGGATAAACATAAATTATGCTTTTGTAAGTGTCGCTACATTCAAAATCTTCAATAGAAATACTTACTTCATAGGCTCCCGGTAAATCATAACTCACCCCACTTGGGTCCCTAAGGTCGGAGGTTTGACCAATATTTGTGGCACCACCAAAATCCCAACTAATTTTAGCCTGAGGAGAAAATGAACCCTCTGCTTCAAAATTTATAGAATTTACTCCATAGCAGGTCTCTCCAGTATAGGTAAAACCTGCAGAAACAGGATAGTAAACTCTAAATTCTAGGATGGAAGTATCTTGACAAAGGCTACCGGGGTTTGCAATTAAGGTAACAGTATATAATCCGGTGTCTGGAAAGGTGTAGCTAGGATGTGCCAGTCTACTGGTATCCGCTAATGTAGTGGTATCTCCAAAATCCCAACGCCAGGATGTGGTATTTAAACTTATGCTTTTAAAGGGAATGGTAAGTCCAGAACACAAGGTATTGGGATTCATTATTTGATCCTCAGCAATACTAATTGGTCCCACACAATCTCCGCTAATATTAAATTGAAAATCACGGCGAATGGTGCTTAGCATTTGTCCATTCCTCCATTCTGTAACACAAATGGCAAAGACATATTGACCCAGCTGGGTTGGGGTTCCTCTTAATATTCCGGTTTGCGAATTAATCACAAAACCAGGGTTTGAAGTTACGGGATTTGAAAAGCTAAATCCAGGGCTAAAGGGAACATTGGAGTAAGGCGGGGGTGCCGCTGGATTAGGAGCTGGAGAGTTGAAACCAGAATTTGGTGGATTAACACTCCTTCCTCCTCCATGTTTTACATTGCAAATGGAATAAGACAAACTATCACCATCGCTGTCAGTTGCAGACATGTCCAGTGTAACAGGTTGGTTTACACAGAGTAAAACCGGTGGAGTAGCAGCAAAATTAGGCGAGCTATTGCAAGCAACATCATTACTTGGTATTTCCACAGTATAAGTACTTCCCCAGTTGCCCGGATTTGGAATATTTAAAATGGTGGCATTTCTGCAGCACCTTTGGTGGGTAACTGTATATCCACCCGGAATGGGAGGTAAATTAGCAGTAACCTTATAAATTCCTACTTCTGTGCAAACGGAACTGGATAAATTTGAACAATTATTAGGAGCCTCTAGAGGTAAAGTATCCTTATCACTAAAAAGGGGTGGAGCAAGGTTTAAAATTACATTGTTATTCATATCATAAACCGTAATTGCTGCATTAGCATCAAAAGCCGTTTGTCCAGTCGGTTGGCAATCTCGATAAATGGTAAGTGTAAACTCGTAATTATTATTACCTAGGCATTCATAAGTAATTTCACCACCTACAAGATGTTTAGCCTTGCCTGCTAAGGAAAGTAATAGAAGTATGTAAAGCCAAAAGCTCTTCATTCCAGGGTGAATTCAATTAGTACGAATAACCTTTAAAGATAGTTATTTGTAAAGAATTGCAAATTGAAATTTATTTAGCAAAATGTATCATTTCCTTGAAGGGAATAATTTGCTTAAAATTTTTGGATAAAAAATAGGATTTCAGCTCTGAACCTGAGGCAAGAATGAAGTCTCCTCCCCATGCTCCTAGGGATTTTATTTCCCCTTTAAAATCAGGGAAATACTCTTCTTTTATTCTTTTTTTACCAAGGATATTGGCCATTAAATTTTCGTGATTCTCAATCCAGTGCTGCAATTCTTGATCTGTCTTTAGTTTTTTTACTGCAAGACTAAGTTTGTCAATCCCTGTAATTTGCTCTTTGGTGATGCTGTTCTTCAATTTATATTTTTCCACTTCAAGGTCACTTTTTTGTTTTTTATTGAGATGGATAAAAAAGGAGCTTTCGAAAGCTTCAAAAGGTATTTCAACTTCCTGCCAATTAGCTTTCGATTTTTTTAATTGGTATAGGATAGGATAGTTACAAGTGGCTGCTGCTACATCATATCCACTTCCATTTGCAACAAGAAAGAAATATTCCATAGCATCTATTTGCTGCCATTGGGAAATTAAAGATAGAAGAGTACTACTGCTTCCTAAGCCCCATTCTCTATTAAAGTCCAAATAACTTTCAATCTTAAGGGCATCTATTTTTTTACCGGAAAGGCGAAAAGCGGTTTTTAATAAAAATTGCAAATTTTCCGCCAAAGAAAGGGAGGAATATTCCAATACATTCAAGTTCAAATCAAACTTGGCTTCAAACCAAATTTTTTGCTTTTCATCAAAGCTTTTCCAATGTATTTCTTTTTTTGAATGAGGATAGAGCTTGAGACTTTGTCCATATTTACAAGGCAAAGACAAGGCTAATGCACCATTGAGTACGGCATATTCTCCGCTAAGCAGCAATTTTCCTCTGGCGAAAAATTCTTTTTTCACTAGGATTTTTTTGAAATCTCAGCTGGACTTTCAATGCCTCTCAGCTCACAAAATTTTTGAACCGCTGCACTGTGCGAAACTGTGTTGGTTTTGAAATGCTCAACAATTATTTTCTTTTCCTCTTCTGTAGCTTCCAATTGGTTTAAGATGTTTAAAAGGTGCATTTTCATATGTCCCTTCTGTATTCCTGTGGTAACTAATGCTCTTAAAGCGGCAAAGTTTTGCGCTAAACCGGAGCTTGCAATAATAGACATTAGCTGTGATGCACTGGGTTTATTCAACATTTGCAATGAAAACTTTACCAAGGGATGCAAGGTCGTAAGTCCTCCCACCGTTCCAAGTGCCATGGGGATTTCTATCCAGAATCTAAATTCACCATTTTTCACTTCACAATGAGTAAGACTCTGATATTGCCCGTTTTTAGAGGCGTAGGTATGGCAAGCCGCTTCAATGGCTCTAAAGTCGTTACCGGTAGCTATTACCACAGCATCAATGCCATTCATAATTCCTTTGTTGTGGGTAGTAGCTCTATAAGGTTCCACCTCAGCTATTTTAACAGCCCTTTGAAATTTTTGAGCAAACTCTTCAGGTGAAATTCCAGAACCATCTTCCAGCTCTTCTATTTTGCAAGAAACTTCAGATCTCACCAAACATTCAGGAGTATAATTACTTAAAATACACATAACAATTTGCAGTTCCTTCTCCTTTTTCGTGAAATTATTGTCCGCCTGTAAATTATCACTTAGGGTTTTCGAGAATTGTTCCAAACAGGAATTAATAAAATTCGCACCCATAGAATCACAGGTTTCGAATTTGGCTTCTAGCTGATAATAATGGTCTATTTTATCGCTCTTGTCAATTAATTCTATGGATAATATCCCACCTCCACGGGCTCGCATATTTGCAGTAATAGAATCAGTATCCTCGTAAAATTTTGATTTATTAGTATTTACAAAATCTCTTAGTTTACTTTTATCACCCTCATATATAAAATGTACATGCCCAATTTTGGTGGTAGAAACAATGCTCGTTTTAAAGCCACCTCTATTTAACCAAAAGCTCGCACTTTTTGCTGCTGCGGCTACTACTGAACTCTCCTCAATAGCCATGGGTAGGGTGTGTAGTTTTCCATCAATTAAAAAATTGGGAGCTACACCATATGGGGTGTAAAAATTGGAAATGGTGTTCTCAATAAATTCATCATGGAGTTTTTGAAGCTTTGCATCGCTATTCCAATAGTTCTTTAATACTTCAATAGCACTTTCTGATCCTTTAAAATAATTGGCAATTAACCATTCAATTTTTCCTTCTTTAGATAATTTGGAGAATCCTTTAATTGGGCTCGGCATGGATGTTTTTATTAAGATTTTACAAATATACAAAGTGTTATAACCTATTATTATTTTAATTTGTTCAGTGAAAATTTTGTTAAAATAAAATGTCCAAAGAGATTAAGTGTATCCATTGTGGGGAATGGAGTTCAGGAGAACAAGAATTTTGTACTAATTGTGGCAAAATGATGAATGAAATCTACCTGAAAGAAAAGGAAGAGCTGAGCAAAGCTGAAGGTATGAAGTTGCCTTTAATCGAGATTCCGGAAGGGGATAATTTTATCCTCAAAGGATTTAAATATATCTTCAGATTTGGGCAGTTAATATTTTTCGCAATTATCTCCCTTATAGCCGCAATATCAGCCTCTACGGTACATTGATCTCCTAAAATGTTTGGTTTTTCTAAATATTTCTGGTTTTGCTCTCTTGTTTTTTGTGCAAATCAGTTGGTTGAAAAAATTGGTTTGGGCATAGCAATTCTATCAAGCTATTTGGATGATCTACTTTGCCCTGGAATAGTTTTGGGTCTGGCTCTTTTTGTTCAACAACAGTTTACCTATAGAAACCCAAACTTTGTTCTACCTCTTTCGAGTCATATTATTTTTTGGATTTGGTACAGCTTTTTATTTGAAAATTTATTGCCCAAAATTGATGACCGACATTTTAGCGATCCTTGGGATACTTTAATGTATGCCATTGGCACTGTTCTTTTTTATTTTTTGGGAAATGTCAAAACCAAAAATCTATTTTTCTTTAGAAGAAATAAACCTGATTAAAATCCCCAGCGAGGATTTGTCCATATTTCATATTGATCGTGAAGTCTCTTATTTAATTTTTTAGCAACTCTGGCCTTGCTCAATTTGACCAAGGAAAAAAAAGTGTATTGCCTTTGATAAAAGGGAAAGGGTGATTTTAAAGGAATAAAAAAGCTGTCCATCAATATTAAGGCATGGATTCCTAAATTTTCTGTTTTCCCAAATTTTGCAACAAAATGTGTTTTGCCAGTAATTTGCTCCTGCTCTACAAGCTTTAGGTTATAATCGAAAATTTTTCCCTTTATATCCCCAGATTGGATTTCCTTGGAATGGTTTGAATAGAAAAAATAAACTGGGCAAAAATCAAAGGTCTTTGCAAATGATAATAAGATTTCTTTATTCTCTTTATAAAGATCTAATTTCACCTTTTCGGCTTCCTTAGCATAACCGTTTTTTTCAAGGCTAGCAATTTTTAAACTATCCGTTTTCAGTCTTACCAAAATAAAACCCTCCTTCATCTCCTTTATCTGGGTTTTGGCAAGTTGGAGATTGCTTTGTCCTTCTAAAGAATTGCAAAAAAGTAATAGAAAAAAAATGGAGAGTGAGTTTAGGAAATTGATTTTCAAAATATTATTCTCTTTTAAAAATTTTCTCCATTAATATTTCATCATCATCATTTTCACCTACAACCTTGAGAACATATATTCCAGCCTTTAAAGGAGATAATTCAAAAAACAATTTATTCAATCCTTTTCTTCCGTTTTTCTCCAAAATCTTAGCTACCAATTTTCCATTAGAATCAAAAATATAAGCGGAAATCACCTGGTCTTTCTCCAGTTGAAATTGGCTTACTAACTGTCCGGAAAAAGGATTTGGGTAGGCACCATTAATCGTATTTATAGTTCGTGGATTGGCTACTGTATCGGAAACTATACAACCCCTAGAGTCTTGAATGGAAAAAACTATGCTATCCCCATCACAAACACTATCCAAAATCCCAGATTCTGAAAATGCAGCTCCATTAAAACTGTAATAATAAGGAGGAATCCCGCCAGAAGGCTTAAGGGAAAATTCTCCATCACAGAATGTTAAGGATCCATTTAGGCTTGTTTGAACGGATAGTTTATCGTCATCCGGACTGCTTAATTCATTAAACCAAGTACCATTTTGGTTGTTCGCAAGGCCATAAAATCCGGCAGTCCAAATAGTACCTGTCTCATTAAATTTGGGTTGAATCCCGAAATAGTCACCCCATCTTTCATAGCTATCAGAATGGGCATCTACATAATTTAATCCGTCTTTGAGATAAACTACATCAGAATAATTTCCATCATTTCCATAATATACCGCTGCTACTCCTGGGAAATCTGTAGGTGATGCAAAATTGAAGGCTATAATACTTTCCATATCACAATCTTCATTACCGGTAAAGGCGATATTGGGATATCCAAAATCCTTTACATTATCCGCAATTATATGTCCAGCAATATTCATAGAATTGGTCATAGGATTTCTCACAATGCCATGGTAAATACCCGCAAATCCTGTACTTGGGTTTACAGTAGTAGAAACATATTGTATCCAGTCATCCCCATTGCTTATTGCCCCTAAAACTCTTCCATCATTGGTTTGAAGTCCTTTGGTTGGATCATTGAGGTTGGTGTCTTCCTGTCTTCCATTTGGAGGAACACCATAGTTTGGACTTGTTTTAGCCATGTTTATAGATAAACTGGAATTGTCCAATGTACCTGTAACCTCCATCACAAAAATACTGTCATTGGTGATATCGAAGTTGCGATTTGATAAAAAGAATTGTCTTTTAGAAACATTATCTAAACCCCTTACACAGTGTAGGTTTCTTGTGAATTTACCATTGTACTTTATATCGGAAAATAATTTAGTCCTAATGGTGGCGGCGCTATCATAACCATCCTGTTTGTTCAACTGCCAAATTATGGAACCATCAAAACCAACTTGCCAAGAAACATTTGGTATAATCAAATTTGCGGTAAGGAAAACTTCATCTTTACTGATGCTTATGGTAGGGAAATCTGTCCATCTATTATTGTTTAATGGATTTCCAGGAAGTTCATATACATTCCAGGGATCTCTGGGGTCATTACTTGAGGAAAAACAAACAATATAAGCGCTACTTGAAGGGGTATTATCCCTAAGGAAAACCAAAATAAACCGATCTGCATCTGGATCATAAATAAGCTGGGGATCAAAATAATTACTGGAATTTGAACCCTTTCCTACCTGCCTAAGAGATAAAATATGTTTTGGAAAAATGGTGGTGTCAATGTTCAAATCATAGGCCCAGATGATACTATTTACTCCACTGAGTAATATTCCTCCATTGGAAACTGCCAAGGCATTGTCATTTGGAATTCCTCCAGAGTAGTTGATAACTGTGCCATTTACTAATGTAGAATATTTGCTTAATCCCTTTCCCACTATTGGCTGAGCAGCAGCGTTTTTGTTTTCCGTTTTTGGGCTGTTTGGATTTAATGGAAATCGTTTTCGCGATTCAATCTTTTGCCTCATTAAGAAGGAACGGTAGCTTTCACCGTCTGGACTTGGGGCCTCCATATGGACGAGCTTAGCGTTAAAGTCTATATCTCCAGTTTTAGGATCGTAGCTATGTGACTTTTGAATTGAAAAATGATGCTCCTTATAGCTCAATTGTGCATATACAGAAATGGAAATAAGGAATATTAGGAGAGTGGATATTGATCTTTTCACTTAGACTGTTTTATTTTCTATGCTCAAATATAAAGAAGTTAAATCTGGAAACTAAGAAATTGAGAAAAGTTGACTGTTCAATTCATAGTATTTGGAAAATAGTAAACCTAAAATCTTCGCGGCTAGCCTTGTTTTTGCCAGCAGGCATAAGCTTAGTAGATATTAATTTATTAAAAAACATGAATAAGTCCTATCAATCCTGCTTATATAAAGTAGATTTTAAAGTGAAAAGCATATGTGTCCTAAATGTGAATTATCGCAAATTAAGAAATGATATAATTCTGTTCATTTTTGGGTTATTCGCTGTCGCTCATGAGCTCCTAAGGTCGGTT
>CAXBKQ010000018.1:0-86353 GCA_963976435.1 uncultured Cryomorphaceae bacterium | reverse complement strand
TGCTAAGGACAAAATTTTCAATACAATGAGCACGCACGAATGTGCGCGCTAGAGGAATGTGCGCGCCAGAGGGACAATGAACTCGCACGAATGTGTGCGCTAGAGGTTTTAAAGTTTAAACTTCTCTGGCGCGCATATTCATGCGTGCCTATCTTATTTGCCAGGCTAACTCGGAAGGCGCCTTTTTAATATTACTAATTTTTTGCTAAGGACAAAATTTTCAATACAATGAGCACGCACGAATGTGCGCGCTAGAGGGAAAATCAGGAAAATACCGTATCAGGTTGAAGCCCAAAATAACTAAAAATCAAAAAGATAGCTTTTGATGGAGGCTTAACTTATTGACATTGGGCGCGCGCCAGAGGGTATCACTACTTTGTAACACTAACTACCAGCCTTCGACCATTAGTATAAACTAATAAAGTATTGTTTAACCTTTCCTTTCTCATTCACATAACAAATTATGGAAAACACATTCTCTGGATATATTCCATGGAATCTATACCAAGTTTCAAGCTCCAGGTTGCCAATTATGGAATCCGTTTTTTCATACCTCGTTTTACCCCATAAAAACCCATTAAATTGATTAAAATACAAAGGTTTAGTCTTCCACTTTTCATCCCATGGATTTATAAATGTTCTAAATTCAAACTCCGGGTCAATTTCAAAACTATCCAACGGAAAGTGATTTACATTAATGCTGTCAATGATAATTGTATTGCTATCAATCCCATCTTTTAGTCGTAATCTTTGAATTCCAAAAGACCTATTTCCTTCTGTAAAATGAGAATTTTGAATATATTCTGTAGTGATAGTTATTGATCTATCCTTTTTCAATAAATCTTGGCATTTTTGGATAACTGTTAAAAAAGACACTCCCACAAGTAAAAATTTCCATTTCATATAAAAGTTAATTTGATGGTTCCTCCTCAGTTGACTCATTATTGTTTGGGACTGGGATAACATTAGGAACAAAACGCTGCTGCGCGATTGCATCGCATGGTTTTACACAACTAAACTATGAAAACCTCAACCAATACCTACTAAAATGATATGCAAGGAATAAATGCACAGCTCAACCTACAAGGATAAATCAAATTTTTTGTCCTTGGAAATACAATTAATACAGCATATCAATCAACATAGCTCGTTGCCAAATTTAAAGCTCTAATTATATTTTGGAATCCCAGGATGGAATCGTGCGATAGCGGGGTCAGAATGATAAGCTACCTAATATTTGAGCCTTAAATCTTTTTCGCCGAAATCCTCCTTTCGATAATATGTTTCAAAAAAAACTATTTCAGTAGTTAGAATCCTATATTCTACTGACAAAAGCATAAAACTAAGTTCAGCATTGGTCATTTCCTCCAAATTACCATTCTTTAAAAAAGATCTAATGTAAAAAGTATCCTTAAAAAGACACTCCACAACAGCCTTGTACATTGCCGATTTTTTGAAAAGCTCATTTTGCTTCATTTTGTTAACATGGTCCTCAACTTTCCTTACCAAGTTTGTTTGATCCAATATATATACAACATCCTTTTCGTAACCTTTTTCAATTTCTCCAGTTTCAAAATTATAACCTTCACTATGATTCATTCCAAAGGCAAGTCCCTTCCATATAATATCATACAACTCTATAATTGAATTTGTAATTCCAAGCGTGTCAGAATTATGGTTTTCGACAATAGTTTCCAAAAGTCTTAATCGGGAATTATATTCAAAGGAGTCAAAAGCTCTGGTTAAGGACATAAAATCTGCCTTAAAATCTTGATTAATATTCTCATTTGTTTGATAACAAGAAGTTTGAAAAATCAATACGGTAATGATTGGAACAATTTTAAATTTTTTCATTTTGATCGTTTTTCTATTGGTTCTTTTGTCGAGAATTCCGCGCTATTCTCCCACCTCTATCGCCTGATTTCGATGCATGACCTTAAGCAACTAAACTATGAAAACCATATAGATTTTCTGCTAAAATTCTAGGACAAGGAACTAATTACAGAAGAGGCCGAAAAGGATGAAAGTAATTTCCAATTTCTATTGGAACATTGAAAATATTCGGCCCTTGAAATGAGCCTAAAATAATAGAATGCCTAAGACTTTGGAAAAACAAGATTTAGTTGTTTGATACCTCAGGGCAACTAGTTTATAAAATTATAAGCCACCTAATTGGGAACCCATACCAGGCAATGGTCCAGTATGCCTTATGCTTGGTAAGTGATTTTATTTATGTGGAATAAAGGTGAATCCAGCCCTTGAGGGCCTTTGAAAATTGATGGTTTCATAAAAATTTATATACGTCATTATACTGTCAAGCCCTAAACCAACAGAATCAGGAACAAAATAAAAAAGGATTTGCAAATTCTCCTTAGGCAAAATTTCGGTTAATTCTGTTCGAACGGTACCGCAGGAAATTTCTGATAAAAAAACACTATCTGAATAAAAAGAAAAATGATTAGGTATATAGCATCCTTTGGCTATGGATAATGGAACAAACAGAGATCTTGTGCTTTCATTTAAAATTTGCATCCTAAACAAACCTGCCGAATCCAAATCCTCAACAGCAATGATTTTTCCATATTCCCAAGAATGAATTCTAAATTCTGGTTTTTCAATGCTACATTGAACAAGGGATAGAATAGAGAATCCAAAAATCAATAATCTAACTAATTTATACTTCATAGTTAAAACTTATAGTCATAGGCAATTGAGCTTGGAAATCTGCATAAATGTTAAAATTTCCTCTTCAAGGCAAAGCTCAACTTCATTGCGCTTCTCTGTTGGCACAAGATTGCCGCTCGTTGTTTTACACAACTAAACTATGAAAACCTCAACCCATTTCAGCTAAAATGTTTTACCAGGAATTAGATTTCAAAATAATTGATATCTTAAATGATCTTTTTATTCTTTCCTTGAAAAGTACAAAAATGCGCCTGAATATTCTTCTTTTACTTTTTATAGCATCGACAGCCTTATGGGGACAAAAAACGCCTGATGATAAAAAAAGGATAAAAAAAACATGGGCGAGAATCTTTAATTCGGACCAAGGCAATAGGGGAAGCCTTTCAAAAGATTCTATCGATTTTAGTAATTTGGAAAAAGTTTGCAAATTGATTGAAAAGTATGGCTATCCTAAAAAAGAAGAAATTGGGAAATACTCTAAGACTCCTTGGTTGGTATGGATTCATTGCAGCGATCGAGAACTAAAGGAACTTACTTTTGGGATTATCAACAAGGGGCTATTGGAAAATGAAATTACCGAGCGTGACTATCACAGATATTTTCTAAGGGCTCTTTTTTTCAGAAAATTTGGGATGTATCCAAAAAGATCAAGGCCAACACTCCAAAACATCAATAATCGTTTGGAAGAAATAGGTGTTACCAAAAGTGTTAAATTGGATATTCTAAAAATTCAAGTCCTTTGCAGGTCGTTCAAAGCCATTCATAAAAATGAATCCAAAATTATTCTTGGAATATGGATTAAGACTGTTGAGCCCTATACTAGGGAAAAGGTTAATATACCAATTGAGTTGTACAAATATGACGATGAATATTTCTATGCTGAAAGACACAAGGACTTCCAGCCGATGCGGTTAGTTCTTAAACGAGAAAAAGGTGATGAGTGGGTTTTTACTTTTAAAAACAACCATAAAGATGAATACTTAGAAATTTCGAATTTATCCACGCTTACAATGTTCAACAAAGAAGGGGAAGTTTTGATTGAATATCTAAATAATAACTAATTATCAATTAGTTAAATATTGGTAAAAAAGGCCTTCACTTCGACCAGGGGGAACAGCAACTAAACTAGCGAAATCCTTACCCAAAATCTACTAAAATGTTTTACCAGGAATTAGTGCACTGCTCAACCCTACGAGGATAAATCAAACTTTTTAACCTTGGAAATACAATTTATCCCAGCTATCGTGGAACCTAGTTCATCGATAAATTTAATCCTCTTTTTATATTATGGAACCACAGGATGCAATTTTGTGGAAGCGGGGGGCAAAATACTAAACCATCCCAGAAGATTACTCTTAGACTTTTTCAATTCCTTTAATAGCTTAAAATTACCTGTTCTAAAACCAAATATTCTGTAGGAAATTATTCTATACTTTTATACTCCTTAGGATATACTTCATTTAGAAAAGTCCTGAGCATTACCTAAACTACTAGAAATACTTATGAAAAAATTAATCTTTACTCTCCTATCCTTTGCTATTAGTAGTCCTGTTTTTAGTCAAGAAAATACGGTAACGCCATTACGAGCGTCGGACCCAACCCAACCTTTTACAAGTATTGATTTCAATGCTGGTTTAAATTTTACTCATTTCGGATCTATGAGCGAAAATTCTGAACTTGACTCTTGGGAGTTTGGTTTGAAAGGGGATTTTGCCATTAAAAACTTTGGCCTTGGTGTTTTTCTTTCCTCCTCCAACAACGGCCAACTAAATCAGTTAATAAATGATGTTAAACTTGATTTCAAATATCAAATTCATAAAAACAGCGGGTTTTACAGCTCTTCATTAATTAAGATTGGACTATCATCACCTACATTTCCAGAAATGGACGACCTCAATCTTTTTAACCCTTATGACAATGCTACAGACTTTTTAGAAATAAATATGACTTATACTGGAGCATTAAGACTTAAGCCGAACTTGTCCTTCTATCCAACCTTTGAAATTTATCATAGATCTAAAGAAAATTCTTATATCCATGTGAACCTAGATTCTGTTTATTTTGCACCTGATATTACTCAAAATGGAATTCGTTTAGGAGGAATGCTCGCCTATGATTGGAAAAATAGTTTTATCCAATTGGGCTCTGGATGGTCTACCGGAAATTGGGATTTTAAAAATGGCAGCATCGCTGAGGATAATAACCAAGAATATAGCGATCAAACTTGGTTTGTTAGACTAAAATACCAATATGCAATTAGCGATTATTCACAAGTCTACCTTAGTTTCTACACGAAAAATTTTGCTTTAAAAAATGGCAATGAGGTAGATCCTATTCGATTTGGTTTGACTAATCTAAGCATTGGCTTTAAGCACTTTTTAAACTAGGTTTTAAAAATCAATTCTCCGGATAAGTCCCAAAGTAATGTCTTTATATTGTGTGATGTGTAATATTCTATTCTAAAGTAACTGGAAATCGGTTGGTTAGAAAGGGCAATCTTTGTTGAGCTCCCCTACCTATATTTTCTTTTTGTTTACAAACCAACAAGCAAAAAATATTGGTATTGCCAAGGATCCCTTCCAGAAAAAATTTGGATTGATCTGATTTGAAGTGAAAACCACGGATAGAATTGCAAAAACCCAGGCCACTAAAATTAATGCTGATGCAGTATAAACAGTCCTAAAGCCAAATTGAATTAATTTTTTCATAAATTTTATTTTTCATCCTTCTTCTTCATTCCTACTATCAGAGTCACTTGGAATTTGATTTAACCATGTTGAAATAACTATAGGACTAATAATATCTTGAGGGATTGGGTTTAAATTTTGAATCTGCCCTTCATTTATTTCAAATCCCCACCGCTACCCCAGGATTAAATCGCATGGTTTTACCAAACTAAAAAAACCTCAACCAATTTCTACTAAACTACCTTTGGCAGAAACCATTGCATGGCTCTCTGGCGCGCATATTCATGCGTGCCTATCTTATTTGCCAGGCTAACTAGGGAAGGCGCCCTTTTAATATTTCTAATTTTTGCTAAGGATAAAATTTTCAATTCCACAACAGCTTGGAAGACAATGAACTCGCACGAATGTGCGCGCTAGAGGTAATTTAATTCACTCTTTATGCCGTGGATCCTTAGGATGCAATTGTGTGCAATCGGTAGGCTTAGCAATTTAGCAACCTTACATTCCTCAATAAAAAAGCTGATTTTTAAATGGTCTAATTTACCTGTCTTATTTTTGATGACTATAGCTATATTTCTCTTTTTGCTATATTCCCCTACGTGAAAAAAGCCTTCCTTGTTTTTAGCCTTTTTATTTCAGTAATGGCTTTTGGTCAGCTAAGCCTTGATCCCTGCATTTTAAACCATAATTTCCATATTGTAGTTTTAGGCTCTTCTACAGCTGCTGGAACCGGACCTAGCCACCAAGACAGTGCCTGGGTAAATAGATACCGTTCTGCATTACAAAAGCTTAACTCGCAAATACAAGTAAGCAATTTGGCACAAGGAGGATATACCACTTATAAATTAATGCCCAATAATTTTGTAGCCGCTGCCAACCGCCCAACGGTTGATACTAATAAAAACATTACAGCTGCCTTCAAGCTCAATCCAGATGCTATCATTATTAATTTACCTTCCAATGACCGGCAATGGCCTATGGCAGAACAATTGGCAAATTTTGATTCCCTTTATAAGCACTCCGTAAATAATGGAATTGCCTTTTTTGTCTGTAGCACTCAGCCTATTGTAACAGCAAGCTTCGCCTCTTATCAGCGGGCTGTACGAGATTCCATCATGGCACAGTATGCCTCCTTTGCTATCGATTTATTTTTACCCTTAAGCGACAGCAACAATACGGTTTTAGCGCAGTATGCTGCAGATGCTGTTCACTTAAACGATTCGGGGCATGCTGTAATTTTTAATCAAATTTGGAATGCAGATGTTTTAAGCAAGTCCTTCATTCCTCGTACTAGTTCGGATTTAGGAATTTCGGGCTTTTTGCCAATGTCAGATTTATGTGCAGACTCCACCAAACTTATGGCTTGGCTAATCACAAATTTTGGGGATACTGTGCATCCAGGAACAATAGGCTATGTGAAAAGCACCGGAACCTTAAGCGACTCCACCAACCTCATCTTAACCAAAACTCTGATGCCATGTAGCCAAGATACTTTATGGACTACAGTGAATGCTGGCTTGCCAGGATCCTATTCTTTTCAGGCGAATATCACATGGCCAGGAGATACATTTTATGCCAATAATCAATACAATATCCTTCAAGATTTGGTGACATCTCCGCGGATGAAGCTTACAAACGATACACTTTGTAAAAATGACTACGCTCACTTTAGTCATCAATTATTGGCAGGTGATACCGTATTGTGGTATAGATCAGCTTTGGATAGTATCCCCATTGCAACTGGAAACAGTTTCCCTTTGGTTAATGATACCAGCCTATTTGCCCAAGGAGTAAGCGGTAAATTAAGTTTTGAAAGTTCCCTTAGCACATCAAATAATGCCAATATTAATTTTCAAGGTAATATGTTCGATTTATTGCCAACTCAGGATTTGAGCTTGGAAAAATTGGAAGTCAGACTATCAGGCACCGGAGCAACACCCTTAAAAGTATATTTTAAACACGGTTCTTACCGTGGCCATGAAAATATTGCTGGAGATTGGTCTCTCTACTACCACGATACCGTAACCATCAACCAAAGTGGAGATTTTGTAGTTGTAGACCTTGCGGACAGCACCTATTTGGCAAATGATACACTTGGCGTTTATGTTCAAGTGTCTAGTGGTTCCAATAGGGTGATGTATACAAGTGGAAATCAAGTAGCAAGCTATGTATCCAAAGCTTTACAATTCATTTCTGGCTCTGGCATTGCAGGAAATTTTGCTAGTTCATATAACCATAGAACACTCAATCTCAAAGCCCATTACAGCTATGGTTTCAACCCTTTAGGTTTGTGTGCTACACCTCGAAAGGAGGTTCGAAGAGTGATAGACACTAGTACTTTAAACCTTGGTCCAGACCTTTTAATTTCTGCAGCGGGCATAATCTTAAATACCGGAGCCACCTTAAGGAATCATTGTTGGATAAATCTTTCTACGGGAGATACACTTTCCAAACAGGCTTTTCTTTTGATAGACTCAACACTTTTCCAATCCGGTTTCCATCAAATTAGGATTGGGTGTTTTGGACAAAGTGAATATGGATGTGATTTGAGTGATAGCCTAATTTGTACTTTGGAGAATATTGGTTTAAGAGAATATGATTTTAATAGGCTAAAAATTTACCCCAACCCTACAAGCTCCGTTTTGAATCTTGATTTTGAAAACACACCATCGCTTATTCAACTGTTTTCACTGTCTAGGCATGAGCTTATTCGTGTAATTCCAAAGACTCCTACAACCCGGCTAAACATTGAAGGTTTGGCACCAGGAGTTTATATAGTTTCGGTTTTAGATGCTGGGGAAACCTTATACCGAAAGGTGATCATAAATTAATATTGGCCTATAAATTAGGTTTTTTAATAAACTACTTCTCTAAGATTTCAATATGAAAAGTTCTAGCATTGCGGAGATTAAAAAGGAATTGCAGTTTTGCTCTAAAGATGAAATAAAAGGGCTTGTACATAGATTAGCCCGATTTAAAAAAGAGAATAAGGAGCTACTTACTTATCTTCTTTTTGAAGCAAATGATGAAAGTGGACATATTGAAAAAGTAAAGGAATATATGGATTTACAGTTTGCAGAAATAAATACCAGTAGCTATTATTTCATTAAAAAAAGTGTGCGAAAGATTTTATCAGAGGTGAAGAAACAGATTCGCTTTTCGCAAAACAAAGAATCCGAAATAAGCCTATTGCTCTATTTTTGCAGTAAGTTAAAGGCAATGAACCCTTCCTATTCTCAAAATCTAGTTTTAAGCAATACCTATAACAATCAATTACGCATGATTAGAACCAAGCTCAGCAAGCTACATGAAGATTTGCAATTTGATTATCAGCAAGAATTGAAGGACTTGTAATTATTCAATTTTTTTGTGTTGTGAAATCGCGAGGGAACGTTGGGGAAGAATCTTTTTTTTAAAGTTCAAGTCCATTAATGGCTCAATGCTCTTCTGTTGTTACCAGTTCCTCTCCCTCATAGTAGAAAATTCTTTCTATTGAATATGGCTTCCTTTTAGAATAAATCACCCGCTTTCTGAGTTTTGCTTTCTCAAAAAATTCTCAATCTTTATTCGGTCCTTGTAAAAGCTCAGCTCTTTGTGAAGGCTATCATATGATAAATAAGCCAAACCTTGTTCCATTTAGAGTCGTAAATATATTCAATGGTATCAATTTTTATATTTGGAACTTTGTCTGGCCTGAATAAACTATCCATGAATTGATCTTCATATAATGAATCACATCCGTCCAAAAGAATTTTAGTCGCGGAATTTTAATTTGATATTCAGTCTTTTAACCAAAAAAATTTGCGTTTAACAAAACTAAGCCATAGTAAACGAGAATTTCCTTATTACATTAATTTCAGAAATGCTGTTCAAGTTTTTTTGGTCAAAGCCAATAAGGGAATTTTGTTCCGAGCTTATTTTTGCCTTCAAGAAAATGGTGATTTGATTGAAATGGAGCCTTAGGGAGATTGGGTAGCTCTGAAGGATGAAGAGATCACCCAACCGAACTTAGGTTCTATGAAAAGCAGATTGCCATTTTATTGTGAGCCTTGACCTTTTTATTCACCTGATTTTATTTTAGGGGTGTTCATGAACTCACTCCGTTCGGTTGGTTCTTATTTGGGGTCAACCGACTTTAGGAGCTCATGAGCGACAGCGAATAACCAAAAAATGAACAGAATTAAATCATTTCTTATTCGCGATAATTTATATTTAGGACACATGTGGCTTAAAATACAATAAGAACCAAAACAACCTATTCATATATCCAATATACCGACTTGTAGAATTAGGCTTGGGAAGTAATTTATCCTAGCCTAATTTTAGTGTTGTCAATTAAAAAAGATGGTCCTTGCCGGCAAAGGAGTTCTAGCTTTTGGCCACTTTAATCCAGGATGAAAATGATTCATCTATTTAACCTTATAATAAACATTATGAAAAAATTACTTTCCTTAAGTCTAATAATTCTATCGATTGGATTTAGTTCTTGTGAAAAAGAAACAAAAATTAAAGATTCAAGCGAAATACAAACAAAAACTGGGGATGACCCCACTGTTGTAGATTGGTCAATGTGCTGTAGCCCAGAATCCTGTATTGGTGAAGAGTTCATTGGGATGCAAGGCTGGGCCTTTAGCGTTGAAATCCATCATACCTATACCAGTCAGATGAATATTTCAGATTTCTATATGTATATACGCCCCTCAGGATCAGGACAAGCTTTTAGCTTGGTATGTCAGGCTCAGAATAATAGCAATCCAGCCTTTTTTGATTTAGGCTATATAATGGACCCCGGCTGCTACGATGTAAAAATAGTTAACTCCTTAGGCGACGATCCTGTTGAATTTTGCTCACCTACAGCTTCAATAGATTTCACCTTCTGCTGTGGTGGCTTAATTGAATAAAATATTGTAGGTAGGGCTTTTTTATCAGCCCTACCTATTTTCTATTTATTTCCACTTCTCAAAAGATCGTTTCTCAAAAGGTTATAAAAATTTGCCTAAGGAAAAAAAAATCCACCCTCAAGCCCCAAAAATCGACAGCCAATCATTTTTCTACATTCAAGACCTAAATCTAATTAATTGGTGTCGGCAAATTCTGCCAAATGTCCATATCTTCTGATCATTCAATAGATTTAAAATAATTGCCTACTTGGGACAGCAACTTTCGGACAGGGAGAAGGCTGTAGGATAATTCTTGTTATGACAAATGCCAGGTCTTGGGCCATTGACCTCCCCTCTCAGAGCCCATATCCCCAAATCCCCGATTCATCTACTTGAAACCGAATATGAAATACCTGATGATGATTATGGTTTAAGCCGTGCCGTTTGTGAAATGGAAAGCTTTTATCATAAGAAAATTCTCAAGCTTTGGTAGAGCGATTAATTCCAATGAAAAGTATATAAAACAGTTGAAATATACTTCCCCATTTTTTAATTGCTATTCAATTTTCTTATCCAAAATTTAATGGCCAATATCAATCAAAACTCTCTGCCAATCAATATTTTCAGCCCGTACAGCTTGGGTTCTAAATCCATTCCTTCTGGCGGTCCATAAACTTTTGGGTCTGGCATTTTGTGCTTTCCTTTTTTAGCAGAATGTTTTTTAGTGCCCAACTCAAACCCTTGTCTTAGTCTACTCTATCCATTCAATGGACTTTTAAAAGCGTAATTATTTTTTCACCAATAGTAAAACAACCAAAAAAGTAAAACTATGAAGTATCCATTATCGACCTTAAGTGCAAATGCCTTTCGCCCCTTTCAAAAAGGCTATTATGTACTACTAACTTTGCTATTTTCCTTTACCTTCCAATTTAGCTATGGGCAAAGCACTTGCAATAATCCCCCTACTGCTTTGGTAAATGGAGATTTTGAACAACCACCTGGGGCCATTTCTACCAGCCATTTATCCATCAATAGCAATATGCCTGGTTGGTTTGTATCTCACGGTACACCAAGCACTTCCAGCAGCCCCCCTCGAGCCATGTGGATATGGTCTAATGGTGGTGTTGGAGAAGGTGTGTTTAATTGCTTTGATTTTCAACAAGGCAAAGAATACCTAATCTGTTTTGATTTGATAACCAATGGTCATACCAGTGGTGTTTTTAATGTGAGGGCAACCAATGGTATAAACCCTTACACCGCAAATCCAACACCTGCAGGTTCTGCTCCACCTTGGCCATCAAGCTCTCAACAAATATTTAATGATGCCTTGTCCCCTTATACCAGCTTAACATCCATTTCGGTTCCCTTTTCTCCAGATGCAGATTATAGCCAGATTTGGTTTTACCCTCTGCAGAATGTCCCTCTTTCTACCCAATCTGAAGCTCAGTTTGACAATGTAGTTATCCAGGAAATTAATTCGGCATCCTATACAGTAAGTTCTGATGTGGTGATCTGTCCGCCAGCCAGTGTTCAGCTTTCAGCAACAGGAGGTACAAGCTATAATTGGTCTCCCGCTACCGGGCTTAGCTGTACCAATTGTGCTAATCCCGTAGCCAGCCCAGCTTCTACCACCACCTATACCGTAGAAATTATAGATCCGGATCTTTGCGGACCTATTATAAGAGAGGTTACAGTAACAGCCGATTGTGATTGTACTTGCGATTTAAGTCCAGATTTTATTTCTACCCAAGAGGCAAGTTGCAGTACTTATACCTTCACCAATAATTCTAGTGGTAATGCTTGTACCAATATTGTAGGAGCCAATTGGGATTTTGGAGATGGTGTTACAGGAACAGGTAATTCTACAACACACACCTTCCCTGGTCCAGGTTCCTATAATGTTTGTATGACGGTGGCAGGGTTTGATGGAGAAATCTGCTGCGACGATACCATTTGTTATACGGTAATTGTGGAGTGTGATACTAATGATTGTGAATGTCCTCTTAGTCCAGATTTTAGTTATAATGTAGATCGTTGCCAAGTAGAATTCTTCGATAGGACCATCACCGATTGTGAGATAATATCTACGAACTGGGATTTTGGAGATGGCACCTATGCCTCTGTTCCAAATCCAGTACATGTTTACAATGCCGCCGGGACTTATACGGTTTGCCTTACTGTAAAAACAATTGACCCTGATTCGGGAGAATGTTGTACAGATTCGGTATGTTTTGATGTAGATGTTGAGGATTGCGAACCTTGTGAATGCGAAATCATTTTAAACCACCTTACTGCAGATATAATGGGCTGCGATGTTAATTTTTCTGCCGATGTAGCAGCGGATTGCAAAATAGTAGATGTCTATTGGGACTTTGGTGACGGAAATACGGTTTCTGGTAATTATAACCCTACCCACAACTATGGATATAATGGAACCTATAATTACTGTGTAACCATTACCTATTTAGTAAATGGTGAAAACTGTACAAAAACCTTTTGCGACATGGTAATTATTGAAGATTGCGAACCTGATCCATGTGCTGACAGAAATGGTGATGCAAAGGATAAAACATCGGGCGTAAATCCTGATGAAGACCCATCATCATCTATGGCGCTCAGTGTTTTCCCAAATCCTTCATCAGGTTTGGTTAGCATCAGCTTTCAAACCGTTTCTTCTGGACAGGTAGAAATAGATGTACACGATGTTACAGGAAAGCATATTACCAGCCTTGCTGATAAAAAAATGGAAGCGGGAAGCCACACTATTAGCTGGGATCCTTCAGACTCTGGAATGAGCTTTGGCCTTTACCATATTATTGTAAAATATGGGGAGAAAGGAGAAACAGTGAAGTTTATGTATGAAAGGTAAATCAACCAAAACCCTTTAGGTAATTGAAAGGCTGTCTCCTCTTGAGGCAGCCTTTTTTTGTTTAGAGATAATAAAGCAAAAACAATCCTATTACATCACTGGGTATAAGCCGAATTCTTTTTGAATATAATGATTAGTGAAAGCTTTCATTTGAAAATTAGAATTAAGGTAAAAGTTGTGGCTGTAAAAATCATTTCATCAAAAAAATATAAAAATTATGTTGGTTTTATTGTGATAATTTTAGCTTCTGATTTAAAAGGAATTAGGATTTTATTTTGTTGTTTATCAGCAGATAGCAGCTAAAACTATTTTGATTTTTCGAATTGCTAAATGTATTTTATCCCTAAAATTCTAGTACATTTAAAGATATCAACCAATATAAAATGAACATTCTTCTCGCTGGCCGAAATGAGCAAGAGTTACAATTTTTAAACACTCAATTTAACCATGTAAAACCGCCAAAATATCACCTGTATGAAGTAGAAAATTTTAGTAAAGCAAAACAGCTTATTCAAAGCTCAAAACCACATTTAATACTTGTGGTTTTAAGCAATTTAATTGAAAAGAATTTAGACCCTAAACAATATATCATAGCCATGACCTTAAACCACCATGGTGCCTCAAATTTTGAGGCATTGCTTGAAGATAGTGATAGAGCCTCAGTCATTCATTCAAAGCAGATGTTTACGAATGAAGAAGCGCTTATTGCCTTAAAAAAGATTTATCATCCCCTGGCCATTCAACTTCCTTTTGAGCTTGACTACCCCCATCGAATTGCCATTCCTGTAAAGGGTGGCTATAAGTTTATGGACCTCGCTGATATTATTCGTTTAGAGGCTTCGGGCAGCTATACTTTACTGTACACGGTGAATGGTAAAAAACTGATGGTAACTACGCGCATTGGCAATTTTGAAAACCAACTTTCCAAAGGTGGATTTATCCGTACTCACCAATCCCATATTGTTAGAGTAAACTCGGTAAGGGAAATGCGTAAGGGCAGCGAATATTACTTGGTACTTAGCAATAACGAAAAAATTCCTGTGGCAAAAAGGCGATTAGCATTTGTAGAAAATGTCTTATTCAAGAGCTATAAAAAGGTTTGGTAGATAGAGTCTGCAGTCTATTAATTTAAACCAATAATGTGGTTCTATAGAAGGAACAAAAAAAAAATTAACTTCAATGGGAATAAGCTAGGATTGCACTACTAAAAATTTAAACCCAGAACCCAAAAAACAAGAAGGCACCCTATTGGGGTTTTACAAAACTTAGATTCAAACAGCCTTTAACTTTTTCAAGCAAAACCTGGGCTGTAAATGGTTTGGTTACATAATCATTCATCCCCAACTCCTTTACTCTTTGTTTGGCTTTTTCGCTTACATCAGCTGTAACAGCAATTTTGGCTATGTTCTTTTTTTCCTCACCTGCTTCTCCAGACCTAATTTTAGTACAGGCTTCATAACCATCCATTATTGGCATTTGAAGGTCCATTAATATTATATCAAAATCTTCGGCTTTAAAAGCATTTAGTGCATCTTCTCCATTTTCAGCAATATGAAAACCGGAGATATTCCAAGTTCCTAAAACCTTTCTCATAATAAACTGGTTTAAGGGGTTATCCTCGGCCACTAAGATTTTGATGCCTTCTAGTCCTTCCTTTTCTTCTTTAATTTCTGGGACAATTTTCTTTTCTTCTTCCCAATGAATCAATTGCAATGGAATTTTTATGGAACAGTTTGTTCCCTTGCCTATGGTGCTTTTCAAATTTAGATCTCCGCCATGCAGTCTTATGAGAGATTGAGCGATAGTAAGACCAAGCCCTAATCCGCCAAAAAGTCTTTTATCATCTATCCTTTCTTGTGAAAAACCCAGATAAATAATGTCCATTTTCTCATCCGAAATTCCCACTCCTGTATCCTCAACTAATATTTCCAAATTAATTTTAGAGTCCTCTGTTTTTTTGGCTTCTATCCTTATGCTAATTTTTCCATGCGAGGTAAATTTTACAGCATTTTCCACCACATTGGTGATGATTTGGTAGAGCCGGTCATAATCTCCCAAAACCATTATTTCGGAGGCCTTAAGTCCTTGAAAGTGAAACTCCAATCCTTTATCCTCCACGTTTAATTTCCAAATGGCATTTAATTCATTCAACAAGGCTTGCAGATCGAATTTTTCTTTGGCGATTCTCAATTCATTTTTTTCAATTTTTGAGAAATCGAGGATATTATTAATGGAGTTTAATAAGATTTGAGATGAATGGCGAATTATGGCAATATCTTCTCTATGCTCTTCGTCTAGGCTTTTATCTTCAGCAAAATTATTGCTAATTCCCATGATGGCATTGAGTGGAGTTCTTAATTCATGACTGATATTAGACATAAAATAGAGCTTTAATTCATTGGCTTCTTCAGATTTTTTCAGGGCCAATTCCTGAGATTTCTCCTTGTCTTCTCTAAGTTGTTTGATAAGGTTGCTCATAGACAGGGAAAGAAAGATTATTTCCAATGCCGATCCGAATTTGGAGCTATTAATGGTGATAATATTACTGGGAACCAGGCTGAAATTATTCAGAATAAACACCGTAAACCCAAGGGTTAAAAACAATATCCCCAAAATAAAAAAACTATCAATTTTCACCTTCCTAATGGAAAGAATGATAATTGAAATAATGATCATTAAAATGGTTAGTAAGCCAAAACCATTGAATAAAGGATAATAAATAAAAATTGATCCTGGGCTAACAAGAAGTCCAATGAATAGTAAACCCACAATACTATAAATCCCATTAAAGGCATACCAGAAAGATTTTAGTCTGGTTTTTAATTCCAAGAAGGAATTGGCATAAAAGCCCAAAAAGACAGTTGAGCAGGCACCAGAAATCAGCACAATTTTGGAATATAGCCAGCCAGGTTCTGGAAATAAAAACTGATGTGTAAAGCCATCTAAAGAAAACTGCAAAAAGCTAAATGATACAATATACAGCCCATAATACAGGAAGGTAGAAATCTTTAAACTCTTATAAAAAAAGGAATAGATAATTGCAGATATCAGCAACATTCCATAGAATAAGCCATAAAAAATATTGTTTGTGGTACTGCGTTCAAAAAAGCTAAGAGAGTCGAACAAGCGCATAGGAAGGAGAATCATTTCCCCATCACTTTTTAAGTGCATGTAAAACTTTGATTTGGAATTTGGAGCTAAAACAATATTAAAAACGGACTCTGCAGACTTTACATTTTTTTGATCAAAGGGCAGGGCATCACCAGTGTGGTAGGAATGGGTTTCACCATTTTCCTGTACTTGATATAGGTCTACATAATCTGTTACTGGTCTTGCCGTGAGTAGATAAAAGTTTAAGCTATCGCTTTTATTATTATTTAGTTCAAACCGAACCCAATGATGGCCATCTGTAAAGTCGATATTTTCATTTGGGCTAGAAACTTCCCTAAAATTGAGCCCTTCTTCAAGTTTCAAAAACTCCTCAAAACTCAAATCCTGCTGTCCTAAATCTACAATTTGCGATTTGCCATACAAATCAATTTCGCCCATGTGGCTAGATAAAGTCTGAGCGCTTCCATCAACCAGCCCGCCTATAGCTAATAATCCAAAAATAAAGCTCCTAATGGCTTTTATATTCCCTTTCATCAATCCTGTTTTAACCTGGTTCTATTAAGAAAATACTTTTTTAACCAAGGACAATCTTTCTTATATATCTGCCAATATAAGTGTGATTATCACAATTATGTTCAGGAATTCGATAATTTCTTGTTTTGTTTGGCTTAGATGTTTTTCTATCCCTAGATTCTTTTTACACCAATTAGGTAAGTCCATAAGGAATAAGCCTTTAGCTCCAAAAAATGTTTATGGAAATTCTCGGGGCTGGCTTCTATTTGATAAAACTCCCTTGGACTAGTATAAATGGCATTGCTAATAACAGCTGCTAAGGGCATGGCCACCAAACTTGCAATACCAGAAATAAGCCATTCCGAATTTTTAAAATTTAACTCTTCTTTTCGGTTCCGCAATATGTTTAGGGTGGTGAAAAAACTAATACCCCCAGCTCCAAATAAAATTAATTTATTGGTTGCCGATCTTTCAAAATCAGACCTAAAGAGTTTGATAATATCAATTTCATAGGATTGAAACTCTATTACACTATCCTTTTTTTCAAAGGCTGAAATAAATAAACTGCTATCATTAGCGTCTATAAGTGGTCCAGAAAACACTCTTCCATCAATTAAGCTTATTTCGCAATGATGGGCATATCTATGGGGTAAAGTAATAGTATCATAAACTTGAGCAGATGTACTTGTCGGGAGCAACAATCCACAAAAAAATAGAACTTTTAGAAATGACGACATGAATATTAGCTAAGCTTAGCAAGATTAATAAGCCAAGATATTGAATTGTTTTTTAGGCCAAAATGGCCATAGGCCGAAACTTAATTTTAAATTGCGAAGGATCAAAACAACTTCCCTAGAAAATGAAATACCTAAAGGAAAAGGAACAAAACAGGAACCAGCATTTAATAATGATGGCTCGAATGTTTTCTCATAATTTAAGGTCTCCTATTGCTGGCCTTAAAATGCTTTTTCCGCTATATGAAATGGAAGAAGATCCTGAGGGGAAAGAGGATATTTATGAAAACATTAAGCTTGGTGCCAGTGAAATGTTTGAAATGATTGAGGATTTATCCAAAATATTAATGGACTACTGGGAGTTGGAAAATCCAAAATCGGAAGTAGAGCTCAAAAGCTCATTCGACAAAAGCCTGGAAAAATTAAAGCCATTGATTCCGGAGGATGCAGAAATTAGTGGAAATTTTGAAGATTGTAAAAGCATCCTTTATTCCCAGAAATATTTAGATTTTGCTTTTGAGGAGTTAATTCAGAATTCCATTCGCTATAGATCTCCGGAACGACCCTTAAAAATTGTGGTAAAAAGCAGTAAGTTGGACGATAAATTCATCTTAAGTTTTGAGGATAATGGCCAAGGAATAGATATAGACCGTCATTCTATAGACCTCTACAAAATGTATAAAACCTTCCACAACGACCCTACTATAAGAACCAGGGGTTTAGGCATTTTTTCGCTCAAAAATCAAATAGAAATGATGGGTGGAAAAATAAAAATTGAAGGTGAAAAAGACTCGGGATTCAAGGTAACCTTAGAACTCATGCCTTAATGGCGAGAAATTCTTTGCATAAGTTGCTTTTTATTGGAGCGGCTAATTGGTAAATTAAAGTATTCTCCAATGGCATAACTTTCTACAACCTCTTCTACCTTATTTATATTTAGAATATAGGATTTGTGTATTCTAAGAAAATCATCCTCTGGCAGTTTAGCCACAAAAGCTTTCATGGTGCTGTGAACAACATAGTTTTTTTCGGAGGTTACCACTTTTACATAATCTCCCATTGCTTCAACATATTCTATAGTGGAGTTTCTCACCTTAATCATAGAACCGTCAACCTTAAGAAATACAAAATCCTCTTCGCCTTTTCCTTGTACTAGGTTTTCTTCGTAGTACATCGCTCTTTCTGCGGCTTTTAGAAATCTAGGGTAATCTACAGGTTTTGAAATATAATCCGTTACATCGTGCTTAAATGCCTCAAAGGCATACTTCTTTTCGGAAGTTACCATAATAACTTGTGGAACATTTTTAAAGGTTTCCAAAAATTGCAATCCGGACATTTCAGGCATTTCCACATCTAAAAAAATAAGATCAATATCCTTTTTATCCAAGGCAATCTTACCTTCCATGGCATTGGAATAGCTTCCTCTCAACTTTAGAAAATGAGTTTTATCCACGCATGTTTTTAAAACATCCCTCGATATCGGATCATCGTCAATTATGATACATTTCAAATCTGTATTCGCCATTTCGAGCACCAAAATAAATAAAAACCAACAAGAAGTTTATTCTACAAAGAAAAAATATTTTCCTTTTGTTTGCTATACCTAATTTTTTGAATGATTTTAGGGGAACAAAGGCAAGGTTTAAATGAGAGTAGATAAATATTTATGGTGTGTTAGAAAGTTCAAAACCCGAGGATTATCTTCTGAGGCTATTAAAAAAGAGAGGGTAAAAATTAATGATGAGCTTGTAAAATCTTCCCGAACTATTAAAATTAAAGATCAAGTAGAAATTCTTCGTGAAGGCATAAAATTTCGCTTTTTGGTGCTCGACATTCCAAAATCTAGGCTTGGTGCAAAACTGGTTGATGATTTTATTAAAGATATTACCCCTAATGAACAATTGGAAAAAGCAGAGTTCATTAAATTAATGAAAAACTTTAACCGCAAAAAAGGGGAAGGAAGGCCTACTAAAAAGGACAGGAGAGATTTAGATCGTTTTTCCGAGGACCCCCATGAAGCTGGCCTCTAAATTTGCTCTAAAATATTTTTTAATACGGTGATATTTATTGCATGGCTGCCTTGGAAAACCTTGCTTTTTGGATCAAATCCTTTTTCCTTTAATTGTTCCAAGTACTCTTCCATTTTTTGTAAGGATATATACTCGTCATTATCCCCAAGAACCATCCATAATGGAATATTGCTCATCTTTTCAATGGCCTTGTCCATTGGTAGATCTGGAGGAAAGGCTCCTGCCCAATTGATCAAAAAATCAAATTTGTTATGGGATAAAGCTAGCCATCTGCAGGCAGTTGCTACTCCTTGTGAAAATCCTAAAATCCCCACTTTTTCGGTCCTTTCTATTAAGGGTTTAAAGTCTAGGAATAGCTGGTCTAGGTATTTTACATAATCGTCTATGTCGCTAAGCCTCGCTTCTTTCGTCATCCAAGACGAGCCAACCCTTCCAAAAGAGTCTTTTAAATAAAATCTATGTAGTCCTTCTGGGCAAATAAAGAGGGTGTCTTTAAAATCCTCCATAGCGAATTTGCGGCAGAAGAAGGATGCTAATTGTCCATATCCATGGAGGGCAAAACAAATCTTAGAGAAATTTCCATCCTCATGAGCGCTTAAAAAATATCTCGCCGTTTTTTGAATTTTTATTTGCCTTTCTATCAATTAAAATTGGCTTTTCTCTTTTCTAAAAATGCTGTTGTTCCTTCCTTAAAATCTTCGGTTCCAAAGCATTTTCCAAACTCTTCAATTTCAATTTTTAGTCCATCAAGGTTTGCTTTATATCCAGCATTAACACTACAAATAGCACTGGAAATAGCCATGGGGGAATTTTTACAAATTTTTGCTGCTATTTCTTCACATTTGGAAATTAAGTCCTCACTTTCCACCAAATGGTTTATCAATCCCATTTCATAAGCTCTATCGGCCTTTACCATATCTGCGGTAAAAATCATTTCCATTGCTCTGCCTTTTCCCACTAGTTGAGCCAATCGTTGTGTACCTCCATATCCAGGAATTACACCTAAACTGGTTTCTGGCAATCCCATTTTTGCATTTCTAGAGGCTACTCTTATATGGCAAGACATTGCTAGCTCCAATCCTCCACCAAGTGCAAATCCATTGATAGCCGCAATTACTGGTTTACTGAGATCTTGAATAAAATTAAATAGCAATTCTTGACCTTTTGCAGCCAACTCTGTCCCTTCATTAATGGAAAAATCTGCAAATTCCTTAATATCTGCTCCAGCAACAAATGCTTTTTCTCCGCTTCCTGTCAATATGATAACTCTAACATTGGCATCATTTTCTAAATCTTTGAGAGCGGCATTTAATTCCTCAATAGTTTGTTTGTTTAAAGCATTTAACTGCTTAGGTCTATTGATACTAAGAAGGGCAATATTATTCGATTTGTTTATTAGGAGGTTCTGATAATTCATATTCATCAATATTATATAATTGGACTTGCAATGTTGCAAAACAATTGGAATCGGCCAAAAAAAAAGAAGGCCCTAAAGCCTTCTCTTTTCAAAAAAATATTTTCTGTAGTTTCTTACATATTGTAGCTTACCAAAACAGAAGATTTGATAATTACTTTTGAAGGAACAAAGCTATTTTCAAGTTCGCCGATAATCTTCATTAATTTTAGGTCGTTCTCGGTAGTTTGTTCAACAACGTTTACTTTTCCTCCTACACGTGTTCCAGATTTTTTGGCAATAATCTCAGCTTTCTCTTTGGCATTAGCCACTGCTTGGGCAAGAAGTGCTTTACGAACACCCGCTTCATCTTCTACCAAATATGTAATATTAGAGATTTGATTGATGCCTTTTCCAGCTAAGTCTTGCATAATTTCATCATAGCCTAGGATACTATCGATTCTAATGGTAAGGGTTTGAACAGATATATATTCATATTCTTCTTCCTTTTTATTCCACTCAGCTTCTATAGACACTCCGGTGGTGGCTAATTTGGCAATTCCTGGTGTTTCGAAGATATATTCTACAATATCTTCAACAGCGTCTGAAGTTTCTTTAAGGGCTTTTTCGGCAGATCCTTCTTTGGTTAAAATAGAAACTTCTACTAATAGTCCTGTAGCTTCTACTGCAACTTCAGCCTCTCCTATCACCTCTATTGAAGATCCTTGAGCGAAGGCAAATTGGGTACTAATAAACAATGCGGAAAGCAAAATGCTAATTTTTTTCATGTCGATTTTAGGTTAAAATGATTTTGGTTTGGTAAAGCTAAACTTTTGACTGAAAAATAAAAAAAGATTTTGGCGAAGTATAAGCCCTTTGTTTAGAGCCATTTATTGGAAACAATGTCGAATAATTCTTACTTCTGTGTTTTTTGCTTCAAATTAGTTTGGTCTTGCTATTGGTAGGGAGATAAAAAATGTTGTGCCTTCATCGGTTTTGGTTTTAAACCATATTTCCCCCTGTAGCCCTTCAATAATATTTTTTACCATCGCTAAGCCTAAACCCATTCCTTTAGTTTTGGTAGTGAAACTAGGTTCAAAGATTTTATTCCATTTATCCTCTGGCACACCTGTACCATTGTCTTTTACACTGATCAAAACACTTTCGCCTTGTTGTTTAATGGACACATCTATTTTAGTCTCTCTTTCTTCTGGTATGGCTTGAATAGCATTTTTTATGAGGTTATTCATCACTCTTAGCAATTGATCTTTGTCTCCTCTTATTTTTAAACTTTCATCCTCACAATTAAAGCTAATGTTTACATCTGTAAACAACAGGGTGCTTTGAAGAATAATGTCTTTGGCTTCTACTTCTTCCATTTTAGCATCTGGCATTCTTGCAAAACTGGAAAATGCACTAGCAATATTGGTTAATGTATCTATTTGGGAAATCATTCCCTGGGTAAACTCCTTTAGCTTTTCTGGCTCCTCTGTCTTCAGTGATTTTTCCAAATACTGAACATTTAAGCGCATTGGGGTTAGGGGGTTTTTAATTTCATGCGCCACTTGTTTGGCCATTTCCTTCCAAGCTTCTTCTCTCTGTTGTTTGGCAAGGTTTGCCGCACTTTCTTCTAGCTCGGTAAGCATCTTGTTGTATTGTTTTACCAGAGCGCCTATTTCGTCGTTATACTTCCATTTCAATGGTTTATAATCATTGATCCGTGTTTCCTTAAGCTTTTGACCAATAGCAATAAGGGAGCTCGTTATATAATTTGATAGTAAATAAGCTATTAGGCCTGAGATAATAAATAAGGCCAAAAAGATTTGACTGAGTTGGATTAAAAAACTTTTTTGTTCTTCTACTATCACATTGTCATTATCGAAATAAGGCAGATTCACAATGGCTACTTCCTTTTCCTCTGCATTTCGCACATAATCGTAGGATACCAAATAGCGCAGCGTGTCTACCCTTCTATCCACTACCAATTGATCTCCTTTATGAGAGAGTTGGTTCATTATGTGGGGGGGAAGGGTATCGGGAATAAGTCCAAGGTGAAATAGTTCGGGATTACTTCCAATGAGTAATTTTCCTTTAAGGCTATAAATATTGATATCCAATCTATTTATATCTGCCAGCTCGCAAATTTTATCATCGAAGAGACTAACAATACTGTCTGTGTGTTCGCTTATTTTTTGATCTCGAAGAAAGTAATTTATAGCTTCATTAACGGCTGTTTCTTTTCTTTTTAATCTCTCTTCGTGGTAGATTTCATTTTCATTTTGGAAGTGTCTGAAATAAATCAAGCCGGTAACAATAAAGCTCAATAAAATCATGAGCAGCATAGAAAAGAAAATTCTCAGTCTGAGGGTTAAATTAATACGCATATAAAATCCTTTTCTATTAAGTAGCTGCTAATTTGGCTAAAATTCTGACTTTCTCAAAAAAAGAAAATCCCATCCTGAAAAACAAGATGGGATTTATATCAAATTTTATTCCTTAAAGTTTAGCCATTCAGGGCTTCAGCACCACCAACAATTTCTAGAATTTCATTGGTAATTGCAGCCTGGCGAGCTTTGTTGTAGGATAATTTCAATTGTCTTACTAATTCATCCGCATTATCGGTAGCTTTATGCATGGCTGTCATTCTAGCGCCATGTTCCGAGGCATTGCTGTCTAGCACACCTTTAAAAAGTTGAGTCTTTAGTGATTTAGGAATTAAATCTTCCAAAATCTCTTCTTTCTGCGGTTCATAGATATAATCACCACCAGCATTAGAGGAATCTGCTTCAATTTCTCTTACTGGAAGGTATTGCTCTTGCTGAGTATATTGAACAGCGGCATTTTTAAATTGGTTATAGAAAATATCCACACGGTCATATTCACCATCTGCGAATTTATCCATGATCATTTGAGAAATTTCTGCAACTTCTTCAAATTTGATTTCGTTGAAGATCTCAAAGTTTTTTCCAACCATATTTAAACCGCGGCGTTCTAGCATTTCGAAACTTTTTTTACCAATTCCGAATACTTCAACACTAGCACCTTGATTTTGATAGGCATTTGCAGCGGCCACAACTTTTTTGGTAACATTAGCATTAAAGGCTCCGCATAATCCACGATTTGAAGAGATTGCAACCAATAATACTTTATTAATATTATCCGAGTTTCTGGCGTAAACCCCTTCAGTAGAATCAAGGGTAGCACTAACATTCATCAAGATTTCTTCAAGTTTTTGAGCATAAGGACGCATTTGCACAATTGCATCCTGAGCCTTTTTCAACTTGGCCGCCGACACCATCTTCATTGCAGAAGTAATCTGCTTTGTAGATGATACGGAAGAAATCCTGTTTCTAAGTTCTTTTAAGTTAGCCATTTTCTAATATCTATAATACGAACAACGCTTTGGGAGGCTACTGCCTCGGCTAGTTTAATCTCTATTAATATTTAGAGCTTAAATCCTTTGCCACCGTTTCTAAAGTTTTAGTAGCTTCATCAGTTAATTTTCCTGATTTAAGGCTATCCAAAACATCACGGTGCTTGCGGTTCAAATAAGAGATGAATTCAACTTCAAACTCTCTCACTTTATTTACGGGTACATCGTTTAATAAACCTTTTGTACCTAAGTATATAATTGCCACCTGGTTTTCTACAGCAACAGGACTATTTACCCCTTGCTTAAGAATTTCCACGTTTCGTTTTCCTTTGTTAATTACAGACATTGTTGCTGCATCTAGATCAGATCCAAATTTTGCGAAAGCCTCTAATTCACGGTATTGTGCTTGGTCTAGTTTTAAAGTACCTGATACCTTTTTCATAGACTTAATCTGAGCACTACCTCCAACACGAGATACAGAAATACCCACGTTAATTGCTGGACGAACACCAGAGTTAAACAAATCTGCTTCTAGGAAAATCTGTCCATCAGTAATCGAAATTACGTTGGTAGGGATATATGCAGAAACGTCACCTGCTTGAGTTTCAATAATTGGAAGAGCGGTAATAGATCCACCACCTTTTACTTTTCCTTTTAATGATTCAGGAAGGTCATTCATTTGAGAGGCAATAGTATCATCATTGATCACTTTTGCTGCTCTTTCTAATAATCTAGAGTGAAGGTAAAATACATCACCAGGATAAGCTTCACGGCCTGGAGGACGTCTCAACAAAAGAGAAACCTCACGGTAAGCTACTGCTTGTTTAGATAAATCATCATAAACGATAAGAGCAGGGCGTCCAGTATCGCGGAAATATTCAGCGATAGCCGCACCAGCAAATGGAGCGTAAAACTGCATTGGAGCAGGGTCTGCAGCATTTGCCGCTACAATAATGGTATAATCCATTGCTCCTTTTTCCTCCAATGTTTTGGCGATTCCAGCAACAGTAGATCCTTTTTGACCGATAGCTACATAAACACAAAATACAGGTTCACCTCTATCGTAAAATTCTTTTTGGTTAATAATGGTATCCAAAGCCACCACTGTTTTACCTGTTTGACGGTCACCAATAATCAACTCACGTTGTCCTCTTCCTACTGGAATCATTGCATCGATAGCTTTGATACCTGTTTGAAGTGGTTCGTTTACTGGCTGACGGTAGATAACACCTGGAGCTTTTCTTTCCAAAGGCATTTCAAAAGTTTCTCCTTCGATAGGTCCTTTTCCATCAATTGGATTTCCTAGAGTATCCACTACACGTCCTACCATTCCTTCTCCTACATTTAGGGAAGCAATACGGTTGGTTCTTTTTACGGTAGAGCCTTCTTTAATACCTTCAGTAGATCCAAGAAGTACGATACCAACATTGTCTTCTTCAAGGTTAAGAACGATACCTCTTAAACCATTTTCAAATTCAACCAACTCACCAGCTTGAGCATTACTCATACCATAGGCACGGGCGATACCATCACCTACTTGTAATACTGTTCCTACTTCTTCAAGTTGTGTTTCGGATTTGAATCCTGCTAGCTGCTGTCTTAAAATTGCTGAAACCTCAGCAGGTTTTACATCTGCCATTTTGTTGACTTTAATTTAGTTCTTTAAAATTCTGGTACGTAAAGGTTATCGCTAAATTGTCTTTTCAGATTATTCAGCTTATAGGCCATACTTCCGTTAAATTCTTTATCATCTAATCTTAGTGTCATTCCACCAATAATAGATGCATCTACTTTTTCTTCTATTTCAATTTGTCTTCCCGTTGCCTCAGCAATTTTGCTGCGAATAGCTTCTCTTTCGCTATCTGATAAAGCTACTGCTGTGGTAACGATAGCCACCGAAATTCCGTTTTTAATACGATAAAGATCTAAGAAACCCTGGGCAATAGCTCCAAGCTTTTTCTCTCTACCTTTTTTTGTGATAATCTCTAAAAAGTTACAAGTAAGCTCACTTAGCTTATTATCAAACAACTCTTTAAAAATTGCAATCTTTTTATTTGGATTAATAACTGGGCTATTGATAAGAATTGAAAACTCCCTAGAACCTTCAATAGCATTTTGGATAGTAGCCATATCGGCTTTTACCTCCTCTACTTTTCCCAATTCTTGGGCAAGCTCTAGAAGAGACTTGGCGTATCTTTTTCCGAGGCGTGTTACTATCATTATTAATTCAGTTTAAAATCGTTTAGCTGCTCATTTACCAATTCCGCTTGCTTGTCTTTAGCTTCAAGCTCTCTACCCAATACTTTTTCAGCAATGGTAATAGACATATCAGCAACTTGGTTTTTAAGCTCTGTAATAGCCGCCATTTTTTGATTGTTGATTTGCTCTTTTGCTTGTTCAATCATTTTAGCGCCTTCTTCACCAGCTTTTGTTTTAGCCTCATCAATGATGGAAGCTTTTATTTCACGAGCTTCCTTAAGAATTGCATCGCGTTCAATTCTAGCTTCACGGATAATAGCTTCATTGTCCGATTGAAGTTTTTTCATCTCCTCACGAGCTTTATCAGCTTGTTCCAGAGCTTGTTCTATTGATTCTTCTCTATCGGTAACTGCTTTCAGAATTGGTTTCCAAGCATACTTTCTTAAAAGAAAAAGTAAAATCAGAAACAATAAGGTTTGCCAGAAAAACAAACCAACTGAAAATTCATTCCATAACTTTTCCAAAGTCCTTCTATTTAAATTCGTTTAATTAAATTAGAATAATCAATGCAGCCAACCGCTGCATTGATTATCCTTGGTAAATTCTACTATCCTGCGAATAAAGCAGCAAAGCCAATACCTTCAATAAGAGCCGCAGCAATTAACATCGCTGTTTGGATCTTGTTAGTAGCTTCTGGTTGACGAGCAATCGCCTCCATTGCTGAACCACCAATACGACCGATACCAATACCAGCACCGATTACGATTAGTCCTGCACCTACAATACTTGGAATTTCCATAACATATATAAATTAAGCGTAAATAAAAAAAACTGTATTAATGATCAGCATGTTCTTCTACTGCCATTCCAAAATACAATGCGGATAGCATGGTAAATATATAGGCTTGTAGAAAAGCAACTAATAATTCTATTAATGATAAAAATATTGTCAATCCGTAAAATGCTCCTTTTGCTCCCCAGTTGTCGAAGATGAACATCAAACTAATTAAACTCATAAGTACAATATGGCCAGCGGTAATATTCGCATATAAACGAATTAAGAGTGCAAAAGGCTTAATAAATACTCCTAAAAGCTCTATTGGAGCTAGAACCACCCTCATCAGATATGGCACTCCTGGCATCCAAAAAATATGTGCCCAGTAGTCCTTTTTGGAAGTGAATTGAGTGATGAAAAAGGTCATCAAAGCTAAAGCGGAAGTAACCGCGATATTATTGGTAATATTCACACCTAAAGGTGTTATTCCGAAAAGGTTTACCATCCAAATAAAGAAAAAGGCTGTAAGCAAAAAGCCCATATATTTCTTATAATGCTTCTCACCAATATTAGGAATAGCTATTTCATCTCTCACAAAAATCACCAATGGCTCAAAAAATTTGGCCGCTTTCTTGGGTGCTAATCCTGTTTTGTAAGAATTAGCAACGGCTCTAAAAATTAAGAACACCAATAAACCGATAAAAAAGATATTAAATACGTTTTTGGTAATCGAAAAATCTAATGGAGTAATATTAGTTGGATGACCATGGCTTTCTGCAGATGCTTCATGAGCCTCTTCACCATGCGCCTCCTCTACTTCAAGATCATTGTGTTCGGCATGGCTAGCAGCATGAGCTTCCTCTAAATGAGAGTCTTCATGATCATAGTTTAATTTACCATCAGCTTCTGTGCGATAAATTTTACCATGGTGTAGTTTATAATACTTCCCATTGCTTTCAACAATTTTATGTCCATGATCAAAAGCTGAGCTCATGAAAAAGTGCAAACCTTCATCCCATAAAATTACGGGCAGTGGAAAACCATAATGTTTTCCTGTAGACTCATCCGTAATTAAATGATAATCGTGAGTATCCTGAAGGTGATGTTTGATGAACTTATTGATCTTTTCCTTCTTGGCTTCTTTTTCTGTTTTTGCTTCCACTTTTGTGGACTCTTCTTTCTCACCACTAGCCAGGGATATGAAAGGAGCTACAAACATAAATGCAGCTAGGAGAAAAGGTAATTTTTTGATTTGCATACTACTCAAAAAATGGGTCGGTTTAAAAATCGGGGCAAAAGTAATCATAATATGCTTATCACCATAACAAATTGAAAAATCTATTATGGCTAATTCCTACACTGCCTTCTAAGCCTTGTTTAGCCTTTGAATTAGGCTGGTAGTTTCCAAAATTAAGCCTACTGAATAGGGAATAAAAAATGCGAAAAACTCCAATTTCGACATTTCTCCATCACTTTGATAACTAGGGTAAAAGGCAATAAAGAAAATTAAAAACTTCAATAAGCTAGCAGCCATAAATATATAACCCATATTGGCTATCCACTTAGGCTTCAAATTCACCAAAACCCAAAAGGAAATAAAGCTAATAGAGAAATTAAAAATATAAGAGGGTATAATCAGGTTTTCCCACAGGGGCTGTTCGTAATAGTTTAGAACCAATAAATGGATGGCAAAGGCCAATCCAAGAGCGGATAGCAGAATAATACCAAAGGTAAAAAGAGACTTTTTCATTTTTTAAAAAAGATCTTTTGGCAACTTATTTATTCAATCGGTTTACTTGGCGAAGGACATTAAAAAGTGAAAGCCCAACAGAAGCTAAGGTGAGTCCGATGGTAAACCACTTTTCCTCTAGGTCATATTTTTGATCTAGATATTTCCCTAAATAGGCTCCTGCAAAAATAGTGGCACCCATCTGAATGGCAATGCTGGAAAACTGAACATAGGACTTAAGCCCTTGCTTGTTCTTTTTCTCTTCTGGATTCTTTGCTTCCTTCATCATTAGACATCTCGCGAACTACTGCTCCCATATTACAAGAGCCTGTAAATTCTGCTCCAGATTCAATTGATAATTTATTGGTGATCACATCACCATGTACTTTTGCTTGTTCTCTTAAACTCAGCAATTCACTTACTTCTAAGCGCCCTTTAAAAGATCCAGAAATAGTTGCATGAGCGCAAATTATCTCACCATCTACATGGCCATTTTCGCCGATAACAAGCTTTCCAGTTATTTCAATTTTACCTTTTATTTTTCCATCAACACGGAAATCTCCATTCGAGTGAATCTCTCCATCAATAGAAGTTCCTGCAAGAATTCTATTGCTCGCTTGGTTTAATTCTGGTCCTCCCTTCTTTTTCATCATTTTAAATAATTGGTTTCAAAATATTTTAAGTATTCTTCCACTTTTTTGGTGGTATAAAATTTTGGGAAATTGTCGGACGAAATTACAAAATGCTCAAAACTCGATTTATCCATTTGCTTTTCTATCACTTTTTGGGAAACTAGGTTTCTATAAAAGTTCATCGCCTCTTTGGCATTTTTAAAATTTCCAATTATAATAATTTGAAACTCCGAACCCATTAATAAGCTTTTGGTATTGAGCTTTGTGGATGAAAAATACTTTTTATTAAAATCGCTTAAGCTTATTCTAAGTTTATTTACGGCTGCTCCATCATTGGGAACCACAACAACATATTTATGTTCTATGTTTTTGCTGAGTTCATAAGGTGTATTCGGACCTTCTTCCTCTTCAATATCTCCAGGGTCTTCGGCCTCTTCTATCTGTGACAATATTGCTATCGCTTCTGTAGCCTCTTCTGTTTCGGGATAGAGAGCGATTACTTGTTTTAAATTGGATACGAATTCATCTTTTTTGCCAAGTTTCGCAAGGCTAAAAGATTTTAATAGGTGGAATTTAGCCAGTAATTTCGACTCCGGGTGATTGCTTATTCCCGCTTCGGCTAAGGAAAATGATTTTGTATAACTTTTGGAATTATAGGCCTCATAAGCCTCTGCGTAATCCTTTTTGGCTTCAGATCCTTTGGTGTTTTCAATTTCCTTTCCTTCATTTAAAATCAGATAGGCATATTCAGAATCAGGATCATTTTCTAGAATTAGCTTTTTATATTTCTCTTTATCTCCGTCTTCTCCTAGGCGAACATAAATTCTATAAAGGGTATACCAAACTCTTGTCCTTGTTTTGAAATTATCATATCTACCCAATAATTCTTCTAAGGATTCAACAGCCGCTTTTAAATCTTCTAGTTCATCTTTATATATTCTTCCACAGTTTTGGTAAGCCTCAATTATTTTTTCATTGCTTGCAGCCAGGGCTTCCGGGTCTAGGGGAATGTTTTTGGTAAAATTTTCAATGGCATATTTATCAGAGGACTCAGCATCCAAAGAGCTGCTATCTGCCTCTTCTTCCCCTTCATTTGAAACAATGTCCGCAATCCTTTCTTTGTTTTTACGCCTCCAGTTATCCTCTAATTTTCGGTCTCCAAATTTGTTGGTGAAATCTCTTATTCCAATGGATCTGATATTTGTATTATAAAAATACCATTGAGCACCTCCTCCGGGAGCTGTTGGGCCACCGGTGTTAATCCCACTATTTGTAGCTCCGTTTAAATTGGCAAAGTCATTCCCTCTAAATTCTGCTTCCTTTTTTGCCGCATCTTCTTCTTTTAGTTTTTCAATTTGCCTTTGAATTTTAAGTGTTCTTTCAGATTCACTCATCTGGGCAAGGATTTGAAGACTATCTTCCAAATTTATTATGTCTAAATTTTTTACCAATTCTCCTAAGCTGGTTTTTCTTTTTTGAATTACAGCATAACGAGGGTCGCTGGCGTCCATAGACTTAAAGGTGCTATCGAAATACGCTTCCGCTACAACATATTCTCTATTGGTAAATTTAAGTTCTGCGAGTTTTAGATAGCTTAAAGACTTTTGCTTATTGTTTACTGTGAAGGATTTAATAGATTTTTTTAAATACTCTTCCATCAAATCCTCCTCTTCTAATTTTTCCGCAATCTCAGCCATGGCATAATAAATTTGATCACGATTATCGTAATTTTTATCATCCTTTAGCATGTCTTCCAGTTCGTCGAAGGCCTTAGATCGGTCGTTTAACTCTTCATCAAAATTTCTTGCTCTATTTAATTGGGCTTGAAATAGCAATGCGTAGGGAGGTCCCTTTTTAATTACCTCTCCAAATATTTCTCTAGCTTCAAAATCATTTCCCAAACGAGCTTGCAGCTGACCACAAATAAACAACCACCTTATTCTTTGGCTTTTACTTCTGCTATGGTTGATCGCTTGTTGCAATAATTGGTAGGCTGGCTTATATCTCCTTTCGTTTATTTCTAACTGGGCATAGCTAGCAAAAATATCGGCCTTTAATTTTTTGTCTACCTTTTTTTCCCTGTAGATATTTTCAAAATCCTCTTTAGCGGCAAGAGTGTTTCCTAGGGCTGTTTTGCATTTTGCTGCCCACATTTTAGCTTCGTAAACGGCTTCTTCTTTAGGGTATTCCAGCAAAACAAAATTGAAGGTTTCCAAGGCTTTTAAATAATCCCTTTGGTAAAATCTCGACTTTCCAATTAAAACGTAGCAATTATCTATATACTTGTTTTTTTGGCTGTTTTTAATCAGCATGGAATGACCCTGAATAACCTTGGATCCCTTTTCTATGGCTTTATCTAAATCAGGCTTTAAAGAGCTTATTAATTGTTCATCGCCGATTTTATAAACTGGTAAAATTTCTTCAAAATTGTCCTTATGCTGGAGCTTCATGCTGTTCTCCGCTTTTAATAAGGCTTGCTCACCATTAAAAAGTGGATTAAACTTAGATACCATATTGTGATAAGTCCTACTAGTAAAAGTGTCTTTTGTTCTTTTACAAGAGGCAATAAAGAGTAGGCCAATGGCCAATAAAAATATGTGAAGATGTGTTTTTTTCACTGTGCAAATATGAAGCAAATAGGCTCTGATAACAGAAAAGTGGCAAAAATATTATAAAAAAGAATGCCTATCCTGACTTTGTTAAATTTTAAGCTCTTAAAAAACTCCTATTCCTTAAAACAGGTTTTCAAAAATAAAATAGTCCTCCGAAGCGAGAATTGTTTTTTTGCCTTCTATAAATAGGAATTGCGATATTTGCGAAGCAATGGCAGAGGACAAACCCAAAGAATCTAAACAGATCATTAAGAAACTTAGAAACAAGTACCGTTTAGTGGTTCTTAATGATGACACTTTTGAAGAAAAGCTATCCTTAAAATTAAGTAGGCTTAATGTCTTTTTGGTAGCAGTATTTGGCGCTTTCATTTTGATTACTGCCACTACTTTTCTAATTGCATTTACGGGCATCCGGGAATATATTCCCGGATATTCTAGTACAGAATTAAAAAGACAAGCCAGGAGTCTTTCCGAAGTTACAGATAGTTTAAAACGGTATAAGGTTTACAATGCAAAATACTTGGCGAATATCAGAAATATAATTACCGGTAAACCGCCCATCAACTTTGCCGATACGGTACAAAGTGATTCTGTAATTAAGGCCCGTCTTGCAAAAGAAATAAGTCCTGAAGAAAGTATGCTTAGACAGAGTGTTGAGGAGGAAGAGCGATTTAATATTAACTCCATCAATGACGAGGAATCAGCAACCCCTTTGTCCTTTTTCACACCATTAAAAGGCATTATTACTTCCGATTTCGACACCAAGGAGTCCCATTTTGGAGTGGATATAGTTGCTGATAAAAACGAAGTTGTAAAGGCTACCCAGGATGGTATTGTGATATTCGCGGATTGGTCGGTAGAAACTGGTCATGTATTATTAATTCAGCATTCCAACAACTTTATTTCTGTTTATAAACACAATGCCTCCTTACTTAAAAAGCAAGGGGAGATAGTAAAATCTGGAGAGCCTATTGCCATTATTGGTAACTCTGGAGAATTGAGTACAGGTCCTCATTTGCATTTCGAACTATGGTTTGATGGCAACCCTGTTGATCCTAAAAATTATATTTCTCTGTAGAAAACTGGGGTAGAGCTTAATCCGCTTCTTGTTTTTCAAAAAAAACATCCTTTTCTAGTTCTTGCTGAAATGATGCTGCAACAGCCAGCTCATCACATCTTTCGTTTTGGGGATGATTATTATGGCCTTTTATCCAAATATACTTGGGCTTAAACCTGCGATGCAGTTGAATGAATTGCTTCCAAAGGTCGGGGTTCTTTTTTCCTTTATAGCCTTTTTTTTCCCAGCCAAAAATCCAGCCTTTATTGATGGTGTCTACAACGTATTTACTATCGGAGTAAATAAAAACCTCGGCATTTTTGGTCTTTAGAGCTCGAAGGGCATCAATTACGGCAAGCAATTCCATCCTGTTGTTTGTAGTATGCCTAAATCCCTTGCTGAGTTCTTTTCGGTGGGAGCCACTTTCTAAAACAATACCATAACCTCCTGGGCCGGGGTTTCCCCTCGCCGCACCGTCGGTGTAAATATTAATTTTCAATCAAGATCTTTTAAAATATACTCTACCACTTCTGGGAAGTGCTTATACTCCAGTTGTTGCACCTTATATTGCACATCTTCGGGGCTATCTTCATAATCTACTTCTACAGATTCTTGAAAAATAATTTCCCCTTCATCATATTCCTCAGAAACATAGTGAATGGTGATACCTGTTTCTTCCTCCTCGTTTTCAACCACAGCACGATGAACGTGAATACCATACATTCCTTCACCTCCATAATCTGGAAGCAATGAAGGGTGAATATTTACAATTCTATTTTCGTAGGCTTCAATTAAAGAAGTAGGAATTTTTTTTAAAAAACCTGCTAAAACAATAAGGTCAATCTTTCCACTTTTTAGTTTTTCAAGTAGAAATCCGCTTTCAAGATCGCTATTGTTGAAAACTAAAAACCTAATTCCAAGCTTTCGGGCTCGGTCTAAGACACCTGCTTTTGGGTTATTGCAAAAAATTTGGCTTACCACTGCGTGGTCATTGTCTTCAAAGTGTTTAACCAGGTTCTCAGCATTAGAGCCGGATCCAGAGGCAAAAATGGCAATTCGTTTCATAATTTTGAAAGGAGTTCGCTTATTAGAAGTCGCATTTTATTACTAGTGAATATAATTAAGATTCTGCGAAGTTAGTTTTTTGTTTGATTTTTGATAAATTTACTTTCTTTGCAGCCGAATTAATTTTAAAAACAAAAACATGTCAGATATCGCTTCCAAAGTAAAAGCAATTATCGTAGATAAGCTTGGAGTAGATGAAAACGAAGTAACCAACGAGGCAAGCTTCACCAACGATCTTGGTGCAGACTCATTAGACACCGTTGAACTTATTATGGAGTTTGAAAAAGAATTTGATATTCAAATTCCAGATGATCAAGCTGAAAATATAGCTACAGTAGGACATGCTGTATCTTATATTACAGAAGCAAAACAGTAAAAAAACTTTATGGAGTTAAAAAGGGTAGTTGTAACCGGAATTGGTGCACTTACTCCACTTGGCAATAATCTAGATGATTATTGGAATGCTCTTATAGCTGGAAAGAGTGGAGCTGCTCCAATTACTTTATTTGATGCTGAAAAATTTAAAACCCAATTTGCTTGTGAAGTAAAGGGTTTTGATCCTGTTGATTATATGGACAGGAAAGAAGCACGCAAAATGGACCGTTTTTGCCAGTTGGCTGTTGGTGCAGCCGAACAAGGTGTAAAAGACAGTGGTTTGGATTCTGCCAAAGTAGATTTGGCACGAATTGGAGTAATTTGGGGATCAGGTATTGGTGGACTAGACACTTTCCTACAGGAGAGTAAAAATTACGTAAGAGGTGATGGTTCTCCTCGATTCAATCCCTTTTTTATTCCCAAAATGATTGCGGACATTGCTCCTGGTCATATTTCAATGAGATATGGCTTTAGAGGTCCAAATTTTACAACCGTTTCCGCTTGTGCATCTTCAACTAATGCCTTGATTGATGGTTTCAATTATATCCGCTTGGGTATGATGGATGCCTGTATATCTGGAGGAAGTGAAGCTGCAGTTACTGAAGCAGGAATTGGTGGTTTTAACTCAATGCACGCTTTAAGTACCCGTAACGATAGTCCAGAAACGGCTAGTCGCCCTTTCGATAATGATAGAGATGGCTTTGTTCTTGGAGAAGGTGGTGCTTGTATTGTTCTTGAAGAATATGAGCATGCCAAAAATCGCGGTGCTAAAATCTATGCCGAAATTGTCGGTGGTGGTATGTCTGCCGATGCCCACCATATTACAGCTCCTCACCCTGAGGGCCTAGGTGCCAAAGCGGTAATGGAAAATGTGTTAAGAGATGCTGGTCTAAGTAATTCTGATATAGACTATATTAATGTTCACGGTACTTCTACACCTCTTGGAGATGTAGCAGAACTAAAGGCTATTGATGCCGTTTTTGGAGATAATGCTTATAAAATGAACATTAGTTCCACCAAGTCTATGACTGGACACTTATTAGGTGCAGCAGGAGCCATTGAAACTATTGCAGCCATTATGGCTGTAAGGGAAGGAATTATTCCTCCTACTATTAATCATTTCACAGATGATCCGAATATTGATTCAAAATTGAATTTAACTTTTGGAACAGCACAGAAAAGAGAGGTTAATTGCGCTATTAGCAACACCTTTGGTTTTGGTGGGCATAATGCTTCCGTTTTAGTAAGGAAACTCCAGTAAATGAATTATTGGATAAAAAAATTAAGTTCCCTCCTCAAAAAGGATGGGAACTTTTTTTTTGAAATTGAAAAACTTACCGGCTCCCTACCCAAAAAAGCGGCACCTTATAAACTTGCTCTTAGACATAGTTCGGCTTCCCAAAAATGGCAAGGAACAAAACTCAATAATCAAAGGTTAGAATTCCTTGGTGATGCCATTTTAGGTGCTGTGGTCGCTGATTATTTATATCAGAAATACCCCAAGGCCGGAGAGGGTTTTCTTACCAATATGAGGAGCAAAATTGTAAGCCGAAAAAACCTTAACAGCTTGGCTGTAAACATAGGCTTACATAAGTTAATTGTTAAAAAGACCACAGGCAAAACTCAAGCTAAATCCATCAACGGTGATGCTATGGAGGCTTTAATTGGTGCACTTTATATTGATTTAGGCTACAAAAGCTGTCAGAAGTTTATTGTTGAAAAACTACTAACTCTGGAGCTTGATTTGCAAAGCCTGGAAAAAAGAATTAGCAGCCACAAAGGAGCGTTATTAGAATGGGGGCAAAAAAACAAAGAGTTTATTTCTTTTAAAATGACCGGCTGTTGGGGTGAAAGCCATGCCAGAAAATATGAGATTTGTGTTTTACACGATGGAAAAATAATAAGCAGAGGTGGTGGCTCTAGCAAAAAAAGAGCAGAAGAAGAAGCGGCAAAAACAGCCTGGAAAAAACTTGTTCAATAAAATGGCATTGCAAAAACTTAAGCTCGAAAGTACATTTTATCACGAAGATGTAGTTATCTTTGGGCTAGTTTCTACATTGCCCGCATATCGATTGGCCTATTTTATAAACCAGGGCTTGGATCTAAGTTTGCAGCGATCAAAAATTGACAAACCCTACCATTATAAAAATACGCTTCTTTACTATTCAAATTTTGAATATGAAGATGTGAAAAAAGGTGTTAATTGGTTCCTTACAGCCAATAAAAACCCTGTTGTTTATGAGGAGAATGCAGAAAGTATGGCAGGTGAAATACTGGAATCTAGGATAGTTTCAGGCCTTCCTTTGGTTTCCAGTTTAAAAATAATTGACTTTTTTATTGGCTACTATGGTGAAGAAAACTCCAGCTTAAATAAAAATATTAACCATCAGTTAAAGGTACTTTCCTACGTTAGCACCTTTCAAAAAATAGATCTTGAAAAGACTAGAAATATTGATAACCTATTAATTACATAAAACATTTTTGATGCCCATCAACAAAACTAAAATAGTAGCCACTTTAGGTCCAGCCTCTGGTAACAAGGAGATGATGCAAAAACTCATCGAGGCAGGGGTGAATGTATTTAGAATAAACTTTTCACATAGCAATCATGAAGATGCCGAAGAGCTCATTCGCATTGTAAGAGAATTAAATGTGGAAAATGATGGCAATACAGCCATTCTTGCAGATTTACAAGGTCCTAAACTTAGAATTGGTGTGGTGGAAGAAGGTGCCGAACTTCAAATTGGTGACACTCTTTATTTTTCTCCAGTTGATGAAATTGGAAACTCCAAAAAAGTGTATATGAATTATACCCAGTTCGCACAAGATGTTAAAGTTGGCGAAAGGGTTTTAATGGATGATGGTAAGTTGGTTACGGAAGTATTAGAAACTGATGGAAAAGAGGTAAAAACCAAGGTAATCCAAGGTGGGCCTTTAAAGTCTAAAAAAGGGGTAAACCTTCCTAATACCAAAGTTTCTCTTCCCTGTCTTACCCCAAAGGATTTAGCAGATTTAAAAATAGCCCTTAAGCACAATGTAGAATGGATTGGGCTATCCTTTGTTCGTAGCGCAGATGATGTAAAAGAATTAAGAGCTTATATAGAAGAAGCAAACGCATCCTGCCGAATTATTTCAAAAATCGAAAAGCCTGAAGCTGTAATTGAAATCGATGAAATTATTGAAGCTACGGATGCTATTATGGTGGCACGAGGGGATTTAGGAGTGGAGGTGCCGATGCAAGGTGTACCCTTAATCCAAAAGATGATTGTTAATAAATGTCATAAAATGGCCCGCCCAGTGGTAATTGCCACTCAAATGATGGAGAGTATGATTGAAAGTATGTCTCCAACCAGAGCCGAAGTGAATGACGTTGCTAATTCCGTTTTGGACGGTGCAGATGCAGTGATGTTAAGTGGAGAAACCTCAGTTGGGAAATACCCATTAAGCGTAATAGAAGCCATGTCTAAAATTGTAGCCCATGTTGAGGAAAGTGGCCAGGTTCAGACAGAAAGTGAAAACCCTCCAAAATATAAAAGCGATAGGTTTATTACTGATTCCATCTGTTATAATGCCAGTAAAATAGCGGATCAGGTTGGAGCCAGCGCAATTTTAACCATGACCTTTAGCGGCTATACTGGTTTTAAAATATCTTCACACAGACCAAAAACAAACATTATCGTTTTTACAGCAAACCGCTCCATCCTAAATATGCTTAGTTTAATTTGGGGGGTAAGAGGTTTTTATTATGATAAAATGGAGAGTACAGACTCCACCTTTGAAGAAATAAAACAAATTGTTAAGAATAAAAATATTGTAAGCGAAGGTGATTTGGTTATAAAAATAGCCAGTATGCCTTTACAGAATAGAGGTACTACCAATATGTTGAAAATTAGCGAAATTCATTAATAATGGCTTGGACTGAAAAAGGGGGAGCCCTCGAAAAAGAATTTGAATTCTCAAACTTTATTGAGGCTTTTTCCTTTTTAACCAAGGTTGCCATAATTGCTGAAAAGCAAAATCATCACCCCGAAATTATAAACGTCTACAATAAGGTGAAGCTGAGGTTAAGCAGCCATGATTTGGGAAATATAGTTGGCGAAAAGGATCATGCTTTAGCAAAGAGCATAGATCAAATACATCATTAAAGCTCCGAATGAAACTGCTCTAAAAACCGCATGTCATTTTCAAATAATAGACGAATATCACTTATTTGATAACGCTGCATAGCAATCCGTTCCACCCCCATACCAAAGGCAAATCCAGAATAAACCTCTGGATCAATTCCACAGTTTTTAAGAACATTTGGGTCTACCATTCCGCAGCCCATCACCTCAAGCCACCCTGTTCCTTTAGTCATTCGATAATCGACTTCATTTTCTAATCCCCAATACACATCTACTTCAGCACTGGGTTCGGTAAATGGAAAATATGAGGGTCTTAATCTAATTTTTGTTTCCTTTCCAAAAAACTCTTGAGCAAAATATAGAAGTGTTTGTTTTAAATCTGCAAAACTTACATCCTTATCTACGTATAAACCTTCAATTTGATGGAAAATACAATGGGAGCGAGAAGAAATTGCTTCATTTCTAAAAACCCTTCCCGGTGATATGGTTCGTATTGGTGGTTTTTCATTTTCCATAACCCTCACCTGAACACTACTCGTATGAGTTCTCAATGCCCAATCTGGATCTTTAGCCACAAAAAAAGTGTCTTGCATATCCCTTGCCGGGTGTTCTTCAGGAAAGTTTAAAGCCGTAAAATTATGCCAGTCATCCTCCACTTCTGGACCTTCAGAAACATTGAATCCTATTTTTTCAAAGATTCCAACGATTTCGTTTTTAACAAGATTTACAGGATGACGGGAACCTAAAAAATATTGTGCCGCCGGTTTTGTGCTATCAATTTTATCTGTTGAATCATCATCATTTGCGGATAATGATTTTAATTCTTCAATTTTGGATTGAGCAAAATTCTTTAAATCATTTAGGCTTCTACCAATTTCTCTTTTTTCTTGTGGGGCTAAAGATTTAAACTCCTCAAATAACGCGGAGATAAGACCCTTTTTGCTTAAAAACTTGATTCTAAGTTCTTCAATTTTTTGAACATTAGAATCATTAAAGCTTTTTAATTCTTCAAGATATGCGTTAATTTTCGAGTTCATAGAGGCGAAATATCTTACAAATACGTTATTTGTTATATTTGGGCCTGCAAAGATGTGAATTATTTAGCATAAAAAATGAAAAAACTAATTTCAAACCTATTCATCCTGTTTGTTGGCTTAGGTCTTTTTAGCTCTTGTGAAAAAGACGAACAGATTTATGAATTAACCGTTGTGGTTACCGTGGATGGTGGTGATAGAGTTCAAAATGCCTTGGTTCATATGTATGCTCCAGTTACAAATGCCTTTCTAGATTATTATGCCTATACAAATGATGATGGAGAGGTCTTTTTAAAACTAAATAATAAGGCTGTAGTTGAGTTAGTTGCTGCAAAAGGTTCTTTTAGAGCTTGTGGCTTTGCAGAAATAAACCGAGGAGAAAACAGATCTACCATCGACCTTAAGCCTTTTGGAGATGAAGAAAACGGTTGTGTTACCAATTAATGGTGAAAAAATATCTGCAAATGAAAAGTAAATTAATCTTCCTTTTTTCAGGCTTAGCCCTTTTAGGAATCCTTAGTATTTCTTGCAAAAAAATTGATCAAAACCCTGATTATCCTTTTGTGATTACTGTTAAAACTGTGGATGACAGCACTGTGGTGCAAAATGCTTTTGTGGAAGTAGGTGTTCCTTCACAAGTTAATAGTGAATTAAAATTCCGTGGCCTTACCGATGCTGATGGTGAAATTTCTTTTGAATACGATAACGATGCTGTTTTTAGAGTTAGAGCAACAAGAGGAAAAGATCCTATCAGCTATATTGGATGTACATATGTTCGATTAGAACCAAATGAAACTGTGCGTAGAACCGTTTATATAGAACCTTGGGATGTTCAATCTCCAGGCTGTGACCTAATTTTCCAGTAGTTTATTTTCAATAAAATATTTTACAATAGCTTCCTTCATTAGGATACTTTGCTCTCCTGGTTTTAAGAAGGGTAGGTTTTCCTTTTTCTGAAAATGGGGCCAACCGTCTTTATCCTGGCCTTCAAACTCATAATATCCATAAGGTTCTAGCAAAGTACAAATAGCAATATGCATAATGTTTAGCTTTTCATCCTTCTTATATTTTTTAAAGCCCCAACCTAACTCTTGAAGGCCAATTATAAATATAATGGAATCTAAATCCAGCAATTCTCCTTCGGCAAACCTTTGGGATACCCATTTCACCACTTCTTCCCAGTTTTCTTTTAAATTTTCAGACAGCATAATTATTCATAGTCATTATCTTCACCGCTAAAATCAGCGGATTGAATTTTTTAGATTTAATATTATTGACCCCTATTGTATTTGGACTCGGTAGAGGTTTGTATAAAGGACTAATAAACGAACTTGCCTCGCTTATTTCCTTAGCCTTAGGTGTTTTTTTAGCTTATCAATATTCCGATTTGCTGTTTCAGTTATTAAGCCAATATATTGATGAAGCCGGAAAAGGCATAATGCTGCTTTCCTATGCCCTAATATTTATAGCAAGCAGCATTCTTGTATTATTAATTGCCAAAGCCCTTACAAAGCTATTAAAACTAGTAGCACTAGGCTTGATGAATAGAATTCTCGGTGGAATTTTCGGGGCATTAAAATTTCTATTGATCCTTCTAATCCTGATTCATATTTCCCATCCTTTTTTAGAAAGTCAGGGATTTTATGAAAAGGAAAGTTTTGTTTCAAGTTCTTTTTATTCTCAATTTCTTGAAATGAGCAAAATCATTGGTGTTTACTCCCAAGAAATTCCCGAAATTCCCGATGAAAATAGCTTGGGGATCTAGCCTTCTGAAAGCGCTTTTATTCCTGGCAATTCTTTTCCTTCCAAGTATTCTAGCATGGCCCCACCACCTGTGGAAACATAACTAACTTCATCCTGGATATTAAACTTTTTCACGGCCGCAACAGAGTCTCCACCTCCTACTAAACTAAAAGCTCCATTTTTTGTGGCTTCAACAATCATATTACCTATAGCTTCTGTTCCTTGGGAAAAGTTTTCAAACTCAAATACACCCATCGGTCCATTCCATAAAATTGTTTTTGATTGCTGTAAAACATCCTTAAGCTCTTCCAATGTTTTTGGCCCTGCATCCAAGCCCATATCATTTTCCGCTATTTCATTAGCTAAGCTAATACTTCGTTTTGCATCATTAGAAAAAGCGTCTGCGTTTACAGAATCGATGGGTAGATAAACATCAACATCATATTCATCTGCCTTTTTTAAAATATTTATAGCGGTATCTAAATAATCATTTTCCACTAGACTTTTTCCTATCATTCCACCATTGGCTTTAATAAAGGTAAATGCCATTCCACCTCCAATAATAAGGTTGTCGAGCTTGGGAATTAAATTGGAAAGAATATCAATTTTGGATGATACTTTGGCTCCTCCAACAATTGCTGTTACTGGTGATTTCCTTTCATTTAAAACCTTGTTTACATTTTCAATTTCTGCAGACATTACTAAACCTGGAGCTTTGTTTTCTTTAAAGAACTTTGCAATTACCGCAGTACTTGCATGGGCCCTATGAGCCGTTCCAAATGCGTCGTTTACATAAAAGTCGCCATTTAAGGAAAGGCTCTTTGCAAAATTTTCATCGCCATCGGTTTCTTCTTTATAAAACCTAAGGTTTTCGAGCAATAAAATTTGATTTTTTCCCATGGTTTCAGTGGCATCCACTACATCTTCACCTATACAATCTTCCATAAACACCACTTCCTTTCCTGTTAAATCCTCAAGGTGTTTGGTTAAATAATTTAAGCTCAAGTCCAAATTTCTTTGTCCTTTTGGTCTTCCTAAATGCGACATAAGTATTGGTCTTCCACCATTGTCCATTATGGTCTTTATCGTTGGTATACAAGCCTTCATACGGCTATCATCGGTAATGTTACCTTCTTCGTCTAGGGGTACATTAAAATCAACTCGAACTAAAACTCGTTTTTCCTCAAAGTTAATGGTGCTAATACTTTTCATTTTGAATAAATTTAGGCCGCAAAAGTAATCACCAAAAGTTATTTATTAGCACGATGAGGTTTGAAGATGTACTAGGTCATGATAATTTAAAGAACAAGCTGTTAAAGAGTGCTAAAGAGGGCAGGGTTAGTCATGCTCAATTGTTCCATGGGCCAGCTGGTAATGGCGCTTTATTGTTGGCAATTGCCTATGCACAATATTTAAGTTGCTCTAATAAATCCGAAGAGGACAGCTGTGGAAGTTGCTCTTCTTGTAAACAGTTTCTTTCCTTTAATTATCCTGATCTACATTTTATTTATCCTGTTGCGAAAACGCAGAAAAGCGGAGATAAGCCTAAAAGCGCTGATTTTATAGAGGATTGGAGGGAAATCATAAAAAGTGAAAAATATTTTGGGCTTTTCCGCTGGCTAGAGTATTTGGGCGTTGAAAATAAGCAAGCTCAAATTAGTGTTCATGAAAGCTCTTCTATCCTAAAAAACTTAAGTTTAAAATCCTATTCAGGTTCATTTAAGTTTATGATAATATGGATGCCGGAAAGAATGAACGGCAGTTCGGCGAATAAACTTTTAAAGGTGATTGAGGAGCCTCCTGAGAAAACAATATTCCTTTTGGTATCAGAAAATACAGAGGCCATACTCCAAACTATTAGCAGCCGTTGTCAAAAAATATTAGTTCCGCGATATGGGACTCGTGAAATTGAAGAGTATTTAATTGATAATGAAGATGTTTCCCAACAATCAGCCCATATTGTTGCCAAATTATCGGAAGGAAATTTAGCCCAGGCTCTTAATCAAGCTAAACGCTCGGAAGCTTATAAGGATTATGCTATTCATTTTAGCTCCTGGATGCGCAGTTGCTTTAAAGCCGACACCAAGGAAATTATTGCTTGGGTAGAGGAAATGGCCAAGCTCGAAAGAGAGAAGCTCAAAGACTTTTTACTTTTTTGTAGTTCCATAATTAAAGACAGCTTTAATCTAAACTATATTATTCCAGAAGTAAATAATGAAACCTTCAAAGAAATAAAATTTGAACTGTCAAAATTCTCACCTTTCATACATCTAAAGAATACGTCGTCTATAATGCAAATTATAGATTCGGGAATTTATGATATTGGTAGAAATGGTAACCCAAAGGTAATTTTAACAGACATTAGCCTTAATCTAGCCAGACAACTTAGGGTTAAGTATTGATAATCAGTTCTTTAACAGTGGTTTGTGATTGTTTGTTTCTCTTGGGATTTTTCTAATTTCTAATCTTAGGACACTAGCCAAGCCACTTAAGCTCTTAGAGGGCTTTATTTTGCCTTTTTTAGAATATAAATCAAGCTACTAGCGTTTTTGTTGGCTTTTCCTTTTTGATTACTCACAAAACCTCTACGAAAGGCAGAAAACAAACTCCCTTTGCCATTTTTAATTTTTTCACTAATCATACTTACATAATAGGAATCAAAAGGCATATTTTTAATTTCGATCAAATCGAAACCAAAATCTTTTGCAAGGTCTTTTATATTATCCTTTTTAAAATGATATAGATGTAGGGGAACATCTAGGGCTGCCCAATTTTCACCATAATATTGAGCGTCATAGGATTCATGATTTGGGACAGCAATAAATAAATGCCCTCCGGTTTTTAGGGCTTTTGTAAATTTTTCAAAATCCCCTTTTAGGTCGGAGAGGTGTTCGAGCACATGCCAAAGGCTTATGGCATCCAGGCTATTATTCATTGTTTCCCAGTCTAGATTTGCGGGATCCTCTAGATTTAGGCCATGAACCTCCTTAGCATTTTTTCTGGCCACTTCGGATGGTTCTGCTCCATAAACTTCCCAAGCATCTTTTTTTGCTGCTTGTAAAAAGAAACCCGTTCCTGCACCATAGTCTAATAGACGTCCTTTATTTGCAAATCTTCCGATTAAAGCCACCTTACTTTTCACTGCCTTGGACCTTACCAAATGATAAACTTTATCAATAAAAGATTCCTTTTTATCGGTATGGCTTACATAATCTTCAGATTCATAGTAGGCAGCAAGTTCCTCATCATTTGGTCTAGGATTGGTAAACCACAGCTCACAATTATGACATTCTTGGATGGAAAATGACTCAGGTTTCCCCCTGAAATATGAGCTTTTCAGTACTTCAGAGAATTTTGACCCTTCGCAAATTGGGCAGTTTTTTAATTCCATAAATAATTATGTTTCACGTGGAACAATGATCATCGTCCCATATAAACTAAAAGAACATTAATATCAGAAGGGTTCACCCCACTAATATTTTTAGCTTGTTTTATACTTTCAGGTTTTACTTTAGTTAACTTTTCTTTGGCTTCATGACTCAGGCTTTTCAAACGCGAATAATCAAAATTATCAGGAATACTTAAATCCTCCAGCCTACTCAATTTATCCGCATTCTCTTTTTCCTTATCAATATACCCTTGGTACTTAACGGAGATTTCTACCTGCTCCCAATCCGTTTTTTGTATAGCATTATCCAAAACAAAATTCGCCACTTCAGGCAACTCCATTAAATTTTCAAACTGTATTTGAGGACGAGACAGAATATTAATAATTTTTACTTTCTGACGAATATCACTTGACTTATTCTTCTGCAATATGGGGTTTACAAATTCTGGTTCCACACTAAAGCTCTCCAGCCATTTACGCAACAAATCTATCCGAGATAACTTATCCCTTAAGATAGTCATCCTTTCTTCAGCAACAAGACCTAATTCATGACCAAGGGCTGTTAACCTTTGATCAGCATTATCCTGTCTCAATAGAATTCTGTATTCGGCCCTGCTCGTAAACATTCTATAGGGTTCTTTTGTGCCTTTAGTTATAAGATCATCAATTAAAACACCTATATAAGCCTGCTCACGACCTAATACAAAGTCGCCTAAACCATTTACTTTTCTATGTGCATTAATCCCAGCAATTAAACCTTGGCAAGCTGCCTCCTCGTAACCCGTAGTTCCATTTATCTGACCAGCGAAATATAAGCCCTCTACAAGCTTAGTTTCCAAACTGTATTTTAGCTGAGTAGGCGGAAAATAATCATATTCAATGGCATAACCTGGGCGGAAAAATTTTACACTTTCAAAACCTGGGACAAGTTTTAAAGCCTCTACTTGAATTTCATATGGCAAGCTAGTGCTAAAACCATTCACGTATACTTCAACGGTATCCCAGCCTTCTGGCTCTACAAAAACTTGATGTCTGCTTTTATCTGCAAAACGGTCTATCTTGTCCTCGATACTTGGACAATACCTTGGCCCAGTACTTTGAATCTGACCATTAAACAAAGGACTTTGATCCAGGCCTTTCCTTAGCAAATTATGAACCGCAGGATTTGTATAAGTGATATAACAACTTCTTTGAGTTTTTAAGGCTTGAGTAGCATTAGAAAAACTAAATTTCTCTGCCTGCACATCTCCAGCTTGCTCCTCCATTTTACTATAGTCTAAAGACCTACCATCTACACGTGGAGGGGTGCCTGTTTTCATGCGGCCTGTATCAAATCCTAAATTCACCAAATCTTCAGTAATTCCCGTTGAAGCTCTCTCTCCCGAACGTCCTCCACCAAATTGCTTCTCTCCAATATGAATCAGACCATTTAAAAAGGTGCCATTAGTTAAAACTACCGTCTTTGCAAAAAATTCTAAACCAATACTTGTCTTCACACCCTTTACAGCTCCCTTCTCGGTTAAGAGACCATTCACCATATCTTGATAAAAGTCCAAACCTTCAATAGCTTCAAGGGCCAGTCTCCATTCTTCAGCAAAGCGCATTCTATCACTCTGAACTCTTGGCGACCACATAGCAGGCCCCTTACTACGATTTAGCATTCTAAACTGAATCATGGACTTATCGGTTATAATACCACTAAGCCCACCAAGGGCATCAATTTCCCTTACTATTTGACCTTTAGCAACACCACCCATAGCTGGGTTACAGGACATTTGAGCAATGTTCTGTAGGTTCATGGTAATTAATAAGGTCTTAGATCCCAGTCGCGCAGAAGCAGCTGCAGCTTCACAGCCGGCATGCCCCCCTCCCACAACTATTACATCATATTCTTGTTCCATAAAATCAATGTTTCACGTGAAACAAAACCTAAGGTCTTAATTTTCAGTGATTTGAGAATGCAAAAGTAAACATTTTTCCTCTTCTTCTCTCATTTTTTGTTTTTCTTCTTTGCTACTATCATCAAATCCTATCATATGCAATAAGCCATGTACAATAACCCTTAGAAATTCCAATTGCAAATCCACCCCTAGCTCATCGGCTTGAAGAGCAACCTGATCCGAACTAATAAAAATTTCACCCACAACCTTTCGGCCCCTACAATAGTCGAAACTTATAATATCCGTGAAATAATCATGATTTAAAAATTGTCGGTTGATTTCCAAAATCCTTGGATTATCAACAAAGGTATAGGACAGGTCCTTGATGGTAAAACCGGTATTGTCCGCAATCGTATTTAGCCAAAGAAAAAGGCCATCATGGCTGCCGATAATTTCAGGTGCATTTTCAAACTTAATCAAAGCCTCTTTAAATACTGGTTACTTTGTTGTTTATAATATTGATTCAAATTTAAAGGCGCATAAATAATATTCTCATATTCTTTTAATTTTTCTTTCAAATATTCCTCTCTTTCCTTTTGATAAAGCTGATCCAAATCATCACTGGACTTCGACTCCCTTTTTTCATCTTGCTCCCTTTCCAACTCCGACTTTTCAAATTCTAGTAGTTTAGACTCTATTTCTTTTACCCTTTCTAAGCTTTCCAAAGTCAACTTATTATTCAGCAGATCCTCCTCAATTTTTTTCATTTCTTCAATAGCTTTAGCCATATCACCATTTCCTCCTTCACCAGCCTCTTCTTGATTTTTTAAGTACTCTTCCAGTTGCCCCCTTATTTGCTCTTGTCGGCTGAGCATTTCCACAATCTCCTTTCCGTTTCTTCCCTCAGACTTACCTGGGTCTCCCTCCCCTTTTTGCTTACCCTTCATCATTTTAGACATCTTCTCTCCTAATTCCCCTTGAAGCTTTTTCATATTGGAAGGGCTAGGTTTTCCAGAACCTGGCTTCTGACAAGTTTGGTTACCTTGAGATTCACTTGCCGCTGCCTGTTGCATATTCCTTAAGGCCTTATCTAATAATACCGCCAAGTTATTTGCGGCTGTCATGGCAAATTGCTGTTTGGCGGCAGATTGTCCTCCCTGTTGCTCCTGTAAATGGCCTATGCTAGATTCTAAATTTTCATTAATGGCCTCTAGCTCCTTATAAACAACTTCCTGAATTTCGGGTACCCTTTCACCCAGGGCCACAAGACTATCCTCAATAATTTTTGCTCCATCAATTAAGCGCTTTTGATCTTTTAGCAATTTCCTATATAAGGGATCACTCTTTTGGGAAATCTTGCTTAATTCACTCAAATATTCCACATCAAAAGATAAAATCTCAAGGTTTTCAAGAATCTGACGTAAAGTTTTCATATCCTCTTCTCTCTTTTCCCCTTGCATCTGCATCATGGATTGCATCATTTGCTGACTCATCTCCTGCATTTTTTCTGAAGATTTCTTTTGGCTTTCATTTGCCTTTTTCTGTTTGGAGTTTTCCATTTGCTCTTCTGATTTCTTCATCTCCTCCTCCACTTCATCTTCAGTTTTCTCCAGGTTCTGTTCTTCATTTTCCTTTTTAAATTCAGGATTTTCTTCTTCTAGTTTATCTATTTCCTTTTTTACCTCTTCAAACTTTTCCTCTACCTTTTCCTGCTCCTCCTTTTCTTTTCCATCTTCATTATTCTCCTTACTAAGCTCATCTAATTTTTGAGCCAACTCTTCGAGCTTCTCTACTTCTTTTAAAACATCCTTTTGAAATTTCAAATTTTTAAGCAATTCATCAAGCCGGTCTTCTTTTCTTTGATTTTCTTTGGATTTCTGTTCAATCTCCTTCATCTTCTCCGTCAACTTTTCCATGTCGAACTTATCCATCAATTGGCTCACCTCTTCAAGAAGTTTTTCCAATTCCTTTTGCTTTGGATCCTCTTTAAGCTTATCTATTTGCTCTTCTTTTTTCTTTAATTGGTCATTTTTATTCTTGGGCTCTTTGTCCTTTTTTTCAAGCTCCTCTCGCTGCTTGTTTAATTCCTTCCTTTTCTGCTCAATTTCCTTTTGCTTATCCAATAATTGTTCAATCCTTTCTTTATCCTTCCAAGAGCTCTTTTTCTGATTTAAAAGTTTTTGCCTTAGCCTTTCCAATTCTTTTAGAAGTTCTTGATTCGCCATATTGAGCTCTTCCTTTTTAGAAAAATAGCTTTCATATTGCTCTTCCACTTCCTGCTTCCTTTCGGCTTCGTTTAAAAGACGGATATCAAAAGATTTGCTAGTAGTAAGTTTGGCGCCATTTACCTCATCATTATCCCATAAGCGGAAGTTTAAACTTAGCTTACTTTGATCAGTGGCCAGCTCATTTAAATCTAAAAAGCCAGAAATTTCCTGAGCGGTATTTTCCGGACTAGAAATTGGGATGTTAATCCTCATTAGCTCCTTTCCTCCAGATTTCAGAAGGACATCCATCTTACTAAAGCCATAATCATCCCCTATAAAAGCGCTATAATAGACCAGGTTATCTATCAAGCTATCAATATCCACTTTAACGGCCAGTTCTGGGAACTTATCTTTAATAATATTGATTCGGTTATTTGATCCGCTCTCCTTTTTCAAAAATTCATTTTCCGATACTATGCTATATTCTAAACTTTCCAACAAAACCTTTTCAAAGCTAAATAGGCCATCCCCCACATCTTGAAAATTATAAGCGGTATCCTTGGTAAGAATTTGGGCTTTGTTTGCAGAAAGGGTCTTTAAATCCCATCTCAATTTACTTCCTTCAGGAATATCCAATATAGACTTTGACTCAAAGAAAGGTGGGTTCCTAGTGTACTTAGGCGGAATTACTTCAATCAAATAAGATTTTATTCTCGGCACCGGAAGAACTTCGATTTCATATTCTTTGCTAGAAAAACCATTTGCCAAAAACCTAAACTTAATATTCTCCCTTATTCCCTCTATAGAATAACTAAATATGTCCTTCTCATTTCTTGTCATTCTTCCCTTAAAAGCCTCAGCCAAAATTTCTGCACTCTCGGGGATAAGATCTCCTTCGAAACCCAATTCTAAAGTGAAATTCTCACCTTCTTCAGCAAGTAATTCTTTGTTCAATACTCGAAACTTAAAGGGGGCTTCCCTAATAAAATCTTTATTGAAAGAAACAATTCTGGTACTACTTTCTGAAATCAAATTCCAATTCCCGGATAGGGCAACAAAAGCAAAAATCAAAATAGGGACAACAAGAACTGGCCAGTATTTTAGGCTTTCCCTAAGATTTACAGCATTTGAAAAAACCAAGGGTCTAAAGGCCTGAATTTTTTGTTCAATACTCGCTTTTACCAATGAACTTTCACCTTCTGAGAGTTTGCCAAGATCGAGGGTATTGATAATTTTATCGTCTATCTCAGGGAAAAACCTGCCTATTAATTTTCCTGCTTCTTCGTAACTTAAATGTCTCCCAATTCTAAAAATTCCGGCCAGGGGAATAAAAACATTGAAAACTAAATTTATTCCTAGGCCCACTATTAAGGCTAATAATAAAGCCAGTCTAATCTGCTGGTTAAAATGTCCGAAATGTTCGAAAAGACTGATAATCAAGAAATAAACTAGGCCAAAGCCAATAAAATAAATACTTCCTCTAAGAAGTTTATTCAAATAGTATTTGCGGATAAATCTATCCAGTTTATGTTTTAATTCTCCTTGAATCATTTTCGTTTCGTAGTTCTTGCCAAAGGCTAAGGCAAAAAATTATTTGCAATTGCTTCTCTCAAAGGTACAAAGCCTAACAAGATAATTATCTTTGCCGCCTCAAATATGTGATAGAAATGAGTGATAGAAAAGTTAGAGTACGTTTTGCGCCGAGTCCTACAGGCCCATTACACATGGGTGGTGTAAGAACTGCACTGTATAACTATTTGTTTGCCAAGAAATTAGGTGGCGATTTTATTTTAAGAATTGAAGACACTGATCAAACTCGATTTGTTCCGGGTGCTGAGGATTATATTAGAGAATCTTTAGAATGGTGTGGACTAATACCAGATGAGGGACAGGCTTATGGTGGAAATTTTGGCCCATATAAACAATCCGAAAGAAAATCTATGTACCGCCAATATGCAGACCAACTCGTGGAAAGTGGCTATGCTTATTACGCGTTTGATAGTTCAGAAGAGTTAAGTGAAATGAGGGATCTTGCCAAAAAAGCGGGAACTCCAAATTGGCAGTATAACAACGTAACTCGTGGGCATATGAAAAACTCCCTCACTCTTTCGGAGGAGGAAGTGAATAAACGTATTTCCGATGGTGAAGCCTATGTTATTAGAGTAAAGCTCCCTAGAAATGAAGAGGTAAAATTTGAGGATATTATCAGAGGCTGGGTTTCTGTAAACACCAATAATTTGGATGATAAGGTTTTGTTTAAATCAGATGGAATGCCAACCTATCATTTAGCCAATATTGTTGACGATCATTTAATGAATATTAGCCATGTGATTAGGGGGGAAGAGTGGCTTCCTTCTGCACCATTGCATATTCTCCTTTATCAATATTTAGGTTGGGAAGAATCCAGACCGGAGTTTGCTCATTTACCGCTTTTGTTAAAACCAGATGGAAATGGCAAATTGAGTAAAAGGGATGGAGATAGACTTGGCTTCCCCGTTTTTCCATTAGAATGGACAAACCCAGAAGATGGAGAAACTTCTTCAGGATACAAGCAAAAGGGATTTTTCCCCGAGGCTTTTGTAAATATGTTGGCATTTTTGGGTTGGAACCCAGGAACCGAGCAAGAATTGTTTTCCTTGGATGAACTTATTCAATCCTTCAGTTTGGAAAGAGTAAATAAAGCCGGTGCGAAGTATGATCACGATAAAACTAGATGGTTCAACCAACAATATTTAAGATCGAAAACAGATGGTGAATTAAGTGAATTGCTGGCTAAAGCAGCTCAAGAAGCTGGCTTTGCAAACTATGATTCTGATTACCTTTCTAAGGTGGCTGGTCTTATGAAAGAAAGGGCCTACTTTATAAAAGATATGCTTTTAGAGGGAGATTATTTTTTCCAAAAGCCTCAAGAATACGATGCTAAAACTCTCCAAAAGAAATGGAATGCCGATGCTAGGCTTCATGTAGAAAAATTATTAAGCCTTTTTCAAAAGACTGATGATTTTAGCATGGAAAACTTAGAGTCTATTTTTAAGTCTTATTTAGAAACCAATGAATTGGGTTTTGGAAAAGTTGGTCCTGGATTCCGACTTGCCGTTACTGGAAAAGGTATGGGGCCGTCTATGTTTGAAATTTGTTCTATTCTTGGTAAGGAAGAAACATTGGAAAGAATGCAAATAGCCTTAGATAAACTAAGCCTTTGATGGATAAAATTAAAGTTGAAGGAATAAAGCTCTATGGATACCACGGCTGCCTGGCGGAGGAAGCAAAAATCGGGGCTGAATATTTAGTTAACGTTTGTGTTTGGACAGATCTAGATAAGGCCTCACAAAGTGATAAGCTTGGAGATACGGTGGATTATGTACTAATCAATCAAATAGTGGCAGAAGAAATGGCTATACGGGCAGAATTAATTGAAAATGTAACGGAGCGAATTCTGAATAGGCTAATGAATGAACAAGCAGCTATAAAAAAGGCTGAAGTGGAGCTTTCTAAAACTATTCCTCCAATAAATGGCAATGTAGAAAAGGTAACAATTGTAATGAAAAGAAAAAGATAATTGCAAGGGAGAAGATAATGCTTATCTTTGCCGCCCAAATGGTTCCGTGGCCGAGCGGCTAGGCAGTGGTCTGCAAAACCATCTACAGCGGTTCGAATCCGCTCGGAACCTCCAGAAAAAACTCAATCTTAATAGATTGGGTTTTTTTTTGCCCCAAAACCACTCTTAGCATTCCCTTCGATTTTGATTTATCTAAGCCAAATATTTCCCTATAAAAAGCCTTAATTTCTAAAACTTTATCTATTATATTTGCCATTATTTTTAATTGGTCTAAATAAGTTGTCTTGAAGATTTCCAACGTTTTTCTATACTTTTTACTTCTTTTTTCTGCCTTATTAACAGCAAACACGAGCAAAGCTGAAAGTGCTGATGCCAGAATGATGGTTCACCTCCTAGACTATATCTCGGTGGATTATAGCATGGCTGTTAAAGCAAATACCATCGTAAATGAAGATGAATTTGGAGAGATGCAAGAGTTTGCTTCCACTGTATCTAAACTTGCCAAAAAGGAACCCGCTTTGCTACAAAAGGAAATTCTATCCTTACAAAAGCTAATAGACTCTAAAGCATCAGGATCCCAGGTATCATCGCTCGCCCAAAAAATAAAGAAGGGTTTAATTGAATTCCATAAACTTTCCGTTTCACCCAAGGAGTGGCCATCACTGCAAAAGGCCAAAATCCTTTACCAAAAAAACTGTCAAACTTGCCATGGAGTTGAAGGAAAAGGTGACGGAGCGCTATCAAAAGGATTAAACCCCAGCCCCACCAATTTCCACGAACCGGATAAGGCAAATGGACTTTCTCCTTTCCAAGCATATAATACTATAAAATTAGGCGTAGCGAATACGGGTATGAGGGCCTTTAATGAGCTTACAGAGTCTCAAATTTGGGATCTCGCCTTTTACACTATTAGCCTATCAAGGCAATCTAAAACCACAGCTCCCAAGGAAGCTTATTCTGCAAATACAAAAGTGGATTTAGAATTATTGGCAACAACAAATAATACAGAGCTTGAAAATGTACTTTTTAAAAATGAAAATATTCAAGCCTTAATTACTTCTTTACGTCTTAAACCCAAACAAAGCTCCAAACTAGCTGAGGTAGATTTTATTGAATTAGCCTTATCCAACATTATTGCCTCTCAAAAGGCCTATCAACAAGGAAATAAGGAAAAGGCTAGAGCTCTGGCATTAAGTGCCTATTTGGATGGGGTGGAACCTATAGAAATGCAGATTAGAGCCAATGATGCGAACTTTGTTTCTGAACTGGAAGCACAGCTCACCAAAATGCGTGCTGCCATTGAGGATGAAAGAGATATAGAAACTGTAAATAAACTGTCTGAAGAAAGTAAAACCATACTTTATAAGGCCCAGGATATGTTGAGCAATCAAACCTTTTCTTCCTGGCTTACTTTTACCTTGTCCTCCACTATAATCTTACGAGAAGGATTGGAAGCTTTTCTTGTAATCATCACGATTTTAGGAATAATCAGAAACCTAAAACTACCTAAAGCTGCTAAATACATTCATTTGGGCTGGGTTTTAGCCATTCTTTCTGGCTTTTTTATGTGGTGGGGAGCTGGGCACCTATTTAATTTCTCCGGTGCTCAAAGGGAAATTATGGAAGGTATTATTGCTCTATTTGCTGTTGCTATTTTAATCTATGTAGGATTCTGGATGCACAGTAAATCTGAAGCCAGTAAATGGCAGGCTTTTGTGAAAAATAAAATTCAAAAAATTACTAGTAAAGAAAGTTTATTTGGCCTCGCCTTTCTATCCTTCATTGTCGTTTTTAGAGAAGCATTTGAATCCGTTTTATTTTTATCCGCTCTTAGTTCAGAATCTGGAAGCGACCATAGTGTAGCATTTGTTTCTGGGATAGTATTGGCCTTTGTATTATTGGGAGTTTTATCGGTGCTACTATTGAAATATTCCAAAAAACTACCTGTCTCTCAGTTGTTTAAATATTCCGCTTATATAATGGCATTATTAGCTGTTGTTCTTGTGGGAAAAGGTGTTCACGCCCTCCAAGAGGCAGGACAAATTGGAATTAGCAGCACACCCTTTAACCTTAGGTTAGACCTTTTGGGCATTTATCCCACTTGGCAAAGTATCATCTCTCAGCTGCTAATTATTCTACTTCTATTTATACTTTGGAATATTGCCAATAAACCAATTGTTAAAAAAGTACAAGCTTAGTATTCTTTTTTCTGGCCTCCTATTTGATTGCTCCCTTTCATGCCCAACTAAATCTGTGCTGCTTTTATATTTCCTCCAAATCAATTAACCTTGGATGAAATTTCACATTAAAGCAAAATAAAAATCCTTTTGGAGCAACTATTATTAGAATTAATCATCCAATAAAAAAGAAAAAAAATGAAACCATTCCTACTATCACTGCTTGTTCTATTAAGTAGTATTTCTCATGCACAAAAAACAATTGAGCTCAATTCTAAAATTGAAAATGTTACCGTTTTTCTCAATGGTGCACAAATAAAAAGAACTAGTTCCGCCAAGCTTGTGTCGGGAAGAAATATTATCCATTTTACTGGTTTACCGCTTAGCTTAGATCAAAAATCAATTCAATTTAATACCAATGCACCGGTTACCGTTTTCTCTATAAACCATCAAATTGCTTATAAAGATGAAAGCGCTAAAGACTCCAGTAAAATAAAGGTCCTTGAAAGTAAATTAAAACAACTTGGCTATAAAGCCAAAACACTGGAATCTAGCTACGCGGTATATCATCAAGAAAAACAAATATTAGCTAAAAACACTTCCTTCGGCGGAAGCCAAAATGGGGTAAGCGTTTTAGAATTGGAAAAGGGGGTAAACCTAATCAGGAATCGTCAATTGGAACTAAATCAAAAATTGCAATCCATAGACAAGGAAACTGAAGCCCTCAATTTTGAAAGACAGAAGATAATTATTCAACTAGAAAAATATAGAAATCAATCTGCCATTAAAACCGGTGAAGTGGTGGTGGTTTTAAATTGCGATGCAGAAATGAAATCTGACTTAAACCTCACCTATACGGTAAAACAAGCTTCTTGGAAACCCTACTATGATCTAAAAGTAAAAAACACGGACAGCCCTTTGGAATTGGTCTATAAAGCCAAAGTTGTTCAAAATACAGGGGAAGATTGGGACAATGTAAAAATTAGTCTCAGTACCGGAGACCCTTCCAAAGATGGTCAAATACAAATACTAAGACCTTGGTTTTTAAATTTTACAAATCAACGTTATTCCTCCCGAGGAAATAGTGTAAACATTTCTTCACCTGGAATTACTGGGAAAATTACGGGTATAGTAACTGATGCTGCAACTCAAGAGTCCGTTCCCATAGCCAATATTATTGCTAAAAACAACCTTGGTGAAATCGTTATGGGCAGCACATCCAATTTTGATGGCAAGTTTAGTTTAGACTTAAATCGTCCTTGTAATATTCTGGAAATATCCAATATAGGTTATGAAAAACAAGTCATATACCTCAACGCACAAGTCCGAAATTATAGAATAAAATTATTTGAGAGCAGCCAAGAACTTAATGAAATTGTAATAGTGGATGGTATACAAATGGAATCGGAGGATGAAAACCGCTATTACAACTCACAGTCAGCCCCAACGAGAAGGGAAAGTTTTGATCTTTCAAAGGTATCTTCCGGTGTAATAAGCATGGATAGAAAGAATCACAATTTTCAAAGTGCTCAAATGACCCGAAATCCAACCACCTTTAATTTTACGGTTAGCGAAGCCTACGACATACCTTCTGATGGTAGCGACTATGTGGTAGACTTACAATCTTTTAGTTTAAAAGCAGATTATCTGTACAATGCGGTTCCAAAAATGGAGGAACACGCCTATTTAACGGCTTCCATTAGCGATTGGGAAAAATTGAATTTAAGAAATGGTAGTGCTGGAATCTACTATGAAGGAACCTATATGGGAGAAACCTTTTTAAATGTGGAAACAGCTGGCGACACTCTACAAATAAGCCTTGGCAAAGATGAAAATATCATCATCAAAAGGGAAGAAATAATTTCTAAAGAAGATGTAAAACTCATAAGTGGAAATAAAGAAGAAAGCTTCCACTATCGCATATCTATTCGTAATAACAAACAACATAAAATCCGTCTTTCCATAAAAGATCAATATCCCATTTCTGCAAATGATGATATTAAGGTAAAGGAAATGGAAGATTCTGATGCCAAAGTAAATTCCGAAACCAAATTGCTGGAATGGAAAATAGAACTTGAACCCAGCGAGGAAAAAGAATTGGATTTAAAGTATAAAGTGCTTTACCCCAAAAATAAGATTATTAATCTTTATTAAATATCAGCATCGATAATTTTAGCCCTAGAAGGTTCTAGGGCTTTTTTGTGTCCTTCCCTTTTTTAGATATAGTATTTATCCATTACCAAAGACTCTTTTTTGATTCCAAAAATCCTATTTTCGCCAAAAATAAATTGAATCATGAGTGCTATAGATATACAATCTGTCTTGAGTAAACTAGGTGTAAAAGATGTAAACCCTGGAAGCTCTACCGGTCAGAATCACTTTGGAAAAGGAGAATTAATTTCCTCCTACTCTCCTGTTGATGGACAACTAATTGGTAAAGTTAGTACCACCACCAAAGAAGAATATGAAGAGGTAGTAAAAGCCGCCCAGGCAGCTTTTAAAGATTTTAGAATGATGCCTGCTCCACATAGGGGTGAGATTGTAAGGCAGTTTGGCGAAAAGCTTCGCGAGAATAAAGAAGACCTCGGAAAATTGGTTTCCTATGAAATGGGAAAGTCTCTGCAAGAGGGATGGGGTGAAGTTCAGGAAATGATAGACATCTGCGATTTTGCAGTAGGCCTTAGCCGTCAGCTTCATGGCCTAACCATGCATTCCGAAAGACCCTTACATAGAATGTATGAGCAATGGCATCCTTTAGGAATTGTAGGAATCATTTCAGCCTTTAACTTTCCTGTTGCTGTTTGGTGTTGGAACACAGCATTAGCCTGGATTGCTGGCGATGTTTGTATTTGGAAGCCTTCTGAAAAAGCGCCAATCTGTGGTATTGCTTGTCAAAATATTTTTGCTCAAGTATTAAAAGATAATGATCTTCCTGAGGGTATTTGTGGCCTTATTAATGGTAAAGTTGCAGAAGGGGAGTGGATGACTAATGATGAAAGAATACCTCTCATTTCTGCAACTGGATCTACAAGAATGGGAAGAGCTGTAGGCCAAGCTGTAGCTAAAAGATTTGGAAAAACTATTCTTGAACTTGGTGGTAATAACGCAATTATCCTTACTGAAAATGCAGATTTAGAATCCACTCTTGTGGGTGCTGTTTTTGGTGCTGTAGGAACCGCTGGTCAGAGATGTACCTCAACCAGAAGACTTATCATTCACGAAAGTATTTATGATGATGTAAAAAATAGGTTGCAAAAAGCATATGGTCAATTAAAAATTGGAAACCCTTTAGACACCAACAACCATGTAGGTCCTTTAATTGATGAAGCAGCAGTGGAAATGTATGAAAGAGCAATTGAAAAAATTGCTGAAGAAGGAGGAAGCATGTTAGTTGAAGGTGGTAGAGTAGAGGTAGAAGGTTTTGAAAATAGCCAGTGCTATGTAAAACCATGTATTGCAGAGGTTAAAAATGAATATGAAATTGTTTGCACCGAAACATTTGCTCCAATTCTATATTTAATAAAATATTCAGATTTAGATGAGGCTATAGAAATGCAAAATGCTGTACCTCAAGGATTATCATCAGCAATTATGACGACCAACCTTCGCGAAGCAGAAAAGTTCCTTTCTGCCCAAGGAAGTGATTGTGGAATTGCCAATGTGAATATTGGTACCTCCGGAGCAGAAATTGGCGGTGCTTTTGGTGGTGAAAAAGAAACTGGTGGTGGCCGTGAATCTGGTTCTGATGCCTGGAAAGGATATATGAGAAGACAAACAAACACCATTAATTATTCCACCGAATTGCCTTTAGCACAAGGAATACAGTTTGACTTATAATTTTTTTTAAATTGAAATTTTTAAAAGCCCTTTCATTTGATTGGGCTTTTTTAATGCTTACAATTTTAATTAGCTCTATTTTTAAACCATGAAGTTAATTGTGTTTTCCTTAATTCTACTGCCTTTTACGGCATTTAGCCAGCAGGATAGTAGCTCTAATTGGTCTATTTCCATAGGAGCGGGCTATTATATTTCTGGCGAACAGCCTATAGATTATTATACAGGAAAGGATAATTCACGATTGGCCTTATTATTCAATAAAAACACACAACAATACAATCAAATATTAGACGATTTTGATGGCTACCCCTTCTTTTTAGAAAGTGGTCCTTCAGATTTAATTTATCGGAATACGGGCTCTTTTGAGCTTCATTTAGAATATAAACTGGCCAAGAATTTTTTTCTGGACCTTAGCTTTTACAATGTAACTTTATACATAAGTGGTTTATTCACCATTCGTGTAGAAAGAGCAAATCAAAATGGAAATCCCGAACCATTTCAATCCATTGGAGAAATAAAAGGTAGAGAGAAAAGGTCTCATATTGTCTTGAGTATTGGAAAGTCTTTTCTCCTAAAAAATAATTTCTACTATAACCTTAGCGCTGGCGTGGATTTAAATTTTGTAGAAAGCCTTAGCCACCAGGCTCAAATTGAAGGAAGAGATTATAATATACAAAGGGCAATAAGTCTTAGCCAAAGAGAATCTGGAATAACAACCATTGGTTATGGCCTTTTAGCTGATCTTCGTTTTGGATACCAAATTCCAAGTGGATATGGATTCTTCCTTAAAACTAGCTTTTTATATTCTCATATCAATGTGAATGATATTTCCAGTGGACAAAGCCCGATATTTATTCCTGGATTAGGATTTACAAAGCAATTCTAATTCTGTTTTTCCACTATATAACATTGGATTTCTAAGTCTACATCCCTACCCATTAAGAATGAGCCCTTATCCCCAATTTTAAAATCATAGCGGTCTATTTCATACTCTCCTTTAAGTAAATATCCATCGCTAGTTTTAGTATAAGAAAAAGGAATAGTAATAGTTTTAGATTCTCCTCTAACACTTAGTTTACCAGTAATATCAAATCCTTCAGCCGTTTTATTTACAAAACTTGAAGTAAAAACTGCATAGGGAAATTTATCCTTGTAAAAATAATCTTCGGCCATCAGGTGTTTGTCCCTTTCTTCATTATCTGTATCAATACTGGCCACCGGTATTTTAATTTGAAACCTCGAATTCTCCATTTTATTGATATCAAAAAATACCTCACCACTAAAATCTGTAAAACTCCCTTCCACAGTATTTACAATCATATTACTAATGGAAAAGCTAATTTTTGATTTGGATGGCTGTACTTCTTGACTGGGGTTTGAACCGGCTTTTACAAAAAAGAATAGAGCAGATAGGAATATATATTTCATGATTGCTATTTTAAACAAAAGGTTTTATTAAAGTTCAATAGAGCAAATTTGGTTAGCTTTAACGGATAAAACAAAACTAAATGATATGAAAACTAAAATATTTGCAAGTGCCCTCTTGAGTATATTTTTAGCAAGCAGTGCACAAGCTCAAAAAAAGGAAAAAAGAGAAAGTCCACCTGCTACAAGTGAGGCTACAATTGGCAGTACTACTGTGAAAATTGATTATAGCCAGCCTTCTGTAAAGGGAAGAAAAATTTTCGGAGACCTCGTTCCATTTGGAAAAATTTGGAGAACAGGAGCAAATGAAGCTACTACTATTGAGTTTAGTAATGATGTAATGATTCAAAGTAAAAAACTGGCGGCTGGTAAATACAGCTTATTCACTATCCCTGGAGAAAAGGAATGGACCATAATCTTTAATAGTGTAAGTAGCCAATGGGGAGCCTATCGGTATAAAGAAGATAAAGATGTACTGCGAGTAAAGGCTGGCGTTTCTAGCCACGAGGCAACAGAAAAATTGAGCATCACCATCGATAGTAAATCAGGAATGATACATATTGATTGGGCAACAACAAGAGTGAGATTTGAAATTAAAGAAGCTTAATCAAAATAAATTCTCAACACAATTAAACCCTCCGCTAATGGAGGGTTTTTTGTTTAATACCAATCCGAGTTCAAATTAATTTGAATTCCAATATTTAGAATCAAGGGATTCCATTCAATAAAGTTCCCATTTGGGTCATCCGGTATGTTTACAATAGGCAAGGAAAGGCCTAATTGGCTAGTAAATTTTATTCTTTCGGAACCCAATCTAAATACCAAACCGGGTTCTAAAAAAGTTTCAGAAAATGGCCTTGGATTATCATCTAGCATTGCAGTAGAAGGAATCATTACTCTAGTAAACCTACAGGCAAAAGCAAATTCAAATCGATTTGAAGCAATACCTATGCTAGGCTGAAAAATTAATCTATGTAAGATGCCATTTACTTCTCCAGAGTTCGTATATCCTGTACCATATCCTCCATAGATTTCCATTACGCCGATTTCACCAAAAGGAACATAATATCCTGGCATAACATCAATTTGAAAACCTTGGGAGCCATCATCGCTAATGGTTCCACTATTTGTAGTGATACTTGGCCCTCCCACAAAAAAACCATTAAAAGAAGCCGCTAGAGCAAATTTATCTGTGATAGCCGTGCTTCCCTGAAGATTTAATGAATTAATATTTCCTGCAGCATTAATCTTTGTTTCACCCTGCTCACGGAGTAAAGGCGCATTAAATTTTTGAGGGTAATAAGAGGGTGAACAAGAACTTATTATTGCTATAAATGCAATGATAAAAAGACTAGAGTATTTCATATTTAGCAACTATAAAAATTAAAAAACCTCGACCTTTTATGCTAAAGATCAAGGTTCTATTTTAAAATGAGTTCTTATTTTTCTCCCACATAAAATTCTACAACCTTCTCTGATTGATTATTTAACTTGTCTGTAGAAACAATTCTCACCTTGTATTTTTTTATCGTCTTAAACCTATCTAATTCGGAAATATCCAATGTTCTTGGAGATGAATATAAAGCCAAAGGAGCATCGTCTATAGAATACATAACTTTCTCCGTTCCTACATGCTTATCAGTAGCACCAATATACATTCTTACATAATTAGGATATATATCCAATCCATCTTTCTTCCCTATGGGTTCTATGGAGAAATTAATATAAATTGTTGGAGGAGAATTATCTACAAAAACTCTACTTGATTTTTCATCCTCCTTATTATTCACATTATCTACCGAATTAAAAGCTAGCGAATGATTTCCTTCTCCTGGAATTGTAAATTGAGAATAACTAGTCATAGATCCATTGTCAATTTTATAGGAGGTGCTTTTTATTCCAGAATGAGCATCCGAATACCTTAATTTAACTGGTGTTTGGCTAGTAATAAAAAGAGTATCTCTATGGAAAAATTGAGGGCTTCCATAAATAATTCCAGTTTGAGGAGCTTTATTATCTACAAATACAACCAAAGTTTTGCTGCTTGCCGTATTCTCTACATTATCTACAGCATTATATCGGATATAATGTACACCTAAGACATTAGGTACTAAAAAGTCTCCTGTATAATTTGCTTTTCCATTTCCATCCACCCTTTGGAATATTTGCTTTACTCCAGCTTTATTATCCGTGGCAGAAAGGTTGATTTTTGTTCTACCAGAAACATATAAATAATTGCTTTTATACTGATCTCCCAACACCTTATTACTTACAACTGGAGCAATTTTATCTAAATAAAATTTGAAACTTTTCTTTGTGGCTGTATTGTTTACATTATCCGTACTATAATAAAATAAGGTGTGCTCACCATCGGATAAACCGCTCATATTTATATTGGAAGAATAGCTTCTATCATTAGCAGCATCAAAAGAATATTTTACATTTCTCACTCCTGATAAATTATCCGTAGTAGATAAATTAAATTTTGTGCTTGGGGCCAAAATAGTACTGTTATACACTATTCCAACTATAGAATGATTAGATACTGGTGCTGTAAGATCCAAGGTAAAAGTGCTGGATTTTGTAGTTTCAGAATTTCCCACATTATCTGCGGAATAATAGTAAAGGGTATTTACACCTTCCTTCCCAATATTTACAGTGCTGGAATATTTTGTAAATGCTCCATTTAGAGCATAGCGAGTTTCAAAAACTCCAGAAACACCATCGTTAGCGTTTAAACTAAAATTTAGTCCTTTCCCAAAATAGGTGATACCAGCAGATCTATAACGAGGAGCTCCACTAAATGTCATTCTAGTTATAGGGCTTAATCCATCCGCATACAATTCCATTAAAACTTCTCTTTGAGGACTAATGGTTCTTCCCGTTGTAGGATCCACAGCCCATTTACTCCTAATATAATTAACACCCTCAGTATCTAAATACATAGGATTTGCATCTGTTGGATGTTGATTACTTTTTAAAGGATAGCTCTCCCCATTTGGACTCGTAGAAAAATTTAAATAAACGGGTAGAGACTTTTGAATATAATATTTACCGTCTTTGATAAAGACCTTATTTTCATAGCTCGGTTTGCTCGGTTCTTGAGCATATAAACTAGATAAGAATGCTAAATTCAAAGAAAATAGTAAACTTGATTTAAGCAATTTCATAATTATTGGTTAAGGGTTTTTAATTTGGTTTTGGCTCTTAAAAAGCTAAATGTAACAAATTAAATAATTGAAAACTATATACATAGGATTCTATCCACCCTTAGCAGCCCTTCCAGCAAGGAAACCACTAGTCCAGGCATTTTGAAAATTAAAGCCTCCTGTTAATGCATCTACATTCAATAATTCCCCAACTATAAATAGATCTTTTATCTTTTTACATTCAAAACTTTGGAGTTTAATTTCGGAGAGTTCAACTCCACCACAGCTTACAAATTCCTCTTTAAAGGTGGTTTTTCCCTTTACTTGATGTTTATCTCTCAATAGTGTTTCCAAAAATTTATTCATAGATTTTTTGGAAAGATCCAAATACAGCTGCTCTTCTTTAAGCCCAGATTTTAGGGCTAAATGATGCCATAATCTCGATGGAATTCCAAAAAGGGGATTACTACTAATTTTCTTTTTAGGATGTACTGTTTTATACTCTTCAAAAGCTATTCTTAATTCCTCTTCTTTATTATTGGTCCAATTGATTAATATTGGAAAATTATAATCCATATCGTATAAATCTCTTGCCGCCCAAGACGATAACTTTAGTATGCCTGGTCCGCTAAAACCCCAATGCGTTATTAATATTGGTCCAGACTCTTTCCATTTACTACCAGGAATTTGTACTGATCCATTTGCCACGGATAATCCCATTAAAGATTTCATTTTATAATCCGGACAATTGAAAGTAAAAAGGGATGGAATAGGATCAATAACCTTTAAGCCTAAATCTTTTATCCATTGATAATTTTCCTTTTTTGGATTTCCACCACAAGCCAAAATTACTTTGTCAAAATTTTCTTCTGAATTTCTAAAACCTAAGCGAAAACCTCTATTCTGAACTTCAATTTGTTCCAGACCTTTTTTAAGATGAATATGAATAGCTTTTTTATGGGCCTCTTTTAATAAACATTCTATAATAGATTGAGAATTATCGCTTTTTGGAAATACCCTGCCATCAGCCTCAACTTTTAAGGGAACATTCCTTGTTTCAAACCATGAACGAGTGTCTTTGGTTCCAAATATTTCAAATCCCTTTTTTAAACTCCCTCCTCCTCTGGGGTAATATTGTATTAATTGACTAGCATAGTCACAATCGTGGGTAAGGTTACAACGTCCGCCACCACTTATTTTTACCTTACTTAATAGCTTATTTGATTTTTCAAAAAGATGGACTTCAGAATGAATGGATGCGGCGTGAATGGCAGCAAAAAAACCAGCTGCTCCACCTCCTATAACAGCAATTTTATTATTGGCCATTTAATTAAAAGTTTAAACTTTAAATTCTCCTCTATTCATCATATCTTTTAGTCGCAATACTCCCACTACGCTTAAACTATCTACTATTTCACCTTTAATTACCTTTTGATATAATTCATTAAAAGAAATCTTCTCCAATTTTAAATCCTCGGTTTCATCAGGATTGCTTTCGTGAAAACTTAAATCTCTAGCCAAGTAAATTAAAGCCTTTTCAGTTGTTGCTGAATTACTTAAGTCCATTTCTTGAATTAAAGTCCATTCTTTAGCTTTTAAACCTGCTTCTTCTAATAATTCCCTTTTAGCAGATTCTATAGGTTCTATTTCTAGAGGACCTCCACCTTCTATAATTTCCCAGGTAAATTTCCCTTCAAAAGGAAATCTATCCTGACCAACAATCCAGGTATTTCCTTCATCATCAATAGGAATAATTCCAATGGCTAGGTTTTTAAAATGTACAACACCATAAATACCCTCGCCACCATTTGGATTTAGTATTTTACTTTCACTGAGTTCAATCCATGGATTGGAATATTTTATTTCTCTATTTAATTCTGTCCAAGATCCTTTTTTCTTTGGAAAATCATTCATAAAAAAAACCCTTTTCAACAAAGAAAAGGGTTTTGTAGTAATTACTGATATAATAAAATATCTATGTTTTAAGGTTTAGATTCTTCTGCTTCTTTGGCTAATTCCCTATCTAATTTTCTTCCGTAGGATATTTTTTCACCATTGTATTTTATTTCCACGCCCCCTGCATACTCGATGCTTACTAATTTCTTTCCGTTCTTCTTATAATAATCCCATATACCTTCCTTTTTTCCAGCTACATACTTTCCTCTTCTCTTTTCTTTACCATTTGGGAAATAATAAATATGAAGTCCATTTTCCAGTCCATTTTCGTAATTACCTTTAAAAATTACCATTTCTTCATCATCATCTAATTTTTGATAATGAATCCATTCTCCAGTTCTTAATCCATCAAAATATTTCCCAACTTCTCTGTAGTCATTTTGCTGATAAATCCATTCTCCATCCTTTAAATCTTCAATATAATTTCCTTGGGCAATTACAGATCCAGAATCACTATATTCTACAAAAGGACCATCACGCATGCCATCCACATATTCTTCCTGCCTTAAAATTTGATTATTTTCATAATACCAGAACCATTCTCCTTCAGCTCTACCTCTTAAATAGGATCCTTTTTGTTCTATTTTACCATTTACAAAATAATACTCCCAATTTCTTACCTTAAGATTATCTTTATAATCCCCTTTAGATTTTAATTCACCTGTAGGATAAAATTCTTTCCAGGGCCCTTGTTTTCTACCTTGATCATCAACTATACCTTCAAATAATACAATCCCATTTTCATAAATCTTAGATGAAATAACATTTCCATTTTCATCATAAATTCTATGAACTCCTTCCTCAATACCATTTCTATAGGAACCTTTAAAAGCTAATTCACCAGTTTTTGGATTTAGTTTTTGAATAACTTCAATTTTGGCTACTTCTTCAGCATTCTCCTGCAGCACACCCATTATCCATTTTTCAACCTTTATAAGACTCCCTTTGGCTGTATAATATTTCCAATAGCCATTTTTTAAATCATTGATAAATGGTCCTTCTACCTTTAGAGCCCTATTCTTATAAAAGCTCATCCAGGTGCTTTGTTTTTGTCCCAATTCATCATATTGATTAATTTTTCTCCTCTTGGTTAAAACATCAGCTTTATAATTTAATAGGCCAACTATTCTTCCACTTTTATCATATTCAAAACCTAGACCTTCCTTCTTATCCTTTACATATGGAATATCCCTCTTTAACTCTCCATCAGGGTAAAAATATTTGGATAAACCTTCGATATTATCCTCTACAAAATTGTCTATTCTAATAATATTTCCATTTTCATACGACTTTCTAGGACCGTGTTTTAGACCTTCCTTATAATTTATTTCAACTGTAAGATTCCCTTCTTCAGAATAAAATTTCCAAGGACCGTCTAATAAAAAATTTTGTCTGTTACCTTCGGTTTTTATTTGCCCATTGGGATAAAAGCTTTTCCAATATCCTTCTGGCTCACCATTTTTTAAATGACCTTCGCTAGATTTTGTACCACCATCGAAATAAAAGGTTTTAAAAACTAGGCTATCCTCACTTTGACCCTTCGAAAATAGAAAAGTGAAAACAAAGAGGGAAAGAAGCAAGGTTCTTAATAACATATAATAGTATTCTTTTAAATTATTTAAATATATAATGATAATAATGTCCTGTTCATAGTTTGGATAACTTAATTGAACTTTAGTTGCTTTTATCAACTATTAAAGCTTATCAACAGTTTATAAGCATTCTTTAGTTTCTTAATCCATTCAATTACAAAGCTCAACGAATTTAGTTAACAATTGTTAGGAAGCCTTGCTAAGTATCACTTTTTAAAAAAATAAATATCCGCTTAGCGTTGATAAAGCCAAAAAGTAATGTTTGAAAATAGAAGGAAACAAATCATTACTTATAGTTGGTATTTAGATTTTTGGTTTACTTGAAAAAATATTTTTACCAAACAAGAATCATTTTTAATAAGTAATCAACAATGGTCGCCAGTTTTTATTTTTCAATTGTTAATTAAAGTATGTTGAAAATCAAAGGAATCTGATTTTATACACATTTATTAACAAGCAATTTATTATCCTTTATAGCTTAAAGTTTAAGTATTTTTGCATTTCTAATTCACAAATCATGAAAATTGCCATAGCTTCAGATCACGCTGGATATTCTTTAAAACAACTTATAGTTGAACATTTAAAAAGTAAAAATATTTCAGTTCAGGATTTTGGCCCCCAGAATGAAGAGAGTGTAGATTATCCAGATTTTGGTCATCCTGTTGCATCTTCCGTAAAAACAAATGAATCTGATTTAGGAATTGTTATTTGTGGAAGTGGAAATGGAATTAATATGACTGTAAATAAGCATCAAGAAATTAGATCTGCTTTAAGCTGGACGCCAGAAATAGCTTCTTTAGCTAGGCAACATAATAATGCAAATGTTTTAGCAATACCGGCCAGGTTTATCAGCGAAAACTTAGGCTTGGAAATAGTAGATGCTTTTATAAATGCTGAATTTGAAGGCGGTAGACATCAAAGGAGAGTGAATAAAATTGCGCTTAATTAATTTAGTTTTTCAAGGATAATTTTTTGGAGCTGGAGAATTTGATCTTTTTCTCTAAAATCTCCATTACCCTTTATTTGTTCTAAAGCCAATTGGCTAAGTGGATTGGTTTCAATCATAAATTTTAATTGCGTTTTACTATTATCACTAATTAGAGGATAATCTTCCGAAAGTATTATTGTACCCTTGGCAGCTGTAATAGCTAAATCGGGATCCGTAGGGTGTTGGTAGTATTCATTCCAATAAAAGTTTGTTTTATTTCCTAAGGCATTGTTATAATTAGGATGGTTTTTTACCTCCTTAATAATGGTCTTAAGCTCATCCATATTTTCGATTCCAAAATATCTCAACTTAGGATGATTGAGTATGGATTTGTTTTTTTCGCCTACTAAGAGTTCAAACTCAGACAATGGTGAACCTAAAGCAGCATTGATCATAAAAAATTGATTTACACCTGCTAAATGATTTGCTAAATAAGGTACTATGTAGGCGCCTTCACCAAAACCAATTAATAAAACTTTAGCGCTACTGTCAATTTCCTTAGTTGAGCTTAATTGAAGATGTAAATTGTTCAGATTATTAATTCTTCTTTTTCTAGAATCTAAATGCATTTTAAGCGATTCACTATCTCCCAAAATTTCAGGAATAAGGATTCTGTAGTTTTTCTTTTTTAAGGTTCTGATCAAAATATTTTCCTCCCAATTTATGGAGTCTAAATTGTCAGGAAGAACAATAGCCAGGTTTTGATCTTTGTTTTTTTCGGTATTAATCCAATAATGGCCAGAGGAAAACTCATCAACAATTTTAAAGGACCTTTTTTCCAAAACCAGTTGGTTTGCACAAGAGCTGATTAGCAGAAAAAACAAAAAGAAATAAAAGCTTTTCATGATTTTTTATTGGAGTATGCAAGTTAATTGATTTGTAAAATCAAGGGAATTTATTTTTTATGGAGCGAGGCTTTTTTATTTATCTATTTTTGAAATTCAAAATCCACAAAAATGAAAATTCATCCTTTAAATACTGGAAATTTTAAATTAGATGGAGGAGCTATGTTTGGTGTAGTTCCTAAAAGTATATGGCAAAAAACAAACCCTGCCGATTCTAATAATATGTGCTCTTGGAGTATGAGAAGTATATTGATAGAAGAAGGAGATAAATTAATTTTAGTGGATACAGGAATGGGAGATAAACAATCCGAAAAATTCTTTAGCTACTACTATTTATTTGGTGATGATAGCCTAGATGGAAATTTAAAAAAATTGGGTTTTTCTAGAGATGATATTACGGATGTTTTTTTAACTCACCTGCACTTTGATCATTGTGGCGGTGCAATAGAAAAATCAAATTCTAAGCATTACCAACCGGCTTTTAAAAATGCCAAATTTTGGTCTAATGAAAGACATTGGAAATGGGCAACAGTACCAAATGGAAGGGAAAAAGCCTCCTTTTTATCCGAAAATATTTTACCGATACAAGAAAGTGGGCAGCTCAATTTTGTTCCTGAAATTAGTGAAGAAGATGGGATTTATAAAACACCTCTTGGCTTTGAAAGTATTATTGTGAGTGGCCATACCGATGCGCAAATGTGCCCAATTATAAATTACAAAGGAAAGACCCTAGTTTTTATGGCCGACCTTTTACCAAGTGTAGGTCATATTCCACTGCCCTATGTTATGGGATATGATACTCGGCCATTGATAAGCTTGAAAGAAAAGGGTGAATTTTTAAAACTCGCTGCCGAAAAGGATTTTTACCTTTTCCTTCAGCATGACCATGTAAATGAAATTTGCACAGTAAAAGAAACAGAAAAAGGGGTGAGGTTAGACCAAACCTTCAATTTCAAAGACATATTTTAAATAGAAGACAACAAACCATGAAAAAGCTTATTTTTTTAATTATACCCATTTTTGGATTTGCCCAAACCAATGATTCTTATTGGCAGCAAGAGGTTCAATATATAATGGATATTGAAATGGATGTAGAAAAACATCAGTTTGAGGGAAAACAAGAATTACATTATACCAATAATTCACCAGATACTATTTATCAAATCTTTTATCATTTGTATTTCAATGCTTTCCAACCTGGAAGTATGATGGATAATAGAGCTAAAAATATTGTTGATCCAGATAGAAGAATAGGAAGAAGGATTGAAGCTTTAGGGCCTGATGAAATAGGTTTTCACAAGATTAAATTTTTAAAGCAAGGAAAAAAAGAATTGCAATTTCACATTCAAGAAACGCTATTGCAAGCAGAATTAATAGAACCTATTCCGCCAGGAGAGAGTACGGTTTTTAGCATGAAATTTAATTCTCAGGTTCCTGTTCAGATAAGAAGAAGTGGTCGCCATAATAAAGAAGGAGTGGATTATACCATGACACAATGGTATCCAAAACTTGCAGAATATGATGCTGATGGTTGGCATCCAGACCCATATGTTGGTCGCGAATTTTATGGAGTATTTGGAAGTTTCGAGGTAAATATTTCCATAGACTATAGATATAAAATTGGAGGAACAGGTACTCTTCAAAATTCAGAATCTAAATGGACCGTACTAGCTGAAAAAGAAGGCCTAAAAAGCTATGAGCTCAGCTCTAATAAAAAGAAAATGAGAAGCTGGAAGTTCAAAGCGGAGAATGTTCATGATTTTGCTTGGGCTGCCGATCCAGATTTTATTAGAACTTCTGTAATGGGACCAAAAAATACCGAGTTGAATTTTTATTATTTACCGGGAGACTGGCAGGAAAATTGGGAATTACTTCCTAGTTATACCCAGTCTTTTTTCGAAAATATGAACCGCTTGTTTGGAGAATATGCTTATCCCCAATTTTCGGTAATCCAAGGAGGTGATGGAGGTATGGAATACCCCATGTGTACCATGCTGAAAGGTACGGGAAAATTAAATGGATTAATAGGGGTAATGGTTCATGAATCAGCACATAATTGGTATTATGGAATGCTAGCCAGTAATGAATTTCAATATCCTTGGATGGATGAAGGATTTACATCCTATGCTGAAGAAGAGGTATTAAATATTATTCTAGAACACAATAAGGCCAATCCACATGAAAGAGCTTACCTCAATCATAACTATTATATGGGATTACCAGATAAAGAACCATTATCTACACCTGGAGATTATTTTGAGAAAAATAGACACTATGGCATTTCTGCCTATTCAAGGGGTGAAGTTTTTGTTGCTCAATTAAAAAATATTGTAGGTGATGAAAGCTTTTCTAGAATTATGCTCCGCTATTTTGAAGAATGGAAATTTAAACATCCTAAGCCACAAGACTTTTTAAAAATTGCCGAGGAAGAAAGCGGAATTCAATTGGATTGGTATTTGAATTTTTGGATGAATAGCAACAAAGAAATTGACTATGCGATAATGAATATTGAAGAAGGAAAAGATATGTTTAGCATTAATCTACAGAGGCTTGGTGAAATGCCTATACCTTTGGATATAAGAGTAGAGCTAAAAAATGGCCATATCAAAACCTACAATATTCCATTGTTGTCCATGTTTGGAAATAAAAATGAAAAGGATATGATATTATCCAAGGCTTGGCCATGGACCAGTATTAATTATCAGTTGCTAGTAGATTTAGATTATAAGGATGTAGAAAGAATAATAATTGATCCCGGACAGTGGGTAGCTGATATTAATAGAGCTAATAATGTTTGGCCACAACCAGAAGTAGAAACTGAAGAAGAGGAAACCGAAGAAACCGAAGATTAAGGCAGTTTTTTAATAAAGGATGCTGCTTTATGAAATAAAAAAATTAAAAGACCCTAATTTAAGGGTCTTTTTAGTTTTCACCATTAGATTCTTCTGAAGTAGATTGAAGATCTTCCAATTCCTTAATTTTTAAGTTTAATGTAGAAATTGTTGCTTGGGATTCGGAAAGAGATTTGTTCAAAGCTTGGTTTTCTTCTATAAGTTCTGATTGCCTTTTTTCAAGCTTGTTAATAAATTGATCTTTTTCCTGAATAGTATCTTTTAAGGATTTTACATGATTGTTTAGTCCTCTAATTTCGGCATTTAATTTTTTGGTGCTCATCATAGAGTAGAGGATATAGATCAAAAACCCTAGTGCAAATACCATATTGGTATAAAAGGCGGATTCTCCTGTTGGCTCTGCCACTAAATACATGAACAAAGCGAAACCGATAATTCCGATTCCGAGAATTAATACAATTGTTTCTAAGCTGCTTTTTTTCATTTTGATTCAGTCCTTGGTTATCTATTTGAGTCCTTTAAAATTAGTTAATTTTAGATTGGAATGAAATCCAATTGCTTTTTCTCCAAATCAGCATGTTTTACTCTGATCATAATGCTGTCTCCCATTTGGTAAACTTTTCCATTTCTCTCTCCTACGATACAGTAATTTTTTTCATCAAAAATATAGTAGTCGTCTTTAAAATCACGAATTTTTATCATTCCTTCACATTTGGAATCATTGAGTTCAACATAAACACCCCATTCCATAGTTCCAGAAATTACACCCATAAAATCCTCTCCTATATGTTTCTCCATAAATCGGACTTGCATATATTTTATAGACTCTCTTTCAGCTTCTGTTGCTAATTTTTCACGGTCTGAGGAATGTTTGCAAAGGTCTTCATAAATTAATTCTGAAGGTGGTTTTTTGCCATCTAAATAATGCTGCAGTAATCGATGCACCATCATATCCGGATAGCGACGTATTGGAGAAGTAAAATGGCTATAATAATCAAAAGACAAACCGTAGTGGCCAATATTTTTGGTACTATAAACAGCTTTGGCCATGGTTCTTACCGTAAGCTTTTCTATCATATTTGCTTCACCCTTTCCCTTTACTTGTTTTAGCATTTTATTAATGCTTTGGGAGGTGCTTTCTGTAGTTTTAGTGTTTAGAGAATATCCAAACTGCTTTACAAAATTGTTGAGGTCAAAAAGCTTATCGGGATCAGGGTTATCATGAATTCTATAAACAAAGGTTTTTCCTGTTGGTTTTCCATCTTTAGCTTTTCCAACAAATCGAGCTACGCTTTTATTGGCTAATAGCATAAACTCTTCAATCAAATGATTGGCGTCTTTACTCTCTTTGAAATACACAGAAATGGGCTCCGAGTTTTCATCTAGATTAAACCTAACTTCCAAACTATCAAAAGCAATAGCTCCTTCACCCATTCTATCTTGCCTCATTATTTTGGCAAGGCTATCTAAAAGGAGTACTTCCTCTTTAAAATCTCCTTCACCATTTTCAATAATTTCCTGTGCTTCTTCATAGGTGAATCGCCGGTCGGAGTTTATTAAAGTTCTTCCAAACCATTCCTTCAAAATATTGGCCTCTTCATCCATTTCAAATACGGCTGAGAAAGTATACTTTTCTTCATTTGGCCTTAGGGAACATACTTTATTGGAAAGCTTTTCAGGAAGCATAGGAACAACTCTATCCACTAAATATACGGAGGTAGCCCTTTTTAAAGCTTCTTCCTCAAGAGCAGAATCCTCTTTAACAAAATGACTAACATCTGCAATATGAACCCCAATTTCCCAATTTCCATTCTTCAGTTTTTCAACTGATATGGCATCATCAAAATCTTTAGCATCCTTAGGATCGATGGTAAATGTGCAAACATCTCTAAAATCGCGTCTCTTCTTTACTTCCTCTTCTAAGATATGCTCATTTATTTTTTCAGCTTCATCCTCTACTTCTTTTGGAAAAAATCGTGGTAAATCATAAGCCGCAAGAATAGAGTGGATTTCTACATCGTGGTTTCCTGGTAAACCCAATACTTCTATTATTTTTCCAAAGGGATTTTTTGCATCTTTTGGCCAGTCAGACAAGCTTACAATTACCTTTTCTCCGTCCTTGGCACCATTGATATGTTCTTTGGGAATAAAGAAGTCATATGGCATTCTACGGCTATCGGCAACAACAAAAGCATGATGAGCTGCAAGTTGAACTATGCCAACAAATTCTGTTTTATTTCTTTTTAGTATTTCAACAATTTGCCCTTCGGGCTTTTTATTTTTCTTTTGGGCATATCTCAATACCTTAACCGTATCACCATGAAGTGCCCCACCCATATTTCTTTGGGAGATGTATATATCTTTATCACTATCTGAAGATATGATATAAGCAGAACCATTAGAAGTAATGTCTACCGTGCCAATTATAAAATTATCTTGATGCTTGTAGCGATACTTTCCTCTTGCTACGGACTCAATTACTCCTTCTTTAACCATATTCTCTAACAACAAAAGAACTCTTTGCCTTTCGTTGCGGTCGTTAATTTTAATAAGGGAGGAAATTTGTTTGTAATTGAAACTTTTAAGGGGCTCTTTTTGTAGGACACGAATTATACGATCGTCCATCTTTAACAGGCGGCCCTTGCCTTTATTATATTTACTCATATTTGATTACAAAGGTATATTATTAGTTTTTGTTCAATGCAAGGACTTGAATTAAGATATAATAAAGAGAATGTTAATTCGAAACAAATATTTTTTTCACTGATAATCAGAAAGTTTAAATAAAAACAAAAAAAAATTAGAGCCTTGGGCAACTATTGCATAGTTAAGGCCTGTCATAAAGGTAACCAAGGCCAATAAAGAAAAATGGGATTACTATTACGCCTACCAACATCAGAACAAAAGCTTGTTAAGCAATGCCTCCGCGGAGACAGTCGTGCGCAGCGAGAATTGTATGAGAAATTTTCTCCTCAGATGTTGGCCGTGTGTAGAAGGTATGTAAAAAGTATCGAGGATGCCGAGGAGGTTCTTTCAAATGCATTTATCAAAGTATTTAATAAGATAGATCAGTATAGTGGTGATGGAGCCTTAGGGGGATGGATTAGAAGAATAATGGTAAATGAATCTTTAAATTTTATCCGCTATCAAAAGAATCTTTTTGTTGAGGTAGAAGAAGAAAATCACAGCCATTTTTCACATGAAGATGTAGGGGAACAAATTGATGCTGACCACCTAATGGCCTTGATAGATGAGTTACCCCTAGGGTATAAAACCGTATTTAACCTTTATGCAATTGAAGGTTTTGGACACAAAGAGATCGGAGACATGTTGGGAGTCTCAGAGAACACCTCTAAGTCCCAACTGAGTAAAGCAAGAAAACACCTACAAAACAAACTAGGACAGAGACAACTTTTATATAAGGAGCAATGAAAGAGAAAAATCCAATAGACGAGCTTTTTAAGCAAGGATTAGCGAATAAAGAAATTAAGCCATCAGATACCGCTTGGACAAAAATTGAAGAGGCGATGGTGCCTGAAGACAGTAAAAAAGGAGGTTTTTATTTTATGAGAGCCGCTGTGGTTACTTTATTAATAGGACTTTCATCTTGGGTTTATATTAGTAATAACCCAATTGATTTTTCTCCTAAAAACCCAATTCCAGCCACCACCTTAGAAAGCCCTAGTGTAAGCGCTGTAGAAGAAGGAAACCCTAAAAAAGGAGATAAACCAAATCAGGGAACTAAAACAACCATCAATAAAAACACCTCTCCAAAAAAATCACCTACTAAAAGCGTAAAAAAAATTGTTCCCATATTAAAAACTAGTGGAAGCACCTTAGGGAAATATGTAAGCAATGAGCCAAGTATTAGCCCTGCAGAAGAAGATTTTTGGATGATGGATGAAGAGCTAATCGCCTTTGATGATTTGATTACAGAAGATAAGGATAAGCTCGATAGAATAAAAATTAGGGTGCCAGTAACAGAAAGATCTTTTTATAAAGACAATGCCGAACAAGAGGATAAACAAGCACCCAAAAAATTAAAATTTAAGGAAAAGGTATTTGCCTATGCCAGCGATCAGTTTGATAATTTAATTAAAGGCGAGCCACTAGAACTTCCTAAAACAGAAATTAAAGGAAGGCCAAAACTGGAAATAAGCCTGGGAAATTTTTTAAGGAAAGAATAAATCATGAAACACAATATTAATTCAAGCAACAACAAACAAAACAAACCAAATTCAAACTATTACATTATGAAAAAGCAAATTTTATTAGCCTTTGTTTTTATCCTCGCATTCGGGGTAGCAAAGGCCCAGGTAGAAAACCCACAAGACTCTGTGGAGATTGAAATTGAAGGGAATAAAATAACCCTCGAAGCAGACAACCTAGCCAAGCTCTCTACTTTAGATTTAAATAAAATTATAAGAGAGGTATTAGCAAAAACTAGTGAAATTAAAAGCAAGCAAAAAGAATTGCTTCAAAATGTTGATGCTCAAGAAAGAGCTGGAGAAATTAGCGCTGAAGAGGCTGAAGAAAAAAGGGATGAGATAAATGAGAATGCCGAAGAAAGCATGGAGCAAGTTGAAGAAATGATGGAAAGCTGGGGAGAGGCCTACGGCGAAAAATGGGAATCCTGGGCAGAAGAATTTGAAGAAAAAATGGAAGATTGGGAATCACAGGTAGAAGCCAATGAAGAAGCAGGAGATGTTCCTCCTATGCCAGACCTCCCTCCATTTCCAGATGCAACAGCTCCTTTAGATACCAACAAAAAGAAAAAGCCACAAAAAATAATCATCTCAGAAGATGGTATAACGATCAAAGATGGTGAAGAAGGAGACCGACCATTTGCACTAGAATTTGATGGTGATGTTTTGGACGATGATGATGACGAAAATAAAACAGATAAAATAAAAAGAACGGAAGGGTATTCCGATATCAACTTTGGATTCAACCAGCTTTTAGAAGATGGACAATACCAGGTGATTGATGAGCCAGCAGAACAAAAATTTTGGAAGTCTACTACCTTTGAATTAGGTGGAGGCTGGAAAACCAGAATAGGATCACCTTATAGTAAAATGTATTTGAAATATGGTGGAGAGTTTAGCTGGCACAATTTTAGGCTAAAAGGAAATAATGTTATTAGCAAGGAAGCCGGAGCAAATACGGGTGCTTTATTTAGCGCAGATTCTAATAGTATATCTAAATCCAAATTCGAAATTGTGTACTTCAATATTCCGGTAATGTTACAACTGGACCTTAGTTCTCTTGGAGATATTGACGAATCTTTTACCCTTGGAGTAGGTGGGTATGGAGGAGTGAGGTTAACCTCAAGAAGAAGATTGGAGTATAATGATTTTGAAGGATCAACAGTAAAATCTGAAATAAAAAACGACTTTTATTCAAACCCGTTTAGATATGGAGCCATGGCCCAAATTGGATGGGGAAGTTTTAAAATTACCGCTAAATATGACTTTAGCACCTTTTTCGAAATTGACAAGGATTTTAATAAAGATTTTCAAATGGCAAGTATTGCTATTGGATGGACTCTATAAACCAATAATCATAATCAAACCAAAACAAAGCTTCTTCACCGAAATGTGGAGAAGCTTTTTGTTTTAAATTAAGGCTCTAAAAAATTTGATAATGATTCTTGTTTGCAAAACCTTTAAAGAATTGACACTTACCGAACTCTATGATTTGCTAAAATTAAGAACGGATGTGTTTGTGGTGGAACAAGATTGCGCCTACCCAGAGCTAGACGACTATGATCAACAAGCATTACATGTGTTGGGAAAACAGGAAAATAAAATTATTGCCTATTCTAGAATTCTTCCAAAAGACACAGTATATAGCCAGGTTTCCATAGGAAGGGTGGCTGTTCGGGAAGAGTATAGACAAAAGAAACTTGGGCAAAGATTATTTGAATTTAGCCTAGAGAAAAGCAGGGAAAAACACCCAAGAGAAACGATTAAAATCCAAGCACAAATCTATTTGGAAAACTTTTATGCCGCTTTTGGTTTTAAAACTATTTCGGAACCATACCCCGATGTAGGTGTTTGGCATGTGGATATGATTTTGGAAGTGAATTAATGAGCAAAATAGGCCTCTAATTCTTTAAGTGTTTCTGAAGTAGTATACAGATCTTTTGCAATTTTTCCTTTATCCAAAATAACGATTCTCTGGCAAAATTCAGTTACATGAACAAGGTCATGACTGGAGATAAGCATAGTGATTTCCGTTTCTTGATCAAGGCGTTTTAACTCATCACGAAGCTTATATTGAGTGGATGGATCCAGATTGGCAAAAGGCTCGTCCAAGAATAAAATTTCTGGATTCCCCAAAAGGGCTCCAGCTATTCCCACCTTTTTTTGATTTCCTTTTGATAGGTCTCTAATGTATTTTTTTTTGCCATGTATTTCACCCTTAAAAAATTCTTCAAAGGGAGATAGTCGGTTTTTTATCTCCAACTTATCCAGGTTAAATAGACCCCCAATAAAATGGAAATATTCGTCGGCAGTTAGGTAGTCTATTAAAAAGCCTTCATCCAAAAAGCTACCAGTAAAAAGCTTCCACTCTTCACTCCTGGCTACATTAATATCCTTACTTTTTACAATACCCTGATCGGGCTTTATTAAATCTAATAAAACTCTAAACAAGGTTGTTTTTCCGGCACCATTGTTACCTACAAGGCCTAATGATTCTGATTTAATTAAATCAAGACTAGGTATATCTAAAACTTTTTCCTTGCCATATGATTTACTAACATCTGAAATACTGATTATACATCCCATGCTATTTCCTCTAAGCTGCGCTAAGATTTTTCTCTAAACCCAGCAGCGTTAATATATTTTTTCTCTTTAAAATTCTCTACTATTCCTTTTAACCAAAGTTTGGAAAAGGCAAGGCTTAATAATCCAAAAGCACCAACTCCAATAAAACCAGCATTATCTCCCCAAAAAACCTTGAAAGAGATAAAAATTAAAAAAGGTAAAACCATAGTAGGAATGGCTATTAAGAATTGAATAGTACTTGTTCCCTGGTAATTGAAAGCACTTCCCTGACTAAGATCTATTTTCTTTTTATTGTAGGTAGCAGCAAATAAAATGAAGAAGGAATTAAAACCTAAATTAAAAAGGAAAGCCGCACTATGTGCTAGAAAAACATCCATTCCAAAATAGATATATGGACTTATAAGAGTATAAGAAATTACACAACTTACAGCGATAAGCAGAAATTTGGCTTTGAAAAAATCCATCAATGAATAGGACCGTGTTAAAATACCATCGAAATAAGCACCTTCCCAGCCTATTAAAAACTGGCCGTAATTTATTAAGAACATTCCAGTCATAAATATTCCACAGAACAAATACCAGGAGGCCTGGCCCTCAAAATCTGGGTTTAAATAAAAATAGAGGCCAAAAAATAGAACTAGGACATTCATAAAAAGTACAGACTTGGTCCTCTTATTTCTAATGATAAGCTTAAGTTCATTTGCCAGCATCTGACCTACCGCTCCTTTAGACTCAATAAAGCTAAATCGCTCTGTATTTATTACAGAGTTTTCATTTTTATGGGTCCAAAGATCCAATTGGGTGTGGTGAATTAAAAATTTAAAATTCAAAAAGTACAAAGCCAAAAAACTTGCTATTGGAATAATAATCAGAAAATAGCTGCTAGAATAGCCAGCAAATAAAAACTTAGAAAGCTCTCTTAAAGAAAACCACTGAAAAGCATCACCCAAAATAATTCCTATAACCAAGGCGGCGAATGCCATAAAAACTTTTTGGTTTACAGCGAGGATGCGTTTTACATAAATTGCTAAATAATGATTGCTGAGGCAAAAGAGAAACATGCTACAAAACCAAATAACAGCCTCCAGAGTACCATTTTCTGAGCTTATTGTTTTTATAGCAAAAGGAATCAGAAAAAAAAGGGGCACTAAATTGAAAAAGCTGAAAATAGAGCCCTGTAATAGAAAGTGGACTACCCTGCTTTTTTTAATTGGAAGAATTAAATAATGCCGAATACTGATTACAGAAAGCTCTTGAAGAAAAAAGCGAAGGCTTAAATCCATAAGGAGATAATACAAAAAGAAACTGGCAAAAACAGGACTTAAAAGCTCCTCGTTTGGAAAAGTGTTTCCTAATAATTCAGGTAAAAATATACCGAGTAATAAAAATGATCCACCAAAGTAAATCATCATAAAAAACAATAATAATTTTACACCTATTCCTTGGCTAAAGAAGCCAGAACGAAAGGTTCTTTTCCATTTTTGAGAGATGAGGTAGCTGTACATAATTTAAAAAAAGCTCTTGTTTTCCATCGCCATTTTTCGAAGCAATGGACTGCAACGGTATCTATCTTCCAAATATTGCTGATAAAGTTCATCCATGTTTGCTACGCATTGTTCTATGCCTAATTCGTCTGCCCAATGGAGGAGACCTTTAGGGTAATTTACCCCCTTAGTCATAGCCAGATCAATATCTGCTGCATTGGCAATGTTTAAATATAAGGCATCTGCAGCTTCATTAATAAGCATGGCTAAAATTCGCTTTAGAATAGCTTCGGCAAGAGCCGGATCTTTATTCGGTTCTGGTTTAGTGGATCCTTCATGATAATTGTAAAAACCCTTTCCCGTTTTACGACCTAGCCAACCGGCTTCAACCATTCTTTTTTGAGAAAAATTAGGCTTATATCTAGGGTCGTAGTAAAACTCTTTAAAAACAGATTCTGTAACGGCGTAGTTTACATCATGACCAATAAAATCCATTAAAGTAAAGGGTCCCATCCGAAAGCCTCCTAATTCTGTCATTGCCCAATCTATGGTTGCAGGATCTGCAATACCTTCTTCGTAAATTCGTACAGCTTCTCCATAATATGGGCGTGCTACACGGTTTACAATAAAGCCCGGAGTGTCTTTGGCCAAGACAGTTATTTTCCCCCAGGAGTTAATTATAGACCGAGCTTTTTCTACAATTTTTACATCAGAAGAAACAGCTGGAATAATTTCTACCAAGGGCATTAAAGGAGCAGGGTTAAAAAAATGAATACCCAATAATCGCCCGGGGTTTTTTATTGCTGATCCAATTGAAGCAATGGATAAAGAGGAGGTGTTGGAAGCTAAAATGCAGTCTTGTCCACAAATTTCTTCCAGCTTTTGAAAGACTTGTTTTTTTATTTCAAGCTTTTCAATAATGGCTTCAATAATTAATTCACAATTTTTAAAATCATTTAAACTTCCGGAATATTGAATTCGGGATAATATGGTTTGGTCTTCACCAGCATTTAACCGTCCCTTTTCTACCAGTCGGGAAAGGATCTTTTCATGGCCAAATTTTGCTTTTTCCAAAGCAGAAGCTTGAGTATCAAAAAGGTATACCTGATTTCCATTTTGGGCTGCTACTTGTGCTATTCCAGCACCCATCGCTCCAGCTCCGATTATTCCTATTTGCATTCTAATTTTGTTTGTAAGATTATTTGCCTTTAAAGCTGGCTGGTCTTTTTTCCAAGAAGGCATTTACTCCTTCTTCATAGTCGTAACTTTTACCTGCTAGACTTTGGTATTTGTCTTCTAATTTCAATTGCTCGCTTAGTGAATTTTGAAAACTTTCATTTAGTAATTTTTTGGTATAAGCCAAGGCTTTAGTTGGCATAAGGCTTAGCTTTTGAGCAATTTTCATCGAAGATTTTTCGAACTCTTCATCTTCAAAAACCTTATAGATCATACCCATTTCTTGTGCTTCTTCTGCTGCAACTTTATCGCCAAGCATCATTAAGGCAGAAGCTTTTTGAAGACCTACTAAGCGAGTTAAAGTATAGGTACCGCCACTATCGGGAATAAGTCCAATTTTGGAAAATGCCTGAATAAAACTTGCGCTTTTTGTGGCCACAACAATATCGCAGGCAAGCGCAATATTTGCCCCGGCACCTGCCGCTACACCGTTTACCGCTGCTATAACAGGCTTATCTAAATTTCTAATTTGCTCAATTATCGGATTATAATGTTCCGAAACAATTTTAGTTAATTCCGGACCATTTGGATCAATAGCTTCGGCAAGGTCTTGCCCGGCACAAAATGCTTTACCATTGCCGGTAAGATATATGGCCCTAATTTCCTCGTTTGAATTGGCATTTTTAAGTTCGGATTGAAGGGCTAAAGCCATTTCTCGAACAAAACTATTGTATTTGTCGGGTCTGTTTAGGGTGATTTTTAGGATGGCTCCTATTTTTTCACTTAGTATAAATTGAGACATTTTTTTCGATTTGTTCAAATGTAATTTTTATTGTTATCACCTCAAAAATGAAACTTAAATACATTTAAAATAATCGAAGGGTTCTAAGCAAGATTTGCATTTATAAAGTGATTTACAAGCAGTAGAACCAAACTGGCTTATCATTTCTGTATCTCGAGATTTACAATGTGGGCAACGAACTTTTTTGGCCTCTCCAAATAATACCGACTTATCTGCTGAACTTCCTTCTGGTGGGGCAATGCCAAATTCTCTTAACTTTTCTTTGCCTTTCTCGGTCATCCAATCTGTTGTCCAAGCCGGAGAAAGAATGGTTTTAACTTTTATTTTTTCTACACCTTTTTCTTTTAATACGGCCAGGATGTTTTCTTCAATTTCGTTCATCGCTGGGCATCCAGAATAAGTAGGGGTAATGCTTACAATACACAGATCTTCAACAAGCTCTACTTTTCTTACAACCCCGAGATCAGTAACTGTTAAAACAGGAATTTCAGGATCGCTTACTTCTTCTAGCCAAGACCATATTTGCTTTTCTTCAGGAGACATCCTTTACCAATTTGCCTCGGGGTAGGTGCGTGGTAAGGATTGCATTTCGGCAAGAATAAAACCTAAATATTCTGTGTGATCCCCTTGTTTACCACCAGACTGCATCCAGCTTCCTTCAGGTTTTTTCAATTTGGCGATTTCAAGAATTTGATCCACCTTTTGATGCCAATTATCTTTAATAGTATCTTGATTTGGGCCTATATTTTGATTTTCGGCATACAGATCTATTTCATCTTTGCTAAAAAGTTCACCAGTCCATTCCCAAAGCTCATCAATAGATTTTTGGATTCTAGCATGACTTTCTTCTGTACCGTCGCCAAGTCTAATAATCCATTCAGCACTCCATTGAGCATGATAGGTAATTTCTTTAATAGCTTTTTGTGCTATGGCCTTAATATTATCATCGGAACTTTTTAATAGTTCAGAATAGAGAAAGTAATTGTAAGTGTCAAAATAAAACTGACGAGCCAGTGTAAAACCCCAGTCTTGATTTGGAAGTTCCACGATCAAGGAGTTTCTAAACTCATTATCTACTCTAAAAAAGGCAAGCTTGTCTTCTGTAAACCCTTCACCTTTTTGTTCGGCAGCATATTGAAGAAGCATTCTGGCTTGTCCTAATTGGTCGAGGGCAATATTAGAAAGAGCAATATCTTGCTCCAAAACAGGTCCGTGGCCACACCATTCCACTAATCTTTGCCCTAGGATTAGGGCATTATCTGCAAGGCGAAGTGTATATTCAAGTACTTTAGAATCCAATAGAATCTTTTTAAAAGGTAAATTACATGTGACCTATTTCATCGGGTATTTCATAAAATGTGGGATGACGGTACACTTTATCATCCGCGGGAGCAAATAGAGCTTCGTTTTCATCTGGGCTTGAAGCGGTTATCGACTCCGATGGGCAAACCCAAATGCTAATACCTTCACTTCTACGGGTATAAACATCTCTAGCGTTTTTAATAGCCATTTCTGCATCAGGAGCATGAAGACTACCTACATGTTTGTGGCTAAGACCATTTCTGGAGCGAATAAATACCTCCCAAATTTTCCAATTATCCTTATCAGACATAGACCTTATAATTAAGTAATATTAAGCTGCTTGGTGTTTTTTTCTTTCGGCTTGTTTTTTGGCGTAGGCATTTGCGGCTTCTCTTACCCACTCCCCATTATCATGTGCTTTATTTCTAGCCTCTAATCTTTGGGTGTTGCACTTACCATTTCCTTTGATAACATCATAAAACTCCTCCCAATCAATTTCACCATGTTCATAATGCTTGGTTTTTTCATTCCATTTCAAGTCCTTATCTGGAATACTTAGACCCAAAAACTCCGCTTGAGGTACAGTTTTGTCGATGAATTCTTGACGCAATTCATCATTTGATTTTCTTTTGATTTTCCATTTCATGCTTTGAGCAGAATTTGGAGATAAATCATCCGTTGGTCCGAACATCATAAGGGAAGGCCACCACCAGCGATTTAAGGCATCTTGGGCCATTTTTTTCTGAATAGGGCTTCCATTGCAAAGGCTAATCATAATTTCATAACCCTGTCTTTGGTGAAAACTCTCCTCCTTACAAATCTTAACCATGGCTCTAGAATATGGGCCATAGGAAGTTCTACAAAGCATTACCTGATTGGCGATAGCAGCACCATCAACCAACCAACCTATGGCTCCCATGTCTGCCCAAGAAGGGGTGGGGTAATTAAAAATACTGGAATATTTAGCTTTTCCAGAAAGCAAATCTTTTACCATATCCATTCTGTCTGCCCCTAATGTTTCCGCTGCGGAATATAGGTAAAGACCATGACCAGCCTCATCTTGAACCTTGGCCAATAGAGCAACCTTCCTTCTCAATGAAGGAGCACGAGTGAGCCAATTTGCTTCGGGTAACATACCCACTACTTCGCTGTGTGCATGTTGACTTATTTGTCGGATTAAGGTTTTCCTATACTTTTCAGGCATCCAATCTTTTGGTTCAACCTTGTTTTCAGCATCAACATAATGCTGAAAACGATCTTCCAAACTCATTTCTTTTGTCATAGCTTTTGGACTTTTGAGATTTACAAAGATAGCACTCATTTAGTTTATAAATATGACGAAAATCATCCGGAAAAGTTCATTTCCCTGCAGAAAAGAAGATGGAAGAGTCTAGACTGGGTAAAAATCAACCACCTATACTCGCAGAAATACCGATTCTAAAACCAAAGTTTTTAGCTTTTGAATCTTCAAAAGATTGGATAAGCTCCAGGCGGAAAAGGTTTAAAATATTATCTACAGTATAACCAAGCTCAGTATAGTTGGGAGAAAATTCGCTTTTTAAATAATTCACAAAAAAGTTTTCCTTTACTCCTAGCAACCTTAGTGCGGGTATTTGGGTGATGAATAATTTTCGAAAGCGGATATAGCTCAATGCTGAAATATAGTTGTTTGATGTGCTGTAATTGTAATAATCTAAAAGCCTGTAATTTCCTGTTAAACTCAAAGGTGCAAACTCGGTTAATAAACCTTGAAAGTGCTTATGATCTATAAACTGTAGCTCATTGGCATAAAGAAAGCTTCCACCTTCAATTTCAAAATCTAGAGTGGCTTTTGCTCCAATTTTTATGCTCGATTTTAGGCTGGCCTCAATTCTTTGAAATTCAGAGCTACTTTCAAAAACGCCCTTCCAACCCGAGAAATAACGCAATGAAATTATAGGTGAACTGCCAGCTATTGGAAATTTATGGCCATTGTATTTGCGGTATTTCAACCATGGCTGAGCGGTAAATTCGAAGGAGGTGGTAAAGGCCTTGGCATCCGTAAACGCTTGAAAACCACCTTCCCGATTTAAGGGCTCATTGCCAAAATATTCTGTGTCTTTCCAATTAATTAAAGACCAATTACTATTATTAAAAAGCTGATTTCTATTCGCCCACTCCACACTACCTTTTACAGAATACTTTGTATTCAAGTTTTTCGACCATTCCCCACGAACATATTCTTTTTCGTAAAGCCTCATATAATTCCTTTCCAAAAGCAATGAATAAAGGCTGTTTACAAATGGGTTTATTGAGTTTTTTGAAAACTGATTAATATATTTTCCACCTTCAATTTGGAAAATGTGTTTTGGTCTTTTCTTGCCTAAACCAAAGCGAAGCTCAAGTTTTGGATATAGAGTATTACTCGAAAAACCATAACGCAGGTAAGGTTTGATATTTATGCCATAGACACTGTCGTCCTTCCAGAAAATGTTGGCACTAAAGTCTAGATTTACTCCTTCAACAGTATTATACCTTAAATTTGGTAAAAACCCAGGAAAGCTCAACCTCATCCTATCAGAGATTTTATAGTAGCCACCAAAAAATAAGTCTGCAAAACCTAAAGTATCTCCATTTGCCTGTCTTAAACTATCGCGGTTTCTAGTTTTTTTCTGAACCATATAAAGGCTGTCATCTATGACATAGCTCTTTTTTTCTTTTTCGGTTAGAGGTACAGATCTAATATCTGCCCAGTAAAGGGAGTCTTTTGTTTTTGCAGCACTATCAATTTCAAAGGTGTAATCGTAGAGAACGTCTTTCTCCTCAGTCTTTTCTAGTTCTGATTTTTCGTAATCTTCAATTAAATCAAAAAACTGCTTGTTACTAACAGATTTCTTTTTGTCAAAAACATCATCCAATCCATCATCAAGCTCACCATCTTTGATGGATTCTAATTTTTCAGGGGCCTCTTCAACCTTTTCATCCACGAGGTTTACAAGAGCATCAAGTTCACGGTTTTTAACAATAATATAATCCTGAACAGATGCGAAATAATCATAAACACCATAAAAGCCGAAAAGGCTGAATTCGAATTTATATTTTTGGGTAACAGGCATCCAAATATCATCCAAAACAGGGGCAAATATTTGTTCTATGCTCACATCATACATATTTATTTTGGCTTGGAGGTTTAAACTGTAAAGGCTCCAAAAATCCTCACGAATATAAATTTCACCTTCAAAAACATTCTCTCCAGGTGATCGGGGTATTACCTTAATTTTATTAATCTCAAAACCACGGTCTAAAAAAGTTCCCAAATATTGAAATTTATAATATCGAAAAGC
>CAXBKQ010000017.1:0-87664 GCA_963976435.1 uncultured Cryomorphaceae bacterium | reverse complement strand
CCTAAAACTTCTTCCCGTGCCATTACTTCTCCTGCCGGTACTGCTGACACCATGGAGGTAGTCACCAACGTAAATCTCACCACCGGGCAAATGAAAAATGTCGTGGAACAGGAAGGCGGTTGCCTTGCCTGGGGCGGATCAGTACAGCTAAGTCCGGCAGATGATATACTCATCCGTATAGAAAAAGCTTTGGATATTGATAGCGAAGGGCAGATGATCGCTTCCGTGCTTTCTAAAAAGGCGGCAGCAGGTTCTACCGATGTGGTGATTGATATTCCTGTTGGAGCTACGGCTAAGGTACGGTCGCAGGAGGCTGCTGAGCATCTGTCAGAAAAGATGGTTGCGGTAGGCAAAGCCATCGGGCTGAATATTGATATCGTGCTCACCGATGGGTCACAACCTGTGGGGAGGGGTATAGGGCCTGCCTTGGAAGCTAAGGATGTTTTATCCGTCTTGAGAAATGAAAACAATGCACCTGATGACCTGCGAGAAAGAGCAGTAATATTGGCAGGCAGATTATTGGAAATGGGAGGAAAAGCAGCCGAAGGGTCAGGCACTCTTGAAGCTTTGAGAGTTTTGAAAAGTGGAGCCGCCTACAAAAAATTCACTGCTATCTGCGAGGCACAAGGTTTTTTCAGGGAACCTGAGGTAGCGCCCCATAAGCATAGGATTAGATCCGCAGCGAGTGGAGTAGTTTCAGAAATTGATAATCGCAGACTGGCCAAAGTGGCTAAGCTGGCCGGTGCTCCTGGTGCTATGACAGCAGGCATTTTGCTGCTTACACCATTGGGTACTCATGTGGAAGAGAACGATACTCTGTTTGAAATCCATGCTGAGTCACAAGGAGAGCTTGAATACGCCCTTTCTTACATGGATGCACAAAAACAAATTATTAAAATCAAAGCGACTTAAAATATGGAAATGATAGTTTTTGCCTTACCGGGCAACGAAGAACTTACAAAAAAAATAGCAGGACACCTTAAGGCTGAAAAGGGAGAGGCAACCATCCGGCAGTTTCCCGATGGGGAAAGCTATGTGCAGATTCACTCTGAGGTTAAAGATAAATGCGTGGTAATGGTATGCACATTACACGAGCCGGATGCCAAATTGCTGCCCCTGTACTTTTTAAGTAAGACGGCCAAAGAACTTGGTGCTGCCTGTACGTGCCTGGTAGCGCCTTATCTGGCCTACATGCGTCAGGATAAGCAGTTTAATCCGGGAGAAGGTATTACCTCTACGTATTTTGCTGAATTAATATCAGGCTTTGCAGAAACGTTGACCACCGTTGACCCACACCTTCACCGTAGAAGTTCGTTAAGTGAGATTTACACCGTACCTAATAAACTGATCCATGCGGCATCACACATTTCAAAATGGGTGAGCGATAATATTGAAAAGCCGGTATTCATCGGCCCGGATAGTGAAAGTGAGCAATGGGTTTCTCAGGTAGCAGAAGAAGCCGGAGCACCTTTTACGGTGTTAGAGAAGGTGAGGCACGGTGACAGGGATGTGGAAGTGTCCGTCCCCGATGTAGCAAAATACAAAGACCACACCCCGGTACTGGTGGATGATATAATTTCCACCGCCAGAACGATGATAGAGACAGTCGGCCATTTAAAAAAAGCCGGAATGCACCCACCGGTTTGTGTTGGGGTACATGCCGTATTTGCTGGCTCAGCCTATGCGGATCTAAAAAATGCAGGGGTACAACAGGTCGTCACGTGCAACACCATCCCTCATGAAAGTAATCAGATTGACCTTTCAGATATTCTGGCAAAAGAGATTAACCAACTGATGAAGCATCATGCGTAGTGCGCTACTCACCTTAATAGCGTGTCTGCAACTTGCCCCTGCAATTTTGTATGGTCAGGAGAAAGAAATGTTCATTCAGCAAATAGCGCAAAAAAGAATAGTACGTGAAAACTATGATCAAAATGGAGACCTGCAGGGCAAGCAGATATTTTTAACGGGTGAGTTAGAGCAGCAGGGTAAAACTTATCGGATAAAGGTAATAACCGAGCTCTATGACGAAAGCGGCCGGCTTACGGAAAAGTACTGGACCACATATAAGTGCAATCCCAATGAGTTTGATGTGCTATTGAATGTATTCCCTTTTACTGATCCGGATGACGAGAAGATAAAAGTGGATGTCACTTCAGAAGACTTTCAGCAACTGTATGAACTGGGTAAAGGAGAAGAATTAAAAGATATTCATTTGAAGATGAGTGTTGAATCGGGGGTATTAAGTTTTTTCGGATCCAAAAGCCTGGTCACCATAAAAAACAGGAAAAAGGAGGTAGTGAACCAATCAGTAAAAATCAGTAGTGAGGCTGTTATTGAAGCATACATGATGGGAATCCGTATTAAAACGATAAACTATGTCGTGGAAGAATACCTGACTAACGATTTCGTATTGCAACGTCAGCAGTTTACAGAGGATGATGGGGCCTGGTTTACCATGAAATATGAACAGAACGCAAAAGAAATTGAATAAAAGCAGATGGTTGAGTTAGAACACATATCAACACTGCCACCGAAAGATGCCGATAAGGCGGAAACAAAGAAAGCCTTGAAAAAACTCCGAAAGGAGCTTTTTCAGTTGCAGAATAAGTTCTATGCCGATGGAAGATACAGCATGCTCATTGTCTTGCAGGGGCTTGATACCTCCGGAAAGGATGGTACGATCCGTCACGCTTTTAGCGGCATGAACCCGCAGGGCGTGCAGGTAACATCGTTTAAGAAGCCCACAATTGATGAGCTCAAACATGACTTTTTATGGCGTGTTTATCCACATTTTCCCGAGAAAGGGATGATCAGGGTATTTAACCGGTCATACTATGAAGACATTCTGGTTCCGGCTACAAACAAGAGCCTTTCAGAAGATGTCTTGCTGCACCGCATCAACCTCATCAATGAACTGGAACATCATCTGTTGGCCAATGATACATTGATTTTAAAGTTTTATCTGCACCTATCGGCTAATGAGCAGGTAAAGCGTATTGAGGAGCGTAAAACAAAACCGCACAAACGATGGAAATATGCCAAAGAAGATGAACTTATCCCAAAAAAATGGGATGACTACAGGAAAACGTATCATACCATATTGAATGCCTGTGATCACTTGCCCTGGCACATTATTCCTGCAGATAAGCGATGGTTTCGTAATTATACAGCAGCTAAAATTTTAGCCGAACAGCTTGAAAAACTAAATCTGAAATACCCGAACAAATAAAAAATAGTCATTATGGAAAATCACAAAGAGCATAATCACACACACCATAAGCACGAAGAAAGTAAAAAGCATGAAGATCACGGCCATGGTAGTCATTCGGGTCACAACCCCGGGCATGGTGAAATGGGACATGATCATCATAAAATGATGATCGAAGATTTTAAAAAACGCTTTTGGCTTACCCTTATCCTAACCATTCCCATTCTGGCCTTTTCTCCCATGATCCAGAATTTTTTGGGTTACGAATGGTTGTTACCCGGTAACTCCTACATCCTGTTTGGGCTTTCTACCATCGTGTATTTTTATGGAGGTTGGCCTTTCCTTAAAGGACTGAAAAATGAGTTGAGTCAGGGAGCCCCCGGTATGATGACCTTGATTTCCATGGCCATTAGTGTCGCCTATTTTTATAGTTCCGCCACCGTTTTTGGCCTTGAAGGGGAAGATTTTTTCTGGGAGTTAGCTACCCTGATAGCTATTATGCTCCTGGGCCATTGGATTGAAATGAAGTCTGTACTGGGAGCCTCCAAGGCCTTAGAGTTACTGGTAAGTATGATGCCTTCTGAGGCTCACAGGATGAGGGGCGATATAGTGGAAGATGTAAAACTGGAAGACCTGCAAAAAGATGATATTATCCTGATCAAACCCGGTGAAAAAGTTCCGGCTGATGGTGTTATCGTAGAAGGAGAAAGTTATCTGAACGAATCCATGCTGACCGGGGAATCCAAACCGGTCAAAAAAGGCCTGGAGAATAAAGTAATCGGAGGTTCACTCAATGGCAACGGCTCATTAAAAGTAAAAGTAGAACATACCGGCAAAGACAGCTATCTCAATAAAGTGATCACTTTGGTGCAGGAAGCGCAAAAGTCCAAATCAAAAATGCAGAATTTGTCAGACCGTGCCGCCAAGTGGCTTACCTATATTGCATTGGCCATTGGTTTTGGTACGCTGGCTGCCTGGTTGTTTTTAGGCTTTCCTTTCGTATATGCCCTGGAAAGAATGGTTACCGTCATGGTCATTGCTTGTCCGCATGCGCTTGGCTTAGCCATACCATTAGTGGTAGCCATATCCACAGCAGTTTCGGCACAGAATGGCTTGCTGATCAGAAACAGAACTGCCTTTGAAGAATCCCGAAAGATTTCAGCCCTGGTTTTTGATAAGACCGGAACCCTGACCAAAGGCGATTTTGGCGTTACCCGTGTAGAAGCGGTAGATCAGCAATTTGAGGCAGACGAACTACTGAGGCTTTCCAGTGCTTTGGAGCAAAGTTCAGAACATCCCATCGCTGTTGGCATCATTAAAAAAGTAAAAGAGAAAGACATTTCAATACCTAAGCCGGAAAACTTCAATGCCATCACAGGTAAAGGAGTTGAGGCTGATGTGGAAGGAAAAAAAGTCAAAGTGGTGAGCCCCGGCTATCTGAAGGACGAGAACATTTCAATACCTGATGGTGCCTATAGCAGTGCTGCCGAAACAGTCGTTTTTGTTCTCATAGATGATAAACTGGCCGGGTACATCGCCCTGGCAGATGAGATCAGACCGGAAAGTGCGGAGGCGATTAAAGTATTCAAAAAGAACAACATCAAAGTGATGATGGCCACCGGTGATAATGAAACAGTCGCCAAAGCAGTAAGTGAAGAACTAGGCCTGGACGGATACTACTCAGAGGTATTGCCACACCAGAAGGTTGAAATCGTAAAAGACCTACAAGCTAAGAATGAATTTGTCGCTATGACCGGTGATGGGGTGAACGATGCGCCTGCACTGGCACAGGCCAACGTAGGTATTGCCGTGGGCTCAGGAACTGATGTGGCAGCCGAAACAGCCGACATTATTTTGGTCAATAGCAACCCGCAAGACATTGCCAATCTGATCCTGTTTGGAAAAGCTACTTACAATAAGATGATCCAAAACCTGATATGGGCTACGGGATACAACGCGGTTGCCATTCCGTTAGCAGCAGGTGTTCTTTACACTTCCGGTTTTGTATTGGGGCCTGCGGTAGGTGCGGTATTTATGAGTTTGAGTACCATTATAGTCGCCATCAATGCCCAGTTGTTGAAAAAGAAAATCGGTAAGAAATAATGGATAATCAAAAAATGCTTGGCAGGATAATAATTGTCCTGTTGAGTATTTTTGTGGTCATGAGCGGGTATGGCGTACTGCTGCCCGTTTTACCCTACTTTACAGAAAGACTTGCGTTGAAGTCCGGTGTAGTAGCGGATGAGGATATCAACTATCACATCGGCATACTTACCAGTATTTACCCGTTTTTTCAACTGTTATTTGCGGTTGTCTGGGGCAGGCTTTCCGACCGTTTTGGTCGGAAAGTACTTATTATTATGGGGCTGGCAGGCTTTGTCGTCATGCAGCTCCTGACAGGGCTGGCTACTTCCTTAAGCATGTTGTATATAGCCCGCATCCTTGGAGGTATATTCTCCTCTTCCATTATTCCGGTGGGCAATGCGTATCTCAGCGATGTAACCAATAGCAGTCAGCGCAAGAAGGTATTGGCATGGTCGGGAGTAGCTGTAAGTACGGGTGTAATAGCCGGGCCTATGATTGGCGGATATCTCGCTCAAACCAACCTTCACTTCAATACCACATTTGGGCACCTGCTTTTAGATAAGTTCAGTGTCCCGTTCCTGGCCATTGCACTGTTGGGCATCATTACTTTAGTAGTCGTTGTCCTGCGGCTCAAAAACCCAAAGAAGCAACACGCAAATAACCAACAAGTAAAACTTAAAATGACCGGAATGCTGGCCAACCCTGTCTTTTTAAAACTGCTGCTTTTATCCCTGGTGCTGCAATTGGCCATCACTTTATTTGAGACCGTTTTCTCCGTGTATGCCAAAGATATTCTTGTCTTTGATACCAAACAGGTAGGTTTGGGTTTTATGCTTTGTGGTTTGGTTATGGCTGTTTTGCAACCCTTCTTCGCCAGTTTTAATGAAAATACGCTACCCCTGAGACTACAGCTTATTACGGGGTTTTTACTCGCTGCTGTCGCATTAGGTGTTTTTCCGCTGATGACCACCGATTTCTATGTATTTACCATGATCGTAATTTTTGCAACGGGTGCAGCAATCATTACCCCAAACCTCATTGCCTCTATCTCATTTATTGATGAGCATAATACTGGAGCCTACTTATCGGCTCAAACCTCTGTGAACAGCATTGGTCAGGTACTGGGGCCCTTGTTGGGAATGTGGATTTATTCCTTTGGCAGTTCATGGCCGTTCCTGAGTATCGGGGTGATCCTGTTGGCAGTAACTATCCTTACACTGCCGGGATTAAAATTCAATAAACCGTAGCCTAATTTTTTTTTAAATAAACAATGAATGGTATGAAGGAAGTAAAGGCATATTTAGGAGATCAGGCTGAATACCTGTTACAACACAGTTGTAAGACCATTGATCAAACAAGACTTACCCTACCGGGGTCGGATTATCTGGATCAGGTTTTTCTGAATAGCAATAGAAATCCGCAGGTACTCAATTCATTATCGAGATTGTATAATAGTGGTAACCTGGCAGGCACGGGCTACTTGTCAATTCTTCCGGTAGATCAGGGTATTGAACATTCCGCTGGGAGTGCTTTTGGCCCCAATCCGGACTACTTTGACCCGAAAAATATTGTACAGCTTGGTTTGGAAGCAGGTTGTAACGGTGTAGCCTCTACCTTTGGTGTATTAGGGCTTAACGCCCGAAAGTATGCGCATAAAATTCCTTATATCGTAAAAATCAACCATAATGAGCTGCTAACCTATCCGAACAAACATGACCAGATTTTATTTGGAACGGTAAAGGATGCCTGGAATATGGGGGCTTGCGCCATTGGGGCTACCGTATACTTTGGGTCGGCAGAGTCAAACCGGCAGATTCGTGAAATCTCAGAAGCCTTTGCTTATGCCCATGAATTAGGGATGGCCACTATCTTGTGGTGTTATACCCGAAATGAAGCCTTCAAAACCAAGGACAAGGATTACCATACAGCCGCTGACCTCACAGGCCAGGCCAACCATCTGGGAGTGACCATTCAGGCAGATATTATCAAACAAAAGCTGCCTGAAACAAATGGCGGTTTCAAGGCTATGGATTTTGGTAAGACTTCTAAAGAAATGTATGAGAAATATACTTCGGATCATCCAATCGATCTGTGCCGATACCAGGTAGCCAACTGCTACATGGGCAAGATAGGCCTGATCAACTCGGGAGGGGCATCATCTGGTGATTCGGACTATGCTGAAGCTGTAAAAACGGCTATTATCAATAAACGAGCAGGAGGCATGGGATTGATTTCGGGAAGGAAAGCATTCCAAAGACCCAGAAAGAAAGGTATTGAACTGCTTAATCTGATCCAGCAGGTTTACCTTGATAAAGAAATTACTATTGCTTAAATATTTATAACTAACCCAGTAACTATGATGAAAAAATTATTTACCACCACTATTTTGGCTTTATCAGTACTAATGTTTTCCTGCAATGATTCAGTCAAACCCAAAAATACAGCCAACGAAGTGCTGGACTTATTTGTCAGTTCAGTAAATGATAAAAATTTGGAGCCGTTGAATGCAGTTTTCTCTCCAAAAGCAAAAATATACGAACAGGGATCGGTTGATGATTCCTGGGAGCACTACAGAGACGGTCATTTGGGAAAAGAAATTGAGGAGATGCAGGAGATGACATTCTCTGTTGAAGTTGCCGAATCTCTGGTCAACAAAGAGATGGCATTATTGCGAGGCAATTATTTGATTAAGGGCGAGGTGCAAGGCCAGCAGATTAATTCTGCCGGATTGATAACCCTTTCCATGCAGGTAGAGGAAGGTATGTGGAAGATCGTTCACCTTCAGTTCTCCAGAGGTTGTAACAAGCCTGCAAACGATCATGCTGCCCATGGTGCAGATAATGATGATAAGCCTAAACCCAAGAGTCCAAAGACGGCAGCTATGGGAAATGCAGGAGATACACACATACACATTGATTATTCTTCCCCAAGTGTGCGGGGGAGAACAATCTGGGGAGGCCTGGTAGAATATGACAAAGTATGGGCCACTGGCGCACACAGGGCAACAGCCATCAATTTTTCAGAAGATGTAGAGATTAATAACACCAAAGTTCCAGCAGGAAAATATGGTTTTTTCACTATTCCTGGTGAAAACGAATGGACGTTGATCATCAATAAAAACTGGGATCAGCACATGAGTGATGAATATGATCCATCCCTTGATGTAGTAAGAATAAAAGTGGACCCTGAGAAACTATCAGAAAACCAGGAAGCGCTTACCTATGCGGTGAATGAAACGGGCAATTCAACAGCAGAAGTAACTATGGTATGGGAAAAGCTGAAGGTTTCTTTTGAGGTGAAATCACTGTAAAATCAGAATAGCAGGAATGGCATTGCATTAAAGCCATTCCTGAACTTTAAACATGGAGGAGTCTAAGACAATTAAAGCTAAAAGTTTATTAACATGGATTGCGCTGATAGCTTTCGTTCTGAACTTTATCTGGGAAAACCTTCATGCCGGTTTATATAATGAGTACAATCTCTTTATGAAAAGCATCTACTTCCTCGGATGCACGATTGGAGATGTTGTACTCACATTCATCATATACGGCCTTGTTGCTGTTGTCCTCAAAGACAAGTACTGGATTAGAAATTTTAATTTTAAAATATTGCTAATCGTCCTCATAATGGCCAGCTTAGTTTCGTTAACAGCAGAGTGGGTGGCTGTAGAACTAGACTTTTGGAGCTACAATGAGCAAATGCCTGTTGTACCATTCTTAGATATAGGACTTTCACCATTCCTGGCTATTATAATCAATCCAATACTGAGTTTTATTTTGGCATATAAAATTGTAAAATAAGGTAAGAAATAGAGGTGGCTCTGAAATGAATTGCCTGATACTTCGGTATGACTTAATAACCACTTCTTCAAGCTACTCTCACAATAATGCAGTTTTATATGCTTTTTAAACGGGTTAGGGTATACTTTAAATAGCGTTTAGGGAAGACTTACTTTTCGGCAGTCTGATCTGTTCGCAACCATATTGATCCTTCTTCACAAAAAGAAGCCCCGATCTCCGTTGGTATTTGCGATTTGAGCAGCAGTACGAATGTACAGGTCATCATATTAAATATTGCCCGTACCCGAACCTTCCAGGTATAGCCTCGAAAATCCGCCCTGCGCAGAGCTGCTCAATGAAGCACCTAAAGCTCCGATCAGGATAAACAGGAGCTTCAGGTGTTTATCAATATGTTGTATTGAATTAGTCAACGTGTATGAGCTTATCTTCAAAGAAATCTGCCGCAGATAAAGGTTTCTTGTTTAGGGTTGTACCATTAATTTTTGGCTGTGTACTACCTGTTCTTTTTGTAGCACCTGCACCAAATACAAGCCTTTTGGGAGATCGTTTAAGGGGACCGCTTTTTGATTTTGCACCTCTGGCTGGTACAATACCTCATGCCCGTTCACATCATATACTTTTACAGTGGCTGTAGCACCGGATACACCTTGTACCTTAAAATTGGTTTGGTCTTTTGTTCGAGATATTAGCCAGGAAAAAGAATATGAAAAGAAATTAAAAGACGCAATTTCAAGTTTGCAAGCCATTTTAGATGCTAGTAAACAAGTTTCAATAATCGCTACAGATAAAGAAGGATTAATTACCCTATTTAACTCCGGTGCCGAACAGATGCTCGGATATAAAGCAGAGGAGCTTATTGGCATTCATAATTCAGGATTGATTCACGCGAAGGATGAAGTGGAAAAAGAAAGCGAAAAACTAACAGCGAAATTTAGGGAGGAAATAAATGGTTTTGAAACCTTCATCTATGAAGCCAGAGCCGGGGTACCAAGAACTAAAGAATGGACTTACATTCATAAAGATGGATCAAAATTCCCAGTTTTATTGTCTATTAATACCATAGCTCACAATGAAGATATAGTGGGTTACCTTGGAGTGGCCACAGACATCAGCGAACTTAAAAAGGTGGAAAGGGAGATTAAATCCCTTTTGGATATTACGAATGAACAAAATGAAAGGCTTCGGAATTTTGCTTATATCGTATCCCACAACCTTCGTTCTCATAGTGGTGGGATTACAGGAATTCTTGATTTATTCCAATTGGAGCACCAAGAAATATTGGAAAGTGAACTTTTTGAATTACTAAACAAAGGCGCCAAAAATCTGAATCAGACAGTTCAAGATTTAACAGAAATTGTAAAAGTGAATCTAACAAATTCAGATGTTTCAAAAGTTAATATCCATCAGGTCATAGAAAAAAATATAGAAAGCCTGAATGCCCAAATAAAATCATCCCAAATTGAAATCATAAATAAGGTAGATAAGGATTTAATCATTAAAGCTGTTCCTGCCTACCTAGATAGTATCGTATTGAATATGATGACCAATGCCATAAAATATAGAAGTGTTGAAAGACCAAGTTATCTAAAAATTAGCAGCAAAATGACTGGCTCTATGCACACTCTTTATTTTGAAGATAATGGCTTAGGCATAGACCTTAAAAAACACAATGACCGATTGTTTGGAATGTACAAAACCTTTCATGAACACCAAGATTCTAGAGGTGTAGGTTTGTTTATAACCAAAAACCAAATAGAAAGCATGGGAGGCAAAATAAATGTAGAAAGCAAAGTAAATGTAGGCACAATCTTTAAAGTAAAATTACCAATATGAAAAAAATAGACCTAGCATGTATTGTAGAAGATGATCCAATACATTTATTTATTACGAAGAAATATATAGAACTATCGGGATTTGTAGAAAAAATTCTGGTTTGTAAAAATGGAAAAGAAGCTTATTCCACATTAAAAACCATGGTTCAGAATAGTGAAAAATTACCCCAAATAATTTTTCTGGATTTGAACATGCCCGTCTGGGATGGATGGCAATTTCTGGATGAATTCACAAAGATTCCTACGGATCAAAAGCTTACCATTTATATTTTAACCAGCTCAAATAGTGAAGAAGATTTGAAAAAAGCGGAAAAATATGGTCTAACCAGTAATTATTTAGTTAAGCCAGTAGAACAAAGCCAATTGAAAAGTATTTTGGAAGAACTTCTTAATCAATAAATTAATCTAGCATTTGCAATTTTGAAATTATCTTTTGTTAAATTATTTTTTTTGAAGTATTCCATTAGTTCCATACTAATCAAATAGCATTATAAGTGATCTTTGTTACTTTCTGGAATCTCGCAAAAGGTGAACTTTGCTAGAATTAAAATAAATTCTAAAAAGCATTTAAAATGGATACTAAAAACGCAATAGGGCTCGACAAAGAAAAAGCAGTACAACTTTCAGAAAAATTAAATGAGCTCCTGGCTAATTATTCAATTTTCTATCAAAATACAAGAGGCTACCATTGGAATATCAAAGGGGAAAAATTCTTTGAACTACATTTAAAATTTGAAGAACTTTACAATGATCTACTCCTAAAAATAGATGAAGTAGCCGAAAGGATTCTAACCTTAGGACATTCACCAAATCATAATTTTTCAGATTATCGCACAAGTTCAAAAATTAAAGAAAGTGTGCAGGTGAGCAACGGAATAAAAGCTGTAGAAGATATTTTAACTTCCTTCCAAACTATTATAGTCCTCCAAAGAGAATTATTGAATATTTCATCCGATGCCGAAGACGAAGGCACAAATGCACTAATGAGCGACTATATTAGAGAACAAGAAAAATTAGTTTGGATGTATTCCTCTTTCCTGAATAAATAGGAAACCTTTTAAGAACTATTCAGCCTTAAGTGATGAATAGTTAGAAGGTCACCCCTTCATACTATTGTAAGCTCAGACATTGTGAATTATTGAAATATTTGCCTCCCTAAGGAAAAGGAGAAGCTTAATTCAATTCCTTTTCTTGGATTTTAATTAGGCTAGCAATTAAAAAGAATAAGGAAATAAGCTCTAGACCAATTCTGGCCCAATGCCAATAATTCCAAACAATTAACTCATCACTCAGTTCAAGTTCAGATAGGGAAGCATTAAAAAACAATTCATTTGCACCTTTGAAATAGACATAGAAACATCCAATAAAAAGAATTGCAAAAAGGCTAGAACAAAGAGCAAGCTTGAACCCCCCGGATCCGATCCTTTTGGCATAAATCGATATGGCAACAGGAATCAAAGCTGCAACAATGGTTAGAATGGTATAAAATTTACCAATATAGCCTCCAAATTGATCGTAATACAGATAAAACTCATTGGATGATAAAGATTTCCAATAGGGAACCAAAAGCAGCCCTTCAGTAATTTGACTGCCAATGAATATTGAAAAAATGGCCACTGAGAAATACAATAAAAACTGTTTCATAGGGTAGCTAGTCAATTAATAAAGTTTTAAAAATACGAATACACTGCCCTATTTGATTTAAGTGTAGTAAAATTTCCAGACTTTAATTAATGAATGAATTCCCTTGTATCATCGTTTTAAAAAATACTAATTTGATAGGTAAGTCCATTTACTGGCGCTCCATTCTGAAAATAATTTTCTTTAAATTTCGTTTATCGCTTGTTCAACAATTTCAAGGAATGAAAAAAAAATTAACCATCTCTATTAGCTTGCTGATTTTTTCTATCATCACTTGTAAAAAGGATGGTTTTGATGAAGGGGATATCACAATTCCAAACTTCAATTTCCCAAAGACCATCGTATTCGAAGACAGTCTTTCGGCATATAATATTTTTCAGGGGCTAGCAGCAAATTTAATCCCGACTAATGATTTTGAACTCTTGGAATTAAACTCTGTTTTATTCACAGATTTCGCTTATAAACAAAGACTGGTTAAACTTCCCTCAGGAACAAAAATGACTAGGCTGGCAGGCAACTCTATCGAATTTCCAAATGGAACAATTCTTAGCAAAACCTTCTTTTATTATATTGATGAGAGAGATAGCAGTTTGGGTAAAAACATAATTGAAACACGCCTTATGATTAAGGAGGATGACAAATGGAATGCTGCTTCTTATCGCTGGAATGAATCTCAATCTGAGGCCTTTTTGCAATTAAGCGGTTCAAGTAAACCAATAAGCTGGTTAAATTCCTTAGGACAGAATCGTTCAACACTCTATAAAATTCCAAATGAAAATGAGTGTATGACCTGCCATCAATCCAATAATTCTATGACCCATTTGGGGCCAACAATCCAAAATTTAAATAAGACCGTTTCCAGAAATGGGGCTTTGGTAAATCAACTTAGCCATTTACAGTCAAAAAATTTGTTGGAAAATTTTTCTGTAAATCAAGTTCCAAGTATGGTTGATTATAGAAATTTGAATGCTTCTATTTCAAACCGTGGTCGAGCCTACTTAGCCCTAAATTGTGCCCACTGCCATAATCCCAAAGGCTGGGATATTCCAGCCGAAAAAGATTTTGATTTTAGATTTGAAACTTCGCTTCAAGGATCAGGAATTCCATCCGGAAAGGATAAGATTAGAAGAAATATGTTGGATGGTGAAATGCCATTTATCGGCACCACATTAATGGATGATGAAGGATTGGCCTTAATCCTAGATTATTTAGAAAGCCTTTAAAATTCAGTAGATTTTAGAAGCTTAGAACTAAAGAATATACTATAGGGTTTTAAAACCTCAACTAAAAAATTGTAATCAGGCCTATTTGGTAGATTAATAATCTCAAGTAGTTAATTTTTATTTTTACCCATCCTTTTTTCTATCGAGACCTACGGAATTGGCACATAAAACCAAAAAGTATACATCATCCGAAAAACTGTATAAGAGCTAAACGAATTGATATTCTGAATTTTGTGTAAACTTTAAAAAAAAGACATGAGCACAAATAATCAGTTTGGAAAACAAGGCTGGACCCCCGATAGAATAAATGACTTAAATGGCAAAACCTTTGTCATTACAGGCACAACCAGCGGAACTGGTTTTGAAGCCGCACGAATTCTTCTCTCTAAGGGCGCCAAAGTGCTAATGTTAAATAGAAATCCTAAAAAGGCTGAGGCTACAATGGCCACTTTGAGAGAAAAGCTGGGAAATTCTATTGATGTTAGTAATATCCAAATGGATCTAGCAGAACAAGCCTCTGTAAAAAAAGCAGCAGCAGAAGTTTTAGAAAATATTAGTCGAATTGACGCATTAATGTGCAACGGTGCCATTGCTCAAGTTCCTAGCCAAAAAATTACGGTAGATGGCTGGGAAAGTCAGATGGGTGTAAATTATTTCGGACATTTTACCCTTCAAGCTTTGCTTTTTCCAATGATAGAGAAATCTAAGGGCAGAATTGTAACAGTAGGTAGTTTAGGATATGATATGGGTCTTAAAACCATCAAATTTGACGATTTAAATTGGGATAATAATTATAGCCCCAACGATGCCTATAGTCAAAGTAAACTAGCCCAAATAATGTCTATCTATGAATTGCAAGATAGATTGAAAGAAGCCGGTAAAACTGGAGTTAAAGCCTATGCCTGTCATCCAGGATCTTCCAGGACCTCCCTTATTTCAACAAGTGGTAGTTTTATGATGAAGCTTATCTTTGGTTTAATGAAGTTATCTCCTTTAACACAAGCTGCAGAAAATGGTGCTTATCCAGAGTTAATGTGTGCCACAGAAGAAGATTTGGACCAAACAGCATTTTATGGACCTACTGGACGAAGCAATTGGGTGGGCCCAGTAGGAGCTCATGAATTAAAACCCCATGCCAAGGATAAGGCTGTAGCCAAAAAATTGTGGGAGCTATCTGAAAAGGCAACAGGATTGTCGTGGAATTTATAAATTGAATAATTAAAAATAGCATATGGATCTTCTGAAAGCATCAATTGACTGGGCAAAATCTGAGCTCTTTTCAACTCCCTTTTTCATTCTCTTTGGATTGTTATTTATTTCCGCAGGAATTGGCTTTTGGCAACTGGGAAGAACGGATATTGCTAAGGCCTATATCATCCCCACCCTAGTAGCCGGTACATTACTTAGCATAATCGGATTAGGACTATTTTTCACCAATAAATCCCGTGTTTCACAATTTGAAATCGCCTATCATGAGGATGCATCGGCCTTTCTTAGTTCCGAATTAGAGCGTTCCGAAGCAACATTAAAAGAATATAAAAATATTGTCTTTACAGCTATTCCAATTATTATTGCTGTTTGTGCTTTACTCATTTTGTTTTTCAGCAGCCCAATTTGGCGAGCCAGTTTGATAACCAGCATTGCCATGTTGGTAGTTATTTTATTGATAGATGGATCAGCTCATGCCAGAATTGATGCCTATCAAAAACAATTGCTAGCTATAGAAAATGAAATGAAAAATTAAGATGGTGCATTTTAAAACCTTATCGGAATACCTAGAATATTTAGAACTTCCTCGTCCTGAACATCCCATGTTTAGCATTTTCACTACCATAGGTGAAGGGTTTCTACCCTGCCCAAAAGAAAGTTCCCCGCCCATCACAAACGATTGCTATTCTATTAGCTTTAAAAAAATTGTGAAAGGGGACTTAAATTATGGCCGAACGAAATACGATTTCACCAATGGTGCCTTGTTTTTTATTGCTCCAAAACAAGTTATGCAGTGGGATGAAAGTGTGGTTTTTGAGCAAAAAGGATTTTCTATAAATTTTCATGAAGATTTTCTGAAAGGCACAGATCTAGCGCTGCAAATTAAAAAGTATGGCTTCTTCTCCTATTCAGTAAATGAGGCTTTACACCTTTCACCTAAAGAGGAAAAACAGATTGAATCTATCGTAGAAAATATAGAAATCGAATACCAAAACAACTATGATGAGTTTAGTAAGGATATTATTATTTCACATCTTAGCACACTTTTAAAGTATGCAAACCGCTCATATGAAAGGCAATTTTTAAACCGTAAAGAGCTTTCAAACGATTTATTGGAGAAATTTAAACGCCAATTAGATGAGCATTTTGAATCTAGTAAAATAAAGGAAAATACTATTCCAAGCATTGAGGGAATCGCGGATCAATTGTCAGTTTCCCAGCGTTATTTAAGCGATACCCTAAAAAAGGAAACTGGAAAAACCTCTACAGAACATCTACAACTATACCTTATAAATGAGGCCAAAAACATCCTGTTGGAACCCCATAAAACCATCTCAGAAGTTGCCTATGAATTAGGCTTTGAATACCCACCCTATTTTTCTAGGCTTTTTAAAAAGAAAGAAGGAATTAGCCCTTCGGAGTATAGGGAGAAATATAGGATGAATTGAGAAGGTAGTGCGAGCTTGGAGGCTGAGGGTGAGGTTTTAGGGGAAGTGTGGATTTAGTGGTTTGGGCCTTTGGCTTGACATTGTTCATATTTTCATTCCTTGGAATTTGGGCTGGGATTCACCAAAGATTTTTTTTCGGTGTTTTGCACCCCAATCACCCAATTCGAAAAATACTTTTTCCAATGTTTTTGAATATTCGGTCGCACTATACCTAGTTCTTACAGGAAAACCATTTATCACTTCGCGAACAATGAGCTGACTTGCCTCTAGGTCTTTGAGTTCTTTTGATAAAACTTTGGTGCTTAATTTTGGAATGCTTCGCTCAATTTCCCTAAAGTGCTTATTTCCTTCCCAAATGGAAATCAATATTAAAATTTTCCATTTACCTCCAATAATATCCAAAGTATCTCTTACTGGTACAAGGGAAGACATGCACTCCTTATGTTCTTTTTTATTCATTTTCTTCTGTTGATTACCTTTAGGTAACTGATTACCAAAAGGTAACTGATTATAAAAAGTAATCAAATGTATCTAAATTCGCTGAATAATTAATAATCAAAATGGAAAATCAAAAAGAGTCAAAAGGTCTAAACATACTAGTCTGGGTTTTACAAGTTTTATTGGCAATTAGTTTTGGAATGGCTGGAGTTATGAAAATATCCATGCCCATATCAGAACTGGCAGAGGGTGGAATGAGCTTCGTAAACTCTTTTAGCTTGGAAATGGTTCGTTTTATAGGAATTAGCGAAATTCTTGGTGCCTTAGGTTTAATTATTCCAGCAGCGATAAGAGTTAAACCCTTTTTAAGTGCACTAGCAGCTATTGGAATTGCAACGATAATGGTTTTAGCAACTGCCTATCACCTTTCTAGTGGAGAACCATTTGTAACTACCATTGTTCTCTTTGTAATGGCAGCCTTTGTTGCCTGGGCAAGAATTAAAAAAGTTCCTATTTCACCTAAATAAGAGCTATACTAGTATTTATTAAAACCCACTATAGTGAAGGAAAGCTTTAGTGGGTTTTTTTATTTTCAAAGTCCTTTACCATTTTTATTATTTTGATTCACATGTGTCCTAAATAAAATTTATTGCTAAAAAAATAATTAAATTCTGTTCATTTTTGGGTTATTCGCTGTCGCTCATGAGCTCCTAAGGTCGGTTGACCCAAAAACGAACCAACCGAACGGAGTGAGTTCATGAACACCCCTAAAATAATATCAGGTGAATAAAAAGGTCAAGGCTCACAATAAAATGGCAATCTGCTTTTCATAGAACCTAAGTTCGGTTGGGTGATCTCTTCATCCTTCAGAGCTACCCAATCTCTCTAAGGCTCCATTTCAATCAAATCACCATTTTCTTGAAGGCCAAAATAAGCTACAAACAAAATTCCCTTATTTGTTTTTATCAAAAAACTTGAACAGCCTTTGGGGAAATTATGTAATTAAGAAAATCTCGAATAATATGGCTTAGTTTTGTTAAACCCAAATAGACTGAATATCAAATTTATAATTCCGTGACTAAAATTGTTTAGGACGGATGTGATTTTGATTCTAAATCCTATGCTGAATAAAAATTTTATGAGTAGTTTACCGCTCAAACTTTATCTCAAAAAATAATATAACACCCAACAGCCCCATGAAAAAAGCATTCACTCTAGTTATTCTTGTTTGTATTAGCTTCACCTCTTTCGCACAAGAGGATAGCGAATACAGTAACACTTTGCAGAAACTATTTAAAATTTCGGGAACTGAGGAAACCTACCAGGTAGCCATCAAACAAATGTTTACAATTTTCAAACAACAATATTCCAATATTGAAGAAAGTACCTGGAAGGATTTGGAAAAGGAGTTCGGGCAAACCTCATTGCTAGAACTTACCAAAATGTTGGTACCTGTATATTCGAAACACCTTAGTTTAGAGGATCTAAAGGAATTAATAATATTTTACGAAAGCCCGGTTGGGAAGAAATATGCAAAAAGCACCCCTCTAATTATGAAGGAATCCATGGAGGTGGGTCAAGAATGGGGAAGGAAGATCGGTGAAAAATTTGCAAAAAAAATGGAGGAAAAAGGATATTAATCATCCATGAGCCTTTAGTAAATCATACATATGCTAAAACCAACAATTGCCCTTATTCTGTTTTTCCAGGGAAGTTAGTTACTTCCATACTGGAACTTGCGATCATAATTTTGTCTTCATGAAGCTTTATTTCCTGCAATAATTTTGTAAAGATCAAATCTTTGGTGCTTCTCCTCTTTTTAAAATCCACTATATACCTTAAGGTGAAAGTAATCCAATTCTCATCAAATTTTAGGCTTATCATAGGGCGAACCATTGCCTCCTCTACTCTATATCTATTCGCTAGTTTTTTCCACTCATCTTCACTAGCTTGGGCATATTCACCACAAACATCTACAAGCACTTGAGTAAAAAGTTCTCGTGCAAAATTATAATCACTCTCAAAACGAATTGGGACCTGAACCTCATCCCATAAAAAAGGATATTCTGCAGAATAATTGTGAATATTCTCTTTAAAAACAAAGCTGTTAGCCAAGGTTACAATCCTGCCATTATACAGGTCGGCATCCACCCAATCTCCCATTTCCATAATGGTTGTATTGATTACTCCAATGTCAATAATATCACCTTTAGTATCCCCAATTTTCACTCTCTGACCAACGCCAATGGTAGCATTTACCAAAATACTTATCCAACCAGCTACACTTACAATTACCTCTTGCAAAGCAAAGGCTATACCTGCTCCTGCCACACCTAGTGCCACACCAATATTTCCAAGTTTATCGCTGAAAATAAACATCAACATTATAGCTAGTACTATATAGGAGGCCAAACTCACTGCCTTTCTTGCCCTATATCTACCATCAGGATTATTCACCTTTTCATTGATAGCTTTTTTTACAAATCTCGATAGAATTAAAATGAGGATTACTCCAATGAGTATGGAAATTACCCTTTGAATTATAGGGTTCTGATAAAGTTGATTCAGGCTCTCTAAGGTACTAGGACTTTCTTCCATAGCGGGTTTTTGATTTAATTTATTTTAAAGAAAAACTTATATCTAACATCACATTCCTCTTTTTAATTTCTCCTTCAAAGCTATTATATATTATCCCATTAGTTTTTAGAAAAATAATAATTAGATCAATAGAGATTCTATCTCCTATCTACTAAGCCTCTCCTTCATTTTTAGGGAACCCTTCAAAACTTCCCCAATTTATTACAGCTTATAATAGCGCTAGTATCGAATCCGCATTCTATTAAAAAAGAAAAAAAGATAGGCTATTGCTTTAAGATAATAGGTCAAAACAAAGGAGATGAGATTAGCAATTATAGTAAGGAAACTAATTTTCCAAGGCTCCCTCAAGCACCCAATTCTCAATTTTCTGAATTTGGCAATCGCTTAAAGGCTCAGCTCCAAGAGGCATTTGACTAGCCCCAATCCCCTTTATTCGATTTACTAAACTTCCCGCTTGGGCAGATCTAAAAACTTCCGAATATAAGTTTAGGTCTAATCCTCCAGCCTTAGTACTAGCATCGTGGCAAGCACTATAACTACAATTGGTATTTAGGATAGGTAGAATATCTTGGCTATAACTCTGATCTACACTTTCACAACTGCTATCCAAATTTTGATATAATTCTTCCTTATTATCGAAATAACAGGAAGCCATAGTAATTAGAAGTCCGAAAGCAAAAAAGGTTTTTAGTTTTAGCATCACTATTCTGGATAAGAGGCATTAATCCAAGCATTCATTCTTTCCAAATCACAAGCATTCATTTTTCCTCCTGGAGGCATTACCGTGAAATTTGCTTCATCATTTATTTTTTCTCTAAGATTATTGTTCAAAATGGCAGATCGTACATTTTGGTAATTGTTTAATAATAAACCCGCCTGAGGATTAGCACCACCATGGCAATTCACACAATTTTGATTTATTATAGGCTGAATATTTCCATTATATCTCAAGTCAGAACTATCGCAGGAATTGCAATTTAAGTTTTGGGCACCTTGTAAAATCCATTTTCCAATCAGACTTATCTGACTTTGAGTCAAGGCTGTGTTAGGTGGTGGTGGCATTATTTTATCTGGATCATTTTCTGTAATTACTTCATATAAATCACTTCCACTTAAATCACCAGCCCGTACATCTCCTGTATTTACGGTATTCTGAAAATTATTTAAAGTAACCCCATCTTGAGAAGTTGCGGCATCATGACATCCCGAATAGGCGCAATTGGAAATTAATATGGGTAAAATATCATTGGCGAAATAAACTGTATCTGGATCACAAACATTGCTATTTGTAGAATCTACAATAGCATTACTTGAAGCAGGTGGACCAGGAAATGGATCGTGTTTACAGGAAGCCATCAACAATATAAACACGCAAATGGCCATTAAATAAAAACTGCTAATTCCTTGGTAGAGCATTTTAAACGAAAACTTTACTGAAACGAAGATACTGGTTTTATCAATTATTAAAATGCAATAAATGAAATTTCCGAAAACCAATTCTCCCAATACTTGTTATAGATAGAATAGAAATAAGGCTGATTCAATTATGGGAAAAATAAAAGGCTATGCCTTGTCCAGGCATTAGTTTTTTGGAAATTTAGTCTTAGATAAATTGAGGTTTCGGCATTGTTGCTTGAAACCTCAGTTTTTTTTTAACTATTCGAAGGTTTTTTAGTTGGATGTCGTCTATTGACATATAACAACAAATCTTCTTATGAAAAAGCTCTTAATACTAAGTGTTTTTAGTCTTTATTCCCTTTTTGGAAACTCACAGTCGCTATACGAATTAGCTACGGTTCAAAAAATTGAAATCACCTTTGCTCAAAGTAATTGGGATGCCCTTTTAGATGCTGAAAAGGCCGGAAATGAAAATTATATTATGGCTCAATCTGTTGCCATAAATGGGGTGGTATTCGACAGTGTTGGTGTAAAGTATAAAGGCAATAGTACCTATAGCGCCAATCAAACTAAAAACCCTTTTCACATTGAATTGGATACTTATAAGGATCATATTTATGATGGATATACTGACATTAAACTAAGTAATGTAAAAAATGATCCGTCCTTTGTTCGCGAAGTATTATCCTACCAGATTCTGAGGCAATATATGGATGCTCCCCTCTCCAACTATGCCAATGTTTATGTAAATGGAAATTCATTAGGTCTTTATAGCAGTTCTGAATCTATCAGTAAAAAATTTGTGAGCAGCAGATTTGCTTCTAAAACCAATGCATTTATTAAATGTAATCCTCCGGCAGGTGCTGGACCAGGATCAGCAGACTACCCAAACTTAGTTTATATCAGTCAAGATAGTTCTGATTATAATGATGCTTATGAACTAAAATCTGATTTTGGATGGAATGAGCTAATAAACCTTTGCGATACCTTGGCCAATGAAATTTCCTCCATTGAAAAAATTCTTGATGTGGATAGAGCTCTTTGGATGCTTGCTTTCAATAATGTTTTTGTAAACCTCGATAGTTATTCTGGGGCCTTTTCTCAAAACTACTATTTGTATAGAGGAAATGATGGTCGCTTTATTCCAATAGTTTGGGATTTGAATGAATCTTTCGGAAGATTTTCCATGACAGGCTCATCGAATCTAAACAATACCGTACAAAAGCAGCAAATGTCGCATCTTCTGCATAGTAATGATGCCGACTTCCCATTAATTAAGCAATTGCTAAGTGTGCCTATGTATAAAAAAATGTACTTGGCTCATGTTAAAACTATGCTTCTAGAAAATTTCGACAATGGAAGCTATTATACCAAGGCTCAGTTTTTACAGAATGTGGCCGACTCTTCGGTTCAAGCAGATAATAATAAGTTTTATACTTATAATAATTTCATCAGCAATTTGGATAACGATATTAGCACTGGTGGAGGACCAGGAGGAGGTAGTACTCCAGGAATTAAAAACCTTATGGATGGAAGATCTAGTTACCTTCTAGGTCTTTCAGATTTCACGCAAACAGAACCGAGCATCAGCAATGTTAGCCTTTCCAATGCCAAGCCAGTTATTGGTCAAACCATTAGCATAACAGCCACCTTAAGTAATGAAGATGAAGTATATTTAGGTTATAGAGCCCTATCTTCTACAGCCTTTACCAGAACTGAAATGTACGATGATGGAGCTCATAATGACGGTGCAGCAAATGATGGTGTTTATGGAGCCAGTATAAGTATGAACAGTCCCAGCATTCAATATTATGTTTATGCTCAAAATTCCACTATAGGTAAGTTTTCCCCCCTAAGAGCAGAATATGAATATTATAGGATTGATGCAGTTGGTGAATTGGTAATTAATGAATTTATGGCTGATAATGATGGAGCAATAACAGATCAACATGGGGATTATGAAGATTGGATAGAACTTTATAATAATTCCAATGACAGCATCTTCTTAGGAGACTATTTCCTTTCGGATGATATTACTGAGCCAGACCAATGGCAAATGAATGCGGAGTATTTACCAGCAGGAGGCTTTAAACTAATCTGGGCTTCTGGTGATACGACCAAAGGAACAAACCACAGCAATTTTAAACTTTCTAAAGGTGGAGAAGAAATTGGTTTGTTTAAACAAAATGCTGCTAATCTCGATACAGCTGATTATATTTCATTTGGCACCCAAAGTACTGATGTCTCTTATGGTCGGGAGTATGACGCCTCTCCAAATTGGATTTTCTTCAATAATTCTACCCCAGACGCTAGCAATGGTACTATAGGCTTGAAAGAAATTGAAAACTCGGGACTATTAATCTACCCAAATCCATATCAAAGTAGATTAATTATTGAAAACCCCACCGAGGAAAAAGCAAGTATTGTTATTTATTCTTCCATTGGCCAAGTTTTGGAAAAAGTGGAATTAATGGCACATGAAAGGATGGAATGGAATGATAGATTTAGCTCGGGAATTCGAATTGTAAAAATTCAATCTGAATTGGGCAACAGCACTCTAAAATTGATCGCCCATTAGTTTATAGTATTCTGAGAACGGGTTTTTATAGAAATTCTATTTGGAAATTGCTAATTGAGAATTTAATATTTCAATTCCTTTTAACTGACCAAATTGAATTTCTAAATTCCCTGGATCATAAATATATATTTTATAGGATTTGCCTTTCAACTCCTCCAAAAAGGAAATTGATGGTAGTTTTTCGTACACCGTCAAATCCGTATAAAACATAGCCTCAATGGGCTTTGGATAATTAAATAAAACTGATTTCCGATCAGTTTCAATATTTAATGCCTTTAAATCTAAAACCCATTGAGGTTTTTTATTTTTTGTGTCAAATGGTTTTATTCTCTCAATACTGTAACGAATTGGTAAAATCAGAAAAAGTAGCCAGATGGCTATTACTTTCCAACTTTTATTATTTAGCTGTGAATTCCTCAGTAAAAAATCAAAGAATGCCGAGCTCATAATAAAATACGCGGGTGCTGTAAAAAGAATATAAGCCTGCATTTTAGTTTTAGCAAGTGAGAAAATGATCAGTGGGACCGTAGTCCAAATAAGGAATACCCAATACTTTATGGAGCCTTTTAACTTTATTGATTTATAAATAAACCAGACTAGCGGCAGGTAAATTAATTCCCCATAATTTATCCGAATTTGATTCAAAAAATAAAAACTCGAGCCTTCCCTATTGTCTAGTACTGTGCTAAAATGCTTCCAATTAAAAGAGGCCTCCCATTGCGCTTCCAGCGGGTAGTTTTGATAAATAAACCATTGCCATGGAATCATCACCAGGAAACCAACAGCCAACATGATGATAAATGACCAAATGATCTTCCTTTTGGAAAAATCTGAGGACTCTATTAGCATCAATAAGCATATTGGGAAAACAATAATAGCGGGTAACCATTTTGATAATATGGCCAATCCTACACTAAAACCAATGAAAATGGAATAAATGATTTTTCCGCTCTTCACTAATTTTAAACAAAAGAAAACGGACAGGAGGATGAAAAACATAAAAAACACATCGATATGATCCGTCGCCACCCGCCCTGCTGCAATTTCTATTATCAGACCATTTATTGCCATTAGGAAAGCGGCTAAAAAGCCTGTTCTAGAATTGAAATAGTGTTTTGCAATAGGAAAAACCAAAAGAATTGCAATACTGCTCAGTAAAATGGAGGGCAAACGAAGAGCAAATTCATTGATACCAAATAGGTATAGACTTCCGGCCAGCGTCCATAAGGGTAGTGGTTGTTTGTGCACCCATATATGATTGCCCCACCAATGGCGGTAGTCATATTCTAAAATTGGAATTTGGTATAAAGTGGGTTTTAATGGGTCTTGGATTAAATTCTTGGCTACAAGGGCATGAAATCTTTCATCCCATGCATGGAGGTAAAAATCGCATGAGCAAAATATTCGCAGAATAAGGCCTCCAATAATTAATAGAAAAAGAGCTTTATTCACCTCCAACTTATTAAAGCATCTAAAAGCCAAAATAAAAATTAGCGAGGCGGAAAGTATGCTTAAGGAGCCAAATAAAATCGTATTCATGCTGAATTTAGAAAATGTATCCTGCCGAAAAATTAAAGTTCCCAGAAGGAAGCCTGTAAAATAGTATTTTTGAGTCTTTCAAAAAAACCATTACCAGCAGCTTTTGTCCATAAATCCAAAAAGAATTTTTTCAAACATTAATCGAGGAAGGCTGATTTTTATTTGCCTTTTTGGATTTCTATTTTTTGGAGCAATAGCCACTTTTCTGGGTTTTAATATTTTCAGAGCAGGTTTTATTCAGATTTATAACCTTGCCCTGGCAGGAATTTTTTTCCTAATAGCAATGGCTTGTCTCTACCCACTTTTAAACCCTCAAAAACATATTAGAAGCTATAATCACCCAGAGGAATATGGCATGGAACGGGCCATGAGGCATCGACAAATTATCTATAATGTTTTTTTCTTTTTTGTATTTCTATACCTCCTATTCGTCAATTACAACTCTATTCAATACCTATTAAACCCCGATAAAATAGACATTTCGCAATTATATAAGTTTCAGGCAGTACTATCTCAGGATGTTGAATTTATTGACCCTGTAGAAGGGGGAAGTAGTCTTTATCTTTATATAGAAGGGGAAAAAGATTTAAAATTCAATATCCCCTATTCTAATGACAACTGGTATATTGAAGAGGAAATTTTTAAGGGGGATAGTATAGTTCTCACCATCCAAAAGGAAGATTATAAAAAATGGATTTCAAAAAAGCAAAAATTGGATTTTGATGATAAATATTTAGGCTATGGAATTATTAGCGTTTATGGAATTCAAAAAGGGGAAATATCATTTTGGGATCCTGAAAGTTTTCAACTAAAAAATGAAGAGTCGGAAGAGCAAAATTTCTTGGCCATCCAAATCCTAAACATCCTTACCATCCTAGGCTTTGTATTCTGGTATTTCAGGAAAAAGAAAAAGTCAAAAAACAAGCTTATTTCCTCATCTACAAAGGACTAGCTAAACTATAATAAGTTGATAAACGTGCTTTTCTATTTTTCACTAGTAGCTCTATCATTTTCAATCGGGCATTAATAAATCCCCATTCTCTAGAGTTTACAAGGAATAAGGAACTTTCACCATTATTAAATAAATTGCGTTCTCCCTGCAATAAAACTTGATAGTCGCTTAGTGTTTTTTGGTACAATTGCAATTGTTCGGCAGTGATTTGCCATTCATTTATAGAAGATTGAACCTTGAAATTTAGAGCTTGCTGCTTTTGTCCCAAATCCAATTCAGCATCCTGAATTTTTAGTTGGTTTAGTTTTAAAGCACCTCTCTCCTTTCGCAAATAAAGTGGAATAGCCAGTTTAAAACCCCATGTATAATTATTTACGCTATAATTATTGGAAATATCATTTCCATTAGCAGAGGCCAGGGCATTATATTTTAGGTCTAAACTAGGTTTTAGCTGTTCCCTTTTCCATTTCCTGTCAATTTCCAATTGATCAATTTTAAAACGTCCAAGTCTTAAACTAGGATGTGCCTTTAGCAAAGAGTCTTGATCTAAGTTCAGCTGAAGGTTCAAATCCGAAAAACTACTTAAATATTTGAACAAATCTGGATGGGCATTACTGTCTAACTCCAATGGGATTAGGCCATCTTCCCAAAGGAAAATGGACACTAAGATTCCACTATTTCTAAAATCCAAATTAGCTTGTTGTAAGCTAAGCCTTCGATTTTGATATTGTATTCTGGCCTCTACAGTATCGATAAATGGTTTATCTCCTAAAAGAGCCTGTTGTTTTACAGCCTCAAATCTAGTTTTAGCTAAAACCACGGCTTCTTGAAATACTTTTCGAATATTATAAGCTTCGAACCATTGCCAATAAACTTTTCCTGCTTCATAGATCAGTTCATTCAACATCAATTGCTGCTCTGCAAGGCTGCTTTCCTTATAGATTTTAGCCCGTCTGTACATGGCTCGCCTTTGGTCTATGATCAAACCTTTTCCTAGGGGTAAACTAATTCCTGCATATAATAGTCCCTCACTAGGAAGTTGATTTTCTGGATTTAAAAAAACTCCATCATTTTGATCATAACCCGCTTCGAATTGTGCCGCAAACCAGCTTGGAATTCTCAAATTTGTGCTTGCAATACTGTAGTAATCTTTATCTTCAAAATACTTTTGAGCCAACTGGGTATTGAATTTTGGATCAAAGGCACCCTTAGATTCCAGTAATGCTGCATCACCCTCCAATACTTTTAAGGAAGCCTGTTTGGCCATTGGATGATGCTCCTTTACACGGCTAATAAAATCCTCAAAAGTTAATAGATTGGCATCTATAGCTTGAGAAGAGCTAGTGAAAAAACTAAATACTAATAGACCTAAAAAAATTACTCTCATTTCTTTTTAGTATCAGGAGTTGAAGCATCCTTTTTAGTAGGTGTTTTGTAGTAATCTGGTGGGAAACCATTTATTTGTCGCCATAATTCGTACCAAATAAACACATCGTTTAGGAGAGACATATTGCTGGATCCAGCACCTACCCTTAAATCTCTAGGCCAAGGTTGATCATCAGGATTTGCAGATACCAAAACTCTGTATTTACCATTATCGCTAATAAAGTTATCGATGGCAAAAACCTTCCCACCATAGGTTCCATAGCTGGTATTTGGCCAACCAGAAAAAACAATAGCTGGCCAGCCATCAAATTGGATTCTTACATCATCACCTTTTCTCAATAAGGGTAAATCTATTGGTTTTACATACATGGCTACAGCAAGTTCAAAATCAGCTGGCATTATGCTTACAATTTCTGCTCCTTCCTTAATAGTTTCGCCAATACCCGCCTGAATTGCCTTGGTGATATAGCCATTCTGTGGAGAACGGATTACATACAAACCTGCCCTTACAGAATAATTCATATACTCATTTTGCAGCTTTGTTACTAGGGCTTCAGCATCGTACATAGCGGAGAGTGCGGTGTATTTATTGGATTCCGCTTTGGCGATATCATCTCTATATTGAGCACCAATGGAGGCGAGCTCAATTTTGGCGTTTATTTGCTCATTCTGACTGGTGAGCAATTTGTTTTCCTTGGCCACCATTTCTGCCTGGGCTTTTTGAAGAGACAATTTTCTTTGCTCAAGATCAGTTAAGGATTTGAGACCTTGTTCATAAAGTCCTTCCATCCTATCTAATTGCTGTTTTGCAATATTAAAATTGATTAAACTCGCCTGAAAATCAATGCTATCGCTGGTAACTTTTAATCGGGCTTGTTTGAGCTTATTTTTCGTTTGTTGGATTTTCAACTTACTGGTCTCCATCAATGCGTCAATCTGATTGTCTAGAGCACTGATCTTTTCCATATAACTCTTTACCGACATTTCTTTAGCCTTGAGCTGATCTTGAGTCCGCCCTAATAAATTGGGATCAAAAAATTTGTCTTTAACTTCAGAAATAAAAACAATGGTATCCCCTTTTTCCACATAATCTCCTTCTTGAATATACCATTTTTCAATTCTACCAGCGATTACAGACTGAATGGTTTGAGGCCTTTGATCTGGCCTAAGGGTGGTGACATTTCCCCGGGCATGAACAGTTTGTGTCCAAGGCAAAAACATTATAATAAAGAACAAAACACTAGAAGCAATCAGCATTCGGATAAGTACCCTTCCAGATCTCCTTTTTTCTACCATCTCCAAACTAGGATAGCGTTTTTTATCTATTCTTCTCCCTATACTTTTTGGTGAAATATTAAGCATTGTCCAAGGGTTTAAAATTGATAATCTCTTTAAGCTCCGAATAGTTTCCAGACATCTTTATACTTCCATCATCCATTACCAATACACGGTCACATTTACTAGCTAGATAAGAATCTGCACTTACTGAAACTAAAGTCCATCTATTCTTTTTATCCATTAAAAAATCAATGATTTTCCTCCTATCTATAGTGTCTAAATGTTCAAAGGCATCTTCAAGAAGTACCAGTTTTGGTTTATCGGCAATACTCCGGGCCAATAAAATCTTTTGAATTGTACTTCTGGGGATTTTTTTAGAATCAGGGCTTAGTTGGGTATTATAACCCAAGGGGAGGCTTTTAACATAAGTGTCTAATCCCAATTTATTCACAGCCCATTTTACATTATCAAAATTCGCTTCCGGTCTTCCCATGGTGATATTCTCCATTAAAGTACCTTGAAAAACTTGCTCTTGCGACAAAGAATCACCAATTACAGATCTTAGAGATTCCAATTTTAAATTGGATTTTGGAATTTCATTATAGGAAATGCTGCCTTCTTCAATTTCATATAGTCCAGCTAATAATTGAAGGAGGGTACTTTTTCCAGAGCCATTGGTTCCCATCAGCATTATCCTTTCATCACTTTCAATTTCTAAACTCACATCCTTTAGTGTAGGTTTACTTTTATTGGGATAGTTAAAAGTTAGATTTTGAAGGCTTACAGAAAGGCCACATTCGCCACATTCTCTTACTAAATCTACTCCATCGTGATTTTCAAGATCTAAATCGGTTACTTGGGCTATTTTTTCTAAGGAGGTAAGAACATCATAAATAGTTTCAATAGCAATGATGAGCTTTTCAACGGAGCCAATTATTAATAGAATAATAATCTCTGCGGCTACAAATTGACCAATATTCATTTGTTGATCCATCACCAAAATACTACCTATTATCAGTAGTCCAGCAGCTACCACTACCTTAAAAATCACCATTAAAGAATATTGCTGAACCAATACTTTAAAGTGATTTTCCCTTGCTCCTAAATAGGATTTAGTATGAGATTCCACTCTCTCCAAAGGGAGATCCGTTTTCCCAGCTAGCTTGAAGGTGCTATTTGTTCTTGCCAATTCTTGAAGCCAATAGGCCACTTGATATTTGTATTTGGATTCCTTTAAACTGGTATTTAGGCCCTTTTCAACAGTGAATCTAAAAATAGCATATACAGAAATGATGAGGACTAATCCAAAAGCAATAAAAAATGGGTGATAAAGGCTTAGTAAAATTAAACCGAAAATTACTTGTAAGACCGCCACAGAAAAGTCAATAAGCATTTTAGACAAACCCTTTTGAACACTTATGATATCAAAAAATCGATTTATTAACTCAGGTGCAAAATGCTGATAGAGCTTTTCCAGTTTGATTCTAGGTATTCGATAGGCAAACTCAAAAGCAGCTCTGGTAAAAATACGCTGCTGAAGATGCTCTGTGATTTTTAACTGTTGGATTTGAAGAAAGCCAGTTGCTGCAATTCCCAATATTACAATAATGACCAAGACTATCCAGGAGGTACTCATTTGTGCCCCTTGAATTTGATTGATAATCGCCTGGATTCCCAAAGGCAAAGACAGGTTTACTAGTCCATTGAAGACAGCATACACGTAAATATTGGTAATTTCCTTTTTATCGGGTTTTAATAATCTCCAAAATCTTTTCAGAGGGGTAATCGGCTCAATTTTTTCTGCCATTGTATTTTTATAAAAAAGCTTCTTTTTTAAATGAACAATCGTTTTCAGCGCGAATATAATAGTATTACTATCATATTTGCAAAAACTAAAAAATTATTCCTATTCCGTTCTAAATCAGGAACAAAATAAGGTATTAGAATCGGTAAGGCCCTATTTATCTATATCTATTAGCCCGTATTATCTCAGCAAAAAACCAATAACCTGTGCAATTTGTTCGCAAAAATTCAGAATTCGAGTAAGTTGAATACAAAGCTCATGTTAAAAATATGCTATGTTACCTACATTTTGTAAATTTGCCAACCCGTTTTTTTTTAACCAGAACAGATCATAGCAACTATGGAAGTTATTGACAACACCGAAATGAGACATTATGAAGTTCAATATGGCGAGGTCTTAGCGATTATTGAATATCAGATTCAGGAGAAAAAGGTTTTTCTTACTCGGGTAGACTTCCCGAAACGGTTTATTGAGGAAGGCAAAGCGGAGGAAATGATTGAAACCACTCTCAATATTATTGAAGAAACTGGGATGCGTGTTGTACCGATGACAAAAATGGTGAAACAATATTTCAAAGATCACAAGGAAAGAAGAAATCTTCTACCCGTAGGAATTCACCTCTAAACTTCCTCCATTAATTCAAAAAGAAGGGATACACTAGCCCTTCAGCATTTAAACTTAATTATCTTAAACTAGACATTCAGGACCTGAACAAGTATTGGGAAAACGGTCTGGCATTACTTGGATTGCAAAATATATTTTTTATTTAATTGATATATCACTAATTTACTATATTTGCTCCTGTAAAATTTAAATCTATGTCTAAAGACATCGAAAGTGTAATACTTTTTCAAATTGAAAAGACCAATAAAACGGCCAAGCAATATTCCCAAAAAGAATTGGATCGCTTAAATCTAGGCATTACGGTAGATCAATGGGTTTTGCTGAAAATTATTGAAGAGTCATCAAGTATCTCACAAAAAGAAATTGCCAAAAAATCAATCCGAGATCCGGCATCTATTACCAGAACCCTAGATATACTATCCAAAAAGGGTTTAATTACGAGAGAGGCCTTAAAAAATAATAGAAGGCAATACAATATTCAATTAACAGAAGCTGGGAAATTTTTTGTCCAACACAATTTTCCCCATATCCAAAAACAAAGAAAACAAAGCATTAAAGGTTTTAATGAATCCGAGTTAAATCAATTGAGCCAGTTCCTATTGAGAATACAACAAAACATGAGCTAAAAAAATTTAAAGTTACAATTGATATATCAAATATTGACTAAACAAACAAAATGAGAATATTAATATCTATTTGTCTATTATTCCAACTAAACCAAGGAAGCGAGCCTAAGGAAATTTCAAAAGATGGAATGAAAATCAGTTGGTCGCACAGCGGCAAAATCGTGAATTTTAAAATTAGCGCTCCAACTGATGGTTGGATTGCTATAGGCTTCAATCCCAAGAAAGGAATTAGCGACACCTATTTGATTATGGCTCGAATAATAAACAACAAAGTAGAGGTGCTAGAACATTATACTTTGAGTCCAGGAAATTATAAAAGTCTGGAAGCCCTAGGTGATAGCAACCAAGCCGTGGTGATAAATGGAAAGGAAAGTCAAAATAAAACCGAAATAGAATTTTCACTGCCTATTTCTAGTAAGGATAAATACCGCTATGATTTAAGTCCTGGAAATTCATACAATTTATTATATGCCTACAGTCAATCTGATGATTTTCAACATCATTCCATTATGCGGAATTCCTGTAACATAAAACTTTAATAGTAATTCTTAATTTAAATATAAAAACCATGAAAAAAATCATGCTTATGAGCTTGCTGAGTGTATTTAGTTTTAGTACCATGAATGGCCAAACAGAGGAAAAGGCTGTGAAAAAAGTAATTACTGCTTTTGCCAAAGCAGGAGATGCCAATGATTATAAATCACTAGATAAACTATTGGATCCTAACTACAGGGTGGTAATGAACCAGCTATTTGGTTCCAAGGAAGTGTCTATAGTGCCAAAGTCAGTTTATGTGGAAAAAATCAAATCCAAAGAGTGGGGAGGAGATACAAGAGAACTGGATTTTTTAAAGGTTATTATTAATGGAAATACGGCGCTTGCTCATGTGAAAATGAAAGGTGAGAAAGCCGTTTTTGTTTCTCTCATTAGCTTAGTTAAAAATGAATCTGGAAACTGGATCATGATAAGTGATATTCCCATTATTGAATAAACTAAATGCTAGCTGGATACAGAATTCAGCTAGCTTTTCATTTTTTTAAAAGTCCTAAAACTATAAATTAGCCAAAAAGAAATAGCGGTGGATTTTTTTGACGATCAACAGTTCCTACAAATTAATTTTCAAAATCAAAAACTTAAAAAAGGAGAGTATACGAATTGCCTCTTTAGTAATTGCGACCTTTCGAATCTACATCTATCCAACTATGAATTTATCGACTGTAATTTTGTGGATTGCGATTTGAGTAATTCAGATCTTTCAAATTCAGCATTCAAAGAAGTTCATTTTGAATCTTGTAAAATGCTGGGTTTAAATTTTAAGGATAGCATCCCATTCCTACTAAAAATTGATTTCTATAATTGTAATCTCTCTCATAGTAGTTTTTTTAAACTTCCCCTAAAAAATTCTGTTTTTAAAAATTGTAATTTAGAAGAGGTCGATTTTGAAGAATGTGACCTGTCCTCAGCAAATTTTTCGAATTCCAAGCTCCTCAATGCCCAATTTTACAAGAGCAAACTTCTAAAAACAGATTTTTCAAAAGCCATGGATTTTAGTATTAATCCAGAAGACAATTTTATGAAAGGAGCTATATTTAATAGAAATTCCTTAGAAGGACTTCTCCATAATCATAAATTAAAAATCCTCGACTAGTTCTTTCAATTTAGGGTGGAATAGCAAATTAGATCTATATTTTTTTAATAGAACCCTTAAAATCAACCAGCTGAAGGTTGGGCATACTTCCCCTTTCCAAAGCTGGAAGATCCTGATGCGGGATTTGGAAGCATTCCGAACGGCTGGTACTGCTGTAAATTATATACAGCTTCCCCTTTTTTAGGCTATTTAGTTTTTCCAAATCATCTTGATGGCGAATACTAAAAGCTATACTATCTCCTATTTGTAAATCACCCTTTTGCACTGATTTTACTATACCCCAAGCATCATATTTCATCTCGCCTATTTTGGAAGTGTATTTTCCTGCCTCTCCCAATACTTCAATTTCACAAATCACTTCCGATCGCTTTTCAATATCATTTCTATCATTTGGACCTAAATTGGAGAGCTTTGCAAAGTAGCTTAAATCTCGGGCAGACCGGAAAAATTGATCACCATAAATTGCTAAACTGTCCATTTCCAATGGAAGCCAAACCTTATTGGGGTATTCTGGACCAAAGGGATTGTACCAAGCTTGCAAATAATACTCTCCTTCCTTTATCAATCCCAAATTATGATCACAATCTATTTCAAAATTGGAATCAAAACAATCTCCATTTATCACATGTAAAAACTCCTTCTTTTCTCCGGCTTCTAGCCTGAGCAAATCATAGTAAGCCCCATCTCCATAAATCAAACTCACTTGCCGGTTTTCGGTAAAAAGCAAACGTTTTTTGATATCATATAATGAAAAATAAAGCATTTTTGGGCCCCTATTTTGTAAGCCTCGCCACGGAATTATTTTTAGACTATCCGTGAAATTATGAACCGTAATTTTTGCGTAAATGGCCTCCCCCTCACTTTTGATATGATAGTTGTCAAAATTCCCATTTTTATCCACTATCTGCATGGAAAACCGAACTGAATAATTGTGCTTTTCCACTTCCCTCCTTAGCTCACTTAAACTATCCAAGCTGGCCATTTGCTGTATATAACCTTTGCAAGATTGCATGGCCACATAGCGCAATTTGTTATCGGGAATATCTAGTCCAAATCGCCAATAGAGGAAGTCCCCGAACTTTTGTTTTTGGGTCATTATTTGAAAACATAGCTCTGCGATAGAATCTTTAGTTTTAAATTGTACCGCCATGGACTGGATGAATGTTAGTGTGGTAAGGATATAAGCCTGATTCTTATTCCAATAGGCCTTCTTCACAAAGTCCTTGCTTTTAAACCAAATTTCCAGGCTATCCAATTTACTAAAGTTGCTGATTTCCTTTTGTTTAGCTAGTTCTTTAATCTTGGATTTTACTATTGATTCTATTTTCTTTAAATCTGAATTGTAAACTGCTTTTTGAAATTCATTATTGGCTCGGGATTTTATGGAAATCAAGAAGATTAAGACCAAAAGAGGAGGAAAATATTTCATAGTGGAGGAGGTAATTTTTCAATAAATAGCAAAGATTCTACCGAAAATCAAGATTTTGGAATTTAATTAAACATTAGCCTGTTCAAAAATGATTTAAAAAAATTAATATTCTCTTTTTTTATTCACTGTATTGGGTATACTGTTGATTGGCAAATCAATATAAAGGCTCATCCTGAATCATTTTATTATGCTTGCATAGGTTTTTTTTGACATCTTATCGAAATGGCTTGGGTGGCTGCGCTTTGTATTGTAATTTTAGATTCTATACAATCCAGAAGGGAACAAAAATATAAATGAGTTATCTTAAGAAAGAGCTTTATACCCTGGTAAAAAGTGATTCGGAAATTTTTGATTTTATACAACAGTCTGCTCTAGATGGCATGTGGTATTGGGATCTTTTAGAACCGGAAAACGAATGGATGAACGAAACCTTTTGGAGGACTTTTGGGATAGACCCGTCAACCAAAGAACACAAAGCCAGTGAATGGCAGGATCTTATTCACCCTGATGACCTGAAAACGGCATTTGAAAATTTCACTAAACATTGCGAGGACCCGAAGCACCCTTATGATCAAGAGGTTAGGTATAAACATGCTGATGGATCTACTGTTTGGATTCATTGCAGGGGGCTTGCCATACGCGATGATCGAGGTAAGCCCATTCGAATGATTGGCGCCCATACCGATATCACAAAAAGGAAAAAGGTTGAACTAGAGTTAAGAGAAAAGGTTAATCAATACGAACTGCTTGTTGAAGCTGGTCAGATTGCAACTTGGGAATTAAATGTAAATACCCATCATTTTAATAGTAATGATATTTGGACCAAAATCTTAGGCATAAAATCTGAAGAATTAGAAGCCCAAAAGGATAACCCACTATTCCAATCCATCCATCCTCAAGATAAGGAAATGGCTCTTGAAAAATATATGAGTTATCTTAAAAACCCAGAAGGAAATTATAGGTCTGAGTTTAGGCTTAAGAATAGTTCTGGAAAATGGATTTGGGTTCAGGATTTAGGACGCTTGATAGAGCCTTTGAAGGGAGAGTCTCCCGAAATTATGGTTGGTTCTAGAAGGGACATTACCCAATCCAAAGAAGAAAAAGAAAATCTTCAAAAAGCATTTGAATTAAATCGCCTTTTCGTAGAACAGGCGCCAACGGCAATTGCTATGTTTAATAAAAACATGGAGTATATAGCCGCCTCACGTCGTTGGTATGTTGATTATAATATTCCCCACGATTCGGTTATTGGAATGTCGCATTATGAGGTCTTTCCCGAAATCGGGGATGAATGGAAAAAACATCATCAACAATGCCTGCGGGGACATATTGAAAAAACTGATGAGGAAAAATTTGTTAGAGATGACGGTAGTATACAATGGCTCAGCTATGAAATCAGACCATGGTTTGAGGCTGCTAATGAAATTGGTGGCATTATTATGTACACGGCCGATATTACGTCTATAAAATCATCAGAAGATCAAATTCAATCCTTATTAGACGTTGCAACTTCCCAAAATAAAAGGCTTCTCAACTTTGCCCATATAGTAAGTCATAATTTACGATCTCATACTGGAAACCTCAAAATGTTATCCGAACTAATGAAGGAAGAATATCCCAAATTAGTGAACAATGAATTTTTTCCTTTGATAGAAAAAGCTGTTGGAAATCTATCGGAAACAGTATTAAATCTTCACGAGGTTGCCGTAATCAATCAAAGTTCTGAAAGCCAACTTGTAAAGGTGAGAATACTCGATTATATCCATGGCGCCATAGAAAATGTAAAAGCATCTCAAATTAAGGAAGAAGCAGAAATAAATATCGATATTGATCCTAAGGCCACCATTCTGGCTGTTCCAGCTTATTTGGAGAGTATATTTTTAAACCTCCTTACCAATGCCTTAAAATACAGATCCCAGAAAAGAAAACCGAAAATTGATATTAGTCTTATTGAAAATGGAAAATATTCTGAAATAAAATTTTCCGATAATGGGATGGGAATAAATTTAAAGATGAATGGTTCCAAACTTTTTGGAATGTATAAAACCTTCCATAAGCATAAAGACTCCAGGGGTATTGGATTATTTATTACTAAAAACCAGGTGGAAGCCATGTCTGGAACAATTAGCTGTAAGAGCAAAGTTGATGAAGGAACAGTATTCACCCTAAAACTAAAAAATGAAATCAATTGATCTAGCCTGCATAATCGATGACGACCCGATATACCTTTTTGGTATTCAAAAGATGATGAAAGTAGCAGAATTATGTAGGGGTTTCCTAATATATCATAATGGTTTAGAAGCATTTAACGCCTTAAAACCTATGTTGGAGGATGACAAAAATTTCCCGGAAATAATTCTCCTTGATCTTAATATGCCCATTATGGATGGATGGCAATTTTTAGATAAGATTACAAGGATTCCAACCCAGAAAAAGGTAACTATCTATATCATTTCATCTTCTATAGACCCTGTTGATATGGATAGAGCTAAACGTTATTCTGTGGTCTCTAGCTATATTATTAAACCCGTAAAAATGGGTGATTTGAAAAATATTTTTTCTGAACTAGTGGATTAAATTGTTGAGCTGATAAGTATTACCTTAATTAACTCTCGAGCTTCATTAGGGCCAATCATCTTCTTTAAACAATAGTAATTCAACGATCAATGAAAATTTACCTGATTTTCTATAATAAGCATTACATTTAAAAAATTCATTTAGTCTATCTAATTCTAAATTTAAATGGCCTCATCATTATTAGACACAGCATTAGGCAAGCTTTTTATTGAAGTTGAAAATGATGCAATTCGCCAAATACAATTTTTGGAAGAAGAGGAGGAAATTCCGGCCTTAGAAAATGAGGATCATCCATTGATCTTGGAAACCAAACATCAAATAAAGGCCTATTTTAATTTGCAACTTAGGGATTTCAATCTCAAGCTCAATCCAAAGGGCAGTGAATTTCAATCAAGGGTCTGGGATAGCCTACTAACCATTCCATTTGGTAAAACATTATCCTATTCTGAAATTGCCAAAAATCTTGGGGATCCCAATTATGTTAGGGCTGTAGGAAATGCCAATGGAAAAAATCCTATTGCCCTGGTCATTCCTTGCCATCGAATAATCGGATCCACAGGAAATCTTGTTGGATATGCCGGAGGACTTTGGCGAAAAAAATGGCTACTGGATTTTGAGGGTGAGCAGATCAGTGGACAGGGAAAATTATTTTAATATTTCTTCCTAAGAAACCCAACAAACTTATCAACAAAAAGCCAAAAGAATATGGGCTTTCCTATATTTGCCTCGAATGGATAATTTTATAGTTTCTGCAAGAAAATATAGACCCCAAGCTTTTGAGGAAGTAGTTGGGCAAAGGCATGTTACCAATACGCTTGCCAATGCCATTCATAAAAACCACCTGGCTCAAGCCCTGCTGTTTACTGGCCCAAGAGGGGTAGGAAAAACTACTTGTGCAAGAATTTTGGCAAGAATGATTAACCTTGATGACGGAATGGATCCAGATCAAGATTTTGCCTTTAATATTTTTGAATTAGATGCCGCTTCCAACAACTCCGTTGACGATATTAGAAATCTAATTGATCAAGTGCGTTTTGCACCTCAAATAGGTAACTATAAGGTATATATCATTGATGAGGTTCATATGCTTTCTCAGGCGGCTTTCAATGCCTTCCTAAAAACTTTAGAAGAGCCACCGAAACACGCCATATTTATTTTAGCTACCACGGAAAAGCATAAAATCATTCCTACCATCCTAAGTAGATGCCAGATTTTTGATTTTAAGCGAATTACTATTGAGGACATTAGTCTCCACTTAAAAGCAGTAGCAGAAAAAGAAGGTATAAATGCCGAGGCAGAAGCCCTTCACGTAATTGCCCAAAAGGCCGATGGAGCCCTAAGAGATGCCCTTTCTATTTTTGATAGAATAGTTTCTTTTGCAGGGGAAAATATTAGCTATAAAGATGTAATCGAAAATCTGAGAATATTAGATTACGAATATTATTTCAAAACTGCAGATTTCATTCTTTCAAATTCCCAGGCCGACCTTTTAATTCTATTCAATGAAATATTGGATAATGGATTTGATGGCCACTTATATCTAAATGGTTTAGCTTCACATTTTAGGGATTTATTAGTTTGTAAAGATCCAAGGACAATAGATTTACTTGAAGTAGGAGAAACTACAAAAGAGCGATATAAACAGCAATCTCAAAAAACGGAAATGGGATTTCTTCTGAAGGGCCTTAAAATCCTAAGTGATGCTGATGTTCGTTTTAAAAGTACCAACAACCCAAGGCTCCTAGTTGAGCTTTGCCTACTCCAACTAACCGAGCTTCTTTTTAGCACGGAAAAAAAAAACTCTAGTCAGGCCTTAGAACAAGGGATTAGCCAGGCAAACGTGCCCAAATCTAATGCTAGAGAAATAAGCATTCCCCAAGCCTCCTATGGAAAGCAGCTTAGCGCAAAACCTAAGGTGGAGCCCATCCCTAGTAAATCATCTGGCGCGGACAAACAGAAAGAAAGTTCTTCGGCCCCAAGGCCTCCAACTATTAAGGTAGCAGCCGAAGCTGTGCCCAGCTATTCTGGAAGGATGAAAAAGCCAAAAAGTGGATTTTCTATTAGTAGAGTATTGAATGGTGAAGAACTAAACAAGAAAAAAAATGAGGAAGAAGAAATTGATGAAACAGCCATAAACCCTGAACTGCCCAAAGATGAAATTTCTAAAAACAGATTGGAAAATCTTTGGAGAGACTATATGGAAGATCTAAAAAAGCAACAAAAGCATTTAACCTATAATAGTCTGGCCAAAGCAGGATTGAAGCTGGAAGAGGATTTTAGTATAGTTATAGAACTACATAGCAAGGCCCAAGTATCTAATTTTGAAGCGGAAAAAAGAGATTTACTGAAATATTTACGAGAAAAATTAAATAATTTCTCCATACAGTTTAGGGTAGAAATGACAAAAACTGCTGCCAAATTAGAACCCTATACAGCACAAGAAAAGTATGAGTATATGGCTAAAAAGAATCCATATCTTCATGAATTGCGAAAAAAACTTAATTTGGATTTAGAGTAAGAAGCTTTTTAATTCTTAGTTTTTACTTTTGCCAGCTCAAATAGAATTTAATTTTAAAACAAACGATGGATAAAATCAAAGTTCACAATCCCGTAGTAGAGTTAGATGGGGATGAAATGACAAGGATCATTTGGAAATTTATTAAAGATAAACTCATATTACCCTATTTGGATCTAGATATAAAATACTACGATTTAGGTATGGAAAAAAGGGATGAAACTGACGATCAAATAACCATTGATGCCGCTGAGGCGATAAAAAAATACAAAGTAGGTATTAAGTGTGCTACAATTACTCCGGATGAAGACCGTGTGGTTGAGTTTGGACTTAAAAAAATGTGGCGTTCTCCAAATGGTACCATTCGAAATATTGTTGGTGGTACTGTTTTTCGCGAACCTATTATTATGAAAAATGTTCCGCGATTGGTTCCAGGTTGGACACAACCTATTTGCATCGGTCGTCACGCTTTTGGAGATCAATACAAGGCTACTGATACTGTTATTAAGGGAAAAGGGAAGTTAACGATGACCTTTAGTCCTGAAGATGGTGGTGAGGCTACCACTTTTGAAGTTTACAATTTTGAAGGCGCTGGTGGAGTAGCTATGAGTATGTATAATACTGATGAGAGTATTTACGGTTTTGCCCGCTCTTGTATGAACCAGGCATTAACCAAAAAATGGCCTCTTTATTTATCTACTAAAAACACCATTCTTAAAGCTTATGATGGTCGTTTTAAAGATATTTTCCAGGAAGTTTTTGAAAACGAATTTCAAAGCAAGTTTGAAGAAGCTGGAATTACTTACGAACATAGATTAATAGATGATATGGTTGCCGCCGCCCTTAAATGGAATGGTGGTTTCGTTTGGGCTTGTAAAAATTATGATGGCGATGTTCAATCTGATACTGTAGCCCAAGGTTTTGGTTCCCTTGGATTAATGACTTCTACCCTAGTAACTCCTGATGGAACAACTATGGAAGCTGAAGCTGCTCATGGTACTGTTACTCGTCATTACCGTCAGCACCAAGCTGGTAAGAAAACCTCAACTAATCCTATTGCCTCCATTTTTGCTTGGACAAGAGGATTGGCATTTAGAGGAAAATTGGATAATAACCAAGATCTTATCAATTTCGCCGATACTTTAGAGAGAGTATGTATAGATGTTGTTGAAGGTGGAAAAATGACCAAGGATTTAGCCTTATTAATTCACGGTAAGGAAATGACTGAAGAGCATTATTTAACTACCGAAGGTTTCTTAGAGGCCTTAGATAGCGAATTGAAAAACAGATTGGCTTAGTCCATTCCAATTTATTTGAAATAAAATCAAAAAATGTTACTCATCCGAGTAACATTTTTTGTTTGTAATATTAGGGTGATGAAAAATATAGCTCTTCTGATAATTTTAGCTAGCAGCACCGTTCTTAATCCTTATGAAACCTATAAAAAGGAGGATCTACTTGGGGATATAAAGGCAGCTAAGCACAAATCCTTTGTGAAGTTAAAAGCCCAGCATAGTACCAAAACAAATGCCTATTTGAGGTCCGAAGTATACGAGGCATTTCAAAAAATGTATGATGCCGCGAAAAAAGATGGTGTTAGTCTTATAATTATTTCTGCAACTCGAAACAGAGCTTACCAAAGTGGGATTTGGAATAGAAAGTGGAATTCCTTTGGAGGTGATGAAAACACAAGAGCTAATCGAATTTTGCAATATAGCAGCATGCCTGGAACAAGCAGACATCATTGGGGAACAGATTTCGATCTCAATGATTTGGAAAATTCCTATTTCGAAAGTGGAACTGGATTAAAGGTATATAATTGGCTTCAAAACCATGCTCATAAGTATGGCTTTTTTCAGCCTTATACCAAATTTAACCCCTACCGAGATGCTGGCTATAGAGAAGAAAAATGGCATTGGAGCTATTTTCCATTAGCCTCAAAATTCCAACGGGCCTATACCCATATCATCAACTATTCTGATTTGGGTGGTTTTAATGGCTCCCAATATGCAGAAAAACTCGATGTTATTAATAATTATGTAAATGGTATCGAAGTAGCGGAAAAAGTAAAGGATTAACTGATAATAGTGGAACAAAAAAACCTAATAGCTTCAACTATTAATTTATTTTTCTCCCTCCTGACAATAGGTTGTCAAAACCCACTTTTATATTTGGCAGAAAAGAAAAAATGAAAAAACACGAATGGCGAAAAGCGGAAAAAGAGCTCTATCTTCCTAAGCCAAAAGCGGAATTTGTTGATGTTCCAGAATTTAATTTTTTAAGTATCCAAGGAGAGGGAAATCCCAATGCTCCTGATTTTGCAGAACGTATTCAAGCCTTATACCCCTGCTGCTATTCTATTAAAATGGGACTCAAAAACTTAAAGCTTAATAATTATTCTGATTTCACCGTATACCCCTTAGAAGGCTTATGGGATTTAAATGAAGAAGGGAGAAAAAACTACTCCCAATCCGGCCTCAATAAAGATCACCTCATATACACCTTAATGATCCGTCAACCCGATTTTGTAAATGAGGACTTGGCAAATGATTTTATCCAAAAGGCCTACCTCAAAAAGAAAAATCCACTTATAAATGAAGTGAAATTCATTAAGTATAAAGAAGGGCCATCTATCCAAATGCTGCATATTGGAAGCTTCGATGATGAAAAGTCCAGTTTCAATATAATGGAAGAATTTGCCTTGAAAAATGGAATGAAAAGGAAATCCATGAAGCATCGGGAAATATATCTCAGTGATTTTAGAAAGGTGGAGAAGAGCAAATTAAAAACTGTTTTAAGGTTTCAAGTGGAGGTTTAATTATTTTGAATAGCTCTAACATCATTTGGAAATAAAATTTCGAAGTCTTTTTACCTCTCAAGCCCGGGTTTTATGTAAAATACTGTACTACAGCTACTTAATTTTAACAAAATTTTTATTGATCCTATATATTGGATTTAAAGAAAGATTAATTTTGATTAGGGTTTCAGGAAAAATACCTTGGGTATTGTTAAAACCTGAATGCTATTCAAAATGATAAAAAATATTGAAAACATAGAGCTTCAGTATCTTACACTGAATGATTATCAAGAGTTAAAAGCGGCTATGATTGAGGCCTATTCCAATATGCCAAATTCCTATTGGAAGGAATCTCATATTAAAAGCCTTATTAATAAATTCCCCCAAGGCCAGGTGGTTATAAAAGTAAATGGTGAACTGGCAGGATGTGCACTTTCCATTCAATTGGATTATGAGCAATTCGACCAACAGCATACCTATAAGATGATCACTGGTAATTATACATTCGACACTCACCGTGAAGATGGAGATGTATTATATGGGATTGATGTTTTCATAAAATCAGAATACCGAGGATTAAGGTTGGGCAGGAGATTATACGACTATCGCAAGGAGCTAGCTGAAAAACTAAACCTTAGAGGAATCGCCTTTGGTGGTAGAATCCCAAATTATCATAAATACGCCCAGGAGCTTAGCCCAAAGCAGTATATAGAAAAGGTAAAACGCAAGGAAATTCACGACCCTGTTTTAAACTTTCAAATTTCCAATGATTTTCATCCTTCAAAAGTTTTAAAAGGATATTTAGAAGGTGATGAAGCTTCCAACGAATTTGCAGTTTTACTGGAATGGGATAATATTTACTATGAAAAACAAAACAAAAAAGCTACCAGCACAAAAAAGATTGTACGTCTAGGACTCATTCAATGGCAAATGAGATTGTATAAAGATCTAAAGGAGTTGATGCAACAAGCCGAATATTTTATTGATTCAGTATCTGCATATAGATCTGATTTTGCACTATTTCCAGAATTTTTCAATGCCCCTTTGATGGCGGATAATAATCACCTGCCAGAATCTGAAGCCATTAGGGAATTGGCAAAGTTCACTCCAGGAATTGTACAGCGATTTTCCGAATTGGCAATCAGCTATAATATTAATGTTATCACCGGCAGCATGCCCGAAATTAAGGATGGTTTGCTGTATAATGTAGGATATTTATGTAGAAGGGATGGCAGTACAGAACGCTATGAAAAATTACATGTTACCCCTGATGAAGCTAAAGTATGGGGAATGCAAGGTGGTAGTGAAATTAAAACCTTTGAAACCGATTGTGGTAAAATTGGCATTTTAATTTGCTATGATTCGGAATTTCCAGAATTAAGCAGAATACTCGCCGATGAGGGGATGGATATCCTCTTCATCCCTTTCCTTACCGATACTCAAAATGGTTATTCCAGGGTTAGACATTGTGCCCAAGCCAGAGCCATAGAAAATGAATGCTATGTGGCTATTGCCGGTAGTGTTGGGAATTTGCCAAAGGTTAATAATATGGATATCCAATATGCACAATCCATGGTTTTTACACCCTGCGATTTCTCCTTTCCAGCCAATGGAATTAAAGCCGAAGCAACAGCCAATACAGAAATGATATTAATAGCAGATGTTGATATTGACTTACTAACCGAGCTCAACCAATTTGGAAGTGTAAGAAATCTCAAAGACCGAAGAACTGATCTCTTTGAAATGAAAAAGAAATAAGCCTTTCAGCAATAAACCCCTTTAAATCCTAGAAGCTATTTTTGCTTTGATGAGTATTTTTTTACAAACCGGCGCAATAAAGCATTTTCGGGCTAGACTTATAAAATGTGCTGGCTGGTCATTTATACTTTTTGTTCTACTCCCCCTAAACTTAAAAGCCCAGGAAAAAGTAGATTCTATTCAAAGTCAACATACCTTAATTCCCCTAATTTTCTATTTACCAGAAACTAGTTTAGGAATTGGTGGCACGGGAATTAGCACATTTCAAGACTTGCGCCACCATCCCAAAACCAGACCTTCACAAATATTATATTCTGCTGTATATACCTTTAAAAACCAGCTTTTGCTATTTATTCCTTTCGAGTTTTATGGCAATGCCAATAATTCCCGTATTAAGGGAGAATTAGGATATTATAGGTATTTCTACAATTTTCATGGTATTGGCCCGGAGAGTTCTAAGAATGATTTGGAAAGCTATAGTGTGAACTTCCCAAGGATAGAGGTCAATTATTCTCATAGAGTATTTTCCAATTTTTATTTAGGCGCTGGGATGAATTTCGATCAATTTGCAATTCAGAAAATTGAGGAAGGAGGTATTTTGCAAAGCCTTAAACCTATTGGTTACCAAGGAGGAAGAAAGGCGAATTTTGTAGCTCTAGCATTTTTCGATACTAGGGATACACTTTTTGCTCCTAGCCATGGCCATTATTTTGAAATGAAATTTCAAGGCTCTTTACCCCATTGGATTTCAGACTTTCAGTATTATCGTCTTGACCTTGACTATAGACATTATCAAAAACTTTCAGCCAAAATGTTACTGGCCAGCAATCTTTTTTGGTCTTGGGCTTCTTCCAATACTCCATTTTTTGATTTACCCTATATCTCCACCCCAAACCGAGGAAGAGGATTTGATGATAGAAGGTTTATGAACTACGATTTAATAAACCTTCAAAGCGAACTAAGGTTCCCAATTTATAAAAGGTTCCGAGGGGCAGGATTTCTATCTATTAGCGACCTTGCCCATGAAAGTTTCCAATATTTTCAAAATAAGCTCGAATGGAGTTATGGAATGGGAATCCGCTATCAATTGCGCAATGATAGTAAAGCCAGATTAAGACTTGATTTGGCCAAATCCAGAGATTCTTTTAATATTTATTTTACCCTAAATGAAGCTTTTTAATCTAGCTCAATATAATTTCCTAAGGCCAGGGTCCAATCGTAAGAATCATATTCTAAATCCACATCAGTATTAGGGATAATTCCATATTTCATCAAAACCACCTTACTTCCTTTTAGCCCACCAAAATCGCCAATGAACCAAAGCAATAGAGAACTTGTATTCACCTGATTCTCTTCAACATCATAGCTGGAAAATTTTTCTAAGAATAGTTTTGAAGATTTATCAAACTGCTCATCTAATTTTTCCGCTTGGTAAATAGCTACTGGCGGACAACTTTTTGCTCCACAGTTTAGGGCAAAATGTATTCTATAATCTCTGGTCTCTGGTCTAAATTTCTTTTTAAAACTTTTTACAAAAGGGTTCTTGAAATACCCGAGCAAGAATTTAGATTGTGATCCCCGGATAATACCATGTTCAATATCTTCGAAACTCATATCCCTACCTGCAATATGTATTAATTCACTGCTGAAAAAATTACTTCTATCCTCATAGTATTCGGGCTTTTCAGAAAGTCTAATTTGGATATAGGCATTGTATAAATTCACCCAAAAAGCAAATCGTTCCGGATCCGTATCCAACTCCTCCTCCAATTCCTTTTCAGTGGATGCTTCAAGAATCTTTTGATAAGCCTCACCATCCTGTCCAGCTTTTAAGGCTTGCAATAATTGTATAACAGTTTTTTGATAATATGAATCCTGATCCTTATCATTGCTTTGCCCAAAGGCCCCATTTATGGTGGCTGTTACCAAACAAAGCAGAAGGATTAAAAATTTATTCATCGTCAATAGTTTATTAAAATGACACTTGATATTGTTATCCCAGCTTTGAACGAGCATGAGAATCTTAAAAAATTACTTCCCTTTTTAAGGCGATATTCTAATGAGCAAACTACAAATATTATCATTGTAGATGCCCAAAAGTCTAAAGATAATACTGAAAAATTATCTATGGATTGGAATTGTATCTACCAAAAATCAGAATTCTCTTCTAGGGCTGCCCAACTAAATCAGGGCGCAAAAATTTCGGAAGCGGAAGTTATCATGTTTTTGCATGCTGATGTTTTTCCTCCTAGCACCTTCTTGGCAGATATTGAAAATTGCCTAAATGGGAAAAAGGATTGTGGAATGTTCTCCTATAAATTTGACAATCCCAGGGGCCTTTTAAAAATCAACCAATATTTCACCAAATTCGATTCAGATTTCGCAGGCGGTGGCGATCAATGTTTTTTCATCCGCAAATCCACATTCAATGAAAATAGTGGCTTTGACGAGAATTATATTCTCATGGAAGATTTTGAGTTTTTTAAAAGATTGAAAAGAAAAAAGGTAGCCTATCAAATAGTAAATTCTCCAGCTACAGTATCCGCAAGGAAATACCATAAAAACTCCTGGCTGAGAGTAAACCTTGTAAATTTTTTAACCTTCAGAAAATTTAAAAACTCCTGCCCTCCGGATGAGCTTAGTAGATTCTATAAAAAGTGGTTGAATAGTTAATCCTAATCTTTAAAAGCAAAAAAATATTGTGAAATCATGGCCTAAAACTTGTTTAAAGAGCTTCATCGACCATCTTAAACACATCCATGAAAATTCATCCTCTATTTCTGCTCGCATTAGCTCTTAGCATTATTTCCTGTGACAAGGAATCCAACAGTGAAAATGAGTTTAAAGCCATAGCTGGGGAGATTCATATCGGAATGCAAGGCTTCCTTACCAGCAATGCTCTTTTCGATTTTATCAATGAATATGAATTTGAAAATAAATCCGTCCAGGGAATGTGCTTCTATTCCGAATTGCCAACAGATAGTTTGAATTTTATGGAGAAAGAATTGGAAGGACACAATTTTGTGAGCCATTTCCATTTGCGAAAAGATCCCAATGGGGCTCAAATTTTAGTATTTCCACAATTTGAAGAATTTCATTTAAAACAGAATCAGGAAGCGTGGCGACAAATTATTTCTAAATTGGAACTATCCCAAATGGATCAAGCCTATACCTTGCTGATAATTGTAGAAGATGGGAAAGAAAAGGAAATCATTAAAGAGCTCCAAAACTTAAGTTTTATACGATTTGCCGAAAGAAATAGCTTGATTCGAGCTCCAAACTCCAATTACTATCAGAAATAATTATTAAAAATTTTAGGAAATAAAATAGTTCATTTATTTGCGTAACCGAATGATTACGTTTATTATTGTAACCAATTAGTTACATATATTATGAGAAGAGATGTATTCCAGGCTATAGCCGATCCCATTCGTAGGGATATCATAGGATTATTAGCTAAAGACAATTTATCGGTAAACCACGTGGCAGAAAATTTTGAGATTAGTAGGCCAGCTGTTTCAAAGCACTTAAAGATTCTCACCGAATGCGGAATAGTTACTATAGAGCAAAGAGGAAGAGAAAGGATTTGTGAAATAAAACCTCAAAACCTCATTCCAGTTGCAGAATGGGTGGATCAATACCGAAAACTTTGGGAATCGAAATTAGACTCTTTTGAAAATTATTTAATGGAAATTCAATCTAAAAAAAAGAAAAAATGAGTGATTTAAAAAACAGAACCACCACCTTAGAAAGGATATTAGATGCACCGATAGAATTGGTTTGGGAGGCATGGACAAAACCAGAGCATATTGCAAACTGGTGGGCACCTAAAGGCATGACATTAGACATTCAAAAACATGAGTTTAAAGTTGGTGGGGAATGGAAATACTCGATGATAATGCCCAATGGCGGTGAATTTATCGCAGAAGGTGCATATACCCTTATTGAGAAATTGTCGAAAATTTTTTCCTCCGCTAATTTTCGTCCTATGACGGAAGGCGTAGAAATACAATCGATTTTTAAAAAGGATGGAGATAAAACCCTATTTACATTCCATATAGTACACGACACAGAAGCTTACCGAATTGCCCAAGAAAAAATGGGGGCTATGAATGGTTGGGGATCCGTTTTTGAAGGATTAAATGAGTATTTAAAAAAAATTAATTCTTAGGTTTGATAGAATAATGGCATTATTTGGAAACAGAATTCAAAGACCAATTTCCTTAAGGGACATCAAGGCTAAATCCCCATTTTATCTCCTTAGTTTGCTGGTCCTTGTCTTGTGGATAAAGGTGATCTTCGACCTGGAAGAAAGGTTGGAAAACCCAGAAGAAATTAAGCCCATAGGGATAATCCTGAAAATCATTCTTCTGATCCTTTTATCCTTTTCCTCTAGAATTAGAGATGAGATATATCTCTATGATTCTCTGCTAATCTCAGGTTGGAAAGTGCCTTTTTTCAAAAAGCTTTTCCGTTCAAAAGAAATTGAAAAACAAAACTTTGGTGGATTATTTCTAGAGCAAATTGCTGATCAAAGTTTTACTATATCGGCCAAAGATAAAAATGGAAAAAGCATAGTAATTCGCAACATCATTAACAAAAACCCAGCGGAAACTTATTATGAAAAATTAAAAAGCAATGAATTTAAAAACTGGGGATAATCTTGCTCCTTTTTCAAGGCTTTAATTATTTGTCAAGAAATGTATCTTAGCGCCCAATTTGCGATATCTCTGATTGATGAATACCATTAAAGTAATAAAGAAAATAAAGGCCTACGCTATTAGGCTCAAGGTCCATAAGGTATTAGGCTTTAGTGCCAATCTCCTTATTTACTCTGGCTATCTCATTAAACTTTCTAAATGGGCTGATAAAAATAAATCCAAGCTCAAGTATAATGATTTCTATAACCGAAAGGTGGTGCATAAGGAAAGATTGGAAATGTATGATGTTTATACCTCTGAAACTGGCTTAAAATCAGAGGCGATAAATTATTTTGAATTTGGTGTTGGAAGAGGAAATGCATTGAGATGGTGGAGTAGTATCAATGAAAATCCAGAAACGATCTATTGGGCTTTCGATACCTATGAAGGACTTCCGGAAAAGTATGGCACCTATGCGGCTGGTACCTTTTCTCAAGAGGGAAATTTTCCGCAAATTGATGACCAGAGAATCCGTTTTATCAAAGGCTTGTTTCAAGATACACTTCTTCATGAAATTCCAAAAGTAGATTTTCATAAAAAATCGGTAATTCATATAGATGGTGATCTCTATTCCTCAGCATTATTTAGTCTTAGCATGCTTTATCCCTATATGAAAAAGGGGGATGTAATAATTTTTGATGAATTTGTAGTACCTGCTCATGAGTATAAGGCCTACGAGGATTTTATAAAATCTTTTTATATCAAACTAAAACCTATTGGCGCTATAAACAATTACCTTCAGGTAATTTTTGAAATTGAAGAAATAAAAGAACACCCCTATTTCCTAAACCCTTAAAAAGGCTCCTGAATTTTATTGGCATTTCGGATTGTGAAGGCTAACTTAGCCCAAGACAATGACGGATATAAACCACATCGAATACAAAAAGCCTTTTTATAAGATTAAGGCTCATCTCAAAGAACATTTAGCAAACTATTCCAGACTTTGCAACCTTCCTATTGAATATGAAGATTTGCTGCATTTTAATGATCTGGTTCCAGCATTAGACCAAAATGATAATCCTACACTTTGGTACTGCCCTATTTACAGGCAAAGTGAAATGACTCATATTCATGAATCTCTATTAAGAGTATATCAACTTTTGGTGGCCGATGGAGATCCAAGCGCATATTTACAAGTGGCGGGAATTGAATTTTGCTCCTTTGGAAATTCCAAACCATTTCGAATAAAAATAAAAAATGATCTCAACGATAATCACGACTATTTTTACGTAAAAAGAGCAGATGCATCCAGAGTTTATGGCTTGGAGCTTGAAGAAATTTTCTCGCCCGACAAGGTTTCTTTTTTAGTAAATGGTAACACCCTTATTGAAGAACATATTGTGGGTATACCTTGTGATGAATTTATCTTGAAGAATGAAAATGTACAAATTGAAAATCGCCTGCGCTTCGCCAAAGAATTTGTAAAATTTAATGAGCGTTGCTTTGTAAGACTTCTAGGGGATATGCGAGCTTATAATTTTGTGGTGGAAATCACCCCGGATTTTGATAATGTTCAATATAGAATTCGACCAATTGATTTCGACCAACAGTGTTACGAAGGACGAAAATCCATTTACCTTCCTCAATATTATAAAGATAATAGTGCATTGGTAAACTTGGCAGTGGAACTGCTTAATGATAAAAGTGCAAAGCAATATATTCGAGAAGAACATGCAGCCATGAAAAAACGATTTTTGGCAGCACGACAAAGAACCAGGAGCATAATTCGAAGGATGAGAAAAGACAAAATTTCCAGTCCTGAGAATATTCAGCTTTTAGCCCAACAATTGGCAAAACACCATAATTCCAAAAGATTTGAAGGAGTGAATAATATGGGAGACGTATTGGTAATCCAGTTGGAAATAATTTTGGGAATCGAAGTGATGAATGAAATGAAACAAAATTCATAATTATATAAACTTAAAAGAATAAACAATGAAACTAGGAGCATTTTCGGTAAGTCTCAGTGTTAAAGATCTTACTGTATCTAAGGAATTTTATGAAAAATTGGGATTTGTACAATTTGCCGGTGAAATGGAGAAAAACTATCTCATTATGAAAAATGGTGATAGCCTTATTGGATTGTTTCAAGGAATGTTTGAAAACAATATCCTCACATTTAATCCTGGTTGGGATCAAAATGCTGGTGCTGTTGATCCTTTTGATGATGTTAGAGAAATTCAAAAAGATATTAAATCCAAAGGCCTAGAATTGGTGAGTGAGGCAGATGAAGCCAGCGAAGGCCCTGCCAGTTTTGTTCTTATGGATCCTGATGGAAATGCTATTCTTGTTGATCAACATGTTTAAAAGAAAAAAGTCCTTAAAACCTAATTTAAGGACTCCTTTTCCTTTCTATTGAATCACTATTTTGGCTTGGTAATTCTCCATTCCTAAACCAATACTTATTTGATAAATTCCCGGAGGTAATTTATCAATATTCATATTGCGAAGTGGCAAACTATTATTACCCATCCTTAGCTCCACAGCTTCGCGGTATTGTATTTTACCATCTATAGAAATCAAGGTCATCTCCCCTTTTCCACCTGTAGAAAAATGAGCATAAACCTGGCTGTTCTCCGAAACTGGATTGGGGTAAATATGTAATCCTTCCTTTAAAACATGGGATTTTAGTCCAACACCTTGTGGAGTAACTCTAACACTGTCCATCACTACAGGACTTATTGGTCTATCATTACTATTTACTGCCACCTTAGCAATATTCCAGACTACTGTCCAATTTCGAATTACAATGCCAAATACAGGGTGCTTGGAACTTAGTGGAGCCTTGTCGAAGTCTAAATAACTATTGTTTCGGAGATTAATAAAAAACTGACTACCTCCGGTATTTGGACCACTATTGGCCATGGAAATGGTTTTAATAGTATTGCTGAGTGTGCTATCAAATTCATCAGGAATGCTATAGCCAGGTCCACCTGTACCAGTACCGGTAGGGTCCCCACCTTGAATTACAAAATTATTGATGATGCGATGGAATATTACACCGTCGTAATAATTACTATCCACCAAACTAAGAAAGTTTCCTGCCGTAATAGGCATTAAAGAATCATACATCATAGCGGCAAAATCACCATGATTGGTATAAAAAGTTACTTCAGTTTGGGCATTGCCAACTTTCGAAAGAAAAAGGCTTAAACAAAAAATAAGGCGTATTGATTTTTTCATTTGATATGGTTTTCGAATGCTAAATATAATTCTAAAATATAATTGCCTCTCCTTTATCACACTTCATTACTTTTATAATTCCTTGATAGGAAAAAAAATCATTCCGATGAATTGCAGATTCTCCCTAGCTATATTTATTTCTTCCCTCTTAATTTTGAGTTTAAATAATTCCTGCTCCATTTTTCAAAAAAACAAATGGGAAATCCCGAATTACCCCGATAAAAGCAAAATCAATATTGAGAAGAGATACCCATCTTCAGCAACTACAAAAAAGGTCTTATTGATGGGCCAAGCAATTTCATATGATGCAAATTATACTGTAATTGGCGCTAAAATATTCGTCAGTAATAATAAGGGAACCGCAACAGATTTGGAGGGCAAATTTTCCTTGGAATGTGAGGCTGGTGAACTAAATATTCAAGCCTCCTATATGGGCCATTACAATGTTGAAAAGATAATTAAGGCCAAGCCTGGAGAAATAATTGAACTTCTCATAAAATTTAGTCCTAGCGAAATAACCTGGGATGAATAAATATTTGCAAGACTAAACTTAGCATTCCTTTAGGCCATATTATTTATTTAATGCAACTTTGTTGCGTAAATGAAAAACCCCTTTTATTCATATCTATTTTGGCCGTTCCTTATGGCCCTGTTCTCTGTCAATTCTATAAATGCACAGGTTCTGGTTAAGGTAAGGCTTATTGACCAAGAAAGTAAAGAACAAATAGACTTTGCAGAGCTTCGCATTGCCAAGCTTCAAAAACCAAAATTATATACCCAAAATGCATATTTTGAATTCAGGATTAAGCCCGGTTTTTTTGAATTACAAATAAACTCGCCAGGCTATGAAGAACTGAATTTACCAGTGAAGGTTAGAAGGGATACTTCCTTATTATTACAATTAACACCTGTGGTATATAGAATTGAAGAAATAGAAATAAGGGATAATAAGTTAAAAAGTGAACTCCAAAAATCTAGTCTCAATATTGAGCAAATCAGTTTAGATGAGAATAGCAGGGCGGAACAAAATAGTCTTGCTGAAATTTTAGAAAAAAAGCCAGGTCTACAAGCATTAAATACTGGTGTAGGAGTCTCCAAACCTATCATCCGCGGACTAATGGGCAGTAGAATTTCGGTAATAAACCAAGGTATTCGTCAGGAAGGTCAGCAATGGGGTATGGATCATGGATTGGAAATTGACCCATTTACCGTAGAGAGAATTGAAATTATTAAAGGTGCTGCAAGTCTTCAATATGGTTCTAGTGCTTCTGCTGGCATCGTTAAAATTATGGAGGATATAATTCCAAAACCGGGCCTAGGCTTTCAATACAATTCCAGATTTAAAAGCAACAATCAAAGTCTAGGAAATTCGATAAAACTCTCATTGAGAAAAAATAAAAATTTCGTCTTATTAAGATACAGCGCTGAGGAATTTCAAGATTTTAAAGTCCCCGATTCTAGCTTTATCTACAATGGTTTTTTATTGCCTTTGGTAAATGGAACTTTAAAGAACACTGCCGGAAAATCCAATAGTTTGGCTTTTGTTTATGGGCATTTAGGGGCGAAAGTCCAGCTCCGTTTTCACTATAGCAATTACCTACAGAATATAGGCCTTTTCCCAGGGGCCACGGGAATTCCAAGAGCTTATGATTTAGAAAATTTGGGCCAGCTAAAAGACATTGATATACCCAACCAAAGGGTAAATCACCAGGCTCTAAAATTGAATTTAAACTATAAGATCAAAGATTCCTGGCTGGAGAATAATTTCGGATATCAATTAAACGACCGACAAGAAAATTCAAACCCTTTGGCTCATGGTTTTTTACAATTGCCAGCTGATAATGTAATGGCTATAGGCTTAAAACTTCAAACTTTCAGCCATAATAGTTTATATACTTGGTCTGGGGACAATTGGACAACCAAAATTGGTATGGATCAGCAATTTCAAAAGAATGACCGAGATGGCTGGGAATTTTTAATACCAAATTTCGAAAGCTACGAACTCGGAGTTTTTGGGATTTTTGAAAAAGAGGAAAGTACAAAGTTCAATTGGAATGTAGGCCTTCGATTGCAATATGCACAAATTGAATCTCAGCAACATTTGCAGCCCTATTTTGCGAATATTGACTCCTTAATTCTTAGAGCCAGTGCATTATCCAAAAGCTTTTCAAACTATTCCCTTTCGGCAGGATTTAGCTATATCCCCAATTCCCGATGGAGTCATAAATTAAACATCGCTAAAAGTTTCAGAATTCCTGTGGCCGCAGAGCTTTTGAGTAATGGCATTCATCATGGCACCTTTAGGCACGAAATGGGCGATAATGAATTGGAAACAGAAAATGGAATCCAATTCGACTGGGGTACAGAATTGCAAACCCAATATTTAAAGTTGAGCATTAGCCCCTTTTTTAACTATTTCGATAATTTCATATATCTCAATCCTAGTGCTAGTTTCTCCCCATTACCTGATGCGGGTCAGATTTATACCTATAGTTCCACTAGGGCAATTTTAAGTGGTGCAGAAATTTCCATGGGATCAAACCTTAAGGATGTGTTTTTTTGGAATTTAGGAATGGAGTATGTTTATAATCTCAATATAAATACAGGTCTAGCATTACCCTTTAGCCCCCCCTTCTCTCAAATATCTAGCTTAAAATATAGGATCAAGAAAAAGCCGAATTTCCAATGGAACATTGGCCTAGATCAAAGACTTACGGCAGCCCAAAATAGGGTGGATAGAAATGAAAAGCCCACACCTGGATATAAACTTTTTGCCTTGAACTCCAATATTGAAATAAAAATGAAAAGCCTGAAAATCAATTTTGGGTTTTCAGTGCAAAACATCTTTAATGAAGCCTACCTCAGCCATCTTTCAAGATATCGGATTTTGAATTTACCCGAACAAGGACGAAATTTTATTTTTCAAGCAAAAATTACATTTTAGTTATTGCAACATTGTTTCATTTATATATATTTGTGGTATGAAAAAAATTATACTTCTACCCCTACTTATTTCCTTAATATCCATTTCCTGCGACAAGGATGATGATAATGATGAAAAATCTCCAACTATTTCTAATGCCACCATCAATGGACTTACAGAAGAAATAATAGTGAATACAGGCGGCGACCTGAAATTTGAAGCTCTCCTAAGTGATGATCAAGAATTAGGTGAGTTTAAAATCGATATTCACGATATCTTCGATGGTCATAGTCATGGTAAAAAAGCATCCACACCATGGGTTTACACTCAAACTTATAGTTTAGATGGTGCCAGTAAAAATTTCGAATCCACCATTACTGTTGCCCAAAATATTGCAGCCGGACCTTACCACAGTATAATGCGTTTACTGGACGAATCTGGTAATGAATCTGAATTTAAGGAAATTGATTTTATGATCTTAAATGGAAGTGAGGCTCAAATTGCTATTTCCTCTCCAGATTTTTCCTCAGAAGTTCATGTTGACAAAGGTGATAGTTTAAATATTTTCGGACAGATAAGTGATGATATTGACATCGAGGAAATTATTATCGCCTTAGAAGAAACGGAGCACGGCCATGGTAAAAAACAAGAGGATGCCTTATTTGAGGCAGATTTTGATTTAACAGGAACGGCGGATGTATTATGGGATTTCCAAGCTGATGGAGGCATTAATATTAAGATTCCAACAACTGCTGAAAGTGGTGATTATGTTTTTGAGGTAATTGTTAAGGATAGTGATGGAAATCTCAATATATTTGAAGGACATGTGCATATCCATTAAATGAAAGCCGAAAACCTCTTAGACCAACATCAATTGCGAAAAACCAAATCTAGAATTTTGGTTTTACAAGAATTTTCCAAACAGCAAAAAGCCTTAGCACACAATGAATTGCAGCAGGCTTTAGGGGGAAATATTGATAGGGTTACCCTTTATCGAATATTGGAACAATTTGAAAATAAAGGTCTATTACACAAAATTCCAGATGATGAAGTTTCGGTAAAATATGCCCTTTGCTCGCATTCCGATGAAAAAGATCATAAGCACAGTGACAATCATGCTCATTTTAAATGCGATAGCTGCAGTGATACATTTTGTATAGAAGATTATAGCATCCCTAAAATTGAAAGTCCAAAAGGTTTTAAGGTTACAGAAAAGTTTTTATTATTAGCAGGACTATGCCCTAAATGTGCATAGTCCATTGCTTTAGAAATCCCTCCTTATTCAGCTATTTGGAGATTGTATCAAAATCCGCATATTTACAGCCTAATCAAGGCCTATTATGAAAAAGTGGATTCTCATTATTCTCACTTTCTTTATCTACACATTAAATGCCCAGCAAAATAATAAATGGGGGATTCTGGGTCGATATATCAACTATTTGGTGAACGACACTGCTGATGTTAGCAAACCCAAGCTTTTAATTTATCCTACCATAGGTTTTTCTCCCGAAACAAGCTGGGAATTTGGTTTCTCCTCCTTGTATGTTTATTATGCGAATAGGGATACCTCAAACCGATTAAGCGAACTCAGCGGTTTTACATTTTACACCCTCGAAAATCAATATGGGCTTTGGCTAGATCATGCCTTGTACAGCGATAAAAACAAATGGTTTTTTCTTGGGAAGTTCAGATATCAAAGTTTTCCTCTCCTCTATTATGGTATTGGACCCAATAGTCAGGCAGAACCTTTGGCCGAAATTGAGGGGAATTATTTGTTTTTAAAGGAAAGGGTATTAAGAGAAATTAAACCTTCTTTTTATGGAGGATTGGAAATAGATTATCAAAGTTTGAGATCCGTACATTATGAGGATGAAGATATCGGTTTGACCCGACCACTAGGAGGAAACGGATCTACCAATTTAGGACTTGGTTTTGGTTTGGTTTACGACAATCTTCACAATGCTTTAAATGCTAGACATGGGCTTTTTAATGAATTAGCCCTAATACAATATCATGATGTTTGGGGTAGTGAATTCAATTTTACCAGTATTGTTAGCGATAATAGAATTTACAGGCCCGTAAATAAAAATGATGTACTGGCGGCACAAATTTTTGGGCGATTTATTGTCGATGGAGAAGCTCCATTCAATCAACTGTCTCTACTCGGTGGTGAAAACCTGATGCGTGGATATTATTTAGGAAGATATAGAGATAAAAATATTCTAGCAGCCCAGGTGGAATACAGGATGCTCCCATTTTGGTTTTCCAAAAGATGGGGAGCAAGCTTTTTTCTTGCTGCAGGTCAAGTTTATGGTGATGACAGCAAATTGGCAATAAATCAATTTTTACCCACCGCCGGAACAGGTATCCGTTTTTTGTTATTTCCTGATAAAGATATATTCACCAGACTGGATTTTGCATTTACCCAAGAAGGCACAGGTATTTATTTTTTTATTGGAGAGGCATTTTAAGGCAATGCCTTGATATTTTCCATTTCAATTCGTGAAAGCAGCTTCAATTCTCCTTTTTCGAAAAGCTTAGATAAATCCTTTAATTCCATACCTATGGGAGCTTTATAGTTTATATAATCCTGAAATACAATTCCATCCACAATTCGTCTATTGATGGATTCTCTAAATCTTGTACCTCCTCCTTCCACCTTATAATTGTAGGCGAAATAGTCCAAGTTTTTATTTTTTGAATTTATCCAATACAAAAATTCATCATCAAAATCTTCACCTCCACCCTTTTCAGAAAAAGTAACCTTTACCAATTGATAGGCTATACCGCGAATAGTATCTTCTCCGAGATATTCTTTAAAAACGGCCTCATCATTTAATTTATGAGGTAGAGTAGCAAAATATATTACCGAATTAATAGAGGATCTATACCTTCCAATTTCCTGAGCAGAAAGTTTCATTTCACTGCCATTTTGAAGCCTACTGAAATTATTTCCATCCATCCAATCTAAAATTTCCAAAGAGTCCTTTCTAAACCTACGACTATACTCGAATGAGGATGATTTATTGTGAAAGCTATATTCGATATCTCTAAAAACGAAAGAAAAATGAGCCGAATCATACTTTGATCCCCCGTGATTTTCAATAAGCTCATTTACGAGAATTTCTGCCTTGGATTCTTGCCTTGTTTCCTGGCTTTCCTCAGAACCCTTCTCCTTACTGATAGAAGTGTTTTCATTTCCACAAGCTATTGCACTAAAAAACAAAAAGCCAATAATTGCAATTTTTCCTCTCATCTGTATTTTAATTTTAAGCAATACTACAATAAGGATCAAAAATAAACTGTCGGCTTCAGTCCAAATAAAGTTTATTCATTGATTATCATCAGGGGTAATCTACCCATCATAGCAATCTCTTTGGTGATACTTTTTCTAAATAGTGATTCAAAAAACCCATGCTTTCTGGCAATCATCACCAAAACATCAATATCATAATCTTCACCAAATTGATTAATTCCTTCCACAATATTGTCATTTTCAACATTATTAACCCTATAGGCTTTATCCTTGAAAAGTATGTCGAGATTTAATCTGGCAGCACCTTTTTCAATATCAAGGGTCTCCCCCTGTTTTCTCACATTCACCACAACAATTTCAGTATCCAAATCCTGTATCATAGCTTCAATAGGACTTAAGATACTATTGTCTTTTAACCTTTCGAAATCCGCTGCAAATCCAAGGGTATCAATTTTGCTAAAGCTCTTATCCTCTGGAACTATCATTAAAGGACATTTTACAGACCTTATAAGATCGGCTGCATTAGATCCAGAAATAAATTTATCCAAACCTTCAGCGCCTTTGGTACCCATTACTACAAAATCTATCTGCCTTTCCCTCACTTCTCGATCTACAATTGTAGCCAATGAACCATATTCGGTAAGACCTGTAATTTTTGCGGAATTTTCGGGAAGTAAATCCTCAAAATAATCTATTTCATTTTTCATTCCCTTTACAGAATCCTCACGCATCATTTCTATTAAAGAAACCATCATTCCCGCTGAGGAACTGGGTTGAACAAAGGTGTTTAGAAAATAATATTGAACCTCTTTATGCCCAAAATAGTCCATGGCATATTGTATAGCATTTCTTGCACAACTAGAATAATCTGTAGGTATTAGAATGTTTTTCATGATTTCTGATTTTTTATTTTGATGTAGGCAAGATCCTAATCCTTATCGATTTAGAAAATGAGTTTTATCAGCTTTGAAACTGATATTTATCATCTATTAGCCTAAAGATTCCCTTCTTATTCTTCTAATTGTCCTTTATTCTAATTCAAAGATTATCAATACTTTTAGGCTTATAAACGAAAACTAAACTATTAATTATGAGAAAAATTTGCAGCATTTTAGGACTATACCTCCTGACTTGGGGAAGCCTAATCGCAGAAAAAAATCCATTGTGGTTGCGCTACCCAGCAATTTCACCAGATGGTACAACCATTGTCTTTTCCTTTAAAGGAGATTTATATACCGTTTCCAGTCAGGGTGGAAAGGCAAGTCCATTAACTCTTCACGAAGCAAACGACATTCAACCTGTATGGTCGCATGATGGAAAAACTATAGCCTTTGCTTCCAACCGCTATGGGAACTTTGATATTTTCACAATTCCATCGACGGGTGGAAAGGCGCAGCGACTTACTTATTATTCTACTAATGATATGCCTTCTGGCTTTAGTCTGGATAACCAAAAAGTTTTGTTTAGCTCCCCGAGATTGGATCATGTTAAAAACCAACAATTTCCATCTGGATTGCTTTCCGAGCTCTATGAAGTTCCTTTAAATGGTGGACGAGTAAAACAAATTCTAAGCACTCCAGCCGAAAAAGCAAATTATAGCCAGGATGGTAAACTGATAATTTATCACGATGTAAAAGGATACGAAAATGCCTTTCGCAAGCATCATGTTTCCTCAGTAACCAGAGATATTTGGATTTATAATGTGGAGTCAAAAAAGCACACTAAAATATCTAGCTTTGAAGGTGAAGATAGAAATCCTGTTTTTCATCCCGATGGCAGTAGCTTTTATTATTTAAGTGAGGAAAATGGCTCCTTTAATATTTTTAAGAAATCCCAAACTGCCCCCTATTCTCAAGAGCAAATTAGTTCCTTAGACAAACATCCTGTGAGAAGTTTAAGCATTAGCTCCAATGGGGTTTTATCCTTTTCCTATGATGGTGAATTATACACTTTAAAGGAAGGCGATAGTCCTAAAAAAGTAGCCGTAGAAATTGTATCCGATGAACGCTACAATCCGGAGAAGACCCTGAAAATTGGTGGCAATGCTAATCAAATTGCAGTTTCTCCAAATGGAAAAGAGATTGCCTTTATTGTAAGAGGAGAAGTATTTGTAAGCTCCGTAAAAACCGGCACCAGCAAAAGGATTACCAATACCCCAGAACAAGAAAGATCCGTGAGTTTTAGTCCGGATGGTAGATCTCTACTATATGCCGGGGAAAGAAATTCGAGTTGGAATCTTTACCAAAGTAGTATCTCAAGAAAGGAGGAAAAATACTTTTTCAACTCCACCATTATTGAAGAAGAGGTGATTCTGGCCAATGACAAGGAAACCTTCCAAGCTTCCTATTCTCCAGATGGAAAAGAAGTTGCCTTTTTGGAAGAAAGAACCGCGCTAAAAGTGCTCAACCTAAAATCCGAAGCTGTTCGTGAAATTGTAGCAATAGACAAAAATTACTCCTATTCTGATGGAGATCAATATTATTCCTGGTCGCCAGATAGTAAATGGTTTTTAGTGAATTTCCTACAAGACAAACAGTGGATTTCCCAAGCTGGATTGGTGAGTGCCGAAGGGGGAAAAGAAATCATTAACCTTTCCCAGAGTGGATATGGACATTATTCCCCAAGGTGGATGATGGATGGTAAAATGGCCATGACTTTTTCTTCTAGAGATGGAATGAAAAACCATGCTAGCTGGGGTGGGCAATTAGATATTTACGCCTATTTCCTAAATCAAAAAGCCTATGATGATTTTAAATTGAGCGAGGAGGAATATGAACTAAAAAAGGAAGCCAAAGAGGAGGCTAAAAAGGAAAAGAAATCAGAAAAGGATAAAAAAGATAAAAAGAAAGACAAGGAAAAGGACAAAAAGAAGGAGAAGGTAAAAGATTTGAAATTTGATTTTGAAGGCCTTGAAAATAGAAGGGTCCGGCTAAGTGTTCATTCTGGACAAATTTCCGATGCCTATGTTACTGATGATGGTGAAAACCTTTTATACCTAGCTAGATTTGAAAAGGGTTACAATCTGTGGCAAACTAAATTAAGAACCCGTGAGACCAGCATTTTGGCAAAACTGAATAGTAGATCTGGCGGAAGTTTAATTCCCGATAAGGAGGGAAAACACCTGTTTATTCTCACTAGCAGCGGCGTAAAAAAAGTAAATATTGCTAGTGGTAAGGCGGAGTCTGTATCTATAAAAGGAGAAATGATCCTTAACGAAAGTGAAGAAAGAGCTTATTTATTTGAACATGTTTGGAGACAGGTGAAAAAGAAATTTTATGTAAAAGATCTCCATCAGGTAGATTGGGATATGTATAAAAAGGAATACGCCAAATTCCTACCTTATATCAACAACAATTATGATTTCGCAGAAATGCTTAGTGAAATGTTGGGAGAACTTAATGCTTCCCATACAGGAGCAAGATTTAGATATAGCATTTCCAATCCGGATAATACCGCCAGCTTAGGAGTCTTTTACGATTATTCCTATGATGGGGATGGCCTAAAAATTAGCGAGCTAATGCTTGGTGGACCCCTAGATAAAAAGGATTCCAAAATAAAGGCAGGGATGATAATTGAAAAAATAGATGGTCAATCAATCTTGGCAAATGAAAACCACTATCCCTTGCTAAATCGAAAAACAGGGAAAAATACCTTGCTTTCTATCTATGATCCTAAAAGTAAAAAAAGATGGGATGAAATAGTGAAGCCAACAAGTATAGGTGCCGAATTTGGATTGAGATATGAAAGATGGATTAGGAATTGTGAGAAAATTGTAGATGAACTTTCTGATGGTGAAATTGGCTATGTACATGTAAGAGGAATGAATGATAGAAGCTATAGAAAAGTCTATGAAACTGTATTGGGAAAACACGCCAATAAAAAAGCCCTTATCGTAGACACTCGATTTAATGGTGGTGGATGGCTTCACGACGATTTAGCTACTTTCCTAAATGGTAAAACCTATATGACCTTTATGCCAAGAGGGCAGAATATTGGAAATGAACCACAATTTAAATGGAGAAAACCTTCGGTGGTTGTAATGAGCGAAAGCAATTATTCCGATGCTCATATGTTCCCATTTACTTATAGGGCACTGGGAATAGGAAAACTAATTGGCATGCCAGTACCGGGAACAGGTACAGCAGTATGGTGGGAAGGACTGCAAAACAATGTAGTTTTTGGAATTCCACAAGTAGGTATGCTTTCCTTAAGTGGAGAATATTTGGAAAACACACAATTAGAACCAGATATTAAAGTAGAACATGCTCCTGAACAAGTAATACTAGGAAAAGACCCTCAGCTTGAGGAAGGGGTAAAAGAATTGCAAAGGCAATTAGCAGAAGAAAATTAATGGTTAAAGGCGGTATTTAATACCGCCTTTTTTAATCTAGTCGTTCGTTAATCCATTGAAAAAGATAGTCCTCATCTACTATGGTCCAAGAATGACAATTTCTTTCTCCCCTCCTAAAACCTTTGCCAGAAGTACTGATTATTTCTATATCCTTATTCCCTAAAGAAATGAGATCTCTAGCAAATCCTACTAAATCATAGGAGTTAATATCATAATAGGAAGCACCTCTTTCATTCATCCACCACTCCATATCAGGTTCGTGAAATATGAGAATGGATTGATCCTCAAAATGAATAATATTCGCTCCGCTTGAATCCGTTTGGCTATATACCGAAGACTGTAAATAGCTTTCTCGAAATTCATCCGGACTACCTCCTAATTTTTCGGGAAAGCATTTCAACATCATTTTAGCTTCCTCCTCCATTCCACCAAAAAACTTGTGACCATTGTTTTTTGCCGATTTATAAAATCGTTCATTATCGAGGGGAGAATCCACCACAAAAACACCTTTTATTTTATACTTGTATTTTGATTTTCCTTGATTGCAATACTGTGCATAACGCAATGCTCTAGTTCCACTGGCAGAAATGCCACCGATAAAAATATTTTCTTTAGGAATAGAATGTTTAAGCATGAGCTCATGTAAAATTTCATCAATTATCTCTGGACCTTTGTCATCATAAAAAAGCTCTGGGAAATAATTACTGGTATTACAATACAAAACCATAAAACCCTGATTCAAAGCGAGTTTTCCAAATTGGTATGGACTTTTGCGATTTGTATCTGGAAGCGAACTAAAATCTCGAATTAGTATACCCTTAAGCTTCCCATCAGGCCAAATTTTTAGATAAGAATTATAGGAGCTATCCAAAGGATTTCGATATACATATTCTTGATTTTGAGCTTTTAGAAAAATGCTCCACACTAGCAGCAAACAAGTAATTGATCCTTTCATAAAGCGAAATAGCAAATTTTCATTTTCATTAGGAGGGAAATTTGTTCAGTTTAAGCTCAATTTAGGATTTTACGCCATTTAAACAAAACTTCTTGTACTTTATAAATAACAAGTCCATCCATAAATTCCCAAATTCAATTTATAGTTTTAAAAAAGCAACCCAAGGCAAAATATACGCATCATTAAACCTAAATCTAAACCATGAAACAACTACTTATCATTGGCTTTTTATTCTGCTTTCAATTTAGCAATGGACAATTCTTCAACAATGGAAATGGCGATAATTTTATAGTACAAGGCGATGCAATACTCAGGATACAGCCTGATCAGGTAGTATTTAGTCTGGGGGTGGAATCTAGAGGAAAGGATTTGCTAAGTACCAAAAATGAGAATTATGCCATCCTAAAAAAGGCCATTGAATATTGCAAAAGACAAAAAATAGAAGAAAAATATATTCAAACAGATTATGTGCATATCAGTCCACATTTTGAATATGGCGGAGATGTTACTATTGATTATTATAATGTTTCACAATCTTTTAGCATAGTGCTAGAGGATTTAGATAAATACGAAGAAATATTATCTGAGCTTTTAAATTTGGGTATCAATCAAGTAAAAAATATTGAGTTTAGAACCAGCAAATTAAAGGAGTATCGATACCAGGTAAGAAAAATGGCCATTGAAGCTGCGAAAGAAAAGGCAGAGTTCTTATCTGGGGAAGTGAATATTGAATTAGGAGAAATCACTAATATTTCGGAATATGTAAGTCCACCTCAAAGTTCCTTTGGGAATAGGAATTATGCAAACTATTCCCAAAACAGCGCTCAGTCCTTTTCCGGAAATTTTAGTGGAACTAATGCCTTATCGGTTGGACTGCTCTCCCTTAAAGCATCCATCCAATTGACCTATAGCTTAAAACCCAGCTCTACTCTTGAGGATAAGGAGGAATAGACCTGAAATGTGGAAATAGGTTTTAATTTATCAAAACCTAGCAAATGATCAAGTTCTTTAGAAAATTCCGGCAAAAATTACTTTCCGAAAATAAGCTTGCTAAGTATTTTATTTATGCCATTGGAGAAATAATCCTAGTGGTGATTGGAATTTTGATAGCTCTTTATATTAATAATCTGAATACAGAAAAAAAGGATGCCATAAGTCTGAATGGCTATTTAAATAATATTTCAGAAAATTTAAAATCAGACCTCAACAGCCTTGAGGAAATGATGAGTTTTCGAGACAGTTCGATAATCGGCTCCCAATTCTTCATGAAAATGATGGACCAAGAATCAGAATTGGAATATCTCAAATATTTCTCACTTTATTTCAAGTTTAACCCATGGCTAGACGAGTCTTTTCAGTCCAACAAAAGTGGTTTTGAAGCATTGAAAAATTCGGGGTTTTTAAATAAAATTCAACAAACTACACTAGAAACAGAATTGTATAAATATTACAGTTTGGTCCAAAAAATTGAAGATGAAGAACAAAGTCTAAACAGTTTTATGGAGGAGATGGAATATGATATGTATAAAAATAATATTGTTCAGAAAACCAAACCATTAATCAAAAAATTGTTTGGAAAAACAGCAAGAGAAAAAGATATGGACGAATTAATGAAAATGCTGAAATATCCAGCTTTTATAGGAAGTCATTCAAGAAATGCTGGAACTGCTTATATGAATGTTCTTTATAATCAACTAGGCGAAGTGGCGAAAAACCTTGAAGGAGAAATAAAAAGAACAATAAAAAAAAAATGAAACATCCTTTTTTTGTACTATTATTTACTAGCCTTTTAGCTGTATTTAAAAGCTATTATATTACATGGTCATAAAGACATTATTACAGTTAATGTAGAAACAGAGCAATGGTATTATGTTGTTTTAAAAACCTATTCAAACGAGCAAGGTGTGAAAAAGGGAATTTTGAAAATTAAAAGCATGCTAAACAAGGAGTAAACTCATTCAACCCTGGAAAATTGAAGGGTGGAACTTATAACATGGGTTGAAATATTGGTCTCAGGAATTTGAGATCAATGAATGATAGAGTCCAATTCAACTGGGCGACTTAATACTCATAATTTTAAAGCCAACTGTTATAGGTTCAAATATCAGGCAGAGATTGGATCCTCAAAATAAAATTTAGAAATTTATCAAAAATACAATTGAATAAAGTGACAAAATTTGACCGATATTACCTTCATATCAAACAAAATAGATGGTATTGGTACTTTTCTATTTTTTGCCGGCTGATTTTAGCCTTTGCATTTATTGCCGCAGGAGTAGTTAAGGTACTAGATGAAAGATTTGCCAGCGGATTATCTGAAGTTCACCCTATGGGGGCGTATTTAACTGCTCTTTATAAAACAGGATATTATTATACATTTATTGGAATTTCCCAAATTCTCGCAGCAATATTGTTATTAATTCCTCGGACGGTAGTATTAGGTGCACTGCTCTATTTCCCCATTATTCTAAACATTTGTATTCTTTCATTAGCCTTGCGATTTGAAGGCTCCTTCCTTACGTCTCCATTAATGGTATTAGCCAATTTGTACATTCTAGTATGGAACTATGACAGATTAAAATACATTTTACCTTTTAAGAAATTACCAATTTTTGGAATTGTTCAGGGACCTTCGAAATATGATAATAAATTCCCTTTCCTGTTTTTTGCTAGCATAGGGATTGTTTTTATACTAAGCTTATTTATTTTTATCAAGGGATTTGATATTATGCCACGAAATTCATTGTCCGATTGTAAGGAGCAATATGCAAATACTGAATACGAAATAATAGGAAATGATTTTTGCGAATGCGTCCATACAAAAGGCCAAGTTTTAGATGTTTGTTTAGAAGACTTTGAAATGAAAAAGGAAGAGAAAAAATAAACTCTCCTAGGCTAAACCATGCTCACTTTTTGAATTCAAAAACATTATAAAAGATAAAATCAATTAAAAAAAAATCCTTTTCCAATATTCGTTGAAAACTCTTCTCAATCACCCCTGTTCTAAATATTTACAGCTTCATGGGTATATGGTTAATAATCAGTCTTATAATGAAAATATTTTACGTTCATTAAAACAAAGTCGTATCATTCCAGATAATATTTACTGAATAAGAAAGAGAGACCAATTCAACTTATTCACTAACCGTAAAATTCCTCAAAGCTCTAAAAAATGTATCTTCACAAATACCTAAAATCACTGCTCAATGGGGAAAATTACGAGAAGAAAATTTATTGTAGGAACTTTATCGGTACTGGGACTAATTGGATTAAGTGCCTGGCTGGGAAAACGTAAGATTCTAACCTGGATAGTTCGACAAGACAATGAAGGCGAGCCAAAAATGACTTTAACTCCCAATATTGACGATGAAATTTGTGTCTTGTCATCTCCAATTTCGGAAGGCCCCTATTATTTAAAATCTCCTTTAGGGTCGGATATTAGGCAAGGGAAAATCGGGAAAACCTTAAACCTTAAATTTCAAATCGTTGACTACCCCAGTTGCGAGCCACTTGAAAATGCAGTGGTGGAAATTTGGCAATGTGATGCACATGGTAACTATAGTGGATATATAGAAGGGATAGGCCACAATATATGGGAATCTGCTAAACAAATGGAATTTGGTAAAAAACAACATATTGAACCCATCAATGATTCCAACTATCTCCGTGGATATCAAAAAACAGATGCTCAGGGAATTGCGGAATTTACTAGCATTATTCCTGGTTGGTATGACCCTAGAGTTCCGCATATTCACTACAAGGTGATGATAAACAACAAATTGCATTTAACCAGTGAATTGTATTTCCAAGAAGACTTTTGCAAGGAATTATTCACCTCCGTAGAACCCTATAATCAATATGGTAAGTCGCCTTATGATTTTAGAAATGATAAGTCCTTAGCAAATGTGAAAGAAGGAACAGGCCTAATATTAAGTCCAGAAGAGAAAAGCGACAATTCGGTATTCGCAACAGCAAAAATTGGAATTCAATTCGGTTAAATGATCACCGACAAAAATGCATTGAAACATTATAAATTTACATTCAACAGTATTCTTTTTTTGCCAAATCCCAATGATGCACTAACTTGCCCAAGCCTGTAAAAATCCAAGTCTTGACTGATAAATCTATAGCTGTACTCCCCTTTGTCAACATGAGCTCTAATGTTGAAAATGAGTATTTCAGCGATGGAATAACAGAGGAGATTATTAATGCCCTGGCAAAAATCGATGATTTAAAAGTTACTTCCCGTACCTCTGCCTTCTATTTTAAGGGAAAGAATATTCCAATGACCGAGATTGGAAAGGAATTGGGGGTTTCCACCTTGCTTGAGGGAAGTGTTCGGCTATCTGGGAATTCTATGCGAATTACTGCCCAGTTGATCGATGCGGTAGAAGATTTTCATTTTTGGTCGGAAACTTGGGATCGGAAATTGGACAATATTTTTGAGGTTCAAGATGAAATTAGCCAATTGATTGCGGACCATTTACGCGAACATTTTGGCCATTTTGAAATACAGGAACCTAAAGTATATGATAAGGCAAAAAGCTTAGATGCCTATACATTATTCCTGAAAGGCCGATTTCATATGAATAAGTGGAATCCAGAAAGTGTAAATCTCTCTATAGAATTCTACCAAGAGGCCTTAAACTTAGATTCTCAGCATACAAAAGCCATGGTGGCTATGGCAGATGCCTACAGTTTTTTAGCCACTACAGGTGTAATACCTCTAGAGGAAGGTTGGGGAAAATGCGCCCAGCTTACCCACCAAGCACTGAGTATCGATAGTGAATTGCCAGGAGCTTATTATCAGTTGGCGAATATGGCTTTCTTCACCGAATGTGACTTTAGAAAGTCTTTCTCTTTGGCCAACAAAGCCATAAGCCTTAATCCCAGCCATGTAGAATCTCAGCAGTTTCTTTCTTTCCTTTATGTGCTCTGTGGAAAAAAGGAAAGCGCTAAAAAGCATTTAGAAATAGCCCTCGAAATCGATCCATTTTCTCAGGAAACAAAATTCTATAATGCCTATTTCGACTATATGTTTGAAGATTATAGCAATTCATTAAAACAACTCAATGAATGTTTGGAACTGAACCCTTTGAACATTCCTTGTCATTATGTGAAAACGTTGTGCTTATTGCAAATGAAAAGTTATGATGAGCTGATTAATTATTTTGAAACCATCCCTTCCCAGGTAATTGTCCCAGGGGAAATGATCGGTTCTCTTACACTCGCCTACACCCTAAAAGGAGATACTAAAAATGCTGCAAACTACAGTGAACAGTTGGTGGAATTAGCACAGCAAAAGGATGGTTTTACTGCAGACTCCTATTTATTTATGTTATTTGGGGCAAGCGGCCAGAACGACAAGCTTTTCGATTGGGTAGAAAAAGCTATTGAAAAAGCCTCTCCCCTTCTTTTACTTCGTTTTTCCGACCCTGTGGTAAACCCAGTTAAGTCTGACCCTAGATATAAACAGTATCACAAAAAATTATTTCCAGAAGATATATTCCAATCAAAAAGTAGGGAAAAGGCAAAAAAAGCCCTGCTGGATGAAGAATCTGCAAACCAGTATAAAAGCAAATTATTGGAGCTTATGGAAAATGAGCAGGTATATCTAAACCCTGACCTTAGCCTGCGTTCATTAGCTGACCTATTGGGAATTCATGCAAACCAACTTTCATGGTTGTTGAATGATGTTTTTCATAAGAATTTCAATGAATTTATTAATCATTACCGAATAGAAGCTTTTAAAATAATGGCCCTTGAACCTGCAAATGCCAAACTCACCATAATGGCCATGGCCTATGATTGTGGTTTCAATTCAAAAACTGTATTCAATACCTATTTCAAAAAGGAAACCCAAAAGACACCCAAGGAATTTTTAAAAGGAAAGGAATGATAGATTTTTTAAACCAAATTTATCCTGTAAATCCAGAAATTTTAGAAATCTATATCTCACATTGGAAGGAGAATTCAGTTCCTAAAAAGACAATAATGACGGCACCTGGAGAAACAGAGCGATATATGTATTTTGTGCTTGATGGAATCCAAAAATCTTATTATTTAAAGGAGGATAAGCAACATATAATTGCCTTTACCTACAAACCTTCCTTCTCCGGAATTCCAGATTCTTTTCTCACTCAAAGCCCTTCAAAGTATTTCCTTGAAACCCTTACGGATAGTAAGTTTCTTAGAATATCTTTTGATAAACATCAAGAGCTGATGAAAGAGCATAGAGAAATTGAGACCTTGTTTAGAAAAGCCACGGAATATTTTCTAATTGGAATGGTTCAGCGCCATTATGAGCTTATGGCTTTTACTATTGAGGAGCGTTTTAGAGCATTCGCCAAAAGAAGTCCGCATTTACTCAATATGGTTACTCAAAAAGATATCGCTTCTTATTTAAGAATAGACCAAACCAATTTGAGTAAACTCCTGAATAGTATAAAAATATAGAATCTTGGTTCATACCAATTTTTAGTATAACTGGCTGTGTGACCTTTGTTTCAAATTAAAAACAATGAAACGATTAATCACCCTTTTAAGCCTTGTTATGATGAGTACAAATACAAATGCCCAAGAATGGATTGATACTAGTCTTTATCCCTTTCAACACAAAATGATAGACCTCAAAGCCGGGAAAATGCATTATGTGGATGAAGGTGAAGGTGAAATCATCCTCTTCATTCACGGCACTCCTACATGGTCTTTTTTGTATAGAGACTTTGTAAAAGAACTCTCCAGCAATTATCGCTGTATTGCCATTGATCATTTAGGTTTTGGTTTATCAGAAAAGCCTAGCAATTTTCCAGGTAGTCCAGAAGATCATGCTAAAAACCTGAGTGAATTCATAAACCAATTAGACCTAAAAAACATCACCATGGTCGTGCATGATTTTGGTGGTCCGATAGGTCTAGCAGCCGGAATAATGAATTCTACTAGAATTGATAAAATTGTATTGTTCAACAGCTGGCTATGGTCTACAAAAGAGCGTGAAGACGCTAAAAAGATTGATAAAACCGTTAACAGTAGCCTGGGAAGCTTCTTGTATTTAAATCTGAATTTCTCTCCAAAATTCCTACTGAAAAAAGGATTTCACAACAAAAAAAATCTAAGTAAAAAGATCCATAATCACTATCTCCAACCTTTTCCAAATAAAAATTCTAGATATGGTTTATTAAATCTTGCCAAAGCATTAGTAGGAGCTTCAGATTGGTACCAAATACAATGGGAACAACTGGATTCATTAGCAAATAAAGAATGGTTAGTCATTTGGGGAACCGAAGATGAGTTTATCAAAAGGGAAGAACTCTTGAAATGGAAAAATCGCCTTCCTAATGCTTCTATTCAAGAATTAAAATGTGGACATTTTGTTCAGGAAGAAAAAACCCAAGAATCTATAGCCTATATACGCCAGTTTATGAAAAAATAAAGTTCGGATTTGTAATTCAGAACCACTAGTTGTGATTGCGAACCTCAGCAAATAGCGCAGTACTGACATTTGCCAAACAAAATTAAAACCACATTAATTATGAAAGCAATTATTACTACTGCTTATGGCAGTCCGGAGATTTTTAAAGTAGCTACAGTGGCAAAACCCATAGCTAAAGCAAATGAAATATTAATTCGTATTCATGCGGCTTCCGTTACCAAAGCAGATACCATGATGCGAACGGGCAAACCTTATATTGGTAGATTAATGCTTGGTCTTACTAAACCAAAACACTCAGTTTGGGGAACTGGTTTTGCAGGTGTTATAGAGTCCATAGGCAGCGATGTTAGTCGCTTTAAGCTTGGCGACAAAGTTTTCGGTGAAAACCTTACCAATATGGGAACTTATGCAGAATATGTGACGCTTGCTGAAGATGGAATCCTTGCTCCTATGCCGAAAAATCTCAGCTTTGAAGAAGCTGCAGGGATGTGCGATGGTGGAATTACCTCACTTAACTTTTTATGCAATCTTGGGAATATCCAAAAAGGTCAAAAAGTATTGATCAATGGAGCTTCCGGATCCTTAGGTACAGCAGCCGTTCAAATAGCAAAATATTATGGAGCAGAAGTAACCGGAGTATGCAGCACTAAAAATATGGAAATGGTAAAAGACCTTGGCGCGGAGCATGTGATTGATTACAAGCAATATGACTTTTGCAAAAACCAAAATTCCTATGATCTAATATATGATACAGTAGGTGTAAGATCCTTCGCAGAATGCAAAGATGCCTTAAAGGAAAATGGAATATACGCCTCTCCAGTTCTTGGAATGCCTCTTCTCAATGATATGATAATAAGCTCGCTCTTTGGTAAAAAGAAAGCGAAATTTTCAGCTACCGGAGCTTTACCAGAAAAGGAAACCAAGAGATTGCTGGCTATGCTAATTGAAATTGTTGAAGCGGATAAACTTAAAGGAGTAATTGATAGAAGCTATCCACTTGAAGAAGTGAAAAATGCTCATGAATATATCGAAACTGGTCATAAAAAAGGAAATGTTGTATTGTTACCTATTGCTTCTTAAGAATTAGGGATAAGCAAAAAATTAGAGAAATGAATAAACGATCATTTGCCCTTTTCACTGGTTGGTCCATTATAATAATGGCCCTTGTTGCAGGATTTGTATTTGGCTATGCCCTACCCGAATTTTCATCAGCTAAAGAAGGAATGAGCCTTCAAGAATTTATAGAAAGCAAACAAAGCCTCTATTTCGCCATGTTGGCAGGATTGATTTTTATCCAAGTTCTGGATCTGATTGTTTCCTATACTTTCTACAAATTTTTCCTTCAGCAGCATAGGAAAATGGCTGCTATCTCAGGTGGGCTGAGATTTCTTTATAGCCTCATTTTTATTTTTGCTAGCTTATTTCTATTCAAGAATTTAACAGACAATACCGTGTATGACGAATGGATTCTTTCCAATATCCAATTCTTTCATAATATTTGGACCTTTGGTTTGATCATTTTCGGAATTCACATTCTGTTGCTAGGTTACCTTATGAAACTCTATGGTGGTATTCACAAAATACTTTGGCTTTTAGCTCTGATTGCGGGAATTTCTTATAGCTTGGTTAGCACTTTGAAATTATTGGAATTCGAGCCAGAGTTTACAGAAAACTTAGAAATGATTTTAGCTTTACCCATGACGGTTGGAGAATTAGGACTTGCCATTTGGATGGTAGTGAAAGGTGGGAAAAATTAAAATAGCCCATCCTAAATAGAGGAAATTAAGAAGTATGATTTTTGTATAAATCAATTTGATTATTTATTTAAAAAGTTCATTTCAGCAAATTATGTCGAAAAAGAAAATCAGAATCCTATTATTACTAGGAACTCTAATATCCTTGTTTTTTGTCCCATGGATTTTGGTTAAGGCTTGGATACTACCACTTCCCAATACGGTACAGCAGCAGGTCAATGATGCTCTTGATTATGGATTTGAAGGATTGATAGTCCTTATAGATCAAAAAGGTCAATCTCCCCAATTTTACACATCGGGTTGGCATGATAGGGAATCAAAGATAGCTGCTAAGCCAGAGGCCTTATTTAAGATTGCCAGTATAGGTAAATTGTATAAAGCCGTGGCCATTACTAAGTTGGTGAAGGATGGAAGACTTTCCCTTGATAAAACTCTCCATGATTATTTACCACAGCTTTCCGATAAAATCCAATATTCAGATCAAATTAGCTTAAGGATGATGGTGCAACACCGGAGTGGAGTTCCCAATTATACAGATGCTCCAAATTTTTGGGCTGCACCCACTGAGACTTTTGAAGAAAGTTTGGCATTAATTCAAGGCAAAGCTGCCAACTTTAAACCTGGGGAGGACTATGAATATTGCAATACGAATTACCTTTTACTAAATAAGATAATGGATGAAATTTTGGGCTATGAAAATTTTAAATTCATTCAAGAGCAAATTTTGAAACCCCTAAAGCTCAACCAAACTTTTGCTTCCATAAATGAAGTGAATTTAGAGGATGTAATGAGTGGGTATCATATTGGCCATCCTTCGGATTTAAAAACTGATGATTTTGGGATGCTAGCAACGGCAAAAGACCTAGCCACCTTTATAAGAGCATTGAACGATGGTTCAATATTCGCCCCAGGAGAAAAGGAAATTTATACTTCTATTTATGAATATGAACATTCAGGTTGGGTTCCAGGCTATCAAAGTTTTGCAAAATACCATAAAGATATTGATGCGGTAATTATCGAATTCTATAACACTACAGATCCCAAACTATACAATTGGAACTTATCCGAAATAATTAATAAGAGAATTGTAAAAATCTTTAGGAAGAATGCCAGTCTAAATAATTGATTGGCAAATCAATTGCTTGACTTTAATATGATTTCATTAAACTAAGTCTTTTGCCTTCCATTCAAATCCCATTATAATTCATCAAACCATTTTATGAAAAGCGAGTATATATTATTCCAATCGGGTTTTGGATTATTTAAAAACCGGAAAAACAGCAATCAGCTTAAGTGGTAAAAAAAATTGGAAAAAACTTTAATTTATAAATTTGAAAAACTCCTATCTTAACAATCCTAAATTTGAAAATAACGATAAGATTTGTCTAACGGTTAAGCTAGCTTAATCCAAATTCAAAAGTGACAAAAGGAATAAATAAAAGTCTAAAGGTGAAACCAAATAATAAATCACTTGAGGCATAGAAAGAATGGGATAGGCTTGGAACAATTGACTAGTGGAAATAAGATCAATATAACAGTTTTAGGGTTTGGCTATGTTGGATCTTCACTTTCCCTTTTGCTACTAAATAACAAACATCCTATTCGTTTAAATGTGATGGAAACAAACCCCAAAAGTGTTGGGGCATTTCTGGATCTGGCCCATGGAATTTCGCTCTACGATAGGAAGGAACTACATGTAAATCAGGAAGAACTGTTTTTAAATGCCGACTTCATTTACTACGCAGCAGGAATTCCTAATATTCATGGATCTTCAAGATTATCCACTGCAAAACAAAATCTAGCCTTGTCTAAAGAGATATTTGAGCATCGGAATTTTGTAAAAAACCCCTATATCATTGCCATCACAAATCCTGTAGATATTGTTGCAAATGCTGTTCACAAAAATAGCGGACTACCTAGTGATCGGGTTTTTGGTACTGGCACCTTCCTAGATAGTGTTCGCTTGGCTTATAATTTATCAAGCCTAAGTGGTTACAATGCGTCAGATTTTGGGACTATGGTATTAGGGGAACATGGCAATTCTCAAGTGCCTATTTATTCCCAATCTACTTTTAAGGGAAAAGCGATTTTAAAGAATTCAAAATTCAGAAAACAGGATCTCGAAAAAGCTGCTGATCTCACCAAAAATGCTGCATTTCAGATCAGAGAGACCCAGGCCGCAACAAGCTATGGAGTTTCTAAATGTGCCGAAGTATTGTTGGACTACCTCCTAGGAGATGAAGAACATTTCATCACGCTTTCTATGCTCAGCAATGATTATTACCGAACCCTTCTTTCTTTAAACCGCAACATTTATCTCAGCATGCCAGTTAGGATTAAAAATGGGCAGATCAGCATTATTGATAGAAAAGATTTTTTAGAACAAGAAATAATGGCTTATCAAAAATCTGCTAGTATACTTGCAGAAATAATCGAATAAACTCTTTTCCATTGAAGAAAATTCAACTAATAAACGGTCTGACCAGATATTTCCAAAGCCCGAATTATAGACAGTTTTAGCCATTTGCCCGGTTCCATTATCGGTTTGGGCCTTATGGCAGTTCATGTATCTACAACAGGGTTTGAAGCATTAATTGGGCTTGGGTATTAGCTTAATATTGCATTTTTGACTTTTAAAGTTTTGATGTTCTTATTTCTAGTATGTCCGTTAAAAAAAGAGCCACAATTACAAATGGCACTTGAGGCAAAGAATGAAATATCTCAATTGCTTAAAAAGGCAAGGCCCCAGCAAAGTTGATTATGGAATCGCCCTTTATTCAAAACTGCCTTCCCAAGGCTTCATTCCTTGAATTTTATACTAGCCCTTGGTTTATCTCAAATTGCAAACAAATTCTTAAATGAATTGAAGATTCATCCAGCTTGAGAAGAAAAATTTCTTAAAAATTAACGAAATTCGCCCAGCCTTAATTCTTGGGTTACTATGAAGTATTCTAAGAAGCCCAAAATATATTTATAAGAGCAAGGCGATTTTTTTCCATTCTAAACTAATCCATCCCAAGTGGATGTTTCTTCCAGTATTGAAGATTATGAAAAACACTAATGTATTGCAATTCACCTCAGATCTCATTCAAAATATTCCTTCTGATTGGTTAAATCTCACTACTCACAGACTTGACATTTACAATGAAAGTTTGGCTAAAAGTGAGTTTTTGAGTCAGCTTGAAACTTTATTCCAAAAGAATAATACGGCTAGCATTGAATTGGAAAAATTACCAACAGCCTACGATTATATAAGACTAGGTCACCCGCTTTCTTCTGTCTTAGAATGGGCTCTGGCCAAACAAAATAATATTCCTAACGAAAATGTTATTTGCTTTTCATCACAAATAACTCCCATTTTAGCCGTTTTAAGGAAAAATCTTTTAGACTCTAAAAACACCCGTATTGTTTATAGCGGAGAATTGCCCAATGCTTTCCATGCGGATATTCTCAAAAGTATTTACGGCTACCATTTTGAGCTATTGAAAGTAAATGCCCCCGAAGATGCGAAGCCCTTTAATGGAAGTAGTATTTTAATAAGCTCTAAAAATGATATTGGCCATTTCCCAGAACTATCAAATTTTGATTTTCTACTAAATCTCCAGGAAGATTTAGGTAGCATAATATTGGTGAATCCCAATAAGGCAACAGAATATATTTCAGAAATTCAGCATGTTCGCAGGAGGGAAACTATTGCCATGACACCCGCTAATGCTCTAAAGGCTATTCAAAAATTAATTGGAATTCATATTAGTCCTAGTAGCAATGCCAGAGCTGAAAATAAAGCGGCCGTATTAAAATCCATAAATACCATTACCCAAACCTTCGCTAAACCAATAGTTGCCTCTAGTGGATTATCTATGCAATATGCCATAGTTATGGGATTGATTCACGATGCCATGGAAAAGCATCCTCAAAATGATATAAAAATATTGGTTCCCCCCAATTGTTATGGCGGTACAAATGATCAGGCTCGAAGGCTTGCTACTTGTTTGGAAAATGTGCAGGTCTTAGACTTACCTGTTGACGGAGATAATGATATGGTTTTGAGTATTGATAGAGTATTGGAAAAAGTAGCTTCACAAAATGCCATAGCATTTATCATTGCTGAAATTCCAACCAATCCCAGAGTTGAAGTTCCTGAATTACAAAAATTGCAGGAAGTTTTAACTAAAGTTCGAAAAACAGCAGAAAATAAGACCGCCATAAGCCCAGTTTTCATTTTAGACCAGACCTTCTGTCCAAATGTTAACTTTTTAGGTGAGGAGGAGATTCTTTCATCGGTGAAAACTATAGCCTATGTTAGCGGCTCTAAATTTCCAAGTGGAGGAAAATGTACGGCTGGATATTGTGTTGCAAATAATAGGGCTGCCGACTTATTGGAAAAAATTGAGCTTCATCTGAAAATTTGTGATAATGAAGCTACCCCTCTTCAATATGAAATATTGGCCAAGCAAATGCCCAGTATGATTCAGAGAATTAAAGATGCCTACCAGAATACTCGCGATTTCGTGAATTTTATTCAGAAGGAATTGCCAGCAGCAAAAATCAATTTCGTTTCAGAAGAATTAGCCAAGCAGGGTTTTACACCTTCTGTTTTTTCTCTTGATCTCCCAACCAAGGGAAATACAGATGAAGAAAGGGAAAATTACAAAAGAGCCCTGAATCTAAAGCTGATTAATATGATGATCACCCATATTCCGGAAGAAAGTAAATATTGTGTGAGCTATGGTCAATTGAAAGGTTGCTATTGGACTATCCCTGCCACCTCAACCCAAGGAACAACAAAAGAAGGCGATAAAGACTATATAGCCCGTGTTGCTCTTTCTCCAAATATGGACCTCGATCATCATAAAAAAATATTTAAGGAATTTGTTGAATCCCTTTAAGATGATTTCCTCCTACAATTTCCAAAATGGCATCATTTAAACAAGAATTAAACTCAATAATTCAAGCAGTATTGGCTATTAGCGATGCATCTGTTGCCGAAATTTCATGTCATTTGAAATTGGAAAACATTGCTAAATCTCAGGAATTTATTAAGCTGGGTAAAAGGGATAATAAGGAATACTTCCTTTTGGAGGGTATTTGCAAGAGCTATCTTTTGAATCCGGATGGGGAGGAAATTAGCCTTTCCTTTTTTACTTCAGGATCAATTATTTCTCCGCATCAAACTCGCAGTCATGAAAGAAAGTCTCTCCTAAACTTTAGGGCTCTTAGCCATTTGAGACTTGCCTCTATTGATGCTCAGACATTTGAAGATTTGATGGTTTCTAATTTGGAAATTCGCGAATTTGCAAATCGGGTTTTACAAATGGAATTACAGGCTAAGGTGGAAAAGGAAATAGGACTAGCTAGCCTCACCGCCAAAGAAAGGTTATTGATTTTTCGGGAAAAATTTAGGGCATTAGAAAATCACATTCCACATAGGGATATCGCTTCCTATTTGGGAATAACAAATATCTCTCTGAGCAGATTACGAAAAGAATTAAGCAGTTAAAGTGCTTTTTATCATTTGTTAATGGCAAGCTTAAAAAGCTCCAATACTTTTGCTGGCAGAAAGAAAAACTTTCTTCTCAAGTTAAAAACTATACGCCATGAAAATTCAAGGATTCCTAAGGGTAAATTTCCAAAGTAAATGTCCTAGCTCCTATTTTATTCTCTCACTTTTTATTCTCGCTTTTGGAGTATTGGGTTTAATGTTTGTCTTTAGCATAGGACCTTTAAATGAGAAAATTGGAAGTCCAATTTTTGATCTTAGACCCATGGGGTATAGCTATGAAGAGGCTCTTTACATATTATCTCAATTGGATGATGAATGGAGAAGTTTCTATCTGTTTCCTCAGCTCTTCCTTTTTGATATCCTTTATCCTTTTTTACTAGCAATTGCCATGTATTATTTTGGAAAACGATTATTGATCCTAAACAATCTTAAGTTTAGAGGCCCATATTTATTTTTAATCTCAATTCCTTTTTGGTCCATGATTTTCGATTATGCTGAAAATACATGCATCAGCCTTATGCTTCAAAATACAGGAAATCCAAGTTCCTTTCTGGTGAAAATTTCAAGTTCATTTAGCCTTCTTAAAAGCAGTACCAGTACAGCTGCCTGGATTATTCTACTTGGGCTTTCAATTCGGTATATGATTGTAAAGCTTAGAAAAGCTAAGCTTTGATTATTCCCTTATATTGTGAACATAAGTTAAAAATTTATTCTCGAGGCTTTACCATTAATTTTCGAATTCTTGGAAGCAGATTTTTGGGAGCCAGCTTTATTTCATCCTTTCTCAGCGAATAATAATACCACTGTTCAGCCTTTTTTAAAGCCATCCCCTGATTAGAATTATAGGAATATTTCATCTCCAAAAAATAATCATATTCTGGTGGAATAATTATTTCTCCTTTTTGATCAATAATGCCATATTTCCCATTGTGCTGTATCAAGAAACGCTGGTAGTTGTCAAATTTTATATCTAAAATCTCATCGTATTTAGCTTCAAAAAGTTTTCCCTTTCCTTCAATTAAGAATTGCGTTTCCCAAAGTCCATATTTTCCATTTTGCTGGTAGGCATAGTAGCCTGGACTTACCCATTTAAAATCTTCAACAGCCAAGTCTTTTAGAAAAACTAAGGCAGCATTGCTGTATTTTCCAAAGTACCAAAGCCCAGCCATTTTTACCCTAAAACTATTTCTTCCCACATGTAAAACTGAATCAAATATCTGATTGCCTATTTGCTGGCCGGTATGGCTAATAATTCGATATTGTCCCCACTCCTCTGCCGCATAATAGCAGTAATTATCTACCATTATTTCATCGTGGTAGAGCTTGGTTAGGTTTTTATACTTCACAGGAATGAGCACCTTTCCTTTTGCATCTAATTTACCTTTTAGATTGTTTTTAGAAACGAAAAATGAAGCGTCGGACCTCCTATGTATATAATCATATTCTCGATCTAAAAATATGGATCCATCTGGATTTAAATAGCCCGCTAGTCCATCTTTTCTAAATTCAATAAAAGTATAACTGGCTTCAATATAATCGTATTCTGGTGGAAGTACCCATTCCAAATCTGCATTCAACAATCCAAATTTAGAATTGCTTTTCACTCTTAAATTTTGCTGACTACAATCTCCAATAGATTTCAGCTCTTGAACAGGGGCATCCCCTATTTTTCTTCCATCGAGGCTGTACAAATACTTTTTATTTTCAGTTTCAAGCTGCCAAAGTTGAGAAGCTAGGTGACGAATACTTTGATATTTTAAAGGGAAAACCACTTTCATTTCTGCATTTAAAAGGGAATACAATCCTCTCTTTTTTATCCGTATTGCAATAATGGGCTCCTTTTTACCTCTCTCACCTATTCTTCCAATTAGGCAGGGTAAAAGGGATTTTTGATAAACTTTTATTTCATCATATTCTACAAGCAGAATCGCTTTTCCACTTTGATCGAACAAACCATAAAGTCCATTTTGTTTAATCTCAAATACATTTGCATAATAATTAGTGATTTCACTATTTGAAAGTTGAAAAAGAAAGTTTCCTCTTCCATCATAAACGCTTAGATCTTTAGCCTGATAGGCAAACAAATACTCATTACTAGGATCGGATTCGTAATTAACTCCAATATTTTCAGGTTTAACTAAGGAGTTTGATCCTACAATTTTATCAAATTTAAACTCTGTTAATTTTTTGCCTTCCGAATTTAATATGGCCCACTTGTCTTTTAATTTCACGATTTCTGTACCCAAACCACCTTGAACAAGGTTTTGGGAATAGGAGCCTAATTCTATTGCATCATATTTGGCTTTTATTAAAACCTTTCCAGAAACATCTCTCGTTCCATATTTCTTCTTTTTCTCATCATAAAAAATACTGCGCCTTGGAGGAGCTATTCGATAAGTAGGCTGAATCATTGCCAATTCACTCAAACTTAAACCAGATTGTTTTTGCCATTTTAGAAGGGCAGTATCTTTCATTTCCAAAAGATATTCGTACTGATAAATTGTATTTATTCTTTCCGCCTCCTCTCTACTTTTTGTTTTTTCTAATAAATAGCCCACAGCGCAAATATTTCCCGAATGATCTATAAAACAGGGTCTTCGCTTAGGGTGATAATCCACATCACTAGGAAATTCTGCGAGCTTGATATAGTTAGCCAGTAGATCAATATTTAAATTTCTTTGATTTTGAAGACTGGGCTTTGTAGCCGGACTATTCTTTAAAATTTGAAGGACATAATTCAAATGGCTACTAATTCTTTCCCTTTCGGTAGCTATTAAGATTTCCTTTTTTGGATGGAGATCTTGCCAACTGGTATTTCCTACAATAGGGTTTATTTCTTGAATTTGGGCCTGTGCAGTAAAGGTGAACAGTGATATTAGGAATAGCATTTTTTTCATGTCCACACAAGTTCAATTTTCGTTCCAATATTGAGAAGATAAATAATCCTCAAAAATCTCTCTTCAACTTTTCTTTCCCACATGTGTCCTAAATAAAAATTATCGCTAATAAGAAACAATTTAATTCTGTTCATTTTTGGCTTGACCCAAAAACGAACCAAAAAGGTCAATGCTCACAATAAAATGGCAATCTGCTTTTCATAGAACCTAAGTTCGGTTGGGTGATCTCTTCATCCTTCAGAGCTACCCAATCTCCCTAAGGCTCCATTTCAATCAAATCACCATTTTCTTGAAGGCCAAAATAAACTTCAAACAAAATTCCTATATTTGATTTGACCAAAAAACTTGAACAACCTTTCTGGAAATTTTGGTACAAAGAATATCTCAATTACTATGGCTTAGTTATGTTAATCGCAAATTTATTCGGTTAAAAGACTGAATATCAAATTTGAATTTCTGTGACTGAAATTATTTAGGACGGATGTGTTTCTTTCCAAAGGATTTAACTATCCTTATAAAGGCAAAAATCATAAAATGAAGCATGGGGAATACAAAGCCGTAAAACAAAACCAATAAGGAATTCCCATTCTGAAAGCTTTTTTCATCCCAAAAGATGCTAATCATCAATCCAGTATATACAGCGTAAAAAAAAAGATGCCAATAAGCTTGTCTATTATATTTCGCAGAACGAAATGCGAATATGAGCACTGTTAATATACTCAAGTACAATGCATAAAGCATTAAAAACTCATTATCTATCGGCATCATATTTCAAGGTTTTTAAAAATTGCTTCATTTGCTCTATTCCCTATGATCATTCCTAAACCTCTCCAATAATTTTTCATGGATCTAAAGCGAGTTTTTTGCAAATGCCAATCTAAACTCCCAAGAAATCAACAATACTAGAACAAGCAGTTCTATTTTAAAATATAGAAGACCAAAAAATAGAATTTGTTTAAAATAATAAAGCACAACAGCGAGACTCAGAAGGCTGTAAAAGGAATTCATTCCCGCTACAATTTTCAAATAAATCTCTGGTTTTTTGGGTTTGATAAAAATTCCACTTCCGGAGAAAAGAACAAATAAAATTGCCCATACTCCTAAAAAATATAGGCTTGAAATCGGAAGTCCTATTAAGTTTTGGAAATTAGGTAAAACCCAAATCAACATGATGCTGGAAATCATAGCTCCAAAAGCATCTATTATAAAGGCTTTTTGGAATTTGAGTTGTATTTCGATTTTGGTCGACATCAAAAACTTACTTCCCTTTTTTTACGGCATTTTCTACTTGATCTAACAAATCATCAGGTTCAAAGGGTTTAAAGATAAAGCCGTTCATTCCGCTTCTGTGAATTTTGTCTTTCACTTCCATAAACACGCTGGCAGAAAGTGCTAAAATGGGAAGTTCTGGATTGAATTTTCGTATTTCCCTTGCCGCTGTAAATCCATCCATAATTGGCATTTGAATATCCATTAACACAACATCATAGGAATTTTCCCTAACCTTATCCACTGCCTCTTGCCCATCATGTGCGACATCTACAATTAGTTTTGTTTTCTCCAATAATTGCTTCCCCACCATTACATTGATTTCATTGTCTTCAACCAATAAAACCCTAAAGCCATTTAAATCTCTATTTGTCTTTTTATTATTTTTTTGGAGTTCCTTCTCTGAAGCTAATTTCACATCAATTTCAAAATAAAATTTGGAGCCCTTTTCCATTTCACTCTGAATTTTCACCTCACCACCCATGGCTTCAACAATACTTTTTACAATTGGCAATCCTAGTCCTGTTCCACCATAAAGACGATTGGTGCTCACGGAAGCCTGAGTAAAAGCCTCCCAAATTTTGCTTTGTTGTTCTTTTGGTATTCCTATTCCCGTATCAATAATTTCGGTTCTTAGTCTTACCGAATTTTCATCCATTCTTTCCTTATGAATTTTTAAGGTAACCGAACCATGGTCTGTGAATTTAATAGCATTGGAAACCAGGTTATTAATCACTTGATTAAATCGAACAATATCCAGCCAAATTACTGGTAAATCAGAATCGATTTCCACCTTCATGCTAATTCCTTTTCTCAAACAGCTTCCTTCGTGAATTTTCTTTATTTGCTTTACCGCTGCAGAAATATCCGTTGGTATAGGATCCAGTTCAATAACTTTAGATTCCATCTTACTGAAATCCAAAACATTGTTGAGAAGGTTTAATAATATTTTTCCAGAATAATTTAAAGCTTCAATATTTTGCTCCTGATCAGGTCTAGGCTCATTATCACCAAGAATATGAGATAATCCAATAATAGCATTTAAAGGCGTTCGTATTTCATGACTCATAGTACTCAGAAAAACGGATTTTGCTCTTGATGCTTCTAAAGCTTCATCTTTTTTATTATGGATTTCAGAATAGTATCTGGCATTTAGAAAGGAAAAATAAATAAGCTGATAGGTAACTAATACAATGGTACTTACAATGGAAAATGGATAGATTACCCTTCCAGCTAATTCTTGATCCATTTGAACATCGCTAAAAAGAGTAAAATCAGTCAAATAAAGCAGAAGCCATAAAACTCCAGATACAGCCCCAAAAATCACCACCATATGTCTCTCCCTTCTAAAGGAAAACATAATAAATGGAAGAGCCAGGGCAAACATGAGTACAAATTCCACACTCCCTGCCCTACCTACAAAAGATGCGGTAATAGCTACACTCAAATTTAGAGTGAACATATAAATTAAACGGGCTAGGGTAAGACTGCCTTTTTTTGAAATTATAGCGGCGATAATAAATAGAATTACAGCTGAACCAATATAATTTCCTAGCCCCACCATATCTAAACTGCGGGCAATCCAAAACCAACAAAAGGCCAAAGCTGCAGTTATAAGAGAAAGGGTGAAAGCGAGTTTTACACGTCTTTGAGAAAATTCAGACATCTTGGATATTTGGTTGAAAAGGTAAAGATAGTGGAATTAGAAGCAATCTTAAACTTAGGCTTAAACACCGATTTATATTTTAATATTCAAGTACAATTGAAAACAATAAGCAATGCTCAAAAATCTGTATTTCAATAAATTAAAGACAAACTAATTAGGGGAAAAAAAATTAACTCCCACCTTAAAATTCCGAAATTCATTTACCAGACTATCTCAAAATTTCCAAAAAAACGAATTATCAAAATTAAAAGAATCAAAGGCAAATTTCTTGAATGAAAGGCAATTTCCTCGGTCCTAAGTATTGAGAAAAATATTTAAGCTCTTAGTGAATTTATTCCTTCTAGGCCCAGTCTATCATGAAAAAAAGACTGTTTTCACACTCGACTTATCATCAAAAATTTATTCAAAACCTTGATTCTTAAAGAGTTTTCCGCTACGAATATATTTTCTATCTTTGACGAATGGAAGAAGTTTTTAAAATACTGAGATTCAAATTGTTAAGCAAACATGTTTTTCTTGAGTAAAATTGAAGATCAAAGGCCTATTACTTTTTAAGTTTTTACAAGCCTTCCTTACTTTATTCCGACAAATATAGAAGTTAAAATCCCCCACTCATTCAATTCAAATTCCATCAATAATATTTAGAAAGTCGATTTTGTGCGATGTGAGGAAATTAAAAATAGATTCCAATAATAAATTAGATAGCGATTCATGATTCCCAAAGAAAAGAAAGAAAATCAAGCTTATATTGAAAAGACAATTGAGCATATTAAAAAATTAGGATACACCAATATCCAAGCCGATATAGAAGGCTATGACAGTCCTACTTCTTTTGAAATGAAAAGTCAAAATCTAAGCATTACTCCCGATATTGTTTCTACCACCCCTAGTGGTCAGATTCACTATATTGAGGTGGGTTTGAAAACTGACAATCCTAGCTTGCTGAAATCCAAATGGAAATTCTTAAATACTCTTGCTGAAATGAAAAAAGGTAGCTTTAGAGTAGTAAGTCATAGAGGACATTATAGATTTACAGATAATATGATGAGTGAATTGAATTTGAGCTCCCCAGTTATTCGTCTTTAAATCATTTTTTTAAATATTTGAAAGCCTCGATTTTATCGGGGCTTTTTTTATGATTAATAAATGGCTTGGAAGGTAAATAGGTAAATGCTCTTCAATAAACCGCCGTTTTAAAAAATACTAGGAGCTCTAAACACTCAATTTCTATAATGCTATTTTAATCTGCTTGAATCTACGATAATGTGCTGGACAAATAATTTCTGATGGGAATCTCAACCAAATTTCCATTCATATTTAAAATGTCTATAAACTTTTTTCGAATTAATTTTTCGGTGCTTAGCTTTTTCTCTCATTGGGCTGCTTTATAAATGGTGATTTGAAAACTAAAATTGACCAGCTCCTACTTAATTTCTAGCTTCAAAGCAAAAAGAAATAATTTACATATGAAACCAAATAGTTTTATATATTTGCGAAACCATTTAGTTTTATATATGAAAAACAAAATCACTCTAACTGTTGAATATGACTTTCCCATTTCCACGGTTTGGAATGCCCTAACGAATAAGGATTCGATTAGTCAGTGGCTCATGCCCTGCGATATTGAGCCAGTAATTGGACATAAGTTTCAGTTTAAAACCAAGTCAAATTTTCTTTTTGATGGAATCATCAATTGTGAGGTGATAGAGCTTGTGGAAAATAAAATTCTATCATTTAGCTGGAATGGTGGTTCTTTAAAAAACACCATAGTAGTTTTTAGGCTTGAGGAGGCTGGAAATAAAACCATTCTACATTTCGAACATAAAGGATTTGAAGGTTTGTTCAATAAAATTATGGTCCAAAAAATTCTATCCAATGGATGGAAATCCAAAATTCTTACACAATACTTACCTAATTATTTAGAAAAAAATGGCTGATGTATTTAAGGCTATCGCCGACCAAACTAGGAGGGAGATTTTATTGATGCTGATTAAAGATTCCAGCAATATTGGAGATATAGCCGAAAATTTCAAAATGACCCGGCCAGCGGTTGCAAAGCATATAAAAATTCTACAGAAGGCTAATCTTGTTCGTGTTATTCCAGATACGCTTGATAGTAGACAGAGAAATTGCTATGCTCAATTAGAAGCGCTAAAAGAGGTGGAAGAATATCTCACCAAGCTTGAAATGTATTGGAAAACGAAATTAAATGGCCTAGGCGAATTTTTAAAACAAAAACATTCAAAATGAAAAAATTCATTTTCGCAATACTCACCTTTACCCTACTATTATTTCTATGGAATGGTCTCAGCCAACTACTACCCTGGGGAATTCCCACCGCCCAAAAGATTACGGTACAGTCTGAAGCAAACATAAGAGAAGTGCCCAAGCTGCTTAAATTAAAACCAAACACCTTAACCAGCCCTGAATTCGATACGACCTTTAACCATAAGATTTCCACCTATTCTACGGATGCTACGTTTTCGTGGATAATAACTCAACCCTTGCAGCCTGATTATAGTGGCTATTTTATTAGAGAAGGATTTACTCAATTAATTGTTGGAATCCTCTTAAGTCTCATTCTTCTTTTGACCCAAAAACTCAAATTAATGCTGAGCTTAGCCCTTATTGGTATTATCGGAAGCCTCGCTTTTGTTTCCACTTATGGTCAACTGATGAATTGGTGGGGACTTCCAGCCAGCTATGCATTAGGACTTGGAATAAACCTCATATTAGGATGGCTTCTTAGCAGTTTTATAGTTTCCAAATACATTTTAAAAATAAAAGCTTAGACAATGAATTATAATCCCAAAGTCACTAAATATATTAATAGCGCCACATCAGAGCAAATCGCAATTCTTGAACAATTAAGGGAATTGATCCATAAAAGTGTGGAGGGACTTAGTGAAGAAATAAAATGGGGAATTCCGGTTTTTATAAAGACTAAAATTTTTAGCTATTTAAGAGTCAGCAAAAACCATATTGCACTTGGCTTTTACAATATCGACAGGATAAAGGATTCTGAAGGTATTTTAGAAGGTAGCGGTAAAACCATGCGTCATTTAAAAATTAAAAACAAAGAAGAAATTAAGGAAGAATTAATTGAGGATTGGTTAAAGATCACTGCCGATTAAATGTTCTTAATCACATCCGTCCTAAACAATTTTAGTCACGGAATTTTAGATTTGATATTCAGTCTTTTAACCAAATAAAATTGCGTTTGACAAAAAAAGCCATTTTGGTCGAGATTTTCCTTATTACATAAATTTCAAAAAGGCTGTTCAAGTTTTTTTGGTCAAAACCAATAAGGGAATTTTGTTCAGAGTTTATTTTGGCCTTCAAGAAAATGGTGATTTGATTGAAATGGAACCTTAGGGAGAT
>CAXBKQ010000016.1:0-92163 GCA_963976435.1 uncultured Cryomorphaceae bacterium | reverse complement strand
CCGCTGCCACATGATCTTGGACAACTCAACATCCATGTACTACCCCGAAGTGAAAGAATATTCCTTGGACAACCTTAACAAAATTGGATTTGGAGTACTTTCCATTGCAGCTCTAATGCAGGTTTTAAAAAAACAACGTGACGCAGTGGGACTCAGCATTTATTCTGATACCTATGATTTCTACGCTTCGGAAAAGAATAGTGAAAGACATTTTCAGATGTTGTATTCCAAATTGAACGAGGTAGCAGCTAACAAAACAAACGCGAAAGAGACCAAAACATATACATTTCTGCATCAAATTGCAGAGAAAATACACCGAAGAAGCTTAATTTTTCTGTTTACGGACATGTTTCAAACAGAGACCGAAGAGGAAAAACTTTTTGAAGCACTACGTCATCTCAAATACAACAAACATGCGGTGGTTCTTTTTCATCTCTTGGACAAAGAGCACGAACTCAACTTTGAATTCGACAATTCACCCAAACGTTTTGTGGATGTGGAAACAGGGGCGCATGTAGACATTTATGCCGATTCCATAAAAAAGGCATATTCAGAGAAAGTGTCCCAATACCAAAAAGACCTAAAGCTTAAATGCGGCCAGTACCATATAAAATATGTCGGTGTGGACATTAGGTCCGACTTCTCCCAAGTATTGAATTCCTTTATGATCGAGAGACAAAAATTTGTTTGATCACTTTTTTAAAAAAATGTTTTGTCGAATCCGAAATGAGAATGTATATTTGCACTCGCTTTAAAAAAGCAAATGAACAAGATTTGAATCCGGCTGTTGTCGGAGTCTTAAAAAGATAAAATCATTGGTCTGGTAGTTCAGTTGGTTAGAATACCTGCCTGTCACGCAGGGGGTCGCGAGTTCGAGTCTCGTCCAGACCGCAACAAATTAAAAACCTGAAAATCCTTGTGTTTTCAGGTTTTTTTTTGTGCTCTTTGGTGGGCTTTTGATCCTATGAAGGAAATTGCAGGAGTTTTGAATTCTATGAACTAATGCTTACCATGCAGGTCAAATGGCCATTATCAAAAAATATGGCAGGGCTTAAAAACTGAAATGAATACTAAATAATTCTATAATTCGGATAGCATTAATTTGGGTTCAAACCGCTTGTACTAGCCTAGCCTAAAATAGGAGGAATTAATGGCAAATTGCCAAGTTGTGGACTATTAACTTTAAAATGTTTGGAAAGCATTGTGATGTAGATCCTTAACTTTATTGTACATAGAATATTCCACCTCAAACAACTGAAATAAATGACGATTTATATCAAAAATATGGTTTGCAAGCGCTGTAAAATGCTTGTGAAATCTACAATTGAAAAACTGGGACTCCATCCCATACAAGTGGACTTAGGGGAAGTGGTTTTACAAGAAAGTGATATTTCTGCTGTAAAAAAACAATTAAGCCTGGATCTTCAAGTCCTAGGTTTTGACCTTTTAGACGATAAGAAGACCAGAACAATTGAAAAAGTAAAAAATCGGATTGTAGAATTAGTCCATAGCCATGATGATAAATTACAAATAACCCTTTCTGAATACTTAACACAAGAACTTCATCAGGATTACAGCGCCTTAAGCAATTTATTTTCTGAAGTGGAAGGTATTACCATTGAGAAGTATTATATCCTTCAAAAAATTGAAAAAGTAAAAGAGCTATTAGTTTATGATGAACTTAGTTTAAACGAGATTGCTTTTCAACTCAACTATTCATCTGCATCTTACCTAAGCAATCAGTTTAAAAAAGTAACAGGATTAACACCAAGCCATTTTAAAAAGTTCAGAACAATTAAGCGGAAACCATTGGAAGAATTGTAAATCTTACAAATCTATTCCAGAATAGTGTAATTAATAGTGAGCATAGGTCCTTGATATTTGTGTGATAATAAAAATTCATTTTAAAATGACACATAGCTATCAAATCACTGGAATGACTTGTGAAAGTTGTGAGGCAAAGGTGAAAACGGCGCTTTTTTCCCTTAATAATGTTTCAGCAGTGGAAGTTTCAAAACAAAATAATACGGCAACTATTACCATGGATAGCCACATTGCATTGCACAACCTTCAAAAGGTATTGGATGATAAATATCAAATATCTACCATACATCAGCATGATACCCTAGAGCAAACTAAATCTTGGTTCGCCACCTATAAGCCTGTTTTATTAATCTTCTTATACATCTTTTCAGTTACCACTCTATTGGAATTAACATCTGAAAGTATTGATATTTCGAGATGGATGAGACATTTTATGGCAGGCTTCTTTTTAACTTTCTCCTTCTTTAAGATGCTAAATCTCAAAGGTTTCAAGGAAAGTTATTTGATGTACGATATCCTTGCCCGAAAATTTCCTTCTTGGGCTTATGTTTATGCCTTTACTGAATTAGGCTTGGGAATTGCCTTCTTGGTGAATTTTAATCCTATCCTCACCAATAGCCTAACTTTTGTTGTGATGACTATCAGCATCATCGGTGTTCTAAAAACTGTTTTGGACAAAAAAGCCATTAAATGCGCTTGTTTGGGAGATGTTTTCAATTTGCCAATGAGTACAGTTACCCTCATTGAAGATGGATTAATGATAATGATGAGCCTGGCCATGTTAATTATGGCCTTGAGTTAAAAACCAAGCGCCTACACGGCTAGCTTAGAACAAAGTTTTGGAAGCAGACACGTCCAAAATCATAGGGAAATGGAGAATGGCAAACCTAATTTCAGAAATCCAATTTTAGCCATTGATGGAAAGGGATCTTAGAATGAATACAGAAGGCTGGCAATTCGTTTTAGGGAAAAAAGAAATCTATTAATTTAGGGACAAGCTGTCAAAACGAATATTAAACCCATTTAAAAGTCGTTTAGCATGGGTATGAAGATTTACAAAAGTTTTTTTATTTCCCTATCCCTGATTTTCTTGTCTATTTATGGGAACAAGGCATTAGCTTGTAGTATGTATAAGGTAACAGCCAATGGTAAAACAATGGTGGGTTGCAATGAAGACGCTTGGAGAATTACCTCAAAAATATGGTTTATAAATCCTGAAAACCCCAATGAATATGGAGCAGGTTTTACAGGGTCAAGACAAGTAGGTTCTAATAGGACTGCTCCTCAATCAGGAATGAATGAGATGGGCCTCACTTTTTCGAGATTGGTTGCTTCTTACCCAAATCAGGGACCCCTTCTCAATAGAATGACAATTTCCAATGAAATTGATTATCTGACAGACATTTTGCATAAATGTGCCACAATTGAAGAGGTTAAAAATTACATTGAGAAGTATGACCATAGCCTATTTATTGATGATGTCTTTATTTATATTGATAGTACAGGGAAATATTTGCTTGTAGAGCCGTACAAATTAATGGAGGGCAATGACCCTTACTATGTGCTTTCTAATTTTTGCCCTTCAATAACCGATAAGGATAAGGCCAGGAACCTCGAACGATACAGAAAAGGTGAAGATTTTTTAAACAGCCACAAGCTAAATTCCTCTTTATCCTTTTGTTCCGCACTATCAGATTCAATGCATGTTTGCAGGAATAGAAATGGCGACGGAACACTATTAACTTCTATTTGGGATAGTAAGGAAAAATTGGTGAATCTTTATTTTTATCACTCCTATGATTCGACCATACAATTTAATTTAAAGGAAGAGTTGTTAAAAGGAGACCATATTATCAATATACCTGATTTGTTCTCTAAAAACCTGGAATTTGAAAGGCTTCAAAACTACATTACGCCATTTAACACTCCCGAACTGAGAGTTTTGCTGGTTGTAATTGCCGGATTATTTACCCTTTTCTCCATTCTTTTGGGTATTTATGTATTTAGAAATAAAAATACTGGTGTCTCGGTCAAAGCTGGAATTCTAATATCCTCATTTAATATATTACTTACAGCCTATTTGTTTGTTTTAGCTACCCATATAAACATCTATTATTTTGATGCGCCTTACGAACATTCCAGCTCTAGTTTAATTAGTTTGGCATCTTATATTCCCTTCTTACTCCTTTTGCTAATTATTCCCTTTACTTTATTTACCATAAAACGATGCCTATCCCTCAAACCGAAAATTTGGATCAAGGCTGTTTTAGTGGCTAACAACTTGATATTTGTTATGCTAGTTCTAAGTTTTGGCTATTGGGGATTGTGCAGTATTTGGAATTAAAAAAGTAGGTTTGAACAAGAGCATAATGAAAAACAAAAAAAAATCAATACCATTTAATCCTCAATAATCCAGTTTTTAGTAATTCAAGAAAATCTTTAAGCTAAATTTTTGCTTGACTAAAATCCAAGAAATGAAGGTTTATTACACTTCCCTGCCTTAGATTTTAATAAAACTGTATCGGGCTTGAACGCCTATATATGGCTCTTTAAATAATAGAAACCACTCTAGTCCGTTAGATGCTTGTTGCTCAACTATTTATTAATTAACATCTAAGCTTTAGAGTAGGGGAGTTTTCTTACTGTTATTCTAAAGCTAGCCTAAAAATGATAGCCTGATGAAGCATTTGCCTATATACCTTCTTTTAGCTGCTGTACTAAGCCATTCCCATTTTACATTTGCACAAAACTCAGGGCTAGACAGAAATTTTTGCCCAATAGAAATTCAAATTGCTCCAGAAATTGGCTTTAAAGATTTCAGCTCCTATTCCAAACTTTTTAATTCAACATTTGAGCATGGCTATTCTTTTGAATCTGAAATAATGTTTGGTAGTAGCCTGGCCGGACTTTTTAAATTTGGAAGTTTCGTGGCAAATGTTTCCCTATCCACCTATTCTTTTTCCAAAAGTGAAGGAAAGCTAGAATCGGATTTTAGAGATGCAAGTGCACAGCTTATGCTCTCCTATGAATTTCCGTTTGAGAATTGGATGATTTGTCCATTAGCAGGAATGGGCAAATGTTTTTCGCAAAGCACTTTTAAATCCACAGAATTTGGACTTAATTCAACTACTTCCAATTTACCAAATGCCATTATGGTGGATTGGAATTATTGGCAAACACATTTTGGTATTTATATAGGTAGTAGTTATACCTTTTCAGAGATCTTACCCAATAGGAAGATAAATTTTGGATTGAAATATCTAAATAGTCAGAATGTATTATGGGAAAATCCTATTAATTCCAATGGTCAGGAGATAGAAGGGATTAATGGTTTTAATTCTCAATTTAACTCACTGGCTTTTGTGTTGGGATTTCCTTTTGGATAGTAATAATTCCTGAAAAATCTGTCCTTGGGAAAAATTAAAAAAGCTCGATTCTTATTTTAGCTTTAAGCTGAGGACTATACTTTTTCTTTAAGTTTTGGGGTAAACATATACATCCATATCATTCTGGAGTATTTATAATTATGCCAGGAGGATAATACCACAACAGCTGAAATGATATAAAACATTCGGATATCAAAAGCTTTTTCAAAAAAGAACTGGCAAACAACAAAAGTGGCTATGGTTATTGCCATGGCTAAGGCATAGCTTATATACATGGCTCCATAGAAAAAGCCAGGTTCCTTTAAAAATTTATGTCCGCAGTTAGAACAGTTTTCATTCATCTCCGGAAGTGAAAAAGAAACTCCAGCTTTCTTTTTATACACATTCCCCACTTCGCAATTAGGGCACTTACTGCTTAAACAGGCTTTAATTCTATTCATCAAAAAATAATAATTTCCTATTGCAAATTTCCCAATTTTATTTTGGCTTAATTCTTATTATTTACGCTAATTTTGGCATTATTCGGACATTAGTCAATTATTTTTATGAAAAGATTCCCCCTCCTTCAATTAGGGCAATTTAATAATTCGAATAGCTCTGGTCGTTTTTATTCAAATGATCTAAAGTCTCATTTAAGTCAACATGATTTCATTACCAAAGCCCACAGACATAATTTTTATTTACTGGTATTATTTACGCAGGGCGGTGGTAGCCATGAGGTGGATTTTAAAACCTATAAGGTAAAACCGGGGACTATTTTTGTTTTGAAACCCGGGCAGGTACATCAATGGAATTTATCCAAGGATATTGATGGTTATATTCTATTTCATAGTTCAGATTATTTCAATATCACCTTTAATGCTTTTGATATGGAAGACTTCCCTTTGTTTAAGCCAGGGCTTGCTGATTGTTATAAAGATTTGCCAGCTGAAGATTATCCTAAATTCCTGGATTTTTTTAAAGAAATACACGAGGAATATTTGGGAGAGAAAGATCTGCGATTTAGGAAAATTTGCAGTCTTATTAATATGGTTTATATAGAACTTAGCAGAGTTCTACTACCAAGTGGAGTTGAAAAGAATTCAGGGTCAAGAGCTTATTATGAAAGTTTGAAAAAGTTTGAGAAGGAAATAGAAAAAAATTTCAGAAGCAAAAAATTAGCCAGCGAATATGCCGAACTGTTGAATATTTCCTCTCGTCACTTAAATAGAGTTTGCAAAAGTGAATATGGCAAAACGGCCACCGATGTTATTTTAGATCGCATTGTTTTGGAGGCGAGAAGGTTAATGGTCCAAAAAACAAAGAATATAGGCGAAATATCTATGGATCTGGGCTATGATGATCCGGCCTATTTTAGTAGAGTATTTAAAAAGAGATGCGGTGAAAGTCCTTCAGCATTTATGAAGAAGTACCAAGAGAAGTAGGAACAAGAAGTCCCTTAGTTTAAAGGGCAATTTGACTTAATTTCGAATTTATATCAAATAAAATTCTTTTGTCGGAATTGACTTAATAAATTGCTTATTTGCAGTTCTGAATAAAAAGATAAAACACAAGAAAAAATGGACTTGAGTCCTAAAGAGGCATTAAAAAAATATTTTGGTTATTCTGAGTTTCGCCCAAAACAGGAAGGAATTATTCAGTCTGTACTTCAGGGTGAGGATAGCTTTGTTTTGATGCCAACAGGCGGAGGAAAATCGCTGTGCTATCAATTACCGGCCATCCTTTTTCAAGGATTGACTATTGTAATTTCACCCTTGATAGCTCTAATGAAAGATCAGGTGGATGCATTGAAGGCAAATGGTGTGGATGCTGCTTATTTAAATTCTACGCTTAGCGCTGAAGAACAATCCCAGATTTTTTTCCGACTTAGAAATAGAGATTTAAAAATATTATATCTCGCTCCTGAGCGATTATTGGCGAATAATGGAGAGATGATAAATTTCTTGCAAGAGCTGGAAGTCTCCCTGGTTGCTATTGATGAGGCTCATTGTATTTCACAGTGGGGGCACGATTTTCGACCTGAATATTTGAAGCTGAATATTCTTAAAAAGAAATTAAACAAAACTCCTTTTATAGCATTAACAGCCACCGCAGATGATATAACCAGAAAGGATATTTTGGAAAAACTGGGCTTCGAAAATCCCAATATTTCTGTTTCAAGTTTCGATAGACCCAATATTGAATATAATGTACAGGCCAAGCAAAATAGCTTTGATAGGCTGCTGGATTTTTTGGAGGAACATAAGGGTGAGGCTGGTATAATTTACACCTTATCAAGGAAGGAAACAGAATCTATTACTACTCGCCTTTCGGCGGAAGGCTATAAAGCTAGGCCATACCACGCTGGCTTGAATCGGGAATTAAGGGAAGAAAATCAGGAGCTCTTTTTAAGAGATGAAATAAATATTATAGTAGCTACCATAGCCTTTGGGATGGGGATTGATAAATCCAATGTTCGATTTGTGGTTCATATGACCCTACCCAAAAATATTGAAGGCTATTACCAGGAAACCGGTAGGGCAGGAAGAGATGGTTTAGATAGCAAAGCATTATTATTTTACAGTTCTGGAGATTTGATAAAACTGAGGAGTTTTGCCGAAATTGAAGGGAATGAGGAACAATCCAATGTGATGCTGGAGAAGCTACAAATAATGGCGGATTTTTGTGAATCCTATACTTGTAGAAGAAAGTATTTACTCAATTATTTTGGAGAGGATGCTAAAGAAAACTGCGGAAACTGCGATGTGTGCACAAGTTCTTTTGCTACCATTGATGCTACACGTCCGGCACAAATGTTACTCTCTGCTATGGCAAGGCTAGATAGGCAATTTGGAGCCAACTATTTAATCCAACTTTTGCGAGGATCTAAATCTGAAAAAATCTGGGAGGAGCATACCTGGTTGAAAACCTATGGCGTAGGCAAAGATTATAGCAAAGCAGAATGGTCTTATATGATCAGAGAGTTTTTGCAATTAAAAATTGTAGAAAAATCACAAGGGAACTACCCAGTGCTGGGTTTTACTGAAAAGAGCAGGGATGTTTTAAAGGGATTAGAGAAGGTAGAAATCCGCAAATTGGAAGTTCGGGAAGAAAAACCTAAAAGTCAAACATCAGCGATGGACCTTGACTATGACAAGGATTTATTTGCCTTATTAAAAACCAGTAGAAAGCAAATTGCCGATGATCTTGGCGTTCCGGCATTTGTGATTTTTTCGGATGCTACATTATTAGAATTAGCGGCATACCTTCCTCAGGATGAGGATGATTTATATCAAATTTCTGGCTTTGGAGAATCTAAAGTTCAAAAATATGGTATGACCTTTTTGGAGGAGATTACCGCCTATTGTAAAATCCATCGATTGGAATCCAGGATGGATAGAAAAAAAGGGAAAACAAAAACCAAACGAAAGAAAAAAAGAAGAGCTACGGGTCAAACCCATTCTCAAACATTTGAATTGTACAAGGCAGGAATGGATATTTCCGAAATTTCCAAAGAAAGAAACCTATCTATTAATACCATAGAAGCACATTTAGCACATTTTATAGCTTTAGGAGAATTGGGGATTAATGAACTGGTAGACAGCAAGAAGCGGAAGGAAATTGAGGAGCTAGTTGCTAAAAAAGGCAAAGTGCTTTTAGCACCTTTAAAAAATGAGCTCGGAGATCATATTTCCTATGGCGATATCAAAATGGTAATTGCCCATTTGGAAAATCTTCAATCATTAAATTAGCCACAAATTTTAAATACATCAAGCACTTATTATGGTAGCATATAATCCCAAAGATTGGTTTGGACTTATTTTTAAATTTCACAAGGCCGATACTTTCCGAAAATTATTTTGGGTTTTGGTATCCATGACCATTTATTCTGGTTTGGTGGTTTATATTGAAAAGGAAGTATTGGATTTAAAATATGCTGGCTCCAGTGAAATACATTCATTAACGGGTTTAGTAATTTCTCTGCTTTTAGTATTTAGAACAAATACCGCCTATGATAGGTGGTGGGAAGGAAGAAAACAATGGGGGGCTTTGGTAAATGTAAGTAGAAATTTTGCTCTAAAGCTTTCTACTTTTATTCCCGGTGAAAAGCTTCAAAAGAAAAGGGAAATGGCAGAGATGATTGCGGCTTATGCCCATATTTTGAAGGATCATTTAAGGATTGATGATGCCGAACAGCTCTCCAAACTCCTGCCTGAGAATGTTATTTATGATGAAGCAAATGATCATATCCCCAATACCTTGGCGCTTAAAATTCAGGAAGAATTAGAAATAATGTATCATGAAAAACAAATTGGAGAATCGGCTTACCTGGCTCTTTTAAACGATTTAAATGCATTTACGGATATCTGCGGTGCTTGTGAAAGAATTAAAAATACTCCCATTCCCTATACCTATAATATCTTTCTGAAAAAGTTTGTATTTATCTATACTATCACCATGCCCTTTTCCTTTGTGGAGACCTTCGGTTACTGGACAATTCTTGTTACACTATTTGTGCTTTACGCCTTTGCCAGTTTAGAAATGATAGCTGAAGAAATTGAAGATCCCTTTGGCACAGATTCAAATGATTTACCAACAGATGGTATAGCCCAGAAAATCTCGGATAATGTTAGGGCAATACTAAATAAATAGATTACTTAATCAGGGTGATTCTTCCTTTACGAGTAAGGGTTTCTGTTTTTCGAAGAGATTCGAATTCGTATTCTAAAGTATAAACATAAGTGTCGGATTTGCTTACATCAGCACCATCCCAACTCACATCAATATCCGTAGATTCAAAATGCTTTTTACCCCAACGATCGAAAATTTGTAGCCTATAACTTACCAATTCACAATTGGCCTGAACTCTAAAAATATCATTATTGAGATCACCATTCGGAGTAAAAGCATTAGGTACAAAAACCTTACAATCAGAACATTCTGCGGATTCAACAATTAGAGTATCAGAATAAGAGCAGGAAGGAGAGCTAATATCTACATAATAGGTCCCAGGCTGAGTAATGAGGTGGGTACCTCCAGTGCTACCATCTTGCCAGGTATAGCTGAAATCAATTCTTCTTAAATCAAGATCAATGCGTTCTTGTAGACAAAGAATGGTGTCTGCCGGAAGATGAGGGAAATCAGTTTCTACGATTTCTACAAAATCAATTAGATAGTAAGCAGTTGTAGGATTCATAGAACCATCCAAAGGTTCAATGGCTGTTTCTTGGTCTATGCTAAAATTACCGATAGTAAGGTGCTCTTCCCCACCTTTAGCTCTAAAAACACCACAAATGGGTGTCCAAAAACTAGTATTAATAATAGGGTCTGTAGCGGAGATAAGAGGCTCGGCATCAATAATATTATTAACAGGAATAGTATCTACTAAGGAATCTGTAACTATCATTCCAATATTGTTGATTCCATAGGAACCACTCGGGGGTAGGTTTACAGGTTTTACATAAAAAGTAGCTCTATAATACTTACCGGCAACTAAAGGCTCACTTAATTGCCCATGGATATATTCTCTATTATAAACTGCCCCCGTTTGTCCATAAACCTCAATTCCCAGAAAACCATCACCATCAAAAGCTTGAGAATTGTTGGTAGTGGCGCTTGTTCCAGCATTTCCGCAATTGGGTTCGTAATAGTCTGGACTGCCGAAATAGGTGGTCCATGGTGTGATATAATCAGAAGGATTTGGACTAAAGATAGGACATTGAGTAGCTTCTAAACTTGGGTTTTCCACCAAATTTTGAGCTTGAATTGTATTTAAGAATAAAATACAAATGAAAAGTTTTAGTAATCTACCCATATAATTATAGCTGCGAATTAGCCGCTCCATAATAATTTCACAATATCCAAAACAATTGTGAACTATCAAAACACAAAAATAAGAATAACGATGGAAGTACCTGTATATTTGCAGAAAATTACTAAAATATGACTGAAGATTATTTTTCGCATGAGACAGCCATAGTAGACGATGGTTGTAATATAGGCAAAGGAAGTAAAATATGGCACTTTAGCCATATCATGCCTGGATGTACCTTGGGAGAGAATTGCAATATTGGCCAAAACGTGGTAATTAGCCCAGATGTTGTTCTTGGAAAAAATGTAAAAGTTCAAAATAATGTTTCCATTTATACGGGTGTAAGCTGCGGTGATGATGTCTTTTTAGGACCTTCTATGGTTTTTACCAATGTTACAAATCCAAGAAGTGGGGTGAATAGAAGAGGTCAATACACTAAAACCCATGTAGGAAAAGGAGCTAGTATTGGAGCGAATTCTACAATCGTATGTGGTCATGATATTGGTGAATTTGCATTTATTGGCGCAGGAGCAGTGATTACCAAAGCCGTAAAGAATTATGCTTTAGTAGTAGGAAATCCAGCTAAACAAATTGGTTGGATGAGTGAATATGGCCATAGATTGGACTTTGATGAAAATGGAAAAGCCGTTTGTGAAGAAAGCAAAGAAGTTTATAAAATCGAAAATGGTGAAGTAAGTAAAATTACTTTATAATATTTTATTTCGATTTATAAAGGGTTGTAAATTAGGTTTATAAGCCTTTTTTTTATGCTTTTAGATGGATAAACCAACAAAGTCTATAAGTATTGTAGACTTTTATTATATTTGCCTTCTCAAACCTTCGGGAAATTGGAAGAATTTAAAATAATTTACACCTTAAGCATCGTTTTATTGCTGATCATAGCCCTTGTGCTAGATCGTTTTAAAATGTCTATGCTTTTCCTTTTTGCTGCTGTTTTACTTTTATTGGCTAGGATAATTTCTGTAGATCAATTTATTGATGGCTTTGGGAATACCTCCATCCTCACCATCTTCCTATTAATTACCATCACCGCCTCTACAAATGAGTATATTAATATTTTTAAGGTCATTGATACTCTATTCCGAAATATAAAAAGTTCGAGAATTTTTATTTTAAGGATGGGATCTCTAGTGGCTCTTTTTTCTTCCTTCATTAATAATACTACTGTAGTGGCTACCATGATTCCCTATGTATATAGTTGGGGAAAATCTAAAAATATTAGTCCTTCTAAATTATTAATTCCTCTCTCTTTTGCCGCAATAGTGGGTGGGATGATAACGCTTATTGGAACTTCTACAAATTTATTGCTCAATGGATTATTAACAAGCAACGGCTTTAATTCCTTGGGTTTTGGAGATTTTCTAATTCCTGGCATATTAGTTAGTATTTCTGCCATTTTGTTCATGTATTTTTTTTCCAATCGTTTGTTGAAAAACGGACCGAGTATAGAATCTGAATATAAATCCAAAGCCAGAGAATATTTGGTGGAAACTCGTGTTTTACAAGGTTCCAATATTGTCAATAAATCTATTGAAGAAGCCAAATTACGTAACCTAGATGGAGTTTTTTTAACCGAAATAATCAGGGATTCTAAAAGAATAGTTCCCGTTGGTCCTTCTGAAGTTATTTTGGCAGGCGACTTATTGTTATTTGCCGGAGAAACTTCGAAAATAGTTGATTTGCTTAAAAAGGTAGATAGATTGGAGATCAACCAAGAAATTGCGGATATTGAAAATGGAATGGTAGAAGCCGTTATCGCTCAAAATAGTGCTTTGGATAGAAAAACTCTTAAGGAAGTCGGGTTTAGAGAAAAATACAATGCCGTTGTTTTAGGGGTACACAGAAAAGGAGAAAAATTATCAGGTAAAATTGGTTCCATAGTCTTGCATTCTGGAGATTTAATTTTAATTAATGGTGGAGAAGAGTTTGAGGAGAAAAATGCTAGATGGCAAGATTTGGTTATCGTAAATACGGTTCACTCCATTAAAAATGTTTCCAGCCGAAGAAGAAATGCTTTTTTAATAGCATTGATTTTAATGATAGGCTTAGTTTTTGGCAACCTTATCAGTATTTTCGAAGGTTTACTTGGATTATTGTTTGTTCAGGTTCTATTGGGAATATCTGATATAGACAGGATAAAAAAGAATATAAATCTTGATTTATTTATCATCCTCGCATCATCACTCTCCATAGGGAATGCTATCGTAAGTTCAGGAGCAGCAGATCTATTAAGTACTTCCATCTTAAGTGGTATTGTTGATTGGAGTCCATTTTGGGTAGTGTTTTCCATCTTTAGCCTTACTTTTTTGCTAACATCCTTTATTACCAATGTCGCTGCATTGGCAATTGTTTTCCCAATAGTTTCGGCCATAAGCCTAAGCTTAAATATTCCACCCCAAGCTTTGTTTTTATCCTTGGCTTTTGGAGCTTCCTGTAGTTTTTTAACTCCATTTTCCTACCAAACTAACCTTATGATTATGGAGGCTGGAAATTATAATCTTAAAGATTTTTTAAGAATAGGATTCCCCTTAAGTTTGCTCTATGCCTTTGTGTTTCTAGCTTTTTTATGTTTTAAATTCAATCTTTTTTAATGGATAAAAATCAAAATATTATTCCTCACGATTACCAAATTAGCCGTCGACAAAGAAATCAGTCTTATGGCCATAATTCTCTGGTAATTTGGTTTGTAGGCTTATCAGGATCTGGTAAATCTAGCTTGGCGAATATGGTTGAAAAGGAATTGTTCGATCGAAACCTACATACTTATATATTGGATGGAGACAATGTAAGATCGGGATTAAATAGTGACCTGGATTTTTCTGATGAGTCTAGAAAAGAGAATATTAGAAGAATAGCTGAACTGGCCAATATTATGATCGATGCCGGAATTATCACTCTTTCTGCCTTTATCTCACCCTTTGCAAAAGACCGCGAATCTGTAAAATCTATTGTTGGTGAGGATAATTTTATTGAGGTATTTGTGGATTGCCCCTTGGAAGTTTGCGAGGAAAGAGATGTTAAAGGACTGTATAAAAAGGCAAGAAATGGGGAGATTAAAAATTTCACAGGTATTTCCTCACCCTTTGAAAAACCTATAAATCCAGATATTCACATCCTTAGCGCCGAAGATTCCCTTGAAGAAGGAAGTAGGAAAATAATAGCCTTTTTGGATAAAAGATTAATTACAAAATTATAATACATGAAGTATTCCTTAAACCACTTAAGAGAACTGGAGTCGGAATCGATTTTTGTTATTCGTGAAGTTTTTGCACAATTTGATAAACCCGCAATTTTATTTAGTGGTGGTAAAGACTCAATAGTACTCACCCATTTGGCAAAAAAAGCTTTTTGGCCAGCAAAAATACCTTTTCCATTAGTACATATCGATACGGGTCATAATTTTCCGGAGACCATTGCCTTTAGAGATGACTTAGTTAAAAAACTAGGTGTCAATTTAATTGTAGGCTCTGTGCAAGAAACTATCGATGGTGGTAGAGTTAGAGAAGAAACTGGAAAAAATGCTAGTAGAAATGCTCTGCAAACCACCACACTTTTGGAGACTATCGAAAATTATGAATTAGATGCCTGCATGGGTGGCGCTAGAAGAGATGAGGAAAAGGCTCGTGCTAAAGAAAGATTCTTTTCACATCGCGATGATTTTGGACAATGGGATCCCAAAAACCAAAGGCCAGAACTCTGGAATTTGTTTAATGGTAGAAAAAATATGGGTGAAAACTTTCGTGTTTTTCCGATTAGCAATTGGACAGAAATGGATATCTGGCAATATATTTTACAAGAAAACCTTGAAATCCCATCCCTTTACGTCGCCCACAAAAGAGATGTGATTTGGAGAAATAATACATGGATTCCAGCCTCCGAACATCTGGTTTTGGGTCCAAATGATAAGGTAGAATCTAAAATGGTGCGATTTAGAACTTTGGGAGATATTACTATTACCGGTGGTATTGAATCTGAAGCAGATTCATTGGAGAAAATTGTAGCCGAAGTAGCTGCTGCTCGACAAACAGAAAGAGGAAATAGAGCAGATGATAAACGAGGAGATACCGCTATGGAAGACCGAAAAAAACACGGATACTTTTAAGTGGAAATTGGCTGAAACTTGATTTAGAAATAAGAAGAAAATAAAAAAATGAAAGACGGATATTTTGACATGGAACTATTGCGATTTACCACCGCAGGAAGTGTAGATGATGGTAAAAGCACTTTAATTGGTCGCCTTTTGTACGACTCCAAAGCAATTTTTCAAGATCAACTAGATGCAGTGGAAAATACCAGTCAACAGAAAGGATTAGAACATATAGACCTTTCCCTACTTACAGATGGTCTTAAGGATGAAAGAGAACAGGGAATAACCATTGATGTTGCCTATAGATATTTCGCTACCCCAAAACGCAAATTTATTATTGCCGATACTCCAGGGCATATTCAATACACCAGGAATATGGTTACTGGAGCTTCAACAGCAAATTTAGCTTTGATACTTGTAGATGCTAGAAAAGGGGTTGTAGAACAAACGAATAGACATTCTTTTATCGCTTCATTATTACAAATCCCTCATCTTATTATTTGTATAAATAAAATGGATCTGGTGGATTACAGTCAAGAAGCTTATGACAATGTAGTTTCTCAGTTCAAAGATTTTGCCTCAAAATTGGATGTTACCGATATTCGATTTGTCCCAATTAGTGCGCTTCATGGAGATAATGTTGTAAACCGATCGGCGAATATGGATTGGTATCAGGGAGAAACCTTATTGCACACACTTGAGCATATTCATATTGGAAATGATCATAATTTAATTGATTGTAGATTTCCTGTCCAAACTGTAATAAGACCTCATTCCAATGAATATCATGATTATAGAGGATATGCAGGACGGGTAGAGGGTGGAATATTTAAGCCCGGTGATGAAATTGAAGTTTTACCATCTGGATTCAGTAGTAAAATAAAATCTATAGACACCTATGATGGCCCTGTAGATGAAGCTTTTGCTCCAATGTCGGTTTCAATAACCCTTGAAGATGATATTGATGTGAGTAGAGGAGATATGTTGGTAAGGCCAAATAATAAACCTCAAAATGTTCAAGATTTGGATGTGATGCTTTGCTGGTTAAATCATAGTTCACCATCGCCAAGAGCCAAGTATATTTTAAGGCATACAAGTAATGAAGTAAGATGCATGATTAAGGAAATTATGTATAAAATAAATATCAATAGTTTACATAGGGAGGAAAAGGATTTAGACATTCAGGCGAATGACATTGCCCGTGTGAAAATAAGAACAACAAAACCACTATTAATAGACCCTTATGAAGTCAATAGGACTACGGGAAGTATAATATTAATAGACGAGGCTACAAATGAGACGGTGGCCGCAGGAATGATTAAATAATAGGTAAAAAATAAAATTCTGATAGCCAAATGTCAGCCCATCAAATTCTATTATATTTGCCGACTTAAATTAAAAGGTACTACCAATGAAGCACCTAGCTTTTTTGCTCTTCATTTCACTATTATTTTCATCCTGTGTTACACGCAAGCAGATTACATATTTGCAAGGTGATGAGAATAGTGCAGATCAAACTTTTGAACTTTCTCGATCAAAATATAAAGTACAGCCGAATGATATATTAAACATTACGTTTAAATCATTAGATGAAGAGACCAATACATTGTTTAATTCTGGTGGATCTGGTAATACCAACTTAGCGGGAAATTCAGGAGATTTATTATTCTATATCCGTGGTTTTCGTGTTGCTTCTACAGGAGAAATTGATTTGCCAGTATTAGGATTAGTACAAGTTCGAGGATTGGATATCGAAGAAATTAAAGAACATCTGCAAAAACGCTTGAAGGAGTATTTTAATGAAGATGTATTTGTTAGCGTTCAATTGGGAGGAATTCAGTACAGCGTTATTGGTGATGTTGCAAATCCCGGTCGCTATGTGATCTATCAAAATCAGGTAAATATTTTTCAAGCTTTGGCACAGGCTGGTGATATCACTATTGTAGGTGATAAAACTGAGGTAATGATTCTAAGGCAAGAAGGTGATGGAGTAAAGGTTATCCATTTAGATCTTACTGACAGTAAGGTTATTGAAAATCCCTACTTTTTCATTCAGCCAAATGATGTGATAAATGTTAAGCCGCTCATTCAAAAATCGCTGGGAATCGGTACTACCGGTTTTCAAACTTTTGCATCCGTGCTGGGGGTGATTGTCTCCTCACTAACATTGATCATTGCGCTAAACAATTTAAACTAAGAGTTTAATGTCAGATAATAAATTAGAAGGAAATTCTTCATCAAAATTCGCAGAAGAGGGTATTGATTTTAAAAACATCCTGGCAAAAGCTTTTAGCGCTTGGAGATTGATTTTAGTTTCCGTAATCATTTCGGTAATTGTTGCTTTTGTAATTAATCGATATTCTTCTGAGGTATACAGTGCCAAAAGTTCCATAATGATTGCTAGTGAAGATGAATCGAATGGAATGCAATCCCTAATGGCTGTTGTCGGTAATTTCAACCCAAGGTTAGAGTTCGAAAATCAAATGGTGGTTCTAAAATCTAGAGCCATGACCCTTAGAACCTTACATAAATTGGATTTTGAAATATCCTATTTTGCTGAAGGTCGTATTAAAAAGCAAGAGGTTTATCCAGATCCAGGAGTGAAAATTGTTTTTGATGAAAATCATCCGCAAATTGTGAATGCGGATTTTTGGATAGAAATAATGGGACCGAATGAGTTTTTAATTACAAGCCCACAAAACCCTTCCTTTAATACCTATTTGTTCTCAAGCTCCCAGAATGTAAATGTTAATGAAGAATATATAGCCTTCTCAGAAACAGTAAAAAATGGACAATGGCTAGAAGGTCCTGCATTTAAATTCAAAGTAGAAATTACAACAGAACATATCGACGAAATCGTTGGCGAACGTGTTAGATTTAGATTTAACTCTTATGACCAACTATTAGATCACTATGTAAACCAATTGAAAGCCGAGCCGATGGCAGAAGGTAGCTCCGCTATTATGCTTTCTATAGAAGGTTTGAGTAAGGAGAAAATAAAAACTTATTTGGATGCTTTAGGAGATGAATTTATTCAATGGGGCCTAGAAAAAAAGAATTCACAAGCAGAAAAAACCTTGGAATTTTTGAATAATGAATTAACTAGCGTTCAAGATTCACTTTCCAGAGCTGAGCTAGAATTACAAGCTTATAGAACTGAAAATAAATCAGTAGACCTTAGTACAGAAGGTTCCGAAATCTTTAACCAATTATTAGAGTTTGAAATAAAAAGGGATGAAATAAAAACTAAGGTTAAATATTATAATTATCTACAAGACTACCTAGACAGAGATGTTGAAAGTGAAAGTGTTGTGGCCCCATCTATTATGGGCGTAGAAGACCCGATAATTGTAAGTAATTTAGAAAAATTAGGTGAGCTCTTTGTAACTAAGGATAAATTGAGTTTATCCCTGTCTGATAATAATCCAGCCATGGTAAGGTTGGATCAAAGAATTCTTTCTACCAAGGGAAGGATTAAAGAAAACCTAAATAGCCTCTATGAGAATGGTCAACTTCAGGAAAGGGAGGTTAGCAAACAAATTAAAGCTATTGAAGGTAAAATTGCCAAGCTTCCTATCACAGAAATGAACCTCCTTCGTATTAGGAGAGAGTTTGAATTGAACGAGAAGTTGTATTTGTTTTTATCAGAAAAGAAAGCAGAAACAGGAATTTTAAAAGCTGCAAATACTGCAGACAATTATATAATTGATTCCAGTGATACTGATGATAATCCATTGAAACCTAAAAAGGCGCTCAACTATGTTATTGCCTTTATTATAGGAGTACTTATTCCTTTTATTTATGTCTTTGGAAGAGATTTCATGGATCAAAAGATTAGAATTAAGGAGGATATAGAAAAATTGGTTGATATTCCAATTGTTGGTGTAATCGGGCATAGTGATAAAAAGTCCAATTTGGTGGTTTTCGATCATCCCAAATCTAATTTGGCAGAGTCCTTCCGAGCGTTACGAGCCAACTTATCCTTCTTAACAGGAAGAAGAAGTCCAGACCCCATTAAATCAATTTTATTTACCTCTTCAGTAGGTAGTGAAGGAAAAACCTTTAATTCCATAAACTTCGCCTCTGTTATGGCTGGAGCAAAAAAGAAGGTGATTCTTGTTGGTTTAGATTTAAGGAAACCCAAAATTTTCAATGACTTTGATTTAGAAAATAAAAATGGGGTGTCCCTGGCACTTTCTGGAGCGAGTACATTTGAGGAGGCTATTCAACATACAAGATTTCCAAATTTGGATATTATGTCTGGTGGACCTATACCTCCAAACCCTTCCGAATTGATATTGGGAGATAGGTTTAAGGAGATGATAGAATATTTGGAAAGCCAATATGATTTTGTGGTTCTAGATACTCCTCCTATTGGGTTGGTAGCAGATTCTTTTGAAATAATGAAGCATGTAGACTTTGTCTTTTATATTGCCAGACAAGGACACACGGAAAAAGGAATGTTGGGCCATATAAAAGAAGCCCATCAAAATGGATTGGTTTCCAATATTGCAATAGTTCTTAATGGCTTTAAGATTTCTGGAGGTTATGGCTATGGCTATGGCTACGGTTATGGCTATGGATACGGATACGGCTACGGATATGGCTACGGTTATGGCTATACTGAAGATGATAAACGTTCCTCTGGTTTAAGACGATTGTTTGGAGGATAAGCCAATATTTTACATAAAGAAGAGAAAGAAATTTAGTTGGAATTTACTCAGATAAAATACATTGAAAGAAATAATTAATTCGAAAAAGCAATGAAAAACAAAACAATAGCAATAATCGGTCAAGGTTACGTAGGCTTGCCTTTAGCAATTGAGTTTGCGAAGCATTTTAAAGTGATTGGTTTTGATATTAATAAAGCGAGAATTGAGGAATTAAATTCTGGTAAGGATTCAACTTTAGAAGCGAATATTAATGATTTGAATGAAGTTATTGCCAATGGTAAAAAAGGTGGTGCAGGAATTCGCTTTAGTTTTGATGAAAATGACTTGGACGAAGCGAATATTATAATTGTAACCGTTCCTACCCCAATAGATCAATTTAAAGCTCCAGATTTAAGGCCTTTGAGAATGGCTTCTGACATGATTGGTAAGCACCTGAAAAAGGATGATATTGTTATTTATGAATCTACAGTATATCCAGGTTGTACAGAAGAGGAATGCGTTCCTGTTTTAGAAAAAAGTTCTGGACTTACTTTTAATAAAGACTTTTACTGTGGTTATTCACCGGAAAGAATTAATCCAGGTGATAAGGTAAATACCTTAACCAAAATAATGAAGGTTACCTCTGGTTCCACTCCGGAAATAGCTGTTGAGGTTGATAATTTGTATAAAACCATTATTGAGGCTGGAACTCATTTGGCACCAAACATGAAGGTGGCCGAAGCATCAAAGGCCATTGAAAATTCGCAAAGGGATGTTAATATTTCCTTTGTAAATGAACTAGCATTGATTTTTGATAGAATTGGAATTGATACCACCGAAGTAATAGAAGCAGCTGGTACAAAATGGAATTTCCTAAAATATAAACCAGGTTTAGTTGGTGGACATTGCATTGGTGTTGATCCTTATTACTTAGCTCATAAAGCAGAATCTTTAGGTTACCACCCACAGGTTATTCTTTCTGGAAGAAGGGTAAATGATAATATGGGAATGTTTGTCGCCAATAAGGTGGTGCAACTAATGATTAATAATAGCCAATTAATTAAAGGTGGAAATGCTCTTATTCTTGGTGTAACATTTAAGGAAAATTGCCCAGATATCCGAAATACTAGAGTAGTTGATATTGATAAAGAGCTTAAAAAGTTTGGACTGAACGTGGATATTTTTGATCCATGGGCAAACCCAGAAGAAGTAAAGCATGAGTATGGATTATCTATTCTTTCAGAATTAGGAGATAAAAAATACCAGGCAATTGTAGTGGCTGTTGCACATGATGAGTTTTTGAAAATTGACTTAAATAGGATAAAAACTGATGATGCTATTGTGTTCGACACAAAATCATTTTTAGATCCATCGATTATTGATGGAAGATTATAATTACCAAGAAATGCGTAAAATAAAATTTGCTGTTGTTGGAATGGGACATATCGGCAACAGACATGCTGAAATGATTGTTCGCAATAAGGAAGCTGAACTTGTAGCTGTTGTAGATATTAAAGCAGAAAAGGAAGAGGAATTGAAAAAGTATGGAGTACCCTTTTTCAACTCTATGGAATCCTTTTTAAGCTCAGATATTGAATGTGATGTTGTAAATATTGCTAGCCCAAATGGCCATCATGCTTCTCAAGCCCTAGCCGCCTTTGATGCTGGAAAAAGTGTGGTATTGGAAAAACCAATGGCCCTTTCTAAAGTAGATGCAGAAAAGGTAATTTACAAGGCTTTAAATGTTCATAGACATTTATTCGCCGTAATGCAGAATCGATACTCTCCACCATCCGTATGGTTAAAAGAAATGATAGATTCTGGGCTTTTAGGTGAAATTTATATGGTACAAGTAAATTGCTTCTGGAATAGAGATGAACGCTATTACAGCAAAGGCAATTGGCATGGTGATTTGGAAATGGATGGTGGAACTCTATTCACTCAGTTTTCGCATTTCATCGATATCATGTATTGGTTGTTTGGTGATATTAAAAACATCACAGCAAGGTTCAATGATTTTAACCATCAAGAACTTACAGATTTTGAAGATTCAGGGATCGTGAATTTTGACTTTGTGAACGGTGGAATGGGTAGTTTAAATTATTCTACCTCCGTACCCATCTCAAATTTAGAATCCAGTATTACTGTAATTGCCGAAAATGGATCTATTAAGGTAGGTGGACAATATATGGATAAGGTGGAAGTGTGTAATGTAAAAAATTATACCATGCCGGAATTGGCTCCAACAAATCCAGGAAACGACTATGGTGCTTATAAAGGATCTGCTGCAAATCACAATTATATTATTGAAAATGTGGTGGATGTTTTAAATGGCAGAAGTGCAATCACCACCAATGCTCTAGAAGGACTAAAAGTGGTTGATATTATTGAAAGAATTTATGCCCTTAAATAAAATTAGGAATTTAGATTAAAGTAAAAAAAATAAAAAACGGAATTGTATGAAATTGAATGATTCAAGAGTACTAGTTATTGGTGGAGCTGGCTTTATTGGCGGTTTTGTAGTTTCTGAACTACTTAAAACCAAGGTTAAAGAGGTGATTATCTATGATAATTTTGCCCGTGGTAAAATGACCAATATTTCCGAAAGCTTAAAGGATACTAGATGTTCTATTTTTCCATTAGGCGGGGATGTTAGAGAAACAGATATTTTAGACACTGCAATGAAAGATGTTGACTATGTTTTTCATTTAGCAGCAATGTGGTTGCTACATTGTAAAGACTTCCCAAGAACCGCCTTCGATGTTAATATCGCTGGTACTTTCAATGTTTTAGAAGCCTGTGTAAAAAACAATGTTAAAAAATTGGTTTACTCTTCATCAGCCTCTGTATATGGAGATGCAGTTCAGGTCCCTATGACTGAAGATCACCCATTTAACAATAAAAACTTTTATGGCGCAACCAAAATAGCTGGAGAGGCCATGTGTACAGCTTATAACGATAGGTATGGCCTTGAAGTTATTGGGCTGAGGTATATGAATGTATATGGCCCAGGACAAGATCAGCACGCTGTTTATAGCGGTGTTGTTCCCATTATGTTGAATAAAATTGAAGCTGGTGAACAACCTGTTATCAACGGAGATGGAAGTCAGGCCTACGATTTTATTTATGCCGAAGATATTGCTAGAGCAAATATTGCCAGCTTAGAATCCGATACCAAACTAGGATTTTATAATGTTGGAACAGAAATTCAAACTACTATCAAAGAGTTATGTGATACCATTCTAAGGTTAAAGAATTCTGATCTAGTAGTAAAATATGTGCCTTATAGCGAAGATGATGCAAGAGCACTAGTACAAAATAGAATCGGGTCTAGAGAAAGAGCTGAAAAGGAAATTGGTTTCAAATATAAATATTCACTTGAGGATGGGCTAAATATGCTTATCCAATGGAGAAAATCAATTGGTATAGATAAATAATAGAATTGTATTATGCACAATATCCCCCTAATTAAGCCTTTTATTACTCAAGAAATAAAGGACAAAGTAATAGAGGTTTTAGACAGTGGATACCTAACGGAAGGCCCTGTTACTAGAGAGTTTGAATCTAGAATGAAAGATTATTTAGGTTGCAAACATGTAATGGCGGTAACCTCCGCTACTACTGGTTTGGAAATGGCTTTAAGAGCTCTTAAGGTTGGGCCTGGAGATGAGGTAATCGCTCCAGATTATACCTATCCAGCTACGGCTTCTGTAGCCCCATTGGTAGGAGCAAAAGCAGTTATAGTTGATGTTCAAAAAGATAATATGCTTATCGATTATGACGCTCTTGAAGCCGCTATAACACCAGCTACAAAAGCAATCATCCCTGTTTCTCTTTTTGGATACCCATTGGATTACAACAGATTAAATGAGATCAAAAAGAAACATAATGTTTTTATTATTGAAGATGCAGCATGTTCTATTGGTGCAGAATTTAATGGGGTAAAAGTTGGAAACCAAGCAGATATCACCGTTTTTTCTTTACACCCAAGAAAATTTATTACCACGGGAGAAGGTGGTATTGTAAGTACTAATGATGATCAACTTGCAGAATGGATGAACTCCTACAAGCATTTTGGTATGAATATGTCCAACACAGCACGTGAAGGAATTCAGTTTGATATTATTGGTACGAATTATAAACTCACCAATATCCAAGCCGCTATTGGATTAGGACAGTTGGATCATATTGATAGCCTTCTTGCTAAAAGAATTGAGCTGGCAAATAATTATGCAGAACTATTTAAAGGAAACGATAAAGTAACTCTAAACCCCTTATTGAGAAGGGTAGAAGGAAGCTCTAATTATGTTCATTCCTATCAAACATTTTCCGTATATGTGGAAGATAGAGATAGAGTGATGACCGAGATGAGAGCCAAAGGTATAGAGGTGCAGATAGGAACCTATTCCTTGCATATGCACAAGGCATTTAATAGTAATGATGAAGTAGAAATAAAAGGAGAAATGCCAAATAGTGCATGGTGTTACAAACACGCATTGGCCTTACCTCTTTTTAATGATCTTAGCCTAGAAGAACAAAAAACAATTGTAAAAGAACTAAACAGCCTATTGTAAATGTGTGGAATAGTAGGAACTTTTAACCTTAATGGCAAACCTGTTTATAGAGGTACCCTTAAGGATATGGCCGCAACCATTGCCCATAGAGGCCCTGATGGTGAAGGGTATTATGTTGGTGATAACATCGGATTGGCCCATAAAAGACTAGCTATTATCGATACTTCAGCAAAAGGAACTCAACCCATGAGTTCCAAAGATGGAGTTTGGACTATCGTTTTTAATGGTTGTATCTACAATTACTTAGAACTTAAACAAGAATTAAAGGCATTAGGACATGAATTTGTGTCCTCCACAGATACCGAAGTAATTTCGGAAGGTCTCTCCGCATTTGGCCCAGCTTTTTTTGAAAGACTAAATGGGATGTTTGCAGTGGGAGCGTGGAATCATGAAGAAAAAGCCCTCTACCTGTCAAGGGATAGATTTGGAATTAAACCACTTTATTATTGGTTTGATAAAGGAGTTTTGTGTTTTTCAAGTGAAATTAAAGCCATTATCCAACATCCTTCCTATGAAATAGATGTAGACCTCGACGCTTTAAATGAGTATTTTACCTTTCAAAATATCTTTTCCTACAATACTCTATTTAAGGATGTACATATGTTACCTCCTGCAAATACAGTAAGAATCGATAAAAATTCCGAATTTGTTAAACATGATTCCTGGTGGGATTATGACTTTACCAAAACAGATGAGGAAATGTCTTTTGACCACGCACAAGAAGAAACTGCAAGACTTTTTGAACAAGCAGTAACAAGACAAATGATTGCTGATGTGCCCGTGGGAAGTTACCTTTCTGGAGGTATGGACTCAGGTTCCATAACAGCTGTTGCTTCAAAACATGTAGACCGACTTTCAACTTTCACTTGTGGCTTCGATATGAGTGAAGTTACTGGGCGTGAGGCAAATTTTGATGAAAGGAGAGATGCAGAATTGATGGCCAACCATTTCAAAACTGAGCATTTCGAACAAGTAATGAATGCCGGAGATATTAGATGGTCATTGCCACGATTGGTATATCATTTAGAAGATTTAAGAGTGGGGATGTCTTACCCCAACTACTATATTTCCAGATTGGCTTCCAAATTCGTAAAAGTTTGCCTTCAAGGAACGGGAGGTGATGAGCTATTTGGTGGTTATCCATGGAGATATTATAAAGTTTTTGACTCCTTAAACCAAGAGGAGTTTTTTGACCAGTATTATGGATTTTGGCAGAGACTGGTGCCCGACAACGAAAAAGAGCAGTTGTTTACCAAAGAGGTGCTTGATAATGTTGATCTAAACGCTCCAAGAAAGGTTTTCGAAAAGGTGTTTACTTTTAATGATAAACTCAAATACGACACACCTGAAGCGCATATCAACAATTCCCTTTACTTTGAAATAAAGACCTTTTTACCAGGCTTATTTTTAGTTGGTGATAAATTAGCCATGGCTAATGGATTGGAAGAACGATTCCCTTTTATGGATAATGACCTAGTTGATTTTGCTATGAAAGTTCCAGTAAAACACAAACTGGGAAATCTTACCAAGGAAATTGAAAAGATAGACGAAAACACAACTTCTAAAGAGAAAAAATCCCTTTCCTATCGGGAGTTTGATGATGGTAAGAATGTTCTTCGAAAGGCCATGCAAGACTATATTCCAGATTCTATTATCAACCGTAAGAAACAAGGATTTAGTGCTCCTGATGAAAGTTGGTATAGAGGAGAAAATGCTGAGTATGTAAAAGAACTTCTTTTATCCTCAAATACCCTTTCTACCAAGTATATCGAAAAATCATATATAGAGAAAATAGTAAAAGAGCATATTGATGAACAAATTAACCACCGTTTGGTAATTTGGTCCTTTATGAACTTCGAATGGTGGTGCCGAATCTTCCTAGAAAATAAAAAACCCTATTGATAAAACAATGACCTTTCTCAAACAGCTTCTTAGCTTATTTCAGGAAAAAAGGACAGAGATGAAGTCCAAATACAAAAGGGTTTTACCTTTTGCTGAATTGATTTCTGATAGATGGGAGAAAGCTGAATTTTTAGGTTTCGGAAAGGATACTTCAATTTATGATAGTAGTTATGTTTTCGGAAATGTGAAAGTGGGAGAGTCTACCTGGATTGGACCAAATACTATTTTAGATGGATCCGGTGGTTTAATAATCGGAACGAACTGTTCTATCTCTGCTGGAGTGCAGATTTATAGTCATGATACCGTAAAATGGGCAGTTTCAGGAGGCGAGGAGCCCTATGAATATGCCGAGACAAAAATTGGAAATAATTGTTATATAGGCCCTAACTCAATCATTGCCAGGGGTGTTGAACTTGGAGATGGTTGTATTGTAGGTGCAAATAGTTTAGTGAAAAACTCCTTTGCACCAGGGACAAAAGTGGCTGGAAATCCAGCTCGGGAAATTTAAAAAAGGAATAAAGAGAAGATTTTTGAAAACTCTAATAAAAGCCAAAAATACTAATTGACCATGATAACAAGGGAACAGGATATTTTAAAAAGTGATCATAAAATTTGCAGTAGATGCATTTATGATGAAAGAGTGAATGGGATAAGCTTTGATGAAGATGGTGTTTGCAACTATTGTAAACAAGTAGATTCATTAATGGATCAATTTGGAACTGGTCAGAAAAAAGGCTTGGAAAAATTAGATCAACTTGTTGCGGATATTAAAAAGGCTGGAAAGGGTAAAAAGTATGATTGCATGGTTGGGGTGAGTGGCGGAACCGACAGTAGCTATATGCTCTATTGGGCCTTGGAAAATGGACTACGCCCACTAGCGGTTCATTATGATAATACCTGGAATACCGCTATTGCCACGGAAAACATTAGAAAGGTTACCGCCGCTTTAGATATTGATTTATACACTATTGTTATTGACAATAAAGAATCTGATGATATTTATAAAGCCTTTTTTAAAGCTAGTGTAGCGGAAATAGAAGCTTCTACAGATTTGGCCCTTGCCGAAACGCTTTATAGAGCAGCTTCAAAATTTGGTGTAAAATATGTTCTGGAAGGTCACTCCTTTGTTACCGAAGGAATTACACCTGTAGGAAGAAATTATTTTGACGGTAAATACATCAAATCCATCCATAAAAAATTTGGTAAACTTCCAATGAAAACCTATCCATTGATGACCTTTTCAAGGTTTATGTATTGGACCGTTTTTAAAAGGATTAAAAAGGTTAGACCTTATTGGTATATGGACTATTCCAAAGAAGATGCGAAAGCATTTTTGGAAAAGGAATATGATTGGAAATACTATGGTGGACACCATTTGGAAAATAGAATGACTGCCTTTTACCACAGTTATTATATGCCTACAAAATTTGATAGTGATTTAAGAAATAATACCCTCTCTGCACAAGTAAGAAACGGTACCAAAAGCAGGGAAGAAGCTTGGAAAGAGTACAATTCAGAACCTCTTTTGGAAGATGATTTAATTAACTATTTCAAAAAGAGACTGCAATTAAGTGATCAGGAGTTTGAAGAAACGATGAAATTAGCTCCAAAATCATGGTACGAATATCCAACCTATAAAAAACGCTTTGAAAGGTTAAGACCTCTTTTTAAAATTTTGGCGGATGCAAGTCTGGTTCCAATGAGTTTTTATTTGAAGTATTGCTTTCCAGCAGCAAAAAATTAAACTATGGTAACGATAGTTGATTATGGCATGGGAAATTTGGGATCAGTCCAAAATATGTTTAAAAGGATTGGTGCCGAATCAAAAATTTCCAGCGATTTAGAAGAAATTCGACAAGCCGAAAAAATTCTTCTTCCCGGTGTTGGAGCATTTGATTCTGCTATTGCAAGAATTGATGAAATGGGATTAAGGGAAGTTTTAAATCAAAAAGCTTTCGATGATAAAATTCCAATTCTAGGCATTTGTTTAGGAATGCAACTTCTAACAGATGGTAGCGACGAAGGAAAATTGAAAGGGCTAGGTTTTATTAAAGGCAAAGCTCATAAGATGATGGCCAAAAAGGATAAACCTATTCCACATATGGGATGGAATGAAGTTCATGTTTCCAACCCAAGTTATATTACCAAAGGCCTGCAAGATTTAGCCCTGGAAAATGAAAAGCCAAGATTCTATTTTGTTCATAGCTATCAGGTTCTAGTGGAGAATGAAGAGAATAGCATTTTGAAAACCGAATATGAAGATCTCTTCGATTCAGCAATTCAAAACAACAATATTGTTGGCTGCCAATTCCATCCAGAAAAGAGCCATAAATTTGGAATGGCCTTTCTGAAAAATTTTTCTGAGAATTAATTATGCTACGGACAAGAGTTATACCATGCCTCCAATTATTAAATGAAAACCTGGTGAAAACCGTCCAGTTTACCAAACCAGGATATATTGGTGATTTCGCAAATACAGCCAGAATTTTCAATGAGTTGGAAGTTGATGAACTTTGTATTTTAGGAATAAGAAATAGTGTTGAAAAGCGCAAACCCAACCTAACAATCCTACAAGAGCTTGCCAATGAATGTTTTATGCCCCTGTCCTATGGTGGAGGTATTGATAATTTTGAGCTTGGAAAGGAAATCCTAACCATGGGTTATGAAAAGTTGGTCATAAACTCAGCAAGTTTTTCCAACATAGACCTTATTTCCCAACTAGCAGGGCATTTTGGAAATCAAAGTGTGGTAGCTAGTATTGATGTAAAGAAAAATTGGAGATCAAAACAACTTGTAATGTCCAATTCTGGAAAGGTGAAAACCGGAAAAGTTCCAGAAGAATGGGCCCTAGAACTGGAAAAAGCAGGTGCAGGAGAAATTTTGCTAACCTCAATAGATAAAGAAGGAACTTGGGAGGGGTATGATGTAGATTTAGTAAAAAGAGTTTCAGATGTTGTAAGTATTCCCGTTATCGCCAATGGTGGTGCCGGAAAATTAGAACATCTTAAAGATGTGGTATTTAATGGAGGAGCATCCGCTGTAGGATTGGGAAGCATGGTCGTTTACCAAAAAAAGGGGATGGGAGTGCTAGTCAATTTCCCAGAACATTCGCAATTAATTAAATTATTACAGAAATAAAAATGGCCTATAAATTTACTTGGGATAATTTAAAATCAGAATACCAAGCTGTTCTAGATCATGGATATAAAGTGATCACCTGTGAAGAGTTTGTAAAAATGAAAACTAATCTACCTGAAAAAACAGTAGTCAATAGAATTGACATTGATTTTTCAGTAAAAAAGGTTAGCCAATTGCTAAATATTTTTGAGGAATTAAATATTAAAGGAAGCTTCTTTATTAGACTTCACGCTCCAGAATACAATCCCTTTTCATTTGAGTCTTATAAGGTAATAAGAAGACTTTTAGACAATGGCCATGAACTTGGTTACCACTCCGAAATTGTTGATCAATCTAAAATCTGGAATGAAGATGCAGAAAAATGCTTGCTTCGAGATTTGGAGGTCTTAGGAAGAATGTTCGACTATAAAGTTACAAGCGTGGCTTCACATGGTGGTATGACAGGCTATAATAATTTGGACTTTTGGAAGGATAGAAAACCAAAGGAATTTGGCTTATTGTACGAAGGCTATGATAAAGAACCAGAATACAATTTATTTCAAGAGGCCTTTTATGTTTCAGATTCTGAATGGACTAGATGGAAGTGCTACAACAAAGGGAAAATTGTTGCCAATGACAATAGAAGTATAAAAGAACATTTAGGGGATAACCATCCGCTAATTCACATATTGATTCACCCGGACACTTATTTTTTCAATCATTTTTATGAGTAAATATTCACTTTCTGATATTGAATCTTTTTTCCCAAAAGATATCTCAATCGAAAAACCAGACGAGGATAAGGAGTCTTTTTTTTCAGATATTAAAACCTTAGGAGATGCTCATGAAAACTCCCTCGTTTTTGTAGATCACCTAAGAAAAGATAAACAAGAATTAATTGAATCTTGTAAGGCAAATATCATTATTTGTGATTTCGATATCCAAAAATCGGAAAGCCTAAAAAGCAAGACTTTAATAAGGGTGAAAAATCCAAAATTGACCTTTAGCCAAATTGGAAATGCCCTCTTTGTAAATCGTCCAGCCTTTGGCATACATCCCAGTGCTGTAGTGGATCCTTCGGCTACAATTCACGAAGATGTATATATCGGACCCAATGCCTTTATTGGTCCCAATTGTACTATAGACCAAGGCTCATATATATATGCTGGTGCTGTTTTATATCAGGATATTATCCTTGGCAAAAATGTAATTATAAAAGCTGGGGCTTACCTTGGTGGGGATGGCTATGGATATAATAAGGATGAAAATGGATTTCCTATTCAATTTCCACATATTGGATCTGTGATTTTGGAGGATTTTGTGGAGGTAGGTTCAGCTTCTTGTATTGATAGAGGAGCCTTAGGACCTACAAAAATTGAATTCGGAACTAAAATAGATAACCTGGTTCATATTGGTCATAATGTGAATATTGGCCGTCAAGTTTATATTGCTGCCCAAACTACCATTGGCGGGAGTTCCCGTATTGAGGATGATGTTGAAATTTGGATGGGAGTGAAAGTTATGGACGGAACCAGAATTGGAAAAAAAGCTAGTATAGGAATGGGTTCTGTTGTTATCAGAAATGTAAAAGCCGAGAAAAAGGTATTTGGAAACCCAGGCCGCGAATTTTAATTAGGAATTGGACTTAATGGAATTAAAATTTCACCATATTGGAGTTGCTACAAGCAATATTGAAAAGGCAATCTTAAGATATAAAAGCCTAGGCTATCATCATGAAAATGAAGAATTATTTGAAGATCCTATTCAAAAGGTAAGAATATGCTTTATGGTGAAGGATGGTCATCCTATTATTGAACTAATTGAACCTTTAATAGAAGGAAGCCCTATTGATCACATCCTGCAAAAAATGGGGGCTACATGTTATCATACTTGCTATGAAGTTCAAAATTTTGAGGATTTCACAGCCATAGCCAGAAAAAATAGGTTTGTTCAAATTCTTAAACCTACACCAGCAGTTGCCTTTCATGGCAAACGCGTTAGTTTTTATTATAGCAAAGAAATTGGAATAATAGAATTATTAGAAAATGAAATACCTGATTTATAGAAATCATACCCTCGAACATTTATTCAAACAGCTAGAAGCGGAATATAATGGATACGGTGATTTATCAATTTCTACACAAAATGCCAAATCCCTAATTTGGTTTTTTATTCCACCGCCAAATGCTGATTTGGAAAAACTTTGTAACGAAATTGAAAGTTATAAAGGACAATTGGAAATGTTGCTTCAGGAAAACGAGCAACACAATTTTATCCTTTTTACAATTTCACCAAGATTACTAGGAAATTTTGTTGATGGTGATACAAGTGTTCTGGAGAAGGTAAATGAATTTAATTCCTTCATTTATCAATCCTCTCAAAACACCTCCAATAGAGTCCAATTTTTAAATATTGATGACTTTTTAAATGATTATTCCCTAGATCAAATTTTTGATTGGAAATATTATCTAATTTCTCAAATTGTAATCGCTCCTACCTTGGCCAGACCCTTTAAAAAATGGTTCAACCAAAAGCTCAATGTCTTGGCCAACAAACGAAAAAAGTGTTTGGTCCTGGATTTAGATAATACCTTATGGGGAGGAATTTTAGGGGAAGATGGAATTTCGGGAATTCAAATTGGAGATGCCTACCCAGGATTAGCCTTCCGAACCTTTCAGGAATTACTTCTAGAGGCTCAAAAAAATGGAGTTATTCTGGCCGTTTGTAGCAAGAATAATTTGGAGGACGTGCAAGAGGTTTGGGAAAAAAACCCATACCTGATATTGAAGGAAGACCACTTTTCTGCTGTAAGAGCAAATTGGCAAAATAAAGCGGAAAACATTCAAAGTATCGCCCAAGAACTAAATATAGGCTTGGACAGTATGGTATTTATCGATGATAACCCCGCAGAAAGACAAATGGTGAAACAGGTTCTTCCAGAAGTTGAAATCCCTGAATTTCCAAAAAACCCTTACGATCTTCCTACTTTCTTTTGGGAGGTGTGGGATAATCACTTTAAAGTTTTTGAACTTACCAATGAGGATAAGGCAAAAACCAAACAGTATATTGAGAATAAAAAACGAAGTCAGGCCAAAAATAAGTTCGTCAATGTAGATGAATATATTGCATCTCTAGAAATGACACTCTACCCAAAATTGGTTGATGAATTCTCTGCCGTTCGTGTGGCTCAAATGACCCAAAAAACAAATCAGTTTAATCTTACTACCAAGAGATATGAGGTTGCTGATATATTAGAATTTGCACAGAAGGGCCATTTAGTATATCACATGGCCGTTACAGATAAATTTGGGGATAGCGGTATAACCCTTTTATCTATTGCTAAAATAAATGGCGACAGTGCTGAAATTGATCTATTTTTGCTGAGCTGTAGAATCCTTGGTAGAGGTATTGAAACAGAATTCTTTAAAGGATTGATGAATCAGTTGGTAGAACGAGGTGTGAAAAAAGTTAATGCCCAGTTTATCCCTTCCAAAAAGAATAAGCAAACGGAAGAGTTTTACGAAAGAATGGGAATGGAATTGGTGAATACGGATTCCTCAGGAATAAAGAATTATGTGTTAGGGCTAGACAAGGCCTTTGAATTAAGCAATTTGTATAAGGTAGAAGTATGAAAGAAAAATTATTAGAAATTTTCGCGGAAGTTTTAGAAGAAGATCAGAATAATTTAAAGCTAGACCTGAATAAGGATGAGTATGAAAATTGGGACTCCATTGCACATCTTACCTTGGTAGCTGATGTAGAAGCTGAATTTTCTGTCTCATTTACACCAGAAGAAATCGAAAAATTGGTTTCCATAGAATCATTTCTGGATTTAATTCAATCCAAATAATCACAAGTCACATTTTTTATGACCACAATTTTGTTTTTTATCGAAGGGATGAACTTTGGAGGACAACAAACCTTCTCCTATAATGTTCTAAAAAACCTGGATAAAGAAAAGTATAACATTATTGTGACCTATGTTTTTGATGGGGATCTGAAGGGGAAATTCGAAGAGATTGCTAGTGAATTAATCCAGATCGGAAGCCCTTATGACCCATTTAATGCTTTTGCAGATAAAGGCAAAATGCTAAAAATGGCCATTGAATTAAGAAGCATTGTAAAAAGAAAAAAGGCCGATGTCCTTATTTCAAATGGCTTTATTAGTTATTTCACCAGCTGTTTTGCAACCGCCTTCCTTTCCACCAAACATATTCGATTTATTGGTGGAGATTTATCAAAAAATGAAGGTTTTCATTTTAATAATAATAAGTTCCACCTTTTACCTCTTCACCGCTTTACCGATGTCTTTATCGGCTACAATTATATTTTAAATCTAATTCGTGATAAAGGGGTAGATTCTAAGAAATTAAATAATTTATTTTTTCGAGGAGGTGTAGATTTCAATCATTTTGGAATTGAAATAAATGAGAATGAAATTCGGGAATTAAGGAAGAAGAATGATATCCCAGATTCTAATATTGCCATTGGCTGGTTAGGTAGGATTGAAAAAAATATGGAAATCCGTTTCACCTTAGATCTGATCATTAGTCTAAAGAAAAAGGGATTTGATAAATTTAATTTCCTGATTATCGGCGATGGAAAGTGGAAACCAGAGCTCATCGAAATAGCAAAGAATAATCAAGTATTTGAAAATCTAAGGTTCCTAGGATATATTAAACAGGAGAATCTTCCTGTAGTTTTAAAAGCAATAGATATTATGCCATTGCTAGATGTAGATCCTCATGGTGGTAGTATTTTAAGAGAAGCAATGGCTGCAGGAACTTGTGCCATGACAGTAGATGGCAAAAGCGGTGAACAAAGGAATATTATTGAACATATGAAAACTGGTGTTCTGGTGGATAAAGATAATTTCGTTGATAAAGCCGCGGATTTAATAATTGAATTAAGTAAAGAACCATCAAGAATTGAGGAAATGGCAAAAGCCGGGCAAAATTTTGTAAAAGAGAATTTAGACTTTAAGGTTCTTTCCAATGGCTTAGAGTCCGTAGTAGACAGTTTAACAAAAGGACGATAATGGCTTTTTTTAGAAGTGCCTTGTCCACTTTCATGTTTAGAATTGTTGTAATTCTATCCTCCATAGTTTTTGGAATCAGTATCGCAAGAACATTAGGCCCTGAGGGCCGCGGTATATGGGCTCTCCTGGCTCTTAATTTTGTTCTTTTAACCTTGGTTTCTAACCTAGGCACACCAGAGTCTTCCATTTTTTTTATTGGTAAGAAAATTTACAATAAGATTGTGATATTGAGAAACCTCATGTTGTTCTCTACAGTCATGGGTCTAATTGTAATCTTAGTCAATACCATTCTATATTATATAGGTATAAACATCTTGTTTAACAATGCCTCTAATGAAATATTTTGGTTATCCATGCTAGTGATAATTCCCCTAGCAATAGACACTCAGATACGGCATTTTTTATTGGCTAATAAAAGAGTAATTGCTTATAATATCCTTAATGCATTTGAAGCCATTGCCCTTTTAATATTGATATCCATTCTACTATTTACCGACAATATAACGGTACTCAATGTTGTAATTGCATTTGTGATAACCACCTTTTTGAACTTTGGTTTACACCTGTATCATGTAAGGAAAGAATTAAGAGAAAGCATAGAAGGGAAATTGTACCAGTGGATAATTATCAAAAAAATTCTCAGCAATGGCTTCGCTTATTTTTTCACCGGAATGGGTGGATTTTGGTCATCAAGACTGAATATCCTTCTGATTGAAATTTATGCAACAGTTTCCACTGTGGGATTGTACACTGTAGCACTGGCATTTCCAAATTTAATTGCCAATATCCCAAACCAGATTGGCCTGATACTATATCCTTATGTATCAAACGAAACGGATGAAAAGTTCAACTATGCTTTTACCTCCTTAATTGTAAAACTAAGTTTAATAGTTACGGCGCTAATCTCTATACCATTGTGGATTTTCGGAAATGAAATTATCCTTTTCATATACGGAGATGAATTTACCGGTTTGCAAATAGCACTAAACTATTTGTTATTGGCCATGATTCTTGAAGGAACAGGAAATTTAGTTTTTAATCATTTTGCAGGCTTAGGCAAGCCGATTTATGGAACCTACCAATTTGTTATTTCTATAAGCATTTCCCTCCTTTTCGGATTGATATTAATTCCAGAATATGGCCTGATGGGTGCCGCTATTAGCAAATTGATTGCCGCATTGGCCTCTGTAGTATTTATTGTATTTAAGTTTTCCAAGAATTATTCAGTTCTTAGGTTATTGCTGCCAACAAAACAAGATTTTAGAATATTCAAAAAAGTACTGTCGAAAGGATGAAAATATTAATGGGCCTTTATGGGTATATAGAACATGACGGAAGGGTTTTAAGATCTATAGGATCTTTGACTAATGACCACGATGTAAGTCTTTTTTCGCATTGTAAGGATGAGAAATTTCAAATTTCGAATGCAAGGTTACTAAAGCGAAAAAATACCTACTACGCCAAAAATCCTTATCTGGAACAGATCTTATTTTTCTTTGCATTTCTTTCTAAAGCCATTAAATTAAAACCAGATATTGTTTATGTCCATGACTATTATTTAACATTTGTAGGAAGAATAGCCAAACTTGTTACAGGGGCAAAAGTTGTGTATGATGCCCATGAATTAACTATCGTAGAAAAAGAAGAAAAGGTTGATTTTCGAACAAAACTCTTTTTCTTTTTAGAAAGAATATCCATCCATTCCTTTGACTTAATAATTGCCGCAAACGACGAAAGAGCAAGGATGATGAAGGAATATTATGGCTTAGAAGTTCAACCAGAGGTAGTAAGAAATATTCCCGATGTAAAAATTTCCCACGATTTATTTTCAAAAGATCAATTGGAGGAGAATTTCCAAGTATTAAAAAATTCTTCTTCTTCAATTTATATTTACCAAGGGGTAGTAACCCCCATTCGAAGGATAGACTTATTGGTAGGTGAAATTGCAAAAATTGAAAATGCAATTGTCCTTATCGTAGGTGGTGGTTCAGAATCCTATATCCAAGAATTGAAAAATGGTTTTAAAGAAAAGGGTTTAGAAAATGTGCATTTTCTGGGAAAAGTGGATTTAAAAACACTTTATAGCCTTTTGAATATTTCAGACTTCGGTTTAATATCTTATTCCGATGCCAATCTAAATAATAAATATTGTGCACCTAATAAGCTTTATGAATATTCTCAATTCCAATTACCCATGATTACAACTGGACAGGAGATATTTCATACGACATTCAAAAACTTTAAAATCGGGCTAGTAAGAAAAGGTAGTGATTCCGAATTTTTACAGGAATTGAATGAGATCTCAAATAATGAGAATATCAAACAAGAATTCGAAAAATTTAATAAGGTGTACAACCAAAAAGAAGAGTCTTTAAGGCTTAACCAAGTAATTTCTCTTTTAGCAAAGTAGTTATGGGAAAAATTCTACTGCACATAAATTTCCTAATGCTTTTGGCTTATAATTTATTTAATTATGCAGCCAATCAGTTTGGATTTAGTTTTTCTGTGTCTTTAGAATTTGCCATTTCTTTAATTTCCTTCTTTTATATTATTCAGCGTGGTGGACTTAAGAAGGTTAATTTCAGGAAATATAGATTGCTTCTGTTTTTTTTGCTAATTATTCTATTCTCATTTTTATTTCGAGATGTAGGCTATGCCGGCTTTAAATTGCAAATTCTACTGGTTAGGACGGTCTTCATAATTTTTGTGGTTGATCTATTTATTAGCTCGGGATATAGGTTAAATATCAATTTAATAATTGCCGTTGGAATAATAATTTCCTTTATCCTTATCTATAATTCCAGTCAATATGGTTTTCAGTTAAGAACTAGTATGTTAACGGAGGAAACCACCAGGTCGAGGATTGTTACTGGAGTATTGGAAGACTCTAGAACATTGGCTTTCATAATTGCATTAATCCTTTTGAGCTTTGTAAGGAAAAAGCTCTTTTTAATCGGTTTGGCCATAATTGGCATTGGATTATTACTAACCCAAACTAGGCAAACGGTTTTAGCCTTGATACTATTTATTGTTCCTTATTTTATTTGGCAACAAGGAAAAAAGGGGAATATTGGTAAAAACCTACTTCTGCTAGGTGTTTCTTTGGCTGTATTAATAGGATTGTTGGTTTATCTTGATGTAGATATCAATACCAGTAGGTTGTTTAGCATTGAGGAATCTGGAAATAAATTTTTTAATGTTCATAGCCGGGGTTACCTTTTTAGATGGGCCTATGGATTATTTGTGGATTCACCCATTTTTGGACATGGTTTTGGATTTACGGAGGAGGCCTATTCTTACCCTCATAATATTATTTTGGAGATTTTGGCCGAACTAGGAGTAATTGGTCTAATCCCTTTCGTATTGGCCATAATAGATAGATTTTGGGTTGTTAATGATGGTAGAATTAGAGCATTAATTATCTTTACATTTTTTTTGGCGCTTCTGACCGGGAACATCGCTCAGAACCACTTATTTTTTCTTGCATTGGTGATGGATTCGAGATATTTTGAATTCAGTTTAGCAAAGAAAAAATTAGAAGTATAATTTAATATTAAAATTATCGAAAAGGGCTGTCCTTTTTGGTTTATAGAAATAAAATATGGGTAAAGTGGAAAACCTTAGATTTGGAATTGTTGGTTGTGGAAGAATAGCCAATCGACATGCGGAACACATTTCAAACAATGGAGAATTAGTGGCCGTTTGTGATATTGAAAAACATAAGGCTGATGCCATGGGAGAGAAATACGGCGCTAGGGTTTATTATGATATTGAAACCATGTTGGAAGCTGAAAAAGATAAACTCGACCTTGTTTCTATCTGTTCGCCAAATGGTTTACATGCTTCCCACTCCATTTCCTCATTAAATGCTGGGTTTAACGTTTTATGCGAAAAACCCATGGCCATTTCTGTTCATGACTGTGGCGAAATGATCAAAACCGCTGAAGCAAATAATAAGAGGCTTTTTGCCATCAAACAAAATAGATTTAATCCACCTGTAAGTAAAATCAAAGAATTGGTGGATGCAGGGAAATTAGGAAAGATTTCTAGTGTTCAATTAAGCTGCTTTTGGAATAGAAACCCAGACTATTACAAAGACTCGTGGAAAGGATCCAAAGATATGGACGGTGGGACCTTGTTTACCCAGTTCAGTCATTTTATTGATTTATTGTATTGGATAATAGGTGATGTAAAAAAAGCCAAGGCTTTCACAGGTAATTTTGAACATCAAAATATTGTGGAATTTGAAGATGCCGGTGTTGTAATCTTAGAATTTTACAACGGTGCTATTGGTACTATAAATTATACTGTTAATAGCTACGGTAAAAATATGGAAGGCTCCTTAACCATCTTTGGTGAAAAGGGTACCGTGAAAATTGGAGGTCAATATCTAAATGAATTAGAATACCAGAATATTGAAGATGTTGTAATTGATAATTTACCAGTGGGAAATAAGGCAAATAGCTATGGAACCTATCAAGGCTCTATGTCTAACCACGATAAGGTTTATGAAAATGTTGTTGATGTTCTGGTAAATGGTGGTGCTATTAGTACTAATTCCTTTGAAGGCTTAAAAACCGTTGAGATTATTGATAAAATTTACAGTTCTGTAGAATAGAATTTAATGAACAGTCTCGATAATTTATGGCATTCTATTGTGGATGGTGACATTCATAAAACAAAAGAATTTGTTGATAAGGTTGATAATATTGATCAGCCCAATGACAAAGGTTGGAACGCTATTATTATGGCGGCATACAATCAAAATAAACCCGCTTTGGAGATTTTGGTGGAAAAGGGTGCTAATATAAATTCTACAAACCCCAAGGGTACTACAGTTTTTATGTATGCCAAAACAAAATGCCTAGAGAATAGAAATTTTGGATTTCTAGATTTTGTGTTAAGCCTGGGTGCCGACATTAATGCTCGAGATAAAAAAAAGAACTGGACGGTTCTAGACTATGTAAAGGATATCGGAGATGAGGAAATGATTTCCTACTTATTGAGTAAAGGAGCAATATAATATGAAAAACGTACTTTTTTTAGGTTCAAAACCCATTGGCTATCAAACCTTAAATTTTCTGATAAACAATTCCAAGGAGTTAAACATCAATATTGTTGCTGTCCTCTCCAACGATAATTTAAGGTTTGGAAAAGATTTTTCAGTTAGAGCCTTGGCCGATGAAAATAATATTCCTTTTATCGAAAATTTAAAGGAAATATTAGAATTTGAAAATGTAGATTTCATTATTTCCGTTCAATACCATCTAATTTTAAAACAAGAACATATTGATGTAGCTAAAAGCTTAGCCATCAATTTACATATGGCTCCATTGCCAGAATATAGAGGATGTAACCAGTTTTCTTTTGCAATATTTAATGAGTCCAAGGTTTTTGGGACTACTCTGCATCGATTAGAATCAGGAATCGATAATGGAGATATTATTTTTGAAAGCAGATTTGAAATTCCCGAGAATTTTATGGTCAAAGATTTATATGACCTAACCTTCCAAAAGTCTGTAGAATTGTTTGAAAACCATATTGGCGATATCTTTTCAGGAAATTATGAATTGCATCGTCAAGAGTCCTATATTGAGGAAAGAGGTAGCAATTTGTATTATAGAAAAGATATCCAACAATTAAAAGCTATTGATCTAGGGCCAATAAAAGGTGATGTGATAAAAAGAGTAAGAGCTACAGCAATGCCAGGCTTTGAACCACCATTTACCATTGTGAATGGAAAAAAATATTACATTATCCCTGAGGAACATTACAGCAAATGACTCGTAAACCAAAAAGCCTAATATATTATTACACCAAGAGATATTATTGTGGAAAGACTAATTTTTAAGTCGGCAATTATCTGAAAATATTTAGAAAAAAGTATGAAAATCGATCTTATTGCCGGAGCCAGACCAAACTTTATTAAAATTGCTCCCATTACCAAAGCAATAGCTAAAGCCGCAAAAGAGGGGCATGATATAAGCTATAGACTTATTCATACCGGTCAGCACTATGATAAAAATATGAGTGGTAGCTTTTTCGAAGAATTAGCCATACCCGAACCTGATATCAATTTAGGAGCTGGAGGTGGAACACAAGCCGAGCAAACTGCCAAAATTATGATAGGTTATGAGCAAGTATTGCTGAAAGAGTCTACAGACCTTTGCCTTGTGGTTGGCGATGTTACTAGCACCATGGCCTGCTCCATTGCAGCAAAAAAACTCAATATTAAGGTAGCACATGTAGAAGCTGGAATTCGTTCTGGAGATCTAAGTATGCCCGAAGAAATTAATAGAATGGTGACAGATAGTATCTCCGACTATTTTTTCACCACCACAAAATTAGCTGGCGACAATTTAATCAAGCTTGGCTCTAATAAGGATTCTATATTTTTTGTTGGAAATACAATGATTGATACCCTATTGAGCTTCAGGGACAAATTTATTGCTCCTCCAATTTGGGATAAAATCGGACTTACAAAAGGAAATTATATAGTAATGACTCTTCATAGACCTGCAAATGTTGATGAAGAAGAAAAACTAAAGGAGCTTATAGCGGCCATACTAGATAATAGTGGGGATTTACCTTTAATTTTCCCGGTTCACCCCAGGACTATGCAGATTTTAGATCGATTGGGAATTAGTGATCCAAGACTACATAAAATTCAGCCATTAGGTTATTTGGAATTTAACTATTTGGTAGAAAAAGCAAAAGCAGTTATTACTGATTCAGGTGGGATTACCGAAGAAACCACAGTAATGGGAGTTCCCTGTATGACCTTACGCGACAGTACTGAACGTCCTGAAACCATTACAGAAGGGAGTAATGAATTGTTGGGTGTTGACCCCAAAGCCGTTCCACCATATATGGCAAAACTTTTTAATGGTGAATGGAAAAAAGGAAGTACTCCAGAATTATGGGATGGAAAAACTGCTGAGAGAATTATTGCCAAATTGTTGGAATTAGACAATAATTGATATCAAACCCAAAATGAAAGTGAAGCTGGAAAATGAGCTGAATTTTTCCTTTTCACCTAAAACCATTAGGAATTACAGACTAAAATTTAATTAGTCAAACAAATTTTAACTCAAACTATAAATACAAAATGAAGGTACCTTTTGTAGATTTAAAAGTTCAGTATCAATCCATTAAGGAGGATATGGACAAGGCTATATTCGATGTAATAAACAATACAGCCTTTATTGGTGGTAAAGTAGTTGAGGACTTTGAAAAGGAATTTGCCAAACTGTATGGAGTAAAACATTGTATTTCCGCTGCAAATGGTACTGATTCCCTATTTATAGTTATGAAAATGCTGGGAATAGGTGAGGGTGATGAAGTAATTACAGTTGCCAATAGTTGGATTTCGAGTTCCGAAACAATTTCTCAGACTGGTGCAAAACCGGTTTTTGTGGATATTGACCCCGATTATTATTCTATTAATGAAGATTTGCTAGAAGCAGCAATAACGACTAATACCAAATTAATTATCCCTGTTCATTTACACGGTCAAATGTGTGATATGGATAAGATAATGGAAATAGCCAATAAGCATAATATTCCTGTTATGGAAGATTGTGCTCAATCGCATTTTTCAGAATTTAATGGTCAAAGAGCCGGTACCATTGGATTAGCAGGTTCCTTTAGCTTTTACCCTGGTAAAAATCTCGGAGCTTATGGAGATGCAGGTTGTATTATTACCAATGATGATGAGCTAGCAAAAAAATGCAGAATGTATGCGCGCCATGGTGCCTTGAAAAAACATATGCATGAGATTGAAGGTATAAATAGTAGACTGGATGGATTGCAAGCAGCTGTTCTTAGTGTTAAATTACCATATATCGTAAATTGGACAGAGAACAGAATAGCCAATGCAGAAAGGTATAGAAAGGTATTGAAAGGAATTGATGAGATTAGCCTTCCGGCACTTAGACCAAATTCGAAACATTCCTATCATCTTTTTGTAATTCGAGCCGAAAAGAGAGATGAATTGGCAAAATTTTTAAAAGAAAATGGAATCGGAACGGCAATTCACTATCCTACTGCTTTGCCTAATTTGAAAGCTTATGAATATTTAAATTATTCAAGGAGCGATTTTCCAGTGGCATCTGCTTATGAGAATAAAATTTTATCCTTGCCTATGTATCCCGAACTAAGTGAAGAAATGATTAATACCGTTGCAGAAAAGATAAAGTTATTCTATTCAAATAACAACCTTTAATATGAAGGTTCTATACATCCATCATTGTGGAGACACAGGAGGAGCGTCAAATAGTTTAATTCACTTACTTACGGAATTAAAGAAGAATCATTCTATTGAAATTGTTGTGGCAACACCTGAAGGGCCTGTAGTAGAAAGGTTTAAAAAGATTGTGGATACTGTAGAAATTATTCCTACGCCCAGAATGTTTGTTTCCGTAAGCGGTGTAAAATTTTTATACCTAAGATTCTTACTTGAATATTTAAAGCCACAATCAAAAACATGGGTAAATGATTTAGTAAAAAGACATAATCCTGATATTATCCACCTGAATGAAGGAGGCCTTTTTACTACTGCCAAAACTTTAAAGAAAAATTTCAATATCCCTGTAATTATGCATTGCAGGGTAGTGGCAAACTCAAATTATCCTGCCTTCAATAAATTTGCCGCAAAAAAGATCAATAAATATGTTGATCACCTTATTTGTATTGATGGGAGCGTTTTGAAGGTTATGGATAGGGTTGTGAAAAAGTCATTGATTTACAATCCCGTTTCAAGCGTGTTTAATGAAGTGCTCCCCAAAGTGAAATCCGATAAATTTAGGATTTTGTTTTTATCTAATTTTCTTAGCCAAAAAGGAATTGGAGAGCTTATTAAGGCAGCAATAAACCTTAAAGATAAGAGTACAATTAAATTTGTGGTAGCTGGATCTAATGTAAAACCAAAGGAGTTTTACTCAAGTTTAAAAGGAAGAATCCTTGATGCCTTGGGAATTTATCCAGATTGGCAAAAAAGGATGGATAATGCTATTGCCAAACATCATTTAAAAAATGTTCAACTCTTGGGTCAAATAGTTCCAACAAATGAATTATTTGCCAATGTGGATGCATTGTTATTGCCCATCCATATGAACGAACCTTCCAGATCCGTTTTTGAAGCTGGTGCCTATGGAGTGCCTTCCATAATTACATTACATGATAAGGTTGAGGATATTGTAAAGCATGAAAAGACAGGTATTATTGTAAAATTTGGACAGCAAAAGAAATTAGAAGAGAGTATTGTGAATTTGTCAGAATCTCCAGAATTTGTAGAAGAAATGGGGCAAGCCTGTATTAAAAAGTTTAGGGCAAATCACAATGTTGTAGAAATTGCAAACGATGTATTTGACATTTACCAAAATCATTTAAGGTCAGAAAATTAAAATAATTATGCTCTGTCTTAATAGGTCAGCAGGCTTAATGAAGAATTTTGTTAATAAGAAAATAAATGTAGATTTGAGCTTCAATTGAATTCCTGTAAAATGGAATTTAAGTGTTTGTTTATCAGATTTTTACCTTGGGTATTTTGAAGAGGTGAATATGAATCCTGATGAGGTTTTGAAAGATTATGAAATTCTCCAAAAAACACTTTGAAAAGCTTTGAAAAAATGAACATCATTCTTTATTCTTTTTAAAAAGGTAATAGAAAAATTGAATAGACTAGGATAAACACCTAAGTACTTTTATGAATTTTAAATCATTCTCATGAATTTATCAAACGCCACCCTATTAATTACTGGTGGAACAGGATCATTTGGCAATGCCGTTTTACGGGGCTATTTAAATACGGATATTAAAGAAATAAGGATTTTCTCCAGAGATGAGAAAAAACAAGACGATATGCGTCATGCCTTACAATCCGATAAGGTCAAATTTTATATTGGCGATGTTCGCGATGCGGATAGTCTTCAATATGCTATGGAAGGTGTAAATTATATTTTCCATGCTGCCGCATTAAAACAAGTACCTTCCTGTGAGTTTTATCCTATTGAGGCCGTAAAAACAAATGTTCTTGGAACAGAGAATGTATTAAATGCTGCCATTAGAAATGGAGTAGATAAGGTTATTTGCCTTAGTACAGACAAGGCCGCCTACCCTATAAATGCAATGGGTATTTCCAAAGCCATGATGGAGAAAGTAGCCGTAGCAAAATCAAGAGTGGCACATTCTACAACTATTACAGCAACTAGATATGGAAATGTGATGGCCAGCAGAGGTTCCGTAATTCCTTTATTTATCCAACAGATAAAGGCTGGAAAACCATTAACCCTTACCAATCCGGATATGACAAGGTTCATGATGTCTTTGGATCAGGCGGTTGACTTGGTTATGTTCGCCTTTGAAAATGGTAATTCTGGAGATGTATTTGTTCAAAAATCCCCTGCCGCAACAATCCGTCAACTTGCAGAAGTGATGCTAGATATATTTGATGCCAAAAATGAAATTAAAGTGATTGGTACTCGTCATGGTGAGAAACTTTATGAAACCTTACTCACCGCAGAAGAAAGGGTGAAAAGTGAAGATTTAGGTGATTATTATAGAGTTTCGGCAGATGACAGAGACTTGAACTACGATAAATATTTTTCAGAAGGGGATAATAAAGTAAGCACCTTGGAAGATTATCATTCTCATAATACTTATCAATTGACTAATGCAGAGCTTAAAGAAATGGTTTTGAAATTAGATCACGTACAGGAAGAATTAAAAACTTTATGAAAAAAGTAGTTGTTACAGGTGCCAATGGATTTGTAGGAAAGAATTTATTAGCACATCTCAATAGAATTGAAAACCTAGAGCTGCAATCTATCACTAGGGAAACCAAGGCTGAAGAGTTTAGCGAAATCCTAAAAGATGCCGAGCTCATTTATCACTTAGCGGGTGTAAATCGTCCTAAGAATGAGGAGGAGTTTTCAATCGGGAACAGTGGTCTTACTGCCCAATTACTAAAGACTATTGAAGATTTACAGCCTGAGAAAAAACCAGTTTTCGTAATCACATCATCCACTCAAGCGGAAATGGACAACCCTTATGGGAAAAGCAAGCTTGAGGCAGAAGAGCTCCTAAGCAAATCAAGTGATAATGGTATTGTAAATGCCGTTATTTATCGATTGCCAGGTGTTTTTGGAAAATGGTCTAAACCAAATTATAATTCAGTAATTTCTACTTTCTGCTATAATGTTGCCAATGGTAAAGAGTTGGAAATTAGAGATCCGAATTTCTCCTTTCCTGTTGTTTATATTGATGATGTAATTGCTGAATTGTTGACTTGGATGTCTGCCAAAGACATAGAAAAATTAACAAGGGCTAAAGTAAGAACCGAATTTGAAGTGAGCCTAGGCTTTTTGGCAGAAACCATTAGTTCTTTCCCAAAAAACAGAGAGAATTTACGAGCGCCAAAGGTTGGAGATACTTTAACCAAATATCTTTATAGCACCTACTTATCCTACTTGCCTAAGGATAAATTTTCCTATCCAATGAAGCTCAATGTGGATAATCGTGGCGACCTTTTTGAATGGATTAAATCAGAGGATTTCGGGCAAATATTTGTTTCTACCACAAAACCTGGAATTACAAGAGGAAATCATTTTCATCATACTAAAACAGAAAAGTTTTTGGTCATTAGAGGTGAAGCCATTATTCGCTTCAGAAAAATTGATGGGACGGAAATAATTGAATATCCTGTAAATGGAAAAGTCCCTACGGTAGTGGATATCCCAACAGGCTATACCCATAATATTACTAATGTTGGTGAAGAAGAATTGATTACTCTTTTTTGGGCAAATGAAATTTTCGACCATGATAGGCCAGATACCTATTTTTTAACGGTTTAAATCATAAAACAAATTTTGATGAATAAATTAAAGGTTTTAACAGTAGTAGGAACCAGACCAGAAATTATTAGGCTTTCCCGAGTAATGGCAAAGCTGGATGAATCTGATGCCATAGAACACCTGATTGTTCATACGGGTCAAAATTATGATTATGAGCTAAACCAAATCTTCTTCGAAGATTTAGGAATTAGGAAACCAGATTATTTTCTTGAAGCCGCAGGAAAAAATGCCACAGAAACTGTTGGTCAAATTCTTATTAAAGTAGATCCAATTCTAGAAAAAGAAAATCCAGATGCCTTCTTAGTTTTGGGAGATACAAATAGCTGTTTGTGCGCCATTCCTGCAAAAAAGAGGAAAATTCCAATTTTTCATATGGAAGCTGGAAATCGTTGCTTCGATCAAAGAGTTCCTGAAGAAACCAATAGGAGGATAGTAGATCATGTAAGTGATATTAATCTTACCTATAGTGATATTGCAAGAGAATATTTACTTAGGGAAGGAATGTCGGCAGATAGGGTAATAAAAACAGGAAGCCCAATGTTTGAAGTTCTAAATCACTATATGCATCAAATTGATGCTAGTAATGTTCATCAAACCCTTGGACTTGAAAAGCAAAAGTATTTTGTGATATCTGCACACAGGGAGGAAAATATTACCAATGATGTGAATTTTTCTGGACTGCTAAAGACATTGAACTTAATTGCCGAAAAATACAATTACCCTGTAATTGTTAGTACTCATCCAAGAACAAGAAATCGACTGGATAAGGAAGATTTAAAAATGCATCCAAATGTTCAATTCCTAAAACCATTGGGTTTTAGCGATTATAATGCCCTACAGAAAAACGCATTTGCCGTGCTTTCGGATAGTGGAACCATCTCTGAAGAATCCTCCATAATGAACTTTAGAGCCCTTAATATTAGAGATGCTCACGAAAGGCCAGAAGCAATGGAAGAAGCATCAGTTATGATGGTGGGATTGGATTCTGAACGAATAATGCAAGCTTTGGAACACTTGAAGTTTCAAAACCTTAGCGAAAGAAATTTGAGAAAGGTTGCCGATTACTCCATGCCGAATGTAGGAGAAAAAGTGGTGAGAATTATTTTATCCTATACATCCTATATAAATAGAGTAGTTTGGCAGAAATAAAAAAACGAATCCTCTTTATTTCCCAATTTTATAACCCAGAACAGCCAGATGTTCGCTGGCATTCGCTGTGCAGGGGTTTGGTAGAGGAAGGCTTTTCTGTTCAAGTTTTAACTGGTTTCCCAAATTATCCGGGAGGGAAAATTTATGATGGATACAAACAATCTCTCTACAAAAAGGAAGTGATTGACGGAGTAGTAATCCGTCGAGTACCGCTTTATCCTAGTCATGGGGTTTCAAAAATTGGAAGAATTTTAAATTATTTGAGTTTTGCATTTTCCGCGATAATCCTTGGGAGTTTTGTAGTGAAAAAGGCGAAATTTATTATCTCCTATCACCCCCCAGCTACGGTCTTATTTCCTACAATGTGGTTTAAAAACTTGTTTGGAGCCAAAACTATTTACGACATTCAAGATATGTGGCCAGATACGCTTAAGGCTACCGGGATGATTAACAATGAGTCTTTGCTTAATAATATTGGAAAGTTTATGAACTTTTTTTATAAACGCCTCGATAAAATTTCGGTGATTTCTAATGGTTTCAAAAATAAATTAATTGAGAAAGGTGTAAGTGAAGACAAAATCCAAATAGTCTACAATTGGTCTATAAATGAAATTAAGGAATTAAAAAGACAGGAAAAGAAAAATGAAACCTGTGTGTTTTTATTTGCAGGCAATATGGGCCGTGCACAGTCTTTGGAAACTATAATTTACGGTGCTAAAAAGCTTAAAGAAAATGCTGAGAATTTTAAAATTCAGTTTTTAGGAGACGGGATTTCCAAACCGGAGCTAGTGGATCTATGTAAAAAATTAAACTTGGAAGACACTGTAGAATTCCTAGCCAAAGTTGGTCCATCAGAAGTGAACAAATTTTTGCAATCTGCAGATGTCCTTTTGGTTCACCTTAAAAAAGATCCATTGTTTGAAATAACAATACCTTCAAAAGTGCAGTCTTATTTGCAATCTGGAAAAGCAGTATTGGTTGGAGTGGATGGTGAAGCTTCCCAAATAGTAAAAGATGCCAAAGCCGGCCTGGCATTTAATGCTCAAGATGTCGATGACTTTGTTCTAAAAGCCTCAGAATTCATAAAATTGAATCCCCTTAAATTGCAGGAGTTTGGAGATAATGGAAGAAACTATTATTACAATACCATGTCTCAAAAACAAGGAGTTGCTAGATTTATTAAATTGATTAATTCCTTTGAAAAATAGAAATTAATATTTTCAAAATCATTTCGCATTTGCATTAAGTCAAAGGATAGAATAGAACTATTATCCTTAAAAGAATTTTATATTTGCCCAGCTTTAGCTCAATTGAATTGGATAGAAATTTACTGGGTATAAAATTCAAGGACGAATAAGTAGAAATACATTGGATAAAATAATTTATCCAAAAAAAAGCTCAGAAAAATTTTAAGCCAATTTTAGGATGGTATGGCCTAGAAAAAGGCATTACCCTTTCGAGAGGAGAAAAAGGCTTTGAAGGATTTTTGACATTGAGCTATGGCTGAGGAATATAGAAATTTTGGTCTTTTACTTATGAAGTTTTAAAATATGTTCATGAATGTATAAATTCCTGATGAAACCCCTTTGCGATTTTATTTTCGCCAGCATTGTATTCCTATTATTATCTCCTGTGTTTTTTGTGTTGATGGTTTTTTTGGCATTCTCCAATAGAGGAAATATTTTTTTTACTCAAAAAAGACCAGGTAAAAATGGAAAAGTATTTCAGGTAATAAAATTTAAGACCATGAATGATAAAAAAGATGAAAATGGATCTTTTTTACCCGATTCAGAAAGGTTAACACCCATTGGACAATTCGTAAGAAAATCTTCCCTTGATGAAATTCCTCAATTGCTAAACGTGATAAAAGGGGATATGAGCATTGTTGGCCCTAGACCCTTGCTTGTAGAATATTTACCACTTTATAATGAAGAGCAACAAAGAAGACATAATGTTAGGCCGGGCATTACAGGTTGGGCTCAAATAAATGGTAGAAATGCCATTTCCTGGAAAAGTAAATTCGAATTGGATGTTTGGTATGTGGAAAATCAAAGTTTTCTCTTAGATTTAAAAATTATGTTTCTCACAATAAAAAAGGTGGTAAAATCTGAAGGGATAAGCTCAAATACAGCAGTAACCATGGAGAAATTTAAAGGAAATTTATGATTTTACTGGGTGCTGGCGGACATGCTAAAGTAATCTTTGATATCCTTCAAAGAAATAATATTGAAGTAGAATCCTTTTATGTGGATGAATCTTCAGATGATTTTTTGTTTGGAAAAAGAATAAATTCCCCCCTTGCTAGTTTGCCGAAGCAAAGCAAGCTGATTATCGCAATTGGAAACAATGGAATACGTAAAAAAATATCCCAGAGCCTTCAAAATGTTCAATTTCAAGTTGCCGTCCATCCTAATTCCATTATTAGTGAAGGGGTAATAATTGAGGAAGGAACAGTGGTAATGGCTTCAGCGACCATCAATAAAGATAGCCGCATTGGGAAACATTGTATTGTAAACACTTCTGCAAGTATAGACCACGATTGTATTATTGAGGACTATGTACATATTAGCCCTAATGCCACGCTTTGTGGTGGGGTGAAAATTGGCGAGGGAAGTCATATAGGAGCAGGTGCTACCATTATCCCAAATGTTAGTATTGGGAAGAATTGTACCATCGGAGCAGGTGCTGTAATTTTATCTAATGTAAAAGATGGAGAATCCTATGCAGGGGTTCCTGGAAAATCAATATTAAAGGAAAAAAAGCAGTTTGGAATTATTGGTGCCGGAGGTTTTGGACAAGAGGTGAAATCCATGATCCAATTTCTAGGATTGAGTTTTGGAAGCTTCTATGATGAACAGAGCCCTTCAGATTCTAATATCCAAAGCAATCCTTTGAATGATATTCAAAAAGATCAATCTGTTTTAATTGCAATTGGAGATTCAAAAGATCGACGTTCTGTTTACCAGAGAATTCCAGTAAAATGTAGCTTCCCAAATTTAATTCATCCCCAGGCCTTACTACAAGACAAAGCCAATATTGAAATGGGAATAGGGAATATTATTACAGCAGCTTGTATTTTAACCACCTCTATTCGGATAGGTGATTTTTGCGTTTTAAATTTGAATTGTACCATTGGACATGACGTCTACCTTGAAGATTTTGTTTCCCTAATGCCATCCGTAAACCTAGGGGGAGGTGTATATTTGGAAGAAGGAGTATATGTAGGAACCGGAGCCACGATACTTCCAAATGTAAGAATTGGCAAAAACTCCATAATTGGAGCTGGAGCAGTAGTGACAAATGATATTTCAGCTAATAGTATTGTAAAAGGAATACCCGCAAAATAGAATGAATAAAGAAAAAATTTGGCTTTCCTCACCTCATATGGGTGATAAAGAGCAAGAGTTTGTTAATGAAGCTTTTGAAACCAATTGGATAGCGCCTCTTGGCCCACATGTAAATGGCCTAGAAAAAGCCATTCAAGATTATAATAGTATTGATCATGCCGCTGTGTTGAGTTCTGGTACTGCCGCTCTACACCTGAGCATGGATTTATTAGATATAGGACCTGGTGATTATGTATTAGTGCAAAGCTTTACCTTTTGTGCCTCCGCAAATCCAATTACCTATCGCGGTGCACATCCCGTTTTTATAGATTCTGAAGAGGACACCTGGAATATGTCTCCAAAGGCCTTAAAAGAAGCTCTTGATTACTTAAGTTCTCAAGGAAAAGCAGATAGAATTAAAGCCATTCTTCCAGTCCATCTTTATGGAAATCCTTCTAAAATGGATGAGATTATGGAATTGGCCAATAGCTATTCCGTTCCAGTAATTGAAGATGCTGCCGAAAGTTTAGGTAGTAAATATGGAGATGTGCTTACCGGTACTTTTGGTAAGCTAGGTGTTTATTCTTTTAATGGAAATAAAATTATTACTACAAGCGGCGGTGGAGCACTTGTTTCCCATAGCAAGGAGTTGATAGATAGATCTAGATTCCTAGCTACTCAGGCACGCGATGAAGCCCCTCATTACCAACATTCTGCTATTGGATATAATTATAGGATGAGTAATGTTTTAGCCGGAATAGGTCGTGGACAAATGATGGTACTAAACGACAGAATTGAAGCTCGTAGGGCAAACTACTTTCGATACCTTGATTATTTTAATGCAAAAAATGATTTGGGATATTCTGTAATATTTCAAGAAGAAGAAGAAAATTCCTTTAGCAATAGATGGCTAACCTGCATACTGGTCGATCCTGAAACCAATAAAGGTATTAGTAGGGAAAATATTAGATTGACTTTAGAAAAGGAAAATATTGAAGCTAGACCACTTTGGAAACCCATGCACCTACAGCCAGTTTTTGAAAATGAATTGTTCTTTGGAGATGGAACTTCCGAAAGACTTTTTGAAATAGGTTTATGTCTGCCAAGTGGTTCAAATCTTAGTGAATCTGATTTTGAACGCATTTTTAATACTCTCGATCAACTGTTTGTATAAAGGAGTTTTCAAGGGGATAGGAGTCTTTTTTATGATGGGCTTTCCTTGCTAAAGAGAATTAAAATCATGATTTTTTATAGGATTCGTTAATTTCAATTAAATTTACAGCCTCAAACCAACAAAAATTGATTAAGGATTTCCTAAACAAAAACTCAGACCGCTACCTAGCTCGGTGGATAGTGCTGATATTTGATTCTGCTCTGGTAGCGATTTCCTATTTCCTAGCATCCTTCCTTAGATTTAATTTCGATTTTGTTGATTTAAGAGGTAGTTGGAATTCTACCTACCTAATTTTGGTAGTCCTGGTTTATTTTATGGGTTTCCTTTCCTTTAAGTCTTATGCTGGAATAATAAGGCATACCGGACTAAGAGATGCCTATAATATTTTAAAAGCCTCCACATTCGCCTTGGTTGTATTGCTAGCATTAAGTGTGCTAGGTATGCAAGATGGAGTTTTTAAAGGTGAAATTTGGAATGCTTCAAAATCCATTTTATTAATCCATTTCTTATTAAACCTATTTTTTCTCATCGGATCCCGTTTAGGAATAAAGGTGGTATATCAAAGTGCTTTAAATGGTAAAACCCATAAAAAGACCAAAGTGCTTATTTATGGTGCTGGATCTTCAGGCTTAATTACCAAAAACACTCTTTTGCAAGAAAATAAAAGAGATTACGAGGTTCAAGGATTTGTAGATGATAACCCTTATAAAGTTGGTAAAGCCATTGAAGGGGTTTTGGTTTTTAATCCTAAAAAAATATTTGAAGGGAATTTTGTAGAAAAATATAAAACTGATCAAATCATTATTTCCATTCAACATGATCTTAGCTCCAAAAGAAAAAAGGAAATAACCGAAGCGGCATTAGAAAAGAATTTGGAGGTGAAAATTGTTCCACCTATTGAAAATTGGATTCACGGTGAGCTGAGTACTAAGCAGATTAAAAATGTTAGAATAGAAGATCTTTTAGAAAGAGATCCAATTGTTCTGGATAATGTAAATATTTCTAGAGAAATAAAAAGCAAAACCATTTTGGTTACCGGAGCAGCGGGATCTATTGGCAGCGAAATTTCTCGTCAGTTGCTTCACTATTCTCCCAAAAAAGTGATTTTATTAGATCAGGCAGAATCTCCTCTGTATGATTTGCAAATTGAGATGAAATCGGAAAGCCCAGACCTCTTTAAATTGGTAGAGTGTGTAATGGGTGATGTTGCAGATGAATCCAGAATGATAAAGGTTTTTGAAGCCTATAAACCCGATTTGGTTTTTCATGCAGCGGCATATAAGCATGTTCCTCTAATGGAGGATAATCCATATGAAGCCATAAAAACGAATGTTTTCGGTACTAAAATGATTGCCGATCTATCGGTAAGATATCAAGTGGGTAAATTTGTAATGGTGTCTACAGATAAGGCTGTAAACCCTACTAATGTGATGGGAGCCACCAAAAGAACTGCCGAAATTTATACACAAAGCCTGCAATCCAAAAAGGGTATTAAAACCCAATTTGTCATTACCAGATTTGGAAATGTTTTAGGTAGCAATGGATCCGTAATTCCCCTTTTTAGAAGGCAAATAGAAATGGGCGGACCAATTACCCTTACAGACAAAAGTATTACTCGTTATTTCATGACTATTCCCGAAGCTTGTAATTTGGTATTAGAAGCAGGTTCAATGGGTAAAGGAGGAGAGATTTTTGTCTTTGATATGGGGGAGTCCGTAAAAATTTACGATTTAGCCAAAAAGATGATAATCCTTTCTGGACTTAAATTAGGCAAGGATATTGAAATCGTTGAAGTTGGCTTAAGACCTGGTGAGAAGCTTTATGAAGAATTATTAGCGGTTCAAGAGAACACCAAAAAAACTCATCATCCAAAAATTCTTATTGCAGATGTTCAATCTTATGAATTTGAAGAGACTTCCAATAAAATAATGATGTTGTGGGAGTATGTGGAAAAAGGTGAGAACAATCAGATGGTTGCTGAACTAAAGAAAATGGTGCCTGAATATATTAGTAATAATTCTGTTTTTGCATCTTTGGATTTGAAGAAGATTGTGAATGACTAGGAAAATAGTATTTCTAAATCTGCTTTTTTTTCTTCCTATTCTTGCTGTTGCTCAAAATTTATATTCTCCAAAAAATCATAGATTAGAAGCGGTTCTTCAAAAGAGCCTTTATTCTACCGATTCCTTTTACCACAGTTCTATTAACCTGAATAGCTATGAGCTGAACCCCAAACTAAAAAAGGCAAGAGAGCAAAGAATTAATGATCTGAGTTTTGCCTATAAATCATGGTTCGGTAGGAAACTTTTCAACGAAAATCTAGTTTACCTTAAAGGTGAAAATTACGAGTTTAAAATCGATCCGTTTGTAAACCTTCAATTGGGTAGAGAAGGTGAAACTGGAAATAATTTGTACTTAAATTCAAGAGGTTTTGGTCTTTCAGGTAAACTCGGAGAAATGCTAACCTTCTCTAGTTCGTTTTTTGAAACACAGGCCATCTTCCCAGCTTATATTGATAGCTGGATAAATCAATGGAATGTAGCTCCACAACAAGGTTTTACAAGAAATTTTGGTGACAATGGTCATGATTTTAATATGGCCAGTGGGGAGATTAATTTCAAACCCAATGATATTTTCATATTCACAGCTGGTCAGGGTCGTAATTTTTTCGGCGAAGGATACAGATCTATGCTGCTTTCTGATGCATCATTTAATTATCCTTTTTTTAGAATCCAAACCAGTTTTGGAAGAGTAAAGTATGTGAACCTTTGGGCGCAGATGTATGATGTAAGAAAACAAGTTGCACCGGATAATATATTTTTAAGAAAGAGCCTGGCTAGCCACTACCTCAGTATTGATATTACAAATCGATGGAACCTAAGTTTCTTTGAAGCTATAATTCTTTCCGATACTCTTCAGAATCGAAGAATGGATGTTTCCTTTTATAATCCTATTATTTTTTATAGACCCGTGGAATTTTCAGTAGGCTCAAATGTGGGAAATGCCCTTTTGGGAATTGCTTCAAGTTATAAATTGAAAAAGGGTCTTCAGGTTTACTCCCAATTTGTTTTAGATGAATTTACAGGTTCTGAGTTTTTTGCTGGAACGGGTTATTGGGGAAATAAATATGGATTTCAGCTTGGAATTAAAGCTTATGATTTATTAGGACTAGAAGGTTTGTTTGCACGTGTAGAATTCAATAAAGCCAGCCCCTATACCTACTCTCATTTAGTACCGCTTGGAAATTATGCCCATTACTCCCAATCTCTAGCCCATCCATGGGGAGCAAATTTTGAGGAGTATCTCCTGCATTTTCAATATAATTACCAAAGGTGGGAATTTGAAGCCAGGTTTCATTTTGGATCAATAGGATTAGATACAGCCGGTTCCAATTGGGGATCAAACATTTATTTGTCTTATAAAACACGAGAACAAGATTATAATAATACCACTGGCCAGGGAGTGCCAGCTAAACTTAATTATATAGGACTAAGAGCTTCTTACTTGCTGAACCCTTCATCCAATTTAAAACTTGAACTTGGCGCTAGAATTCGTAAATTAGATTCAAGTATTGAAAATACATCACCAATATCCACAACAAATTCAACATACATATACTTCGGGCTCAGGACTGAGGTGTTTAACCAGTATTACGATTTTTAAACATGTGGAAAGATTTTAAACCAACCATTCTGTTTTTAGTGAAATTCTTCGCTATCTACGGAATACTCTCTGTGGTATATGGTAAATATATCAGCTATTACGACTCATTAGAAAAGCCCAAAACAGATCCTATTACTAGCTTTGTAGCCTTTAGCTGTACTAATTCAAGCACCGTATTTGGATATCGTCCAATAATTATTCGGAATGATCATTTGAATTCTAAATCTGAAGCTGAACAGACCTATGATAGCATTTGGCTAAGTGGTAAATATGCGATTTCTGTTGAAGAAGGATGCAATGGAATTAATATAATGATTCTCTTTATTGCATTTATAATTGCCTTTGGTGGTAAACTGCTAAATACCTTGCTATTTATTCCTTTTGGATTATTGTTTATCCATGCCTCCAACATTGGGAGGCTCATGTTACTGGCATTGATAAATGTGAAATTTGAAGGGCAAACCTTTCACTTTTTTCACAAATTTGGATTTACAGCCATAATTTATTTAGCCATACTATTCCTTTGGTTCCTTTGGGTAAGTAAATTTTCAGGGAAGAAGAAAATGACAAAGCGATGAATCCTAAACGTTGGCTTTTTTTATGTCTTGGAGCTTTAGGGCTATTTTTAGTTTATGTTTTTCAATTCCATCTGGATTTATATTCCGTCCTCTTCAAATTTCAAGCTCCAGAAAAAATAGAATATACCTCGGATTACGAAACCATAAAAAATTCAACAGCCTTTGTGGTAAACAAAGTGTTTAGATATTTATTGAATGATGGATTTGCAATAATGATCATATACGCTTTATTTGAAGAAGAGAAATATGTGAAATTCTCTTTTTATGTGCTGCTGTTTGGACTGTTCATATTACTACCAATCTATTTGGGCCTTTTCCTTACTAGTCCAAAGGGCTTTTCTTCCTTACTAAGTCATTTTCACCGAATTATCCTTAATCCGGTTTTGATGATGATGCTAATTCCAGCATTTTACTTTCAGAAAACATATTCATCTCAAGAGGATTCTCAATAAATTGAGCTATTTTTAAGCTCTTATTTTGCTACGAGAATGAATATTTAGCGTTAATGATTGAGCTAAAAGGAATCAAAAAGTCCTATAAAATCGGGGCGAAAAATTTAGAAGTTTTAAAAGGTATTGATCTTCAAATAAATGAAGGAGAGTTGGTTTCCATTATGGGATCTTCAGGCTCTGGAAAATCTACCTTATTGAATATCATTGGTATGCTCGACAATTATGATATTGGGAGCTACCATTTGGAGGATAAAAAAATTATTGGCCTTAGCGAAAAACAATCTGCCGTTTATCGCAATAAGTTTTTGGGTTTTGTATTCCAATCCTTTAATCTAATTTCTTTCAAGAGTGCTGTAGAAAATGTCGCTCTTCCTTTGTACTACCAAGGTGTTGGTAGATCCAAAAGGAATAAGATTGCCATGAAGTATTTGGAAATGATGGATATTCAAGATCGGGCAGATCATTTGCCAAATGAACTTTCTGGTGGGCAAAAACAAAGGGTGGCCATCGCCAGAGCATTAGTAACTAATCCCAAAGTGGTTTTGGCAGACGAGCCCACAGGAGCCTTAGATAGCAATACATCAAATGAAGTGATGCAACTCTTTAGAAAAATAAATAAGGAGCAGAATATTACCATTGTAATTGTTACCCATGAAAAAGATATTGCAGAAATGACCGATCGCTTAATTCATATTAAGGATGGGCTAATTCAAGATGAAAAACGTTTCAACTAAATTCTAAATCAGAAAGAAATGTTTGACCAAGATAAATGGTTGGAAATATGGACAACGGTTAAGAAAAACAAGCTTAGAACTTTTCTTACCGGCTTTAGTGTGGCCTGGGGAATTATGATGTTGGTGGTTTTACTAGGTTCTAGCCAAGGCTTGCGAAATGGTATTTATCGCACTTTTTTAGATGATGACGCCCTGAATAGCCTATGGATTAGCACCGGTGTTACCTCCATGCCTTATAAGGGCCTAAACTCCAATCGCCCTATCGAAATGGAGAATTCCGACCTCGATCATCTCAAGGAAACCTTTAGTGAAATTGAAAATAGTACCTCCCGATATATTATGTGGTCCGCTTTACTATCCTTTAAATCGGAAGGCGGAAATTTCAGTATTAGAGCCGTTCATCCTGATCATCAGATTTTGGAAAAAACCAGTATGGAAGAGGGGAGGTACATAAATGAAAGGGATTTAAGTGAGGTAAGAAAAGTGGTGGTAATTGGTAGAAAAATAAAGGATGATATTTTTAAATCCGAAAACCCCATTGGTAAATACATTAAAATATTTGGAATTCCTTTTCAGGTGGTAGGATGGTATTCTGATTATGGAAATGCCAGGGAGGAAAGATATGCCTATATCCCAATTAGTACCGGACAAAAAGTTTTTAATGCCAGCTCCAATGAAGTGAATAGGATAATGCTTACCTATGATGAAGCTATGGATTTGGAAACAAGTGATGCACTAGCTCAAAAAATAAGAGGAGACTTTGCCCAGCGCAAAATATTTAACAAAATAGATCCTCGAGCAATAAGAGTAAGAAATGTGCAAAGAGGCGCGGAGGAAATATTAAGTGTAATTTCAGGTGTGGAAATTTTTATTTTGGTAATAGGAATTGGAACCATTATCGCCGGTATAGTAGGGGTAAGTAATATTATGATAGTGGTGGTGAATGAAAGAACAAGAGAAATTGGTGTTAGAAAAGCTCTAGGAGCAACACCCGCCTCTGTAATTGGTTTGGTAATGCAAGAGTCTATAACAATTACCGCTGTAGCTGGATATTTCGGGATGATTTTAGGAATTGTAGTCGTAGAGTTAATGTCTAAATACCTCGTTCACGATTTTTTTTACAATCCCGGGGTGAGTTTAGAAATTGCTTTTCTTTCCCTTTCTATTTTAATATTTTCGGGTGCACTAGCAGGTTTTTTTCCAGCTCGTAAAGCAGCGCGAATTCGACCAATAGAAGCCTTAAGAGACGAATAATATTCTGATGATAGACAAAGAACAATGGAGCGAAATATGGATGGTACTGAGTAGAAATAAACTCAGAACCTTTCTTACTGCCTTTGGCGTTTTTTGGGGGATATTGATGATGGTGGTAATGATGGGTGCTGGAAAAGGACTTAAAAATGGAGCCACCTCAAAAATGGGAGGATGGGCTACCAATAGCATGTTTCTTTGGACTCAAAGTACCAGTGTCCCCTATAAAGGGTTTCAAAGGGGCAGGTCTGTAAGTCTCCGAAATGCAGATATTGAAGCCATTAAATCTGAAATTCAAGAAGTGGGAATTGTTGCCCCTCGAAATCAACTAGGAGGTTTTAGAGGAACAAATAATGTGGTTCGTGGCACTAAAACAGGGGCTTTTGATTTATACGGCGATTCCCCAGATTATTCCAAAATTCAAATTGTGGAGCTTATAAAAGGCAGAATGATGAATGATGGAGATATGGCAGAAAAAAGAAAGGTAGCCATAATCGGTAAAACAGTTTATGAATCGCTTTTTGAAATTGATGAAAATCCTATAGGCGAATTCATTTCTGTAAAAGGAGTAAATTTTAAAGTGGTGGGTCTTTTTCAATCAAATGGCGCAGATCAAGATGATGCCGATGAACAAGAGAGATCCATCTATGTTCCCTTTAGCACTTTTCAAAATGCCTTTCATTTGGGAGATAGGGTCGGGTGGATGGCCATCACTTCCAAGGAAGGAGTACCTGTAAGTTTAGTAGGAGATAAAGTTAAAACCCTCTTGAAAGAAAGGCATAGCATACACCCTAATGATGAAAGAGCATTTGGCTCCTGGAATATGGAAGAAGAGTTTTCAAAAATGACAGGGCTCTTTGTGGGTATAAATGCACTAACCCTAATAGTGGGTATTTTAACCCTTATCGCAGGGGCAATAGGCGTTTCTAATATTATGCTGGTGATTGTTAAAGAAAGGACCAAAGAACTAGGTATAAGACGAGCCATTGGTGCTAGACCATTTATAGTAATGAAACAGGTGGTTTTAGAATCCATAAGTCTTACCGTAGTTGCTGGAATGCTAGGCGTAATTTTGGGCGTGTGGGCTATGGAATTATTGGCATTTGTCTTAGAAAATGCGGGTGGTGGTTCAGAGTTTTTTAAGCGACCAGAAGTGGAATTGAAAATTGTATTAATTGCATTAGTAATATTAGTAATAGCAGGTTTATTGGCAGGATTAATCCCGGCAAAAAGAGCAGTAAGCATTAAGCCTGTAGATGCATTAAGAGCCGAATAAGTAAATAATTGAAATAGATGAAAAAGTTTTTTGGAATTTTAGGACTTGTAATTTTAATAGCGGCCTTTGCCTATACCCTATTTTATCTTTACCAAAAGAATAAACAAGCCCCTGTAGAATACGAAACGGATAAGGCATTTGTTACTGATATTCAAAAAAAGTCGGTAGCTACAGGTAGTGTTATTCCTCGTGAAGAAGTAGATATTAAGCCACAGGTATCAGGAATTATTCAAGAGATTTTTGTCGAAGCTGGTGATATTGTAAAAGAAGGGGATTTGATGGCGAGAATAAAAATTATTCCAAATATGCTATCTCTAAATAATGCTCAGAATAGAATAAATCAGGCAAAAATTCAATTGAAAAATAGCGAAACAGACTATAAAAGAAATAAAAAGCTCTTTGAGGATAAGGTAATTGCCCAAAGTGAATTTCAACAATTTCAATTGTCCTATGAATCTGCAAAGCAAGAACTAGATGCTGCTGTGGAAAACTTGGAAATTGTAAAGGAAGGTGCTTCTAATAAATCAGGAAAATCAGCGATTACATTGGTAAAAGCTACAGTAAGCGGGATGGTGTTGGACGTTCCTATAAAAGTTGGAAATCAAGTAATTGAAAGTAATAATTTTAATGATGGAACCACGGTAGCTACCATCGCAGATATGAATGATTTGGTATTTGAAGGGAAAATTGATGAATCTGAAGTAGGAAAAATTAAGGAAGGAATGGAAATAAGCCTCAGCGTAGGAGCCATTGAAAATAAAACCTTTGATGCCACTTTGGAATATATCGCCCCAAAAGGAGTAGAAGAAAATGGGGCCATTCAATTTTTAATTAAGGCAAAAGTAATGATGGATAGCACCGAATTTATTAGAGCTGGCTATAGTGCAAATGCCGATATAGTTTTAGAATCTAGAAAGTCGGTTTTAAGTATTAAAGAAAGCCTTCTGCAATATGAAGATGGAAAACCATTCGTTGAAATTCAAAGCGCCGATCAGATTTTTGAAAAAAAGGAGATTAGCTTGGGATTATCTGATGGTATTAATGTGGAAATTGTCTCAGGGATTGATAGTACAGATCAGATTAAAATTTGGAATGGAGTCCGATAATTCATTTTTTTAGCCTCCCACTTTCCTTAAGGGCCTTATTTACTATCCATTCCATTTGACCATTGGTGCTTCGGAATTCGTCGGCCGCCCATTTTTCTACAGCTTTAAGTAATTCAGAATCTATCCTAAGTGCGAATGCTTTTTTTTCAGCCATTGTAAGTTGGGTTTTCTTCCCAATTTTGTTCTATATACCTTTTTACTTTTCCCGGCTCATTGATGCCTAATACCAACTTTTTGCCTTGCTTGGTTTTAATTTGTAGAACCATTCCAAATCGCATCACAATATATTTATTCCCCTTAAAATCTCTTTTAAAACCCAATCCTTTGAAATTAGGGAGGCTATATTTTTCAATACTGTAAGATTCCATTTCTTCCAAACGAATTACTTTCAGCTTTTTAGATAATGGCATGTCCTTAAAGCGAATTTCTGTAGGATGAAGCTCAATATGACTTTTTATATTCATGGCTAAAAGAAAGGTTCCTAATCCCAGAATTATAGAGGCTACGAAACCTATAAATTCACCTTCATCCTCAGCATTCATTACATCCGGACCAGCCACAAATAGTAGTAGAGAAAAAAGCATCAAGCCGATAATAATAGGCCAGGGGTGCTTCATAAGCTTTTGATGAATTATCAATTTCGCCATATTAGGTGTATAAAGACCCTGTATTTACAACCGGCTGCACATTTTTATCACCGCACAATACTATCATAAGATTGCTTACCATGCTTGCTCTTTTTTCCTGGTCTAGTTCTAAAATTTGTTTTTCGCTGAGTTGCTCCAATGCCATTTCTACCATGCCTACAGCGCCCTCCACAATTTTCAATCTGGCAGCAACAATAGCCGTAGCTTGTTGTCTTTGAAGCATAGATCCTGCAATTTCCGATGCATAGGCCAAATGGCTGATTCTAGCTTCAATTACTTCAATCCCAGCAATGTTTAGCCTTTCTTGCATTTCAGTATCTAGCTGATTGTTGATATCCTCTAGTCCAGAGCGAAGGCTCATTTCAGCTTCATCATCATCAAATGTGTCATAAGGATAAGCACTTGCTAACTTTCGAATGGCCGTTTCACTTTGAATATTTACAAACTCTTCAAAATCATTAACATCAAAAGCTGCCTTAAATGTGTTCTTAACTCTCCAAACTAGAACCACACCAATCATTATTGGATTTCCCAATTGATCGTTTACCTTGATGGGCTTGCTGTCTAAATTGCGAGCACGTAGACTTATTTTCCTTTTGGTGAAAAATGGATTTACCCAGTGAAAGCCATTTTTTATAACCGTTCCCTTATAATCACCAAATAAGACCAATACAGCAGCCTTGTTGGGGTTGATCACCATAAAACCTATGAGGTGAATTATGTTTATTACAATTGGGATAATTCCTAAAAAACTCTTTTGTGTGAGGAGAAATATGCCAATTGCCAACAAAGTGATACTTATTACTAGGTGTATATAACCAGATTGGGTTTTAATTATTTTTTCAGCTTCCATTGATTTGATATTAAAATGATATTACAATAATAGGGTAAAAATATTTATCAGCCAAATGTTTTTGTTTATATAATACACCCTATATTTGCAATCGTTGTTTAAACATTAATTATCAAATATGAAATTTTACAGTAAATTTTTATCCATTGCCATTTTAGGTGGAATGGTAGCTTGTAACAATGCCCCAGAAGAGGCAATTGAAGCATCAGAAGCAAAAGAAGTTGCAGAAGAAGTGGCAACAGCAGAAACCTATTCCGTGCTTACGGATGGAGATGAAATTACATGGATTGGTTTTAAAACCTATGCAGATGATTCACATACAGGAACCATTCAGGTGGAAGAAGGAGAATTTCAAACCGAAGGTGGAAACATCATTAGTGGAAAATTTGTGATCAATATGTCGTCCATCAATAGCACGGATATGCCAGCTGAAAGTGAGTATAAAGCTAAACTAGAAGGACATTTAAAGAGCCCAGATTTTTTTGCAGTTGAGGAGTATCCAACCGCAGCTTTTGCCCTAACCAGTGTTTCTGCAGTTGATGAATCTGATACTACAGGTGCTACTCATATTTTAAGTGGGAACCTTAGCATGAGGGATAAAGAAAAGAATATTTCCATCCCCGCTATGCTAAGCTTCGAAAATGATGAAATCATCATTAAAACTCCAGAATTTGTTATTGATCGTACAAATTGGGATGTGAATTTTCGCTCCACTGCAAGTATTGAGGCTATTGCTAAAGAAAACGCAATTGACGACAATATAAAATTGAGAGTGAACCTAAGAGCCAAAAAATCCTAGGACATTTTATTGTATATTTAGAAAGTCCCGCTCTTGCGGGACTTTTTTTTGCAATAAACTCTATAAATCCACAATTTGACAAAACAAGCAAAGTTTCAGGGAATAAAATCTTGGGCAAAAGATGATAGACCACGTGAAAAGTTGATGACAAAAGGACGATCAAGTCTAAGTAATGCAGAACTGTTAGCAATTCTCATAGGTACTGGTACTAATAATGAATCTGCAGTTGATCTTGCCAAAAGGATTCTGGATTCTGTGGATAATGATTTAAAAAGCCTAGCTAAAAAAACTATCGAGGAGTTTACCCAGTTTAAGGGGATAGGAAAAGTAAAGGCGATCAATATTATCACTGCCCTAGAAATTGGTCAAAGGAGGCGATATTCTGATGCACAAAAAGTATCCACCGTTTCCAATAGCCAATCGGCCTACGAATTATTACAGGCTTCCTTAGCCGAATTGCCACACGAAGAATTTTGGGCCTTATTTTTATCCAATTCCAACCGTGTTTTGGCGATGCAACAAATTAGCATTGGAGGCCTAACAGGCACCGTGGCAGATGTACGATTGATTTTCAAAAAGGCCTTGCTTTTAGGAGCAACTTCTATCATCGTGTCTCACAATCATCCTTCAGGGAATATCAATCCAAGCGCAGCAGATAAACTTCTCACTAAAAAACTGGTAGAAGCAGGATTAATAATGAATATCAAGCTTATAGATCATTTAATTATTACAGATTCACAATACTTCAGTTTTGCTGATGAAGGGCTTATTTAGCATTAGTATATTTGCCTTCTATGCTATTAGTGTTTGTAGAAAAAATTAGCCCTCGCTTAAATTATATTAGTAAGCTCATTTTCAAAGGGCTACTAGGAATTGATTTTGAACTAACCAGTGATAAGGATCTTTTTAGAGAAAGCAATCTACCTAAACTTTGCTATGCCAAAAATTCCCTCGATTCTGGAATTTTTATTCAGGCTACTCCATTGTTATTCGAATCGGCTATATCTGATCAAAACCCTAAAAAAGGAGATTTTCAAGGGGAGTTTGTATTTTATTTAACTAGCTCAAGGTCGGAATTGCCATATGACCCCTTCGCTGCCAGTTTTTTTCTGCTGAGTAGATACGAAGAATACCTGCCATTCATCGCTGATGAGCATAATCGATTTCCGGCAAAAGAAAGTTTCGCCTTTAAAAATGGGGTGCTGGAAAAACCATTGGTGAATATTTATGCTGGTCATATTGAAACCATTTTAGCTCAAAAATATCCAGAAATACAATTTTCGAAACCTCAGTATAGTTTTACCAATTCTGTAGATATAGACAATGCTTTTGCTTATAAAGGAAAAGGATTAATTCGCACCTTAGGAGCTTTTGCAAAGGATTTTATCAATCTGAATTTTAGAGAAGCAATAGCTCGCCTTCGTTGTGTATTTGGATTCAGCCAAGATCCCTTTAGCACTTTTGATTTTCAAATGAGCCTACAGGAAAAGTATTCCTATAAAACCATCTATTTTGCATTATTCTCCAATATTGCTAAATACGATAGAAGTTTAAGCATGCAAAGCCTTAGGCTTCATCGCCATTTGAAAAGTTTAAATGACTTTTGCGATATGGGAATTCATCCTTCCTATAGATCAAATGAGGATATTAAAATAGCTCAGGAAGAACATAAATCGCTAGAAGAAGTTTTAAACCGAAACGTGAGCAAAAGCAGGCAGCATTTTTTAAAAATGAAATTCCCTCAAACCTATAGAAATCTATTGGAAATGGATATATCCGATGAATACTCAATGGGATATGCTGATGAAATTGGATTTAGAGCAGGAATATGCACTTCCTTTCGTTTTTATGATCTTGAATATGAAGTAGAAACCCCATTATTGATTCATCCATTTCCCTTTATGGATGGTACATTTATCTACTATCAAAATAAAAGTCATGAAGAGGCATGGAATGATATTTCTCGCATAATAGATATTTATAAAAAATATGGTGGCCAGTTTATTCCTATTTGGCATTACCGTGTATTTAGCGAAAAGGATAAGGAATGGAAGGGGTGGAATGCCGTATTTGAAAAAATGCTAGCCTACGCAGTATGATTAAATACGTCAATCATAACTATATAGATAGAAGAAAATACGACCATTGTATTTTAATGGATCCGTCCAAGCTTATTTATGGCCTATCCTGGTATTTAGATTCAATATGTTCCAGTTGGGATGCTTTGGTATTAAACGATTACGATGCGGTTTGGCCCCTGCCAGTAAACACAAAATTTGGGATTAAATATTTCTATCGACCCTTTGGAGCACAGCAATTAGGAATATTCTCCAAGGTGAAACTAAGCCAGAACCAAAATAATGAGTTTCTGAAAACCCTCATTAAAAACGCGTCTTTCGCTGAGGTTTTTGGCAATGAAGGACAAAGCTTCCAGTCCCCCGAAGTGCAAATAAGTAGCCAGGTAAATTATATTCTAAAAATCAATCGTTCCTATCAAAATATTTATGAGTCCTATTCCAAAGGCATAAAAAGGAAATTAAAAAAGGCCCAAAAGGAAAAATTCAAATGTTTTGAAAATGAGAGCCCTAAAGCCTTAATTGATTTGTTTAAACAAAATAAGGGTAAAAACCTAAAGCTGGATCCAGCCTTTTACAGAAACATTGAAAAAATAATGTTTGCAGCCATTCACAAAAAAACTGGAGAAATTTGGTCTATTTATGGGGAAGGAAATACCATCTGTGCCGGAATTTTTGTCTTGCATTTCAGATCTCGAATATGCCTACTTTTTTCAGCATCAAATCAGGAGGCACAGAATAAAGGTGGATTGGCATTTTTGATTAATGAGTATATCATTCAGCAATCTGCTAAGAAAGAAATTTTTGATTTTGAAGGAGGAAGTGATGCTGGTATGGCCCAGTTTTACAGCGGTTTTGGAGCAGAAGAAAGAATTTATAAAAAACTAAAATACAATGGACTACCCTTTTGGCTGAAATGGATAAAAAAATGAAATATCAACACCTGTTTTTTGACCTCGATCATACTCTTTGGGATTTTGATACCAATTCTAGGGAGACCTTGGTAGATCTATTCCTTAAATACGCCTTAGAAGATGAGTTAAAAGTGGATAGCCAGCAATTTGTGGAAACATACCTGAGAATAAATGAAGAAAAATGGCAATTATACCGCCTAGGAAGAATTGATAAAGCCAGGCTAAGAAAGGAAAGGTTTTTGGAAACTTTTCAGAATTTCGGCTTGGAGGATGAAAAATTCAGCAGGCAATTTGAAATTGAATATATAGATTTATGTCCACATAAAACAGCCTTAATTCCTGACTGTATAGAGGTTTTAGATTATTTGAAGGGAAAATATGAAATGCATATTATTACCAATGGCTTTAGTGAAGTTCAGGATATAAAACTCAATAAAAGTGGCCTTAAGCCCTATTTCAATAAAATCATTAGCTCAGAGGTGGTAGGTGTAAATAAACCCTCACCAGAGATATTTTCAGAATCCTTAAAATGGACAGGTGCAGAAAAAAGTAAGTCGATTATGATTGGCGATAATTTGGCAGCAGATATTGTCGGAGCAAAAGATTTTGGAATGGATCAGGTATTTTTTAATCCAGAATTGCAAGTTCACCAGGAGGAGGTAAGTTTTGAAATAAGTAGTTTAAAAGAGCTAAAGAAAATTTTTATTTAGGCTATTTTGTCTCACTTGGAAGTGGAGGGGCCTTTTTATCAAAAAATCCTAGCACTTTATACTGCAGAATTCTATAGTCTGTTTGAACGTTATTCTTGTTTGGTCTTGCGTGGATTTGCGCCTCTATAATTTCTCCACCTTTTACTCCAGGATATTTCTCTTCACCAACAAAAGGCTTTGTGCCAAAGTAAAACTTACACAATACCTCGTCACCAACAGAAAGATTGTATTTATTGGAATCCACCTCCATAACCTGAATAACCGCCAGATCTTTGGTCCCCTGTAAAACACCAACAACCTTCACCTTCGCTTTAAAAGTTCTAATAGGAATGGCAATTCGCTTGCCTTTAGGTTTTTGAGGTTCAACTTTTTGAGCAAAAGCCGGGCTCGAAAAAAGGAGGAGCCCAAATAGACAGCTAAAAATTTTTATCATGCTCGAAAATAAATAAAAATAAGATTTGGGTTTCCTAAAACATGCAAAACCTTTTTAAAGAATGTGTTTCTTATTGCTAAGACCACCCAATTGAGTTCACGTTGCAAATCTCTGTCCATATGTTAACAGCCCTGAGCAGTGATTTTTATTATTGTAAAGAAAACAAGCTTAAGTATATAGCAAAATTGAAGATTTTCAATTGGCCAAATAGGCTAAATTAATTTGCTTTAAATAGTCGATCAATCTATTATTTATGTCCGTTAATCTTAAATAGAATATTTTTTGATTTAGATTTATTTTCTTTGCATTTCTCACATGGACGGAAACTAGCAATCAAAAAAATCAATGCTCAATTTAGAACAACGTAGGCTAGAAGCCCTAAAACAGTATGATGTTTTAGATGGCCACGCCGAAGATCAATTCGACGAGATTGCAAAATTGGCCGCGATTGTTTGTGATAAGCCTATTTCATTTATAAGTTTTATAGACCATCAATCCCAGTATTTAAAGGCAAAGGTGGGTATTGAGATTTCAAAAACTGCCAGAGAAAATTCATTCTGCCAATATACTATTGAAGGAGAAGGCATACTCGAAGTTTGTGATGCCCTTTTAGATGAAAGATTTGCAAATAACCCCTTTGTTGTTGCTGAACCCTTTTTAAGATATTATGCCGGTTGTCCTATTGTTGATGAAGAAGGGAACAATTTAGGGACCCTATGTGTGATGGATATTAAACCCGGTAAACTGAATACCGTTCAGATGGAAACTCTCAAGAGTTTGAGTAAACAGGTTTCCCATGGTTTGATTACTAGAAAAGAGAAGTTGCAAATCCTCCATGAAAAAAATCAAGCGATTCACAATTCAAAGGTGAAATCTGATTTTTTAAGTACTATGAGTCATGAAATTAGAACTCCATTAAATGGAATTATTAGCATCACTCATCTTTTAAATTCAGAGAATAATGTCTCCAACCAATATCGAGATTATTTCAAAAATCTTCGTTTTGCCTCGGAAGGACTGCTGAGCTTAGTAAATGATATTTTGGATTTCAGCAAAATAGAAGCGGGGAAAATTGAACTGCAAAAGGAAAATTTCGACCTCAAAACATTTTTAGAAGACCTAAAAGAAACTTTCAAATTTAGAGCAGAAGAAAATGATTCTAAATTGTTTTTTGAATGGGATGAAAATCTTCCTAGCCACTACCAAGGCGACAAGTTTAGGATTGCTCAAATTTTGAATAATCTTTTATCCAATGCTATAAAATTTACCGCTCATGGCATGGTGGTACTTCGTGCAAGTGCTGTGAAATCAAATGATGAAAATTCTAGAAGGAAAATCCTTTTAGAAGTTGAAGATTCTGGAATTGGAATACCAAGCGATAAAATTGATAGCGTATTTGACAGCTTTTCTCAAGCTACTACTTCCACGAGTCAAAATTATGGTGGTACAGGGCTTGGTTTAGCTATAACCAGAAGTTTAGTGGAACTTTTTGGAAGTGAAATTCACGTTAAAAGCACAGTTGGAAAAGGATCTTGTTTCTTTTTTGAATTGGATTTACCTATCGCTAAGAATATTGAAAGCAAGCAGGCTGATCTAAATCTTAAAAAGGACATTAGTGGACTTAAGGTATTACTAGCAGAAGATAATGAATTGAACAGCTTTGTGGTTCAGCGTTTTATGGATCTCTGGAATGTGGATTTGGATATTGTTGTAAATGGTCAGGAAGCCGTAGAGATATCTATGGAGAAAAATTACAATATCATACTTATGGATATTGAAATGCCAATTATGGGTGGAATTGAAGCCGCAAAAATTATCCAAGAAGGCAGTTCCGTAAATCGGAATACTCCGGTTTATGCTATGACTGCCTATGCCATTAGTGATGTAAATGAACTTCCTGAAACAGAAATTTTTTCAGGATACCTTAGTAAACCCTTGAATCCCGGTCAGTTGCACGATACATTAGCTGCTTACCTAGAGAAAATTTAAGAATTTTATCCCCTACAAAATTCCAAATATTTAAAATCCAAATTGCTGTTTTTCTCAAGGCCTACATTGCTTAACTTTGCAAGCCTAAATTTTAGACAATGCAGCAAATTGCCCCTTATACTCCCAAGAATAAAGTAAGAATTGTTACAGCCGCTTCATTATTTGATGGACATGATGCCGCTATTAATATAATGCGTAGGATAATTCAGGCTACGGGTTGTGAAGTTATTCATCTTGGCCATGATAGATCTGTAGAGGAGGTAGTTAACACCGCCATCCAAGAAGATGCACAATCCATTGCCATGACATCCTACCAGGGTGGGCATATTGAGTATTTTAAATATATGCATGACCTTTTACAAGAAAAGGGAGCAGGGCATATTAAAATTTTTGGCGGTGGAGGTGGAGTAATTCTCCCCGAGGAAATTGAGGAATTGCATAAATATGGTATCGATAGAATATATTCTCCAGATGATGGCCGTGAATTAGGCCTTCAGGGAATGATAAATGACCTAGTAGAAAGAAGTGATTACCCTACAGGAAATGAGTTAAATGGCGAACTAAATAAATTGGATGAAAAATTTAAACCCGCCATAGCAAAACTTATCTCTGCAGCTGAAAATTTCCCAAAGGAAAGTGAGGATATCTTAAATCAAATTCATCAAAAAGCAAAGGATATAGATACCCCTGTTCTTGGAATAACAGGTACTGGAGGGGCAGGAAAATCTTCCTTGGTTGATGAGTTGGTGCGCAGATTTTTAATGGACTCCGAGGATAAAACCATTGCCATTGTTTCTGTAGACCCTTCAAAAAGAAAAACAGGTGGTGCACTTTTAGGGGATAGAATAAGAATGAATGCCATCAAAAATGATCGTGTTTATATGCGTTCATTGGCAACCCGCCAAAGCAATTTAGCTTTGAGCAAACATGTAAATGAAGCTTTACAAATTCTCAAAGCAGCAAAATATGATCTCATTATCCTTGAAACTTCTGGCATAGGACAAAGTGATACTGAGATTACCGACCATTCTGATGTTTCTCTTTACGTTATGACACCTGAATATGGGGCTGCCACTCAGCTAGAGAAAATTGATATGTTGGATTTTGCCGATGTTATAGCTCTCAATAAATTTGATAAAAGAGGCGCATTAGACGCTCTTAGAGATGTAAAAAAACAATATCAGCGCAATCATAATCTTTGGGATGTAAATCCTGATGAGATGCCAGTATTTGGAACTATTGCTAGTCAGTTTAATGATCCGGGAACAAATCAGTTGTACCGAAAATTAATGGATGTTTTGGTAGAAAGAACTGGAGCAGAACAGCTTAGATCTAAAGCAACTTTTTCGGATGAAATGAGTGAAAAGATTTTTATCATACCACCCAAAAGAACAAGATACCTTTCGGAAATAGCTGAATCAAATAGATCTTATGACGAGGCTGTAAATTCACAATCCGATGTTGCACAAAAGCTTTATGGCCTGTATCAAGCCATACTCACTTTTGGTGGACCAGATTTATTGGATAAAAACCTAGTTGAAGCTTCTGAATACGAGGATGCTACCTTGAAGAGTTTGTTGGAGAAATTTCAAGAAATTAAAAAAGACCTGGATCCTCATAATTGGGATATTATTCAAAATTGGGCTTCCAAGGTAGAACGTTATAAAAAGCCTATTTACTCCTTTCAGGTAAGGGATAAAGTCATTGAAATTGAAACTCATACAGAATCCCTTTCCCATAGCAAAATCCCAAAAGTTTCTCTTCCAAAATATTCGGCTTGGGGAGATCTTCTAAAATGGAATTTACAGGAAAATGTACCTGGAGAATACCCTTATGCAGCTGGTATTTACCCATTTAAAAGAACGGGTGAAGATCCTACAAGAATGTTTGCCGGTGAAGGTGGGCCAGAAAGAACAAACAGAAGGTTTCATTATGTGAGTGCTGAAATGCCAGCCGCACGTCTTAGTACTGCTTTCGACTCTGTTACTCTTTACGGAAATGATCCAGATTTAAGACCGGATATTTATGGTAAAATTGGTAATTCTGGAGTGAGTATTTGCTGCTTGGATGATGCCAAGAAATTGTATTCTGGCTTCGATCTTTGTGCACCTAGTACTTCTGTGTCCATGACCATCAATGGGCCAGCTCCCATGCTCTTAGCTTTCTTTATGAATGCTGCGATAGATCAACAATGTGAGATTTACATCAAAGAGAATAATTTAGAAGGAGAGGTTAAAAAGAAGATTGAAGATTATTTCAAAGGAAAAGGTCAAAGTCAACCTAAATACCAAGGAGAACTTCCTAAGGGTAATAATGGATTAGGACTAATGCTTTTGGGTATTACAGGAGATAAAGTTTTGGAACCTGCAGTATATCAAAAAATTAAAGAAAGAACTTTAAGTTCGGTAAGAGGAACTGTACAGGCAGATATTTTAAAGGAAGATCAGGCGCAAAACACCTGTATTTTTTCCACTGAATTTGCCCTTAGGTTAATGGGTGATGTTCAAGAACATTTTATTAAAAATCTAGTAAGGAATTTTTATTCAGTTTCCATTTCTGGATATCATATTGCTGAAGCTGGAGCCAACCCTATCACTCAACTAGCATTTACCTTAGCCAATGGATTTACTTATGTAGAATACTATTTAAGTAGAGGTATGGATATTAATAAATTTGGTCCAAACCTTAGCTTCTTCTTCAGTAATGGTATTGATCCTGAATATGCTGTAATTGGACGTGCAGCAAGGAAGATTTGGAGTAAGGCTATGAAGAATAAATATGGTGCCAATTCCAGAGCTCAAATGCTAAAATATCATATTCAAACTTCCGGAAGATCTTTACATGCTCAAGAGATCCAGTTCAATGATATAAGAACTACCTTACAAGCTCTATATGCCATTTATGATAATTGCAATTCATTGCATACCAATGCCTACGACGAGGCTATTACCACTCCTACCGAGGAAAGTGTAAGAAGGGCTATGGCTATTCAGTTAATTATAAATAAAGAGCTGGGATTAACAAAAAATGAAAATCCAATTCAAGGCTCCTTTATAATTGAAGAACTTACCGATTTAGTTGAGGAAGCTGTTTTAACTGAATTTGATAGGATTACAGAAAGGGGAGGAGTATTAGGTTCCATGGAAACCATGTTTCAAAGAGGAAAAATTCAAGAGGAATCTTTATACTATGAAACTCTGAAACACAATGGTGAATTTCCAATTATTGGTGTAAACACTTTTTTGAGTTCGGAAGGATCTCCAACAGTTGCTCCTGGAGAGGTTATAAGGGCGACAGAAGCAGAGAAGGAGTATCAAATAAACATGCTTAAGGAGCTTCATTCCAGAAATGAGGATACTGCCGAGGAATGGCTAAAAGACCTTCAAAAGGCGGCTATTGCCAATGAAAATCTTTTTGAAAAATTAATGGAAGCCGTTAAATACTGTTCCTTAGGTCAGATTACTTCAGCATTATTTGAAGTGGGCGGGCAGTACCGAAGAAATATGTAAGAGATTTAGCTTCAATAATTAGCCTTGGAATAAAATCTTTTCTACACAGAATTGGTCTTTTTCATTTTTTAACTTTAAAATGAAAAGGCCATTTTTGTTTATGGGTATGGGAGTTTTAATATTTTCCAATTTCTGTGATTTTATTATTCTGCCATTAAGATCTAGCAATTCCGCTTTAGAATAGGATAATTTTTCCAGCTGATGAATAAGGATTCCATCCTCATTTTGGCTGATGTAAAATTCTGGTTTTTTGGATTCTATTTTTGATAAGTCTGATCTATTTAAGTGCAGACGAAATCTATCCTTTCTAAAACTGCTGTCATTTGCAAAGACCAAATTCAATCCAGAATTTTTTCTGGCGCTATACATTTGTCCCGTTTTTAAATCTTCCAATTGGAATTTTATATTAGACTTTAGCATGTCTGATGATACCTTCATTTCCAGATTTGCAGCATCGATACTACAATCAATCGATATGGGGATGATGAGTTTGTTGTGATCTAATGCTAATTGATGTATACTCAGATTACCATAGGGCATTTCTATATATAAATTTGGGATTTCACCTGGGTTTTTAAATTTCCAAGCATCCAATTTTGGGTCAAAAAGTTGGCTGGCGCTGCTGTCAAAACCGATATATAATTTATCCCCATTCTTGGAGGCAATACTTTTAAGCGAAATCTCTAAACCATCAAATCCTTTCGAATTTTTATTCGAAGAAATGGACCTATTTGGGTTTCTGAACTCCGGATTGAAATACAGGGTACCGGGGATATTGGAATTTAACTGAACAAAAAACGCCTCTCCAGGAGCAATAAATCGCGAAGAATTTCCCAAGCCCTGGATATAACTTATGTAATTACTACCATCAAATCGGTAAATAGCTCCAGACAAATTGCTGGGAATAGATTGTAAATCCCAATCGTAGTAGCAATTATATGGATTGGAAAGTAAATTCCAGCCTTGGGTTTGAGGAATAGAAGTTCCGCCGGTAAAATTTGGGGAGGAAGAACCTTGTCCGTCATTATATTCTAAATTTATTGAAACAGAATCTGTTGTGGCGGAGCCAATGAAATTTAATTGCCCAATCCCATTTAATAGGAAGGTGCCAAAACTATTGCTACCAGCATAAACAGCATAAGCTTTTCCTGAAATGGCAGTTGTTTGGTTCACATTTCCAGGTTCCACCCACAAGGCTTGGCCAGCATCCCACTGCCAAATGCTACCATCACTGGAGTTGGAACTTTGTAAAAGCTCACCTTCATTAAATTCTTCAAGCAAAGCGTTTTTTAAAGGCATTCCCAAATAAAAATATTGGGGATTGCTAGCATCCAAATATCTTTGGAATATTACATTATTTATTTCTCCATCTCCTGTTAATTGCCCAAATGAAGTTTGGGAAGACGCTGCTAAGATTAAATTTGAATCTGCATTTAATACACAGGATTCATCTATATGCACGATATTTTCCAAGGTGATAGGATTAGCACTAATACTAAGTTCCGAAACACCAGGGTGAAAAAATAGCTCTCCAGTAGTTTGAATTCCATTCCCAAAATTCTCAATATCTCCATAAATATGTAAATCATTTGAATCTAGATTGAGGCTTATTCCAAAGCCAATAACGAGGTTTCGACAAGTGATATCAGTATTTATTGGGCTACTAGAGATTATTTCAATACTGTTTTGGGCACTAGGAGCCGAAGGTGCCCAGCTTCCATTCCAAATAGATTTAAATGGAGAGCATGGCAAAGTATAGGAACTGGAATTATTGGAAGTCCAATTATTTAATTGAGCTATGGCCATTTGTATAGAGGATTTTGTTCCATAAATACTGTCACAGTTGTATATCCAATTATCGGATTCTGTACTGCCATTTTCCAATAACAAAAAGGCTGATTCTCCTTCTACCAGGCCATTTGGGATATTGGTTTGGGTATTTGCAGATGGATTTACCCAACCCGAAGCATCTGTGCTAATTGCTGCAATAGGACTCGGATTTCTCATACTTCCCATAAAACAAATTATGCCATCCCCTGCAGCGCTAAGAACTATATTGTTTGATCCAATCTTACTGACGGTACCTGAACCATGGATAATAGAAGGAGATGTTCCCAAAGGCCTTATAACTATTTGATCACCTTGAAGAAGTCCTTCAGAAGGAGTGGTATAAACTATTTCTCCTTCAGTAACTCTAAATTCTCCACCATTTGCGGTAGTCCAACCATTGTCCGTAAAGTGAAATTGGATGTTTCCTGGAATGCTGGTACTGGCCATAAAGGAAAATTCATCGGCTCCATCTGAATTGTATCCAGTAAAAAGGATGTCTCCCGGACTTTGAGCATTTATCATTGTAGACATACTGATGAGTAGCAACAAGTAAAATGTAGGTAATGAAAATAGAATTGTAAATTTAACTTTGGGTTTCATGACAGGTAAGTTTATATCAAAATTGCTTTGCTAGAGTTTCGCAAACAATATTATTACCTTATTCCAAAGAGTCAATTAGTTGTTTTTCTAATCATTTGTAATGGTTGAACTACATGCCGAATTGTTTTTATTTTAATAAATTTTGGGAAATTGTCCCTTTTAGTTGGGGCTTAATCGTCTTTAAAATACAATCGGGAAGGATTCCTGAAAATTCAAACATTTAAACTATTTAGAAAATGACAAAGTATCTTTATTTATTTCGTGGAGGTGATGCAAGAAGATTAGATTCCTCACCAGAAGAAATGCAGGAGCACATGCAAAAATGGGGAAACTGGATGCAAGGCCTTGCCGAAAAGGGCAGTTTGGTGGATGGACTACCTCTAGCCAAAGAAGGAAAAGTATTAAGTAAGGACGGTAATACTGCAACAGATGGCCCATTTGCAGAAGGTGCAGAAATTGTTGGTGGCTACCTTATCGTAAATGCCGAAAATATGGAACAGGCTTCTGAAATTGCAAAAGGATGCCCAATTTTCGAACATGAAGGAACCGTGGAGGTACGTGAAATAATGAGCATGTAAGCTCTTTTATATTTAAATTGAAAGCTTGTATTCTGCATTGGATACAAGCTTTTTCTATTTATGAATTCAAAAATAAATAATGCCTTAGATCATTTATTCCGTCATGAATATGGAAAAATAGTCGCTGGATTAACTTCTGGTTTTGGAGCGCAGCATATTGAAATTATTGAGGATGCTGTTCAGGATTCTCTATTGAAAGCCAGTCAGGTTTGGGCCTATAATGGTCTTCCGAATAAACCTGGTTATTGGTTGTTTAAAGTTTCAAAAAATAAATTGCTAGATATTTTAAAGCGTGAAAGGAAAAGTGAAAATTTTATTGATGATCAAATAATTCAGGAGGCTGAGCAGGAAATTGTTCTTTCAACGGAGCTTAATGATGAACAATTGAAAATGATTTTTGCCTGCTGCCATCCAGCAATTCAAAATCGGGATGCCTTAATTCTTAGTTTGAAATTAATTAGTGGATTTAGTATAGATGAAATTTCCAGGGCTCTTCTCATCAAAAAAGAGACGGCAAAAAAATCTTTACAAAGGGCAAAATTGAAATTCCGAAAGGAGGTAGGGCAGTTAGTAGTTCCTTCGGGGAGGGAATTGAAAAATTATCTAAGCCGCGTATTAAAGGTTGTATATCTGATGTTCAATGAAGCTTATAAAACCAGTACTGGTAAAGAGCTTATTAATAGAGACCTTTGTGGTGAAGCCTTGAGATTAGCCCTCCTAATTATCGATAAAAAGGAGTGTAAGACTCTTTCTTCTTGCTCGCTAATAAGTTTAATGGCCTATAAAATAGCAAGATTTGATGCTAGACTAGTTGATGGAAAATTGATAAGGCTTCAGAATCAAAATCGTCTGCTTTGGATAAGGGAATATATAGATTGGGGGAATTATTATTTCCACCAGGCTACATTGTTTCAGGAGGTTGATGATTTTTACTTAGAGGCTTCCATAGAATTTCAATATCATATTGCCCCATCATTTGAAAAAATCAATTGGAATAAAGTTTTAAATATTCATCATTTGATTCGAAAACATTATCCATCTCCAAATGCCCATTTAAACTATTTAATTGTAATGGCGAAAATAGAGAAGGCAGAAGTGGTTCTTAGCGCTTTGAAAAAGATTCAAAACGAGCATAATCGAAATCACCTTTATTTTGCTTTTAAGGCCGAATTAGAATTGAAAATTGGTAATAATAAGGAGGCTAAAGAAAGTTTGGATTCAGCGATTTCACTCAGTTCAAATGAAGTGGAAAAGACTTATTTAATTGATAAAAAAACTCTTATTCCTTGATCACTTTCTGGCTGTATATCTGCTCGCCATCATCCAGCAGAAATAAATAAAGGCCATTCGGTTGCGAGCCTAAATCAATTTCCGTAGTGCTGTCTTCTATTCTGGTTTCAGAAATCAAAGCCCCATTTAAATGGAAAACTCTGAGAATGCTTTGAGCTCCCATATTTTCAGTTTTTACTTGAAAAATATTTTGTCCTGGATTTGGGAATACTTCAAGATTTCTATTCTTAAAACTTATGGGTTCTGGGTTTGAAACATCATAAATCTTACCTTTAAAATATACCGCACCACCGCTGTAATTTCCAACAATAGCATCGATAAAACCATCGTTATCCAAATCTGCAAAAGCACCAGAATTTCTATGGCCATCTACAAGGAATTCATCGGTATTTACAAAGGCTGGGGTAATTTGAAATCTAATATTTGGTCTTCTGCTGGAGCTTCCCAATAATGGTAAATTACAACCATTAGCAGTAACGGTATTGTTTCCTGCTACATCACCCCAGGCATTGGATACAAAACTGGTATTACTCATATCTACTCGGCCATTTGCCTGAACAAACACATTTCCACTAAAGCAAATTTCCACCACTAAATTGGATTTTCCATCCCATAAAAAGGGAAGATCCATTTGAACTCCAGAACCGGGTAAAACCCTCTCATCTTCATTTACAATGGTAAGGCCTGTTTCAAAACTACTAAGGTCTGTGGCTGTAGTGTTTTTCATTTTTACCGTTATTCCTTTTTGTACAATGCTATGGCCGCTGGAGCTAACATCAAAAGAGATTCTTGTTACAAAGCCTTGAATAAAGCCTAATGATTTTAATTCGGCTGCAGTATATAAAAATTGGTTTCTGCCAACATATTTTGAAAAGCCATAGGGTGATTCATTAAAACTAGCCACGCGTATGGTATCAGAACCAACCGTTTCGGAAAGAATTGCAGGCTGTGCAACTACCTGTTTTATACTGTCGAATTGGTAAATACCTCTACCACTACCTACCATAATGTTTGTAAGTCCATTGTGCTCAAATACATAAGGAACACTAAAGCCATCGTAAAATCTAGTTCTAACATTTATTCCGCCAAAGAAATCATTTTCAAGACTAAAATTTGGACTTGTTGAGGAGGAGTTGGTATAGTATTCAATTTTTCCCAGTTCATTTCCTACGAGTAAATCAAGGGTACCACTACTATCCATATCATATAAAAATGGAGCTGCAGCATTTCCTACATCGATAGATCCAATTCCGGCCGTAGTTAAAGTGAAAATAGGATTTGTAGAATTTCCTGTATTCGAGAAATAATGAACTTGTCCATTTTGATCTCCTACAATCATATCAAAGTCATTATCACCATCCAGATCTCCAAATGCAGGAATGCTCATAATTCCAAGGCCATAGGAGGCTATATTACTTAGATTGCTATCGATCAGTGTAAATTCGGGTTGACTAGCCGTTCCAGTATTTTTAAAATAGGAGAAACTACTGGCAGCATTTCCTCCAGCATCATAATAATGGCTATTGGCTAAAATGAGATCTAGAAGGCCATCACCGGAAAGGTCACACAATCTAGGAACACAGCCTTCTCCAAGATCAATTTGGTCTTTTTGAAGAAAATTATCCCTTACATATTGAAAGTTTGGATTGTTATTAGAGCCCATATTTTTATACTGAGTCATACTCCTATAATTCTCAGAACCAGTTAATCCGGTTTGATTTGGAGAAACCACTAAATCTTTAATACCATCACCATCTACATCTTCATAAAAACTTGCGGGAAAAAGATCAACATTTATAGGGTGGCTTGCTGGGAAATTTGTGTCTTGAGAGCTAATAAAAGCACTGTCTGCTGTGCCTGTATTGTAAAGGGCAATTACATTTTTATAGGAAACATCAGAAACCAAAACATCCATAACTCCATTGGCATTTAAATCCAGAGGTAATAAGGTACCTCCTGCATGAAGGGTTTTATTTTTAAAAGGAGTACATGTATCTAAAATAACTTGATTGGTAAAGGCATCTTCCAAAAAATGCCCCCAGCAGCTTTCCTTGCGTTCAAAGTTTAGCCCACAGCTAGCTTTATTTTCCATTAATTCAACATAGGACACAGATCCACCCCAGGTTAAAATATCTAAATCACCATCACCATCCATATCTACTATTCCTGGAACATCTGTGATGGGTACATGTAAATTTACATCCCCAACACTAATGGTTACCTGCAATTTATCTTCTGTATGGGCTTTTTGAAAACTTAGCTCAGATCCACTGCTTGTATTTTCATAAACAACAACACCACCGCTTATTCCGCAGAAAACATCCATTTTACCATCACAATTGAAATCTCTCAAAAGCATCCAATCTTCAGCAGATGGAAAGGCAGATCGGTATTCAGGTGCATACTCAAATTCTGCACTACCACTTGATTTTGTATCTATATAGGTAGTGACACGGCCACCGATTTTGTCGAAAACTACTAAATCATCCCTTCCGTCATTATTGAGGTCCATTGTATTAACTTCCCCATAATTTATTCCTCCTGCCCAAGGATTTGTTAATTGAGTATTATTTTTAAAAACCTTTACACTAGTGTTTTCAATAAAACCAAAATTATTAGTGCTAGATTGGGCTGTAGAGGAAAAAGTGAAAAATAGAGAGAGAATAATTAAAGGGTATTTCATCGATAGGATTTTTAATCTTCAACAAATATAAACAGCAATCTTTGAAATCGTTGAATAGATAAGTAAAAGGACGTTGTGATTTATTAGTTGAAATTCTATATTTGCCGACTATTTTGAAATTTAGTAAACACATCCTGAAATAATGCAGAATAAAGGAGTTATAAGATTGTTTGCCATCGTATTTGCCTTGGCTTGTCTTTATCAATTATCATTTACCTTCATCAGTGCTAGTGTAAATAGCGATGCAGAGGACTATGCCAATGGTGTAGCGGAAAAGAAACAAGCCTATCTAGACTCTATGAGTAATCAGGTGGTTTATGATATTTTCATCACCGATTTTAAATATTCCGAGGTTAAAGAGAAGGAGATAAATCTAGGACTGGATTTAAAGGGTGGAATGAATGTAATCCTTGAGGTTTCAGTAAAAGACATTCTTAAAAATTTAGCCAAAGAAAATACAGAGCACCCACTTTTCATTCAAGCTTTAAATAAGGCTGATGAATTAGATGCCGATGGACAAGAGGATTATTTAACGTTTTTCCTAGAATCTTTCGAATCTATTAAAGCAGAGCAAAACTCTTCTGTTAAACTTAGCGATCCTCAAATTTTTGGTACCAAAGAAATGAACGAAATTCTTGGCTTTGGTGCTGAGGATGAAGCAGTGAAAAAAGAACTTGCATCAAAAATTGATGCTGCTGTTAAAAATGTTTACACGGTATTAAGAGCTCGTATTGACCAATTTGGTGTGGTGCAGCCTAATATTCAACGTTTGGATAATGCCGGAAGAATTTTAGTGGAACTTCCTGGTGTTAAAGATCCAGACCGTGTAAAAAAATTACTTCAATCTACAGCTCAATTAGAGTTCTGGAACCTTTATCAAGGGGCAGAATTTTTAAATTTTATGAGCCAGGCAAATGAAAAGCTGAAAACGATTGTAGAAAACCCTAATCGCGTTTCTGATTCTATTAAAGCTGCCAAAGCTGAAAATACAGCGGAATTAGACAATGATGATCTTGCTGGCATTAAAGCTATTGATGAGGATCTTGCCAGCTCTTCACAAGATTCATTAGGGCTTGCTATAAACGATTCATCGGCGGTTGACTCCAGTTCTTTAGCGGATAGATTTGATCCTTTATTGAGTATTTTCGGTTTGAACTACGATTATGATGCTCAGCAAACTCGTCTAGGACCAATCATTGGTTTTGCAGAGGCAAGGAATATGAAAAAAATTGATGAGTATTTAAATCATCCCCGTGTTAGAGCTTTATTAACTGGTACATATAGGTATACAAGATTCCTTTGGACTTCAAAGCCTGACGAAAGTAATTACCATTATTTAGTGGCAGCTATAGGAAATAGAAGTGGTAAAGCTCCACTTGGAGGTGATGTGGTTACTGATGCAAGACAAGATTTCAACCAAAATAACCAGGCTTATGTAAGCATGTCTATGAATGCTCAAGGAGCTAAGAAGTGGGCAGCTATCACTAAAGAAGCATCAAGTCAGGAACCCAAAAGACATGTTGCAGTGGTATTGGATAGCTTGGTATATTCTTATCCAGTTGTTAATGGCGAAATTCCAAATGGTCAAACTAGTATTGAAGGACAATTTACTGTTCAGGAAGCACAAGATTTAGCGAATATTTTAAAGGCCGGTAGTTTACCAGCTCCTGCAAAAATTATTCAATCTGATGTTGTAGGACCATCACTAGGTGAAAAAGCAATTACAGCAGGTTTATGGTCATTCATCATTGCTCTTGCTATTGTAATGATTTATATGGTTTTCTATTATAGTGCTGCAGGTTCTGCATCCGTAGTGGCCCTAATAGTGAATATGTTCTTTGTATTTGGTGTTTTAGCATCTATTGGAGCGGTTCTTACCCTTCCTGGAATTGCGGGTATCGTGCTTACCATAGGTATGGCTGTAGATGCCAATGTTCTTATTTATGAAAGAATTAGAGAGGAATTGACACATGGTAAAGGGCTTAAACTAGCTATTACGGATGGATATAAGAATGCCTACAGCTCCATCATCGATGCCAACGTTACTACCTTCCTTACTGGGGTAATTTTATATGTTTTCGGAACAGGCCCAATTAGAGGTTTTGCAACAACTTTAATTATCGGTATCCTTACTTCACTATTCTGTGCGATTTTTATCACAAGATTAATTTTCGAATGGAGGATGTCTAAAGGTGGAACTGTATCTTTTGCTACATCAATCACCAAAAATGCATTTAAGAATTTCACTATTGATTTTCTTTCTAAAAAGAAGATTGCTTATGGTATTTCTGGATTGATCATAGCTGCAGGTATTGTATCCTTAGCTACTAGAGGTCTTAATCAAGGTGTGGATTTCGTAGGAGGAAGGTCTTACCAAATTAAATTTGACCAAAATGTTGTTCCAGCTGATATTCAAGCCGATTTAGGGAATTTGTTTTTGGATGAAGATAATAATAAGGTAGTACCTCAAGTAAAGACCATCGGAGATGAAAGCCAAGTGATTATTACTACCAAATATAAAATTGCCGAAACTGGAGTTGAGGTTGAAAATGATATTAAGTCTAAGCTTTATGAAGGAACAAAATCCTATTTCAAGGATCCTATTGCCCTTGCAGCTTTTTCTTCAGAAGCAGGACAGGCAGAAATAGGAATAGTTTCGGAAAGACAAGTAGGTCCAACCATTGCAGATGATATTAAAAAGTCTGCCGTATTGGCCATTATTGGTTCTCTAATTGTTATTTTCCTTTATATCCTAATCCGTTTTTCTAGATGGCAATTTAGTCTTGGTGCCGTAGCGGCAGCATTCCATGATGTATTGGTAGTATTAGCTATTTTCTCAATATTCTATGGCGTATTACCTTTTTCACTGGAAATAGACCAAGCATTTATTGCAGCTATTTTAACAGTAATTGGTTATTCCCTGAATGATACCGTGGTTGTGTTTGACCGTATTCGTGAATACTTAGGCTTGAAAAGTAAAAAGACACCTATGAAACAGGTTGTGAACGAAGCTTTGAATAGTACTTTAAGTCGTACTATTAATACATCTGTAACTACCTTCTTCGTATTATTGGTGATCTTTGTTTTTGGAGGTGAAGTAATTAGAGGATTTATGTTTGCACTATTGATTGGTGTGGTTGTAGGAACTTATTCTTCATTATTTATTGCTACACCTTTAATGATGGACTCTTTAAGCAAACTAGAAAAAAGAGAAGAGGAATAATTTAATTCCACAATAATATTTTTTTAAAACCCTGCCTAGTCGCAGGGTTTTTCATTTACTTTTGAACTATAAATTTGATTTTTGAAATGGGGAAGGGTATTTTTTTACTTTTTAATTTAGGAGGAGGAGAAATTGTATTCATACTGTTAGTCGTGATAATGCTTTTTGGTGCCAAAAGGATTCCAGAAATTGCTCGTGGACTAGGAAAGGGAATACGCGAGGTTAAAAATGCCGCAAATGATATCAAATCTGAAATTAATAACAGTACTAAAGATTCTAGTTTAAAGGATCTTCATGATATTAAAGAGACAGTAACTAAAGAAAGTAAAGAAATTAAGGATGTAGTGGGTTCTGTTAAAAGGAATATCGATCTTTAGTTTTTATGTCTTACCTCTATCTTTTTGCTGGTATTCTTCTTCTTCTTTTTGGAGGTGATTTCTTAGTAAAAGCCTCCATAGATTTAGCACTACGTCTCAAAGTATCCATGCTAGTTATTGGGATGACAGTTGTCTCCTTCGCCACTTCAGCACCCGAGTTATTAGTTAGTCTAGATGCCGCCATAAAAGGATATTCTGATATTTCTTTTGCCAATATTATTGGAAGTAATATTGCCAATATTGCTTTAATTCTTGGGCTTACCGCTATTGTTTTTCCGCTTACGGTTCAAAATAACACCTATAAAAGAGATTGGTGGATAATGCTATTTACCACTCTCTTATTATATGTCTGCATCTATTTCGATAAGGTATTAGGATTTTGGGAGGCCAGTCTGATGGTTGTTCTTTTAATAATCTACAATATTTGGCAGATTAGAGCTTCGAGAAAATTGGTAGACGATGCCGATGAAGATGCTGTAAAACCCAAGAATAAATTGGGAATGAGTTTATTTTTTCTAATCGCTGGAGTGGTGGGATTGAAATTTGGATCTGATTTTTTAATTCTGGGTGCAGTAGATTTATCTAGACAATGGGGGATGAGTGAAAGGGTAATCGGATTAAGTGTAGTTTCTATTGGTACCAGCTTGCCAGAGTTGGCAGCATCATTGGTAGCTGCAATTAAAGGTAAACCGGACCTTTCTGTTGGGAACCTAATAGGTTCTAATATTTTTAATATTCTGGCAGTTTTGGGCATTTCGGGGATGGTATTAGATCTACCCCTAAAAAGTGAAAGCCTATTGAGTTTTGATTTCCCTTGGCTACTAGGTATTTCTCTCATCTTATATCCAATGATGAAGTGGATTACTAAAAATAAAATTGGCCGTTGGGAGGGCTTAGGCCTATTTTTAGCCTACTTAACTTATATTATTTTTGTTGTTTTTTAATGACACCCCTGTTTTTTTAGGGGGGGTGTTTGAAAAATTTTACGGAATTATTTGGAAATACCCCTGTATTTTATATTTCTTTGCAGTGAATTTTAAAAATAAATAGAACTGCGATGCCAAAAATCCGATTTTCAGCTTTAGAAGAGGCTACTCGACATAAGCCTATAGAATTTCAAGCTCCCTATGCTAAGATTTCCGATGTATATGGTGAAAATGTATTTAACAAGCGATCCATGCGCGATTTTATGGCTCCTGAAGCCTATAAAAGTGTTATTGGAGCTATGGAGAAAGGAACTAAAATCGGTAGAGAAATTGCAGATCAGGTTGCTACAGCCATGAAATCATGGGCAATGCAAAAAGGGGTTACCCACTATACACATTGGTTCCAACCTTTAACTGGCGCTACAGCAGAAAAGCACGATTCCTTTTTCGAGCCTACCCTAGATGGTGATGCTATTGAAAAATTTACGGGTAACCTTTTGGTTCAGCAGGAGCCAGATGCTTCTAGTTTTCCAAATGGTGGAATTAGAAACACTTTTGAAGCTAGAGGTTATACTGCTTGGGATCCTACCAGTCCGGCATTTATTATGGGAAAAACTCTTTGTATTCCAACAATTTTTGTTTCCTATACTGGAGAGGCATTAGATAATAAAACTCCTTTGTTAAGAGCACTTCAAGCAGTGGATCATGCAGCTACTGAAGTTTGCCAATATTTTGATAAAAACGTGAAAAAAGTGACGGCTACCCTAGGATGGGAGCAAGAATACTTTTTGGTTGATACAGCCTTATACAATGCTCGCCCAGATATTAAAATGACGGGTCGTTCCTTATTAGGGCATTCCCCGGCTAAGGGTCAGCAATTAGATGACCATTATTTCGGTTCCATTCCTGAGCGTGCTCGTGAATATATGAGAGAATTGGAATATGAATGCTATAGATTGGGAATTCCAGTTACAACAAGACATAATGAAGTGGCTCCTAGTCAATTTGAATTGGCACCAATGTTTGAAGAAGGAAACATTTCCGTGGACCACAATTCACTTTTAATGGATGTGATGGACAAGGTGGCTATCCGTCATAATTTTAAAGTTTTATTCCATGAAAAACCCTATGCAGGAGTAAATGGAAGTGGTAAACACAACAACTGGTCTTTAGCCACAGATGCGGGCGTAAACTTATTAGGGCCTGGAAAAAATCCAAAAAGCAATTTACAGTTTATCACCTTTTTTGTAAATGCTATTAAGGCTGTTCATAGCCATGCAGATCTTTTGAGAGCTTCTATTGCATCAGCAGGAAATGATCATAGACTTGGAGCGAATGAAGCCCCACCAGCCATTATTTCCGTGTTTATTGGTTCCCAACTAACCAATACTCTAAATGCATTGGAAAAATTGGAAAAGGGTAGTTTGTCTCCAGAACAAAAAACTGATTTGAAACTTAATGTAGTAGGAAAAATTCCTGAAATATTATTAGACAATACAGATAGAAACCGTACTTCACCTTTTGCTTTTACAGGTAATAAATTTGAGTTTAGAGCAGTTGGGTCTACCGCAAACTGTGCATTGCCAATGACTATTCTAAACACCATCATGGCAAGTCAATTAAAGCTTTTTAAAGCTGATGTAGATAAATTAATTGATGGTGGCATGAAAAAAGATGATGCCATTTTTAATACTCTTAGTGATTATATTAAAGAAAGCAAGGACATTCGTTTTGAAGGAGATGGATATGGTGAGGAATGGGTTCAGATCGCTGAAAAAAGAGGTCTGAACAATGTGAAAACAACTCCACATGCTTTGGATTTTTATGTTAGTGATTCTGCACTTTCACTTTTTGAAGAGAATGAAGTTTTAAATAAAATTGAAGCTGAAGCTCGACATGAAATAATGTTGGAAGAATACCAAAAGAAAATCCAAATTGAAAGTAGAGTTTTAGGTGATATTGCCGGAAACCATATTGTTCCAACTGCAATTGCCTATCAAAACACTTTAATAGAAAATGTTAGAGGTTTAAAAGTAGTTTTAGAGCCTGATGTTTTTGATAAGGTGGCTAAGGAACAATTGGAGATGATAAAGGAAATTTCCAGTCGTATTTCTGTAATTATAGCAGAAAAGGAATCCATGGTAAATACCCGTAAAGAATTAAACCTTCTAGAGGATATGGGGGAAATGGCCAGGGGATACTGCGAAAGAATAATTCCTTTTATTGAGAAGATAAGATATCAATGTGATAAATTGGAAATGCTAGTCGATGATGAGCTTTGGCCATTGCCAAAGTATAGAGAATTACTTTTCAATTAAACCATAGAATGAAGAAGCGAAAACCACATCAATTAAAATTTTTGATGTGGTTTTTTTGATTTTAGACAATATATTAAGCATAATGTGAGATTTAATACTAACACCGTTCGAAATAAATTTTTATTTTAGCACGCTTACTGCACCCTTAATTGACAAAACATTTATGAGAATTTCTTATTGGGGATTATTTTTGGCATGTTTCACCCTATTGGCCAGCCCAGTTTTTTCTCAGGGAAATAACCCTAGCACCACCACCACCAAAAAGAATAAGGATCTGGAAAAGGCTGAAGAAGCCTTTAAAACCCTGAAATATCTTGTGGCTATAGAATACTATAAAGAGGCTTTTAGCGATGCCAAGGGAAGAGAAAGTAAATCTGAAATTTTATTTAAACTTGGAGAGTGCTATAGACTAACCAGCCAGTGGGTTGAAGCTGAAAAGAATTACCAAAAGGCAGTAAAACTAGGCTATAAGGATCCTATTGCCATGCTTCACCAAGCTGATATGCTGAAAGCCCAAGGTGAATATGAAGAAGCTCTAGAAGTTTATCAAGAGTATAAAAAAAGTAACCCTACAGACCCTGCAGGTGCTCAAGGCATAGAATCCACAAAGGAAGCTTCTGAGTGGGAAAACACTCCCAATTTGTATCAAGTAAGTAATATGAAGGATATAAATTCACGTTACAGTGAATTTTGCCCTGTATACGCCGGAAAACCTAATCAAACCTCCGAAATAATATTTACCTCCGCTAGAGAAGAATCTACTGGTAGTGATGAAGATGATTGGACTGGACAACCATTCTATGATCTTTATTCGACCTCCTCGGAAAGAAAAGGTAGAAGAAGGAGAAGAGGTGGAGCCGGAGATGAGGATGATCTTGATGTTTCTAAAAAAAGTTGGTCTGCACCGATTTTATTGGATGAAGAAGAAATTGTGAATACAAAACATCACGAGGGGGCCCTAGCCTTTGATTCCAGAAAGAAAAAATTGTATTTCACCAAGTGTATGCAGGAAGACAATGAAGTCCTAGAGTGCGGAATTTGGATTACTGAAATGCAAGGAACAACCTGGAAAGCACCAGAATTGGTGATTATTGGAAACGATACCAATGCCAATGTTGGTCACCCATGCCTTTCTCCTGATGACAAATACCTTTATTTCGTTTCTTCAGCATTCAACTCCAGAGGTGGAAGAGATATTTTTGTTTCGGAATATGATAGAAGAAGAAAATCTTGGGGAACACCCAAAAATTTAGGACCTAAGGTAAACACCGAGCTTAATGAGCGTTATCCTTTTGCTCACGATAATGGATATTTATATTTTTCATCCGATGGTCACCCAGGAATGGGAGGTTGGGATATTTACAGGATAAAAGTTGGAGCAGATGGGCTGCCTTTACCAAATGCCAAAGCCGAAAACCTAAAAGCTCCTATTAATTCAAGTTCTGATGATTTTAGTATTGTATTTGAGCCAGGTGATGATAAAAAGGGATTTTTAGCCAGTAATAGAAAAGGTTCCAATAATAATAGCGATGATATTTACGCCGTATTTAAAACTCCTGTAGTATTTAAATTAGAAGGGGTTATTACTTCTTCCAAAGACGGTCAGGTTATTCCAGTAGTTTCCATAAAGCTTGAAGGTGGCGGAGCTAGTATTGAAGGAATCGCTGATAAGGACGGATATTATTCTTTTGATAATACTCAAATTAAAAAGGATGTGGCCTACCATTTGGTTTTTGAAAAGGAGAAATTTCTTTCTAGCCAAGGTGATGTTACTACAGTAGGGGTGCCCATGTCGGCATTCGAATATCTTCCTTCGGAAACAAAATTCCAGCATACCTTAAGGCTCAATGTTACCATGGATCCAATTGATGAGCCTATTATCCTTCCTAATGTATTATTTGATACTGATAAGGCATTTTTAAAACCAGCATCAAGGAAGGCTTTGGATACAGTAATTTATATTCTGAATAATAATCCAAGAATTACCATTGAGCTTAGATCTCATACAGATTACATTGGAAATGATGCTAGTAATGATAAATTATCCAGAAGGAGAGCAGATTCTTGTGTAGCCTATTTAATTAAAAACGGTATTGATGCCGCTCGATTAACTGCCGTAGGTAGAGGTGAAAATGAACCAAGGATTATTCCTGAAGGTTATAAGGATTATGGCTGGGAGATATTTAAACCTGGAACAGAATTGAAAGAGAGCTATATTAAAACCTTGAGCGCTGAACATCAAGCTGCAGCAAATCAAATTAATCGTCGTACCGATATGAAGGTACTTAGAGATGATTATATTCCTGCCGAAGGTTTGGAAGAAGTGGAAGCTGTTAATCCAAATGACATCATCAACAAAAAAGCCAATGAGGCTCCAGAACCAGGTAAAATTTATATTGTTAAAGGCCGCGAGAGTTTTGGTGTGATAGCCCGAAAAAATAAAATCAAAATTCAGGATTTAAAGAAAATTAACGGTGGCTTAAGAGGTGTACGACCATTTGATGGAATGCAAGTGAAGGTAGAAGTTGATGGGAATTATGAGGAATGGGATGCCAGCCACTATAAAGTTCAAAGAAAAGGAGAAACCTTCAAGAGTATCGCCAAAAAATTAGATATGGACGATGATGTACTTGAAGATTTGAATCCAGATATTGATAAAAAAGATCTTAAGCCAGGTCTTTGGATACTAATTAAGTAGCTTTATTAAATAACATTTAAGCGCTCCAGGTGATCTATTACTTGGAGCGCTTTTTTTATTTTTGCAAAATGAATAATTCAAGCTCCAGGTATAGCGATAGAGGTGTTTCTGCACAGAAGGAAGACGTTCACAAGGCTATTAAAAACATAGATAAAGGGTTGTTTCCCAGTGCTTTCTGTAAAATCATCCCTGATTTTCTCGCCAATAGTGCAGAGCATTGCCTAGTAATGCATGCTGATGGAGCAGGAACAAAATCCTCTTTAGCCTATGCCTATTGGAAGGAAACAGGAGATATTTCCGTTTGGAAGGGAATTGCACAAGATGCCCTAATAATGAATATTGATGACCTACTCTGCGTAGGTGCAGTAAATGATACCATATTATTATCCTCAACCATCGGTAGAAATAAAAATTTAATTCCCGGAGAGGTCATCTCGGCTATAATTAATGGAACCCAAGAATTAGTAGATGATTTGGCTAAAACAGGGATCAATATTGTGCTTACTGGTGGTGAAACGGCAGATGTTGGTGATCTGGTAAGGACGATTATTGTGGATAGCACGGTAACCGCTAGAATGAAAAGAGCGGATGTTATTGACAACTCCAATATAAAGGGTGGAAATGTGATTGTAGGGCTGTCCTCCTTCGGTCAAGCTACCTATGAAAAGGAATATAATGGAGGAATGGGTAGTAATGGCCTTACCTCTGCAAGACATGATGTTTTTAACAAAGAGCTTGCTAAGAAATACCCAGAGACTTTTGATGCATTAGTGCCGGAGGATTTAGTGTATTCAGGATCTAAGAATTTGACAGATAGCGTTGAAAATAGCCCAATAAATGCTGGAAAGCTGGTTTTGTCACCCACTAGGACCTATGCTCCAATAATAAAGGCGATGCTTAAGGACTATCGTTCATCCATTAAGGGAATGGTACATTGCAGTGGTGGTGCCCAAACCAAGGTATTACATTTTGTAGATAAAGTACATGTTATTAAGGACAATCTATTTGAACTACCTCCACTTTTTAAACTAATTAAAGAATCTTCTGGAGCGGATTGGAAGGAAATGTACCAAGTTTTTAATATGGGCCATAGAATGGAGTTGTACTGCGAACCAGAAGTGGCAGAGGCCTTAATTGCCATCAGTGAAGGTTTTAATGTGCAGGCAAAAATCGTTGGAAGGGTGGAAGAAAGTGATTCTAAGAAGCTGACAATAAAAAGCGAGTTTGGAGAATTCACTTATTAAGAGAAAGAAGAATGGAAGATAAATTAAATGCGATAAAACAGAGATTTGATGAGGTGAATGATTTGATTATTCAACCGGATATTATCTCTGATCAAAAGCGTTATGTAAAACTGAATAGGGAGTATAAAGAACTAAAACCTTTAGTAGATATTAGAGCAACCTATTTAGGCCTTAAAGCAAATCTTGAGGAGGCAAAAGAAATAATGAGTGAAGGCTCCGATCCAGAAATGAAGGAGATGGCTCAAATGGAAATAGAAGAATGCGGCCCAAAAATAGAGGAGCTTGAGGAAGAGATAAAATGGTTATTGATTCCAAAGGATCCTGAAGATGCTAAAAATGCCCAATTGGAAATTAGAGCAGGAACTGGGGGTGATGAAGCTTCATTATTTGCTGGGGACCTCTATAAAATGTATACCCGATATATTGATAGCATGGGCTGGAAGGTTAAGGTTTTGGACGTTAGCCAGGGAACTGTTGGAGGATATAAAGAAGTTGTTTTAGAGGTTACTGGAGAAAATGTTTATGGAACTCTAAAATTTGAATCAGGGGTTCATCGTGTACAGAGGGTGCCAGATACGGAAACCCAAGGACGAGTTCATACCTCCGCAGCAACGGTTGCCGTGTTGCCAGAGGCTGAGGATGTTGATGTAGAAATAAATCCTGCAGATGTAGAAATGCAAACTTCAAGATCTGGAGGTGCTGGTGGACAGAATGTAAATAAGGTAGAAACTAAAGTTCAACTTACCCATAAACCTTCCGGAATAGTGGTGGTTTGCCAAATTGAAAGATCCCAGCTAGCCAACCGTGAACGGGCTATGGTAATGCTTAGAACAAAGCTATATGAGCAAGAATTGGCCAAGCACAATGAAGCGATTTCTAGTAAAAGAAAATCATTAGTATCTACAGGAGATAGATCAGCAAAAATTAGAACCTATAACTTTCCCCAAGGAAGGGTTACGGACCATAGGATAAATATGACAGTTTATAATTTGAATGATGTTCTAAATGGAGATATTCAAAAGTTTATTGATGAATTAAAAATGGCCGAAAATGCCGAACGTTTAAAAGAAGGTTCAGAAGCTTAGAATTATGACTAGAGAGGAATTGCAAAATCAAATTATTGCCAAAAAATCCTTGCTGTGTGTAGGCTTGGATACAGACTTAACCAAAATACCAAGTCACCTTTTAAAAGTGGAGGACCCCATTTTTGAATTTAATAAAGCAATTATTGATGCAACAGCTCCCTATACTGTAGCCTATAAACCCAATATTGCATTTTATGAGGCCTATGGCGTTGCAGGCTGGAATAGTTTGGTAAAAACAATTAACTATTTAAATTCAGAATACCCTAAAATTTTCACAATTGCCGATGCCAAAAGAGGAGATATAGGGAATACTTCAAAACGCTATGCCAAGGCTTTTCTGGATTGGCAAGATTTCGACAGTGTCACCGTTGCACCATATATGGGTTCAGATTCCGTTCTTCCATTTTTAAGTTTAGAAAAAAAATGGGT